>NZ_DATMNA010000106.1:0-11787 GCF_035569475.1 Phenylobacterium sp.
GTCGCTGCAGGCCCTGCTTGATGCGACCCTGCAGGACTTCGCCGCCATCTACGACCGCCTGGAGCAGGCCGGCGACATCCCCATCGCTGAGATCCTGCCGACCGACCGGGTCTTCACCCGCGGGTCCCAGACCTACGCCGCGAAGCGCGCGGCTCAGTAGTCGCGCCGCCAGCGTACCGCGAGCCGCCCGTCGCCCTGCCCACCGACCCGGCTTAGGATCGACAGGTTGCGCTTCACGCGCCATTCGACCTGCGCCGCGCCGCCGTCCCGTCCACCGCCGGTCAACTCCAGATAGACGTTGTCTGTCAGATATTTGCCGCCGGATATGCTCATGGCGCCCGAGGTCGCGTCGCCGCCGGCCAGGGCCAGCCGGTCAAGGCCCGCGAAAGTCCGCAGGTTGCCGATCACGTCCAGCCCGCCGCCGCCGGCCAGCGAGGTGAGCGCCGAGGCCAGTTGGGCGGCCTCCAGCGGCGAGAGCTGCGAGGCCGTGCGGCCGAACAGCACCTGGCTCAGCACCTCGTCGTTGGGCAGGCTCGGCGTCGAGGTCAGCGTGATCTCCGGCCGCGCCGCGGTGCCGCGGATGCGCACCGAGGCGGTCAGCGTCGGGTCGTCCCGCGTCGCGGTGAGGTCCAGGCGCACCTGCTCGGCCTTGGTCGACAGATAGACCACGCTGGAGGAATCGAATTCGAAGCGCTTGCCGGCGAAATCGTAGTCGCCGCGCACCACGCGCGCCGTGCCGGTGAGGTCCGGATGGCTGGTGGAACCGCGCACATGGGCGTCCAGCGACAGCTCTGTGTCCAGGCCGTGGCCCTTCAGGAAAATCCCGCGCGGGGCCTTCAGCGTCACATCCAGCGCCCAACCCGCTCCGCCCAGGTTGGCGGGCGGCAGGGAGGCCGGCAGGTCGCCCGGGCGATGCCTTTCCACCACATCCATGACCACCACGCCCGACGGCGTCGGCACGCGCGCGGCCACGTCGGCCCGGTCGATGGCCAGGGCGCCCGAGAGCCTGACCTTGCCGTCCGCGGCGCGGTCGATGGTCGCCCGTCCGGTCGCCGAGGCGGTGGCCAGGTCGTTGTCGATCAGGCGGAAGCCCTTGAGGTCCAGCCGGAAGCTGGAGGCGCCCTCACGCGCCAGGCTGATCACGCCCGTGCCGGTCAACGCGCCGCCGTGCCCGTCGACGCCGCTGGCCTGGGTGATGCTGACCGCCTCGCGGGCGAAATCGGCCTTCAGCGCCACGTTGCGCAGCGACAGCCCGGTCGCCCCGTCGTCGAAGCGCCCGTCGGCGATGCTGACCTGGCCGGCGGCAGTCGGGTCGTTCAGCGTCCCGCCCAGGGTCCCCTCGGCGATCACCTTGCCGGCCAGGCTGCGCTCGCCGCCGACCAGCAGGTCCCACAGCGGACGCACCTCGCCCTGGGCGGCGAACCGGCCACGCATCGGCCGCTGGCGCGCGATGGCGATGCGGAAGGGCGCCGCCGAGGCCTCGGTGGGCAGCACCACCGCGCCGTTGGCGCTGAGCCCCTGGGCGTTCTGGGCGGTCATGTCGAGAGACAGGCTGTCGCCGGCCAGCTTGCCGTGGATCACCCCGTCGATCCCGGACGCCGCGGACGTCCCGCGGCCGCGCGCGCCGGAGAGCCTGGCCTCCAGCGTCCCGTCCAGCCTCGGCCCGCGGCCCTGCAGGGTGAGCGTCGCATCCGTGCGCCCCGCCAGGTCCTCGTTCAGCAGGCCGAGCGTCAGGCCGGTTAGCTGGGCGCGCACGTCGGTCCCGGCCTCGGTCAGCCGCCCGTCGAAGTCGATGCGCCCGCCGTCGGAGGCCGCCAGCTTGAGCCGCGCGCTCTGCTCCGGCCCGCCGAACCGCAACTGGGCGGTCTCCAGGGTGCGCAGTTCGCGCCCGCCCAGCCGCCCCTGGCCGTCGAAGCTCGCCGCATAGCCCGGCTTGGCGTCGGAGAAGGCGCCGCGCCCGTTCAGGCCCCAGGCCCCGCCGTCCGACACGCCCGTCGCCTGGGCCTGGTAGGGCAGCCGCGCCATCGGCCCGTCCGCCGTGATCTTGGCCGCCCGCACCGTCACGGCCGATCCGGGGAAACGGGCGTTCTCGGCGGTCAGGTTGGCCGTGGCCCGCGCGCCGCCCGCGGCCTCGGCGAGCCGCACCGTCCCGGCGATCCGCCCAGCGTCCAGGAACGCGCCGCGGGTCACGGTCAGCTCTAGGTCCGCCGCCGACGGGGCCTGTTTGCGCAGCGACAGCGATCCGGACGCCTTCACCCCGCCCGCGTCCACCGAGAGCGCGGTCAGGTCGAGCCCGCCCTCGGGGAAGCGGAAATCCGAGCGCGCCCGGGCGGGGCCATATTCACTGGCCGCAGTGAGCGCCGCGGTCCCGCTCGAGCCGTCGGGCTTGCGCAGGAAGCTCAGCGTCAGGTGGGCGTCCTTCAACGCCAGGCGCGGCGCGTCGATGGACGCCAGGTCGGCCTGCAGGTCCGCGCGGGGTGAGGCCAGCGTCCCGGTGATCGCCCCGGAGCCCTTGACCTTGCCGGCCACCTCCACCGGCCCCGCGCGGAACGGGCCTTCGGCGCTCCAGTCGAGCTTGAAGGTCAGGCCGCCGTCGGGCGCCAGGACCCCGGCCGTGGTCGCATTCAGCGCCGCCCCGTCCAGGCTGGCGGAGCCCACCGCCAGGCGACGGCCCTGCAGGTTGGCCTGGGCCTTCAGCGCCGGCTTGCCGCCCAGCAGCCGGTCGAGCTCGGGATAGCCGGTGGCGAGCTTGTCGCCCCGGGCGTCGAGGGTGAAGGTCCAGGGCTGGCCGGCCTTGGCCTGGGCGGCCGACCAGTTCGCCTGCGCGGAACCGGCCGCCCCCGCGTGCGCCGACGCCAGGTTGGAAACCGCCGCGCTGCCCTTGAAGGTCAGCCCGCCCAGCAGGCTGCGCGCGCCGGTCGCCTCCGCCTTAAGCCCCGCGCCGGCGACCTGCAGGTCGCGCAGCAGGAGCCGCCCGTCCGCCAGCTTCGCGCCGTCCAGGCTGGCCCTCGGCGCGCCGCCCAGCATGGCGGCCAGATAGCCCGTCCCATGGCCGCCCGCGCCGGCGAGCCGGGTCTTGACGTCCCACTGGCCGTTGGCCTCGACGACCTCGACCGGCCCCGCGATCTGCGCCAGGCCGTAGCCGCGGAGCTCGGCCTTCGACAGCGCCGCCTCGCCGGCGAAGCGCCAGACGGGCTTGGCGCCGGGAACCTGGGTCACCCGGCCCGCCAGCCGCGCCGCGCCCATGGCGGGCCCGCCGGTGATCCGCGACAGGGCGGCCGTCTGGGCGGTCAGACCCAGGCCCTGCGGGCCGATCCTCCGCTGGCCGACATCGCCCAGGCCCTGGACCCGCGCCGACAGGTTCTCCGAGGCAACGCGCCCATCGAGGGCGAAGAGGTCCGGGCCGGCGCGCCGTCCGGCCAGGACGAAACTCGCCTGCGGTCCAAAGCGGTCGGCGTAGCGCGCCGTCAGGGCCGAGGCGGTCAGCGACACCACGCCGCGCGCCACGCCGCCGTCCTTAGTCCACGCGCCCTGGGCCTTCAGCGGCCGCGCCGTGCCGGAGCTGGCGACTGCGGTGAACTGGCCCGCCGAGGTCTTGCCGCTCGCCGCCACCCGCACCACGAACGGCTGCCGCGACGGCAGGCCCATCGCCCCGGCCAGCGCCCCGCCCTGCGCCTCGACCCCGTCGATCAGCACCTTCAGCGGCCGGGTCTTGGCCACGTCGTAGTCGAGGTTCAGGTGGTCGCCGGGGTGCAGCAAGCTGGCGGCGCGCGCGACCCCGCGCTGGTCGCCGTTGCGCTCCACGTCGAGGTTCAGCGACAGGTCATAGACGCCGCGCTCGTAGCTGAACTGGGGCGCCAGCTCGACGCGGGCGTGGGCCCGGTCGATGTGGAAGGAGACCGGCAGGCCGGTGTCCTCGCCCTTCTGGGTCAGGGTCGGCCGCCGCAGGATCTTCAATGCCTGGACGTCGATGTTGCTGGCGTGGAAATTTCTCCGCAGGAGCTGGGCGTAAGTCCATGTCATGTGGAGGTTATCCGCCTCCAGCCACGGGCCGCCCTCGTCGCTGACGACAAGCTTGGCCACACGCACGTCGCGCCAGATGTCGCCGCTCAGCCCCTCGATCTTCAGCCGACCGAACCGGCCGACCTTCAGGCCATCGGCCGCCGCCTCTATCAGCAGGCGCGTCTGCGGCAGCAGGACCCCGTAGCGCGCGCCGACGATGGCCAGCAGGATGAACGCCAGGACCGCGAGCGCTGTCGCCACGATGGCCTTGGGCAGGGCCGAACGCCGTGCGGCGGGGATGTCGGCGGGGTCGCTCAAAAGCTCTGCCCGATGCTGACGTAGACCTGAAGCGGCGCGCCCCCGCGCCGGCTGGTGACCGGCGTGGCCAGGTCCACCCGGATCGGCCCGAAGCCCAGATTGTAGCGGACGCCCAGGCCCGCCCCGATGCTGAGATCGCGATAGCTGGGGAACTGGGCCCCGCCGATGGCGCCGGTGTCGATGAAGCCCACCAGGCCCCATTTCGCGTTCAGCCGGTGGCGCACCTCCAGCGAGGTCTCCACCAGCGACAGGCCACCTTCGGGCGTGTTGTCCGCCAGCCGCGGCCCCACCTCCTGGAAGCCGAAGCCCCGCACCGACCCGCCGCCGCCGGCGTAGAAGCGCTGCGGCGCGGGAATGTCCCCCACCGCGGCGTTGAAGATCGCGCCCAGGCGGACGCGGGCCGCGAGCACGGTGTCGCCCCTGACGTCGAAGGGCAGGTAGCCGGAGAGCTGGCCCTGCAGCTTCAGGTACGGCAGCACGCCCTGCCCGGTCAGCAGGGTGGGCTCCATCCGCGCGCTGATCCGCCAGCCGCGGGTCGGGTCGAGCGGATCGTCCGAGCGGTCCAGCGCCGCCTCCCCGAGCCCCGCCAGGGTGACAAGGTCGCGCCCCAGCGGGGTCAGGGTCTGCAGCCCGAGTTCCGCCGTGCGGCTGGCGTCGATCGATCCGCCCCAGGTGACGTAGGTGCCGGTGAGCCCGAAGGTCGCGTTGCGGCCCCAGCGATGGGTGACGTCGGCGCTGGCCATCACCCCTTCCTGGTCATAGGCCGGCGTATTGGTGCGATAGACCGCCGTGCGCACGGCGAGCGTCTGCTGCGGCGTCAGCCAGTGCGGCAGCGACAGGTCGAGTTCGACACGGCTGTCGATGTTGGAGACGCGGCCCAGCACCGAGAAGGTGTCGGCCCGGCCGAGCAGGCTGTAGGCGATCCACTTGGCGTCCAGGCCGAGGCCCTCGGTGGTGTCGTAGCTGGCGCCCAGCTCGATCGTGCGCTTTTCGCGCTCGGCCAGGCTGACCACCACCGGCCGCAGGCCGTCCGGCGTCACGTCGGTCGCCGGGGCCAGCGCCACGGTGACCGACTCGTAGACCCCGGTGTCGAGCAGCCGCCGCTCCAGTTCCGCCACCTGGTCCGGATCGTAGGGCGCGCCGTGCCGCCACGGCGCCAGGTTCTGCAGCCATTGCGGGTGGGTGCGGCCGTTGCTGGTGACCTGGAGGGAGTCCAGGTGGACCAACGGCCCCGCCGCGATCCGGTAGTCGGGGGTCACCGTCTTGTCGGCGTGGTCGACCACCACCTCGCGCGGCTGGGCCTTCGCGTCAGCGTAGCCGCGCTTCTGCACCGCCCCCAGCACGCGGCCCTCGGCGGCCACGACATCGGCCGCGCGCCCCGGCCGGCCAGGCGTCAGGGCCAGCGCGGTCTGCGCCGCCGCCATGGCCGCAGGGTCGGGCGTCGCGCCGATCCAGTCGATGTGGGCGGGCCCCAGCACGAACCGCGGACCCGGGGCGATCTTCACCAGCGCCCTGGGCGCATCGCCCTCGCCCACGTCGGGTTCGACGTCGTAGGCGTAGTAGCCTTCGGAGCGCAGGACGGCGATCGCGTCCTCGGCCGCCTCCCGCGCCCGCCGGCGCGCCTCGAACCGGTTCTCGATCGGCCGGTCGGTGTCGCCGACGGCGCGGGCCACCTGCGCGCGCAGTTCGGGCGGCAGGGTTCCCTCGATCTGGGCCTTGGGTTCAGCCGCCTCGGCCGAACAGGCGAGCCCCTGCAGGCAAAGGGCCGCTCCAGCGCCGACGGCGTAGACAAGACGAGACAAGCTCTCGAATCCTCTCCCGCCCCGTCCAGGTGTAACCGCCGCCCACCGGGCTGTCACCCGCGCCGCCGGCCGGGCGCCCAAAGCCTGGGCAGTCGCCTTCGGCGAGGCGCGCGGCGGACGAATGGCCGCGCCCATCTTCCGGTCAGGGCTTAAGGGCCTTAAGGACAAAGGGCTGGTAAAAGGGACGTCGCGCGTGGAGTTGCAGGCCGCCAAGACCAAGGCTGCGGGCCAGGCGCCCCCCATGGCGGCCCAGGCCCTGCCCTACGACGAGATGCGCGACGCCCTGGGCAAGGTGCGACCGCACTACGCCGCCCTGGCCGAGCGCATCGACACCCTCAGCCCCGACGAGCTGGCCGAGCGCCAGAAGACCCTGGAGCGGTTCTTCCTGCTGCAGGGCATCACCTTCACCGTCTACGGCGCCGAGAGCTCCACCGAGCGGATCATTCCCACCGATCTTCTGCCCCGCATCATCGCGGCCGAAGAGTGGAAGACCATCGACGCCGGCCTCACCCAGCGCCTGAAGGCCCTGAACCTGTTCCTGGCCGACATCTATTCCGGCCAGCAGATCCTGATGGACGGGGTTGTGCCGCGCGACCTGGTGCTGAACGCGCCGTCCTATCGGCGCGAGATGCAGAACCTCTACGTGCCGCACCAGGCCTACGCCAACGTCTGCGGGTCGGACCTGATCCGCCAGCCGGACGGCAAGTTCGCGGTGCTGGAGGACAACCTGCGGGTGCCCTCGGGCGTCTCCTACATGCTGGCCAACCGCGAGGCTTCCAAGCGGGTGTTCCCGGGCACCTTCCGCGGCGCCGGCGTGCGGCCCATCGACCGCTACCCCGACCTGCTGCTGACCACCCTGAAGAGCATGGCGGCCGACTGGCGCCCGAACCCGCAGGTCGTGGTGCTGACGCCGGGCGTCTACAACTCCGCCTATTTCGAGCACGCCTATCTGGCGCGGCTGATGGGCGTGCCCCTGGTCGAGGGCCGCGACCTCGTGGTGCACGACAACATGGTCTACATGCGCACGACCACCGGCCTTCGGCGCATCGACATCATCTACCGCCGGGTGGACGACGACTTCATCGATCCCCTGACCTTCCGGCGCGATTCGGGCCTGGGGTCGGCGGGCCTGTTCAACGCGTACCGGGCCGGCAATGTGGTGATCTGCAACGCGCCCGGCACCGGCGTCGCCGACGACAAGGCCGTCTACGCCTACGTCCCGGAGATCATCCGTTACTACCTGGGCGAGGACGCCATCCTGCCCAACATCGAGACCTTCCTCTGCCGCGAGCCGGCCCAGCTCGGCCACGTGCTGGCCAACCTCGACCGGTTCGTGGTCAAGGCGGTGGGCGCCTCGGGCGGCTACGGCATGCTGGTGGGGCCGCATTCCACCAAGGCCCAGCAGGACGAGTTCGCCGCGGCGCTGCGGGCCGATCCGGACAACTACATCGCCCAGCCGACCATCCAGCTCTCCACCGCGCCCTGCTTGATCGACCACTCCATCGAGGCGCGGCATGTCGACCTGCGCCCCTTCATCCTTTGCGGCGAGAAGGTCGTGGTGACGCCCGGCGCCCTGACCCGCGTGGCGCTGCGCAAAGGCTCGCTGGTGGTCAATTCCAGCCAGGGCGGCGGGTCCAAGGACACCTGGGTGCTGACGGACAAGAAGGATCTGCAGCCATGATGCTGGCTCGGGTCGCCGACAGCCTCTACTGGATCGGCCGCTATGTGGAGCGGGCCGAGCACCTGTGCCGGCTCTCAGACGTCATGCTGACGGCCACCCTGGACCGCACGGAGTCGGCCACCCAGATCGCCCGCATCGCCCTGGCCGCCGTCGGAGACCCCGACGACGCCGTCAAGGCTCGCAACCCCTACGAGGCGGCGCTGGCCCTGGTGCTGGACCGCGAGGACCAGGGCTCGGTGGCCAGTTCCCTGGCCCGCGCCCGCGAGAACGCGCGCCAGGTGCGCGACCAGATCACCACCGAGACCTGGGAGCGGCTGAACCTCATCCACCTGCGGATGAGCGACCCCAACGCGGCCCGCGCCTTCGCCGACGGCTCCCAGGCCTTCCTGCACGACACCATCGCCGACCTGCACCTGTTCAAGGGCGCCGCCGACGCCACCATGAGCCACGGCGAGGGCTGGCGGTTCCTGCTGCTGGGCGTCTACCTGGAGCGGGCCCAGTTGATCGGCGCCCTGCTGGAGGTCTGCTTCGGCGACCGGCGCCACCGGGCGATCGCCGACCATTCGGCGCTCACCGGCCTCTTGCGGATGAGCTGCGCGCTGGAGCCCTACCTGCGGGTCTACACCGCCGACATGCAGCCGCGCTTCATCCTGGAGTTCCTGCTGCTGGACGAGGACTTCCCCCGCTCGGTGCGGTTCTGCACGGCCCGCATCGAGGAGCACCTGACCTCCCTCAGCCGCCATGTGGAGGCCGCCGGCGTCTCCGGCCCCGATCGCCTGGCCGGGCGGCTGCGCGCGCGCCTGCAATACGCCGAGATCGGCGAGGTGCAGGCCGGCGGCGCCAGCGCCTTCCTGGGCGCCGTCCTGGACGAATGCGCCGCAGTGCATCGCCAGGTCTACGAGACCTTCGTCGCCTACACCCTCGAACAACGCCTGCCCGCGTAAGGACGAACGCCGTGCTCCTCGCCGTCCGCCACTCGACCCGCTACCAGTACGACGAGCCCGTGCGCGAGAGCGTCATGGAGCTGTGGATGCAGCCTCAGAAACGCGCCCACCAGCGGCTGATCAGCTTCGAGCTGGAAATCGATCCTGCCGCACAGCTATTCTCCTACGCCGACACCTTCGGCAACGCGGTCTATCACTTCGATATCCCCCAGCCGCACGACCGGCTGACCATCACCGCCCGCTCGGCGGTGGAGACCGAGCCGCCGCCCGCCTTGCCCGACCACCTGGACCGCGGGGAGTGGGATCGGCTGAAGTCGGACTTCGTGCGGGGCGAGCACTTCGACTACCTGCACCCGCACGGTTTCGCCGGCCCGACCGAGGCCCTGGCGGCCTTCATCGCCGAGCGGAACCTCGACGAGCTTCGGGTCCGCGACCCGCTGAGCGCGGTGTGCGACCTCAAGCACGTTCTCTACGACGCCTTCGCCTACGAGGCCGGCGTCACCCGCGCCGATTCGCCGATCGACGATGTGCTGAAGGCCCGCAAGGGGGTCTGCCAGGACTTCGCCCACGTGATGATCGCCATCTGCCGCGGCTGGGGCATCCCCGCCCGCTACGTCTCGGGCTACCTGTTCACCGACCGCAAGGCCGGCGACCGCTCCGACCCCGACGCCACGCACGCGTGGGTAGAGGTTTTCCTGCCGAGCCTGCGCTGGGTGGGCCTGGATCCCACCAACAACATCCTCGCCGCCGAACGCCACATCGCCTGCGCCGTGGGCCGCGACTATTCCGACGTGCCGCCCTCGCGGGGGGTCTACAAGGGCGAGGCGGAGAGCGAGCTGGCGGTCGGCGTCACCGTGCGCAAGGCCCGAGCGGCGGTCAGCGAACCGGAGTTTCTGCGGATCTCCCAACCGGCCCCGCGCCCCGGCCAGCGCCGCAGCCAATACTCCGGTCTCGCCTACGATCAGCAGCGCCAGCAGCAGCAGTAGCCCGCCCGGCGGCTCCGGCCGTTTTGGACAACCGCGGGTTGGCATAAATTCTTCATAAAATTTCGACCGGACCGTCACGGTCGCTGATTACCGCAGCGTCACATTTGTTGATGTGGGGCGCGAAAAATGGCGATTCAAAGAACCCTCTTCCTGGCGGCGGCGTCGGTGTTCGCCCTCAGCGGCGCGGCGAGGGCGGCAGACGTCGACGGGGCCGCGCCAGCGGCGTCGGGCGACAGCGCGGTCAGCGACCTGATCGTCACCGCTCCGCGGGAAGAGAACCAGGCGCGCCTGCGCCAGGAAAAGGCGCAGAACCTGATCGACGTGCAGTCCGCCGAGACGATCGCCAAATACCCCGACTTCAACGCCGCCGAGGCGCTTGGCCGGATTCCCGGCGTCTCGCTCTCCAGCGACACGGGCGAGGGCCGCTTCGTCAACATCCGCGGCATCGACGCGAACCTGAACGGCGCGACCTATGGCGGCGTGGTCCTGATGAACACCAACGCCGGCGGAACCGCCGCAGGCGGCGGCGGCCGCGCGGTGGAGTTCGACACCATCCCGACCGGCGCCATCGACGGCATCGTGGTCACCAAGACCCGCCTGCCCGAGCAGGAGGGCGAGGGACTCGGCGGCACGGTCGAACTGACCCCCCGCAGCGCGGCCCACATCACCAGCCCGTTCCTCGAAGGATCCCTGGGCTGGGGCTATGAGCCGCTGCACGGGCACACCGGCCCGGTGAACGTGGAGCTCGCCGGCGGCGCGCGATTCGGCTTCGGCGAGCATGGCCTGGCCATCGCCGGGGACGGCCAGGCCGAACCTGTCGCCGCGGGCTGGATTTCCAACCCCTACCCGTTCGCCTTCGTCCTCAACGCCTCGCGCAAGGACGACCGGCGCGCCGTCGACGACCTGGAGGAGAGCTACGTCGACGCCAGCACGCCGCCGACCGACAAGACCGCCCACCAGTACGACTTCCGCCGGTACGACTACCATCGCCGGCGCTTCGGCTACGGTGGCGAGTTCGACTTCCAGCCGAACGACGACCACAGCTACTACGTGCGCGCCAGCGTCGCCGGCTACATCGAAGCGGTGCACAAGAACTTCCTGCTGCTGCGCAACATGGACAGCGGGACCAACGCCACCGGAACGCAGATCCCCAATCCGAGCGATCCCAACGGCTTCCTGACCACGACGACCCCGGCGATCACCCTCACCGACGAGCAGGAGACGCACCGCAACCAGGTCTACGCCATCGGCGGCAGGGACCAGTTCGGCGATCTGGCGCTCGACTACCGGGCCTCCTACAGCCGCGCCACCTTCGCGGTCGGCTATAACTTCGGAGCGACCTTCAGCGGGCCGTCCGGGACACCGGTCGCCTACAACAATGTGAACGACCCCAACTTCCCGACCTTCGCCTTCGTCACCGACGCCACCCATGCCACGCCGTTCAACCCGAACGACGCCACCCAGTACAAGCTCACCAAGATCAGCAATTCGTCGGAGTTCGACGTCGACCAGGAATTTGCCTACGCGGTCAACGCCTCGACGCCCGTGCACCTGATCAATGACAGCGACCGCGTGAAGGTCGGGCTTGAGGCGCGGCTGAGGGACAAGGTCGTCAACCCGATCGTCTTCAGCGGGATCACGGCGCCGTCGATCCTGCTGTCCACCGCCTCGGGACCGGCCAACACCTACTACGACGGGCACTACACCAACGGCCCGTTCATCGACCGCTACGCGATCCGCAAAATCTATAACGGCGAGACCACCATCACCTCGGCGACCGATCCGAACGGCTATTTCGAGGCCCAGGAAAACATCTACGCCGGCTACGGCCAGTACACGACCGACATCGGCCCGTGGAGCTTCCTGGCCGGCGCGCGTGTCGAGAACACCCAGGGCAAGTACACGGCCTTCGTCACCAAGGACAGCAACGCCCCGGTGCTTTCCAGCCGGACCGCCGACTACACCGACGTCTTCCCCACCGCCCAGGTGAAGTACACCTTCTCGCCCGAGCTGATCGCACGCGCGATCTTTTCGACCGGCATCGCCCGGCCGGG
>NZ_DATMNA010000107.1:0-117693 GCF_035569475.1 Phenylobacterium sp.
GCCAGGGCGCCGACGTTCTTGGTGGCCATCGACAGGATCGCCGTGGCGACGACGAACACCGGAACCTGGCTCCTGGCGGTCTTCAGGCGCGGCGTGATCGGCCGCAGGATCGCCTCGATCACGCCGGACCGGGCAAAGCCGGCGCTCACCACCAGGGCGCAGGCGATGATCAGGACCACGTCGTTGGAAAAGCCGTCGAAGGCCTTCTTCGCCGGCGTCAGGCCCAGCAGCACCGAGGCGAGCAGGGCCACCAGCGAGATGACGTCGTAGCGGAATCGTCCCCAGACGAACATCGCGATGGTGACGGCCACCAGGCCGAAGGCCAGGGCCTGCTGATGGGTCACGCGCCGCCTCCACTCCAGGTCGGACGGAAACGCGGCGTCGGGGATAAAGCTGCGCCTTTTCGTCAGACGGCCGGCGGAACCGGAGTTCGAATCCGGAGCGTCTTCAACGCCGCGACGCCTGAGACTGGCGCAGTTCCTCGGGCCTGCGCGTCGCGAGGAACGATCGAACCGATGATGGTGCCCCAGGCCGGACTCGAACCAGCACGCCTCTCGGCAATAGATTTTGAGTCTACCGCGTCTACCATTTCGCCACTGGGGCCCCGGCATGCCGGTAACAGGGCGGGCGCACTCTAGTCATGGGCGATGAACGGTCAACGCGGGGAAAAGAGGGTGCGGCCCCTTGCGCATCGACAGTTGCGAACCAAACTGATAATCAATCGCAACTAAGTGTTCCCCACACGGAAACCTGCGTCCCCATGCACGACATGATCGCCGACTCTGCAAAGGTCCTGGCCGCCGTCGACGAGGCGGCGCGGACCGTGCGGCTCAGCGCGGCCCGGCCCGGCGACAGGGGCGTCATCGTCGACGTGCGGGCCGAAAGCCATCCCGGCGACCACGGAGTGAACGTGGACGAGCTGCAGCGGCGGCTTCTGGAGTTCGGCTTCGTGGAGGGCGCGCGGATCGAGGTGCTGCACGAGGGCGCGATCTGGCGCGATCCGATCGCGGTGCGGCTCGACGACATGCGGATCGGGTTGCGGCGGCGCGACGCCGAGGACGTCTGGATCCTGCTGGACCCGCAATGAGCGACGCCGCCCTGCCGACGGCGCGCGTGGCGCTGGTGGGCAATCCCAACTCCGGAAAGACGGCGCTGTTCAACGCGCTGACCGGCAGCCGCCAGAAGGTGGCCAACTACGCCGGCGTCACCGTCGAGCGGAAGGAGGGCCAGGTGTTCACCGGCGCCGGCCGCACGCTCTCGGTCCTCGACCTGCCGGGGACCTACTCGCTGCGCGCGCGCAGCCCCGATGAAGTGGTCACCCGCGACGCTGTGCTTGGCAAGCTCGCGGGCGAGGAGCCGCCGGACGTGCTGGTCTGCGTGGCCGACGCCACCAACCTGCGCCTGGTGCTGCGGCTGATCCTGGAGCTGAAGGCCGTGGGCCGGCCGATGGTGCTGGCGCTCAACATGTACGACATCGCCCAACGCCAGGGCCTGCGGATCGACCTGGATGGCCTGTCGCGCGACCTGGGCTGCCCGATTGTCACCACGGTGGCCACCCGCAAGCGCGGCATCGACGACCTGGTGGCCCAGGTGGAAGGCCTGATCGCGGCCGGGGCGATCGGCGCGGAGAACAGCTGGCGCGAGCCGGACGCCGGTCAGATCCGCGACGCCCACCGCGAGGCCCAGCGCATCCTGAAGGCCCATGTGCGCCCGCCGGAGCGCCCCGACACCTTCACCGGCAAGGTGGACTCCTTGCTGCTGCACCCCGTGGCGGGCCTGGCGATCCTGCTCACCCTGCTGTTCGTCATGTTCCAGGCGGTGTTCACCTGGTCCAAGGCGGCCGGCGACCTGATGAGCGACGGCTTCGCGGCCCTGGGCGGCTTCGTGGCCGCGCACCTGCCGGCGGGCCTGATGACCAGCTTCCTGACCGACGGGGTGATCAGCGGCGTGGGCTCGGTGATCGTCTTCCTGCCCCAGATCCTGGTGCTGTTCTTCTTCATCATCCTCCTGGAAGACTTCGGCTACATGGCCCGCGCGGCCTTCCTGATGGACCGGATCATGGGCGGCGCCGGCCTGCACGGCCGCGCCTTCATCCCGCTGCTCTCCAGCTTCGCCTGCGCGATCCCCGGGATCATGTCGACGCGGGTGATCGACAACAAGCGCGACCGGCTGACCACCATCATGGTGGCGCCCCTGATGACCTGCTCGGCCCGGATCCCGGTCTACACCCTGATCATCTCGGCCTTCATCCCCAACCGCACGGTGCTGGGCGTCCTCAGCTTGCCGGGCCTCGTCATGTTCGGCCTCTATGCGGCGGGGATCGTCAGCGCGCTCGCCGTCTCCTTCGTCACCCGCCGGCTGTTCTGGCGCGGCGCGGTCGAGCCGTTCCTGATGGAGTTGCCGGCCTACAAGCTGCCCGACCCGCTGAACGTGCTGCGCAGCCTCTACCTGCGCGGCAAGATCTTCATCACCCGGGCGGGCACGATCATCTTTCCGATGATGATCCTGGTCTGGTTCCTGTCGTCCTTCCCGGGGGCGCCGGCCGGGGCCACGGACCCGGCGATCAACTACAGCCTGGCGGGGCGGATCGGCCACCTGCTGCAGCCGCTGCTCGCGCCGATCGGCTTCAACTGGCAGATGACGGTCGCCCTGATCCCGGGCTTCGCGGCCCGCGAGGTGGCGGTGGCGGCGCTGGGCACGGTCTACGCCATCGGCGCCGCCGACGCCTCGCCCGGCGCGCTGGCCACGACGCTGCAGCACAACTGGTCGATCGCCACGGGCCTGGCCTTCCTGGCTTGGTACGTCTTCGCCCCGCAGTGCGCCTCGACCATCGGGGTGGTGAAGCGCGAGACCAACTCCTGGCTCTGGCCGGCGGTGATGCTGGCCTACATGACGGCGCTGGCCTATCTCGCGGCCTTCGTCGTCTATCAGACGGCGCGCGCGTTCGGCCTCGGCTAGCCGCGGACCGGGCTAAACCTCTGGGTGCGGATTAACTCGGAATTCAACCTGCCCCTTAACCCGCCGCTAAACGAGTGGGCGCAGGGTTACCGCGTGCAGAACCCGCATGGGACAAACCCCGATGAACACTGAAGTCGCCGTCGCCAGCAAAAAGCCGGCCCGTGGAACCCAGACCCTCGCCAAGCGCGTCCGAGAAGCCCTGCTGTCGCTCGGTGGCGAGGCGCATCGCGCCACGGTGATCGAGCAGATCGCCAAGCACATGGGCCACGACGCCCGCCAGATTCCCGAGGAGCTGGAAGAGGCGGTGATCCTGTCCTTCGAACAGAACTGGCGCGATGAGCGCAGGCGGGCCGCCTACGGCTTCCACCTGCCGTTCGGCGAAGGCTCGCACCGCTGGAGCGTGCGCGCCCCGGAAGCCTACGCCCACTAACCCTAGCTGGCCAAGGCGGCGCTGATCGCCTCGCGCAGTTGCCAGGCGAGGACCGGCTTGAACAGCAGGCCGGCCGGGTGATCCTGCTCGATCCGCGCGATGGTCGCCGCCTCGCGCGATCCGGTCACGAAAATCACCTTGGACCCGACCGTCTCGTGGATGGCCAGAGCCGCGTCGATGCCGTCTTTCTGGCCGGCCAGGCGAACGTCCATCAGCACCACGGCCGGCCGTGCGGCCTGGGCCAGGCTCACCGCCTCGTCGGCGGTCGCGGCCGTGCCGCAGACCCTCATGCCCATGTCCTCGAGCTGCATGGTCAGGCCGGTGGCGATCAGGAATTCGTCGTCGACCACGGCGACGCAGTCTTCCAGCGGGCCGCTCATGCGTGCACCGGCGCCGGCAGCCGGATCACGCTGCGGGTCCCGCCTTCGCTGGAAACGGTCAGGACGCCGCGGAGCTGACGAACCAGCCCATCGACGATCGACGCGCCGAGCGAGGGGCCCCCGCTGGCCGCGGCGGGATCGTAGCCGCGGCCGTTGTCGCTGACCTGCAGCACCACCTCGCCCGCCTCGACGTCGTCGAGCGTGACGTCGATGGCCCCGGGACCGCCGCCGAAAGCATGCTTCATGGAATTGGTCACCAGTTCGGTCACGAGCAGGCCTAAAGGAATCGCGAAGTCGAGACCGACCTTAAGCGGTGCGGCGCGCACGGAAAGGCCTACCTCGGCCCGGCCGGCGCCTTCCAGCAGATGGCGCGACAGCTCTTCGAGGAAAGGTGCGACATCGAAGGTCTCAAGGTCCTTCGAGCCCATCAGCTGGTGATGCACCAGGCCCAGCGCATAGACCCGGCCGCGCAGATTCTCTAGCGCCGCCTTCGCGTCGGGATCAGTCAGGCGCCGCGCCTGCATCAGCAACATGCTGTCGACAATCTGCAGGTTGTTCTTCACCCGGTGGTAGACCTCGCGCAACAGGAGGTCCCGCTGGGCGAGGGCGGCGGTGCGCTCCTCGACGACGATCTCCAGGTCGTGCTTGGCCTCGCGCAGCGCGATCTGCGCCTTGTGGCCCTCGTCGATGTCCTCGACCACGGCGACGGCCAACAGCGGCTTGTCGGTCTGCGGCGCGCACACGAGGGAGGCCGAGACCCGTCCCCAGACCGGCGTGCCGTCGCGTCGGAGATAACGCTTCTCGCGCGCATAGCTGGCGCCGGAGCCGTGCAGCATCTCCCCGTAGCTTGTTGAGTCCCTGTCGTCCGGATAGGTGAAGTCCGAGCCCAGACGGCCCGCCAGTTCTTCCGGCTCGTAGCCCAGCATGGCCGCATAGGCGTGATTGGCGCGCAAGATCAGCCCCGAGACCGGGTCGTAGTGCACCTGGCCCACCGCAGCGGATTCGAAGCTTGCACGAAAATGGGCGTCACTGTGGGCCTGGGCCTGCTGCGCATGGATCTTCTCCTCCAGGGCCGCGGTCAGCCGGGCGTTGAGTTCCTCCAGATCCTGCACCCGGTCGGCGACCCGACGCTCCAGATCCTGGTTGAGAATCTCGAGTTGCGCCGCCGATGGCAGGGCGGCGGCCTTGGGGATCAGCGGCCACAGCAGGGCCGCGGTGGCGATCGACAGCACCGCGGTCAAGAGCTTGATGAGCCCCTCGACGCCATAGGCGGGCGCCCAAAGGGTCACGATCCCCATGAAATGGGTCGTTCCGCACGCCAGGATGAAGGCCACGAAGAGATAGGCAACCCATCCATAGCGCAGGTCGGGCCGGCGGCGAACGAACTCAGCTATGGCCAGGGGAATCGAGAAATAGGCCAGCCCGATGACGGCGTCGGAGACGACGTGCAGGGCGATCAGACTCGGTGACCAACTGAGGCAGAATCCATGCGGGGTCATGCCCGCCGGGTTGAACAGCCATTCCTGGACCGACATGCCGAAGCCCCACCACGCCCGGGCATCGACAACCCAAGGTGAGTCGCTGCACGCCCCCTTTACAACCAATACGCTCTATTCGCGGAAGGGGCGAGGATGTTGAAAAACGTCGATATGCGATCAGGCGGGGGGCGGCGCGGCGTCGCCGCTGAGCTGCCCGGCTGCGGCCTGCAGGCGCGCGAGCAGGCGCTTGAGCAGGCCGACCTCTTCCGGCGCCAGGCCCGAGATTAGCGCGGCCTCATAGGCCAAGGCGAGCGGCGCGATCTCCGCATGCAGGCTCGCGCCTTCCTTGGTCAGCGCCAGGACATGGCTGCGGCCGTCGGCCTGGTGGTCGGAACGCGCCACCAGCCGCCGCGTCAGCAGGCCCTGGGCCGCGCGGCTCACCGTCACCTTGTCCATCACCGTGCGGGCGACGATCTGGCCCTGGGTCAGGCCGCCGTCCTCGGCGAGGACGCAGATCACCCGCCACTGCGGGACCGTCAGGGCGAAGCGGTCCTGATAGGCCCGTGCGATCAGGCCGGAGACGGCGTTGGAGGCCACCGAGAGCCGATAGGGCAGGTAGGCGTCGAGCTTGAGTTCCTCGCTCCGCGTCCCCGTCCCGGTCGGCTCGGCGGTCATCCCGCGGCCACCGTCTGCTCGATGGCGCCGAAGATCGAATGGCGCTTGGGGTCCCGCATCTCGATCCGCACCGTGTCGCCCGCCGCCAGGAAGGGCGTCTTGGGCGCGCCCGACGCGATGGTCTCGATGGTGCGGACCTCGGCCAAGCAGCTATAGCCGACGCCGCCCTCGCTGACCGGCTTGCCGGGGCCGCCGTCGGGGCCGCGGTTGGAGACGGTGCCCGAGCCCACGATGGAGCCGGCCGACAGGGCCCGCGTCTTGGCGGCATGGGCGACCAGGGTCCCGAAGTCGAAGGTCATGTCCACGCCGGCGTCGGCCTCGCCCAGGGGCTTGCCGTTCAACTCGACGGAGAGCGCGCCGTGGAGCTTGCCGTCCTTCCAGCCGGGAAGCGCGTCGGGGGTGACGGCCACCGGCGAGAAGGCCGAGGCGGGCTTGGACTGGAAGAAGCCGAAGCCCTTGGCGAGTTCGCCGGGGATCAGGTTGCGCAGGGAGACGTCGTTGCAGAGCATCACCAGGCGGATGGCGGCGAGCGCCTGCTCGCGGCCGGCGCCTTGCGGCACGTCGCCGGTGACCACCGCGATCTCGCCCTCCAGGTCGAGCCCCCAGGCCGGGTCGGCCAGCGGGATCGGATCGCGCGGGCCCAGGAACCCGTCGGAGCCGCCCTGGTACATCAGGGGGTCGGTCCAGAAGCTCTCCGGCATTTCCGCCCCGCGCGCCTGGCGCACCAGGGCCACGTGGTTTACATAGGCCGAGCCGTCCGCCCACTGGTAGGCCCGCGGCAGAGGGCTCGCCGCGGCGTGCTCGTGGAACCGCTCGCGCGGGACCGCCCCAAGCTCCAGGCTCTCGGCCAGGCCGCGCAGCACCGGTTCGAGGCCCTGCCAGTGGTCCATCGCCGCCTGCAGCGTGGGGGCGATATGGTGGGCCTCGGTGAACCAGGCCAGATCGTTGGACACCACCACCAGCCGCCCGTCACGGCCGCCCTTCAGGGACGCAAGCTTCATAGGTTCTCCTTCAGGTCCCCGGGCAGGGGATTGCGGCGAATCTCGCGGGTCAATTTGACGCCGTCCTCATAGGCCTTGGGCTCATAGACCATGACTTCGACCCGGATGTCGCCGCCCGGATCGCCCTCCCAAAGGTAGCTGCGCTCGAAACAGACCTCGCGGCCGCCGGGCGTGAAACCCTCGAAGGTGTCGCCCCAGGGCGTGTGCCGGGCGAGCTGGGGCCAGCCCAGGCTGAGCGCGCGGTCCAGTTCCTCATGGGCCGCGGCTTCCAGGTCGTCCTGGTTGCTCACGCGCCCTTCCAGCTATCCACGTAGGCCGGGTTCTCGACGCCGGCTGCGGCCTCGCCGACCTCCAGCGGATCGCGGGTGTCGATCATCACGGCATATTCGTCGGTCGCGGGCTTGGGCTGCGAGAGCATGTTCTTCAACGCCTTGGGATGCGGCCCGTGGGTGAAGCCGGACGGGTGGAACGTCATCATCCCGGCCTCGATGTGGTCGCGGCTGAAGAAGTCGCCGGCGTGGTAGAACAGCACCTCGTCGAAGTCGTCGTTGTTGTGGAAGAACGGGACCTTCAGCGCGCCGGGATCGGTCTCGAAGGGCCTGGGCGCGAAGGTGCAGACCACGAACCGGTCGCTGAGGAACGTCGTGTGGACGCTGGGCGGCAGGTGGTAGCGGTGGCTGGAAACGGGCCTGAGGTCCGCCACGTTCAGCCGCACGGGCGCGAGGTCGCCGTGCCAGCCGACGGCGTCCAGGGGATTGTAGGGATAGGTGACGGTGGAGACCTCGCCGCGCTTCTTGATCTCGACGCGGAATTCGCCGGCCTCCTCCTGGTGGGCGCGGAAGGCCTCGTCGATCACCGGCGTTTCCAGCATGGCCGGGTCGAACAGGGCGTGGCCGCCGAGCAGGCCCTTGTCCGGCAGGGTGAAGTGGGTGTTGCTGGCCTGGATCATCAGGACGGCGGTCGGTTCGGCGGGCTTCAGCCGCCACATGGTGCCGCGCGGCAGGTAGAGGTAGTCGCCGCCCCGATAGGCCAGGCGGCCGTAGTCGCAGAAGAGTTCGCCCGAGCCCTGGTGGATGAACAGGAGCTGGTCGCCGTCGGCGTTGCGGGCCAGGGCGGGCATGGCCGCGGCGAGCTTCCAGAAGCGGATCTCCACCGCCGTGTTGCCGAGCACCTTGCCGGACGCCCAGGGGCTGGGCTCGGCGGCGTTCAGGGCGTTGAGGTCGAAGGCGCGGGGGCGAAGCGGCCCCTGGAAATCCACCCAGCCGGTGGGCGGGCGCCGGTGGTGGATGAAGGCGGCGGGGCCGAAGAAGCCCTCCTTTGAGATCTCCCGCTCGTAGGTGCCAGGCGGCATGTCGGCGTGGGCCTGGCGGGAGTGCTCGCCTTGGGCCGCGCGTACGGGGATCCAGTTGCGGGTCGCCATCAGGGTTCGTCCTTGTAGATCGCCACTTCGAGCGGCCGACCGTCGGCGATGCGGGCGCGGTACATGCCCGAGGTGTTGAAGCCCCAGGCCATCTGGCCGTCCGGGCTGACCGCGATGACGCCGCCTACGCCGCCGAGGGCGGTCAACTGGTTGTGGATCACTTCGTCGACTGCGGCCTGCAGGCTCAGGCCCTTCAGCTCGACCAGGGCGCAGATCTCGTGGGCCACGGCCAGGCGGATGAAATACTCCCCCTCGCCGGTGCCGGAGACGGCGGCCGCGCGGTCCGTGGCGTAGGTGCCGGAGCCGATCAACGGCGCGTCGCCCACCCGGCCCCAGCGCTTGCCGGTGGTGCCGCCGGTGGAGGTGCCGGCCGCCACATGGCCTTGGGCGTCGCGAGCCACCACACCCACCGTGCCGCGCTTGCCCTCGTCGTGGGCCAGCGCCGCGTGGGCGAGGTCTGTGCAGGCGCCGTGGGGCCGAGACGGAACCGGCAGGCCGTCGCGAACGAGCTGCGCCTCCAGCGCGCGCCAGCGCCGTTCGACGAAGAAATAGCCGGGGTCGACCTGCGCCAGGCCCTCGGCCGCGACGAAGGCGTCGGCGCCGCTGCCGGCCAGCAGGACGTGGGGCGACCGCTCCATGACCGCGCGCGCCGCCGAGATCGGGTTGCGCGTCCGGGTCAGGCCCGCCACCGCGCCCGCGGCCAGCGTCGCGCCGTCCATGATCGCGGCGTCCAGCTCCACGCGGCCATCGGCGGTGAAGACCGCGCCGCGCCCGGCGTTGAACAGGGGGTCGTTCTCCAGGACGTGGATCGCGGCCTCGACCGCGTCGAGCGCCGCCCCGCCGCCGCCCAGCACCGCCGCGCCGGTTTCGGCGGCCTGGGCCAGGACCGCGCGGTAGGCGCGATCCTGCTCGGGATTCAGATCGGCGCGGTCAATGACGCCGGAGCCGCCGTGGGCGACCAGGGACCAGTTCGATGTGCTCATCGCCCTTACTTAGGCGGAAGCACGCCGCGGCGCATCTGGTCCATTTCGATGGATTCGAAGAGGGCCTTGAAGTTGCCCTCGCCGAAGCCTTCGTTGCCCTTGCGCTGGATCAGCTCGAAGAAGATCGGGCCGATCATGTTCTCGGTGAAGATCTGCAGCAGCAGGCCCTGGCCCTCGGTGGGCGCGCCGTCGAGCAGGATCTTGTCGGCCTTCAGGCGCTGGAGGTTCTCGCCGTGGCCGGGCACGCGGCCGTCGAGCTGTTCGTAGTAGGTGTCGTTGGTGTCCTGGAACCTGACGCCCAGCTCGCGCATGGACTCCACCGAATGGAAGATGTCGTCGGCGCCCAGCGCGACGTGCTGGATGCCCTCGCCGTGGTAGTCGCGCAGGAACTCCTCGATCTGCGAATGCTCGTCCTGGCTTTCGTTCAGCGGGATGCGGATCTTGCCGTCCGGGCTGGTCATGGCCTTGGAGAACAGGCCGGTCTGGGCGCCCTCGATGTCGAAGTAACGGATTTCCCGGAAGTTGAAGATGCGCTCGTAGAAGTCGGCCCATTTGACCATGTTGCCGCGCTGGACGTTGTGGGTCAGGTGGTCGAGGTAGGTGAGGCCCTTGGCGTTCTTCGCCGCCGCCTCGGCCGCGCCGGGGATGGGCACGAAGTCCACATCATAGATCTCCTGGGCCCCGTAGCGGTCGACCAGGTAGAGGTTCGAGCCGCCGATCCCCTCGATCGCCGGGATGTTCAGCTCCATCGGCCCGACCGGGCCGGTGACCGGCGTCGCGCCGCGCTCGATGGCCAGCTTCAGGGCCTTGGCGGCGTCCTTAACGCGGAAGGCCATGGCGTTGGCCGAGGGGCCGTGCACCTGCCGGAAGTCGGCCGGCTGGCCGGAGGCCTCCATGTTCAGGATGAAGTTGATGTCGCCCTGGCGGAAGCGCAGCACGTTCTTCGACCGGTGCTTCGAGACGGCGGTGAAGCCCATCAGCTCGAACAGGCCCTTCAGCCGCTCCGGCTCGGGCGAGGTGAATTCCACGAACTCGAAACCGTCGGTGCCCAGCGGATTTTCGAAGAGGTCGCGGCCTTGGGCCTGAGTCTGGACGTTCATTGCGGAATCTCCTGTTCGCGGCGAAGTCGTATCATATGAAACTAGTTTCCGGTAGCGGGAAGACAAGACTCGTCTCGCCTGATAGCTGAACGCCGGACGCCGCCGCTGGGACCCCCATGCTCCGCAAGCTTTACGACCAGGTCCTGGCCCTCGCGGCGTCGAAGCATGCGCCGTGGGCGCTGGCGGCGGTGTCGTTTGCGGAGAGCTCGTTCTTCCCGGTGCCGCCGGACGTCATGCTGGCCCCGATGGTGGCGGCGCGGCCGCAGCGGGCCTTCCTGTTCGCCGCGATCTGCACCGCGGCCTCGGTGCTGGGCGGGCTGCTCGGCTATGCGATCGGCATGTTCCTGGGCCCGCTCGCCCACGCCATCCTGGCGTTCTTCGGGCATGCGAACGGCCAGCAGGAATTCCAGGCCTGGTTCGCCAGGTACGGCCTGGGCGTGATCCTGTTCAAGGGCCTGACGCCGATCCCGTTCAAGCTGGTGACCATCAGCGCGGGCCTGGCGCACTTCGACCTCTTCACCTTCGTCTGGGCGGCGATCGTCACGCGGGGCGCGCGGTTCTTCATCGAGGCCGCCGTGCTGAAGGCCTACGGTCCGGCGATCCTCCACGAGGTCGAACGTCGGCTGGCGATCTACGCCCTGGCTTTCCTGGTGCTGCTGGTCGGCGGCCTCGTCGCGTTGAAGGTCTTTGGCTAGCGGCGCAATTGGGCTCATATCCCGACCCATGATCCTGCGATCCTTCCTCGACCGCTGGCGGCTCGTCGCCCTGCTGGTCTCGGCGGCCATGCTGGCCGCAGCCCACGCCTTTCAGACCTTCGGCGGCCTCGCGCCTTGCGAACTCTGCCTGAAGCAGCGGACGGTCTATTGGGTCGCCGGCGGCCTCGCGGCGGCGGCCATGGTCCTGGTGCGCCTGCCCGGCGGCGCGCGCTGGCGCGAGGCCACCTGCTGGCTGCTCGCGCTGGTCTTCCTGGCCGGCGTCGGGGTGGCCGGCTACCACGCCGGCGTGGAATGGAAGTTCTGGCCCGGGCCCCAGAGCTGCTCCGGCGGCGGGGCGGTGACCATGGCCTCGCTGAAGGCGCTGCTGAACGGCGGCGGGGTGAAGATGCCGGCGTGCGACCGGCCGGCCTGGGTGTTCCTGGGTTTGTCCATGGCCGGCTGGAACACGCTCGCCTCCATCGGGCTCGTGGCGCTGAGCGTCGCGGCCGCCCTGCGCGAACGGGCCAAGCCATGAGCGCCAAGCCCATCCCGCCCCGGCCGGGGCGCGGCGCGACCGCGGCGCGGATGGCCGAGATCCTGCGCGTCGACCACGCCGGCGAGATGGCGGCCGTCGCCATCTACCGTGGCCAGCGGGCCGTCCTGGGCGAGGCCGCTGGCCACGAGCGCATCGCCGGCCAGCTCGCCCACATGGAGGCCCAGGAGGCCCAGCACCTGGCGCGGTTCGACACGCTGCTGACCGAGCGCCGGGTGCGCCCGACGGCCCTGGCGCCGGTCTGGCGGATCGCGGCCTTCGCGCTCGGAGCCGGCACGGCGCTGATGGGCGACAAGGCCGCCCACGCCTGCACCGAGGCGGTCGAGACCGTCATCGAGGAGCACTACGCCCACCAGATCGCCGAGCTGGCCGAGCGCGACCCCAAGCTGGCGGCCGAGCTGTCGGGCTTCCGCGACGAGGAGCTCGCCCACCGCGACCTGGCGGTGGAGGAGGGCGCGAAGGCTGCGCCGGGCTACGCCCTGCTCTCGGCGGTGATCGGCGCCGGTTGCCGCGCGGCGATCAAGATCAGCGAGAAACTTTAGGGTCGGTCCCGGCCTGCCAGCCGCCGCCCAGCGACTGGATCAGGGCCACCGCCGTCGTCTGCCGCTGGACGGCGGACTGGGCCAGCGCGCGCCGCGCGGTGTAGGCGGCGGTCTGGGCCGTGACCACGTCGGTGTAGACGACCTGGCCCGACTGGTACTGGTTGATGACGATCCTCTCGGCCGCGTCGGCGGCCACCGAGGCCTCGGCGCGCAGCGTGGCCTGCTCGGCCAGCACCCGGGTGGCGGCGAGCTGGTTCTCGACGTCCTGCAGCGCCTCCAGCACCGTCTCGCGGTACCTGGCCACCGTCTGGTCGTGGGTCGCCTTGGCCTCGTTGACGCGGGCCCGGCGCGCGCCGGCGTCGAAGAGGGTCTCGGCCGCCGAAGCGCCGTAGCTCCACAGGGAATTGGCGCTGTTGAACAGCGAGCCCAGCTCGCTGGCGGCGAAGCCGTAGCTGCCGCTGAGCGTCAGGGTCGGGAAATAGGCGGCGGTGTTCACCCCGATCTGCGCGTTGGCCGCCTGCACCCGGCGCTCGGCGCCGGCGATGTCGGGGCGCCGCTGCAGGATCGTCGAGGGCACGGCCGGCGGGATCGCCGGGACCGTGCCGACCCAGGGCGCCGGCGGCAGGGAGAAGTTGCCCGGCGCCTCGCCGGTCAGCACCGCGATGGCGTGTTCGAAGGTGGCGCGCGTCTGGCTGAGGCCCGCCAGGTCGGCCTGGGCGTTCGCGAGCTGGGTCTGCGCCTGGTAGACGTCGCTGCGCACCGTGACGCCGGCGCCGTAGCGGTTGGACGCGATGGTCAGCGAGCGCTGGTAGGCCGCCACGGTGGCCTGGTCGAGGGCGATCTCGGCGTCGGCTTCGCGCAGGCCGAAGTAGTCGATGGCGAGCATGCCCTGGGCCGACAGGCGCGCGGCGGCCAGGTCGGCGGCCGTGGCCTGGGCGTTGGACTTGGCGGCCTCGATGGTGCGGCGGATGCGGCCCCAGACGTCGAGCTCCCAGGCGCCGCCGACGCTGGCGCGGTACTGGCTGGTATGGGTGCTGCCGCCGCCGGTGACGACCGTGCTGCCGCCGGCGCCGGTGATCACCGTCCCCTTGCTGCCGCCGCCGGAGCCGGACTCCGAGCCGCTGCCGTTGAGGGTCACGGTCGGGAACAGGCTCGCGCGCTGCTCGGTGACCACGTCGCGCGCCTCGCGGTAGGCGGCCTCCGCGGCGACGATGTTCTGGTTCGACACCTGCACCTTGGCCTCGAGGCCGTTCAGGATCGGGTCGTTGAACAGCGTCCACCAGTCGCCGCGGTCGAGGGTGTCGGCCGGGGCCGCGGGCGACCAGCCGGCGGCTTCCTTGAAGGTCGGCGAGAGCGGCGCGGTGGGCCGAACATAGTTGGGGCCGACCGCGCAGCCGGCGAGGGCGGCGGAGGCCAGCAGGATGCCGGAAAGGCGGAACGGGGACTGGATCATGCGGGCAAGGCCTGGCCTTCGACGCTATTGCGGCTGAGGAAGCGCTCGTCGCGACGCCGCCGCCAACGGTCGATGTAAACGTAGACCACCGGAGTGGTGAGCAGGGTGAGGAGCTGGCTGGCGATCAGGCCGCCGATGATGGCGACGCCCAGCGGCTGGCGCAGTTCGGAGCCCTCGCCGAAGCCGATGGCCAGCGGCAGGGCGCCGAGGCCGGCGGCCATGGTGGTCATCAGGATCGGGCGGAAGCGCAGCAGGCAGGCCTCGCGGATGGCCTCGACGGCGGACAGGCCGCGGCTGCGCTGGGCGTCGAGCGCGAAGTCGATGATCAGGATTGCGTTCTTCTTCACCAGGCCGATCAGCAGGAAGATGCCGATCAGGGCGATGATCGAGAACTCCATCTTGAAGACCATCAGCATCAGGAGCGCGCCGACGCCCGCCGAGGGAAGGGTGGACAGCACCGTGATCGGGTGGACCAGGCTCTCGTAGAGCACGCCCAGGACGATGTAGATGGCGATCAGCGCCGCCAGGATCAGGACCGGCTCCTGCTTCAGGCTGTCGGTGAAGCTCTTGGCGGTGCCCTGGAAGCTGCCGCGCACATTGGTCGGCATGCCGATGTCCGCCTCGGCCTCGCTGATCGCCGTCTGGGCGTCGCTCAGGGAGGCGCCGGGCGCCAGGTTGAACGAGACGGTGGTGGCGAGCTCGGCGTCCTGGTGGTTGATCGCCGCCGGGGTGGAGCGGTTGTAGAAGTGGGCGATCGCGCTAAGCGGCACCATCCGGCGCACGGCGGTGTTGAGCGGGCTGCCGGTCGAGGGGTCGCGCGCGCCGGGGTTGGCGGAGGACGAGGCGGTGGTCCCGCTGGCGCCGGTGGCCGCGCCGGCCGCGGCTGATGAAGGCGCCGTGGTCGACAGGCTCGCCTGCGTCGCCGCCGCGTTGGCGGCGGCCACGGCGGCGGCGCTCTGGCGGGCGGCGGTCTGGGCCGGCGTGGTGGGCGCAGTGATCGAGCCAGACGCCGGCACATAGACATTGGCCAGCGCGTCGGGCGACAGGCTGTACATCGGCGCGGTTTCCATCACCACGGTGTACTGGTTCAGGTCCTCGTAGATGTTGGCCACCTGCCGCTGGCCGAAGCTGTCGTAGAGGGCGTTGTCCACGTCGCGCAGGTTGACGCCCAGCCGCGCGGCTGTGTCGTGGTCGACGTCGACGTAGCTCTCCACGCCGTTGTCCTGCTGGTCGGTGTTGACGTCGGTCAGCACGTCGGTGTGCGTGGCCATGGCGTCGTTGAGCTTCTGCGCCCAGGTCTTCAGATCCTGCGCGTTGTCGGCCTTCAGCGTGTACTGATAGGTGGCGTTGGTCTGGCGGCCGCCCGCGCGCACGTCCTGCTGCGGGTTCAGGAAGACGGTGAGGCCGGTCACCTTGGCGAGCTGCGGGCGCAGCCGCGTGATCACCGCCTGGCCGCCCTCCTTGCGCTGGCCGCGGGGCTTCAGGTCGACCGACAGGAAGCCGCCGCCCGAGCGCCCGCCGCCGGTGAAGCCCACCACGTGGTCGACCGCCGGGTCCTTCATCAGGATCGCCACGAGCTGCTTCATCTTGCGGCCCATCTCCTCGGAGGAGATCGACTGGTCGGCGCGCAGCCCGCCGTTCAGGCGGCCGCTGTCCTGGATCGGGAAGAAGCCCTTGGGGATGGCCATGTAGAGGTAGACGTTCAGGCCGATGATCGCGGCCAGGACCAGCATCATCAGCGGCCGCGCCGAGAGCGCAAAGTCGAGGCTGTGCTCATAGACCCGGTGCAGCCGTTCGAAGCCCTTGCCGAAGGCGCGGCTGATGGCCCCTTCCGGCTTCTCCTCTTCCTTCGAGCGCAGCAGGTAGGCGCACATCATCGGCGTGGTGGTCAGCGACACGGCCAGCGAGATCAGCACCGCCGCCGAAAGGGTCACCGCGAACTCGCGGAACAGGCGCCCGACCTGGCCGCCCATGAACAGCAGCGGGATGAACACCGCCACCAGCGAGATGCTCATCGACAGCACGGTGAAGCCCACCTGCCGCGCGCCGGCCAGGGCGGCCTCGAAGCGGCCCATGCCGTTCTCGATATGCCGGTTGGTGTTCTCCAGCACGACGATGGCGTCGTCGACCACGAAGCCGGAGGCCACGGTCAGCGCCATCAGCGACAGGTTGTTCAGGGAAAAGCCCAGCAGGTACATGATCCCGAAGGTGCCCATCAGCGACACGACGGTCGCCACGGCCGGGATCAGGGTCGCCTTCCAGCGGCGCAGGAAGGCGCTGACCACCAGCACCACCAGGATGATGGCGATGGCCAGCGTGATCTCGATCTCCCGCAGGGAGGCGCGGATGCTGGTGGTGGAGTCGGACGCCACCTGCATCTTCACGTCGCTGGGCAGTTGCGCCTGCAGCAGCGGCAGGGCCGCGCGCACCGAGTCGACCATGGCGATGACGTTGGCCGACGGCTGCTGGGTGATCAGCACCACGATGGAGGGCTTGCCGTTGTAGAGGCCGATCGTTCGGGTGTCCTGGACGCTGTCGGTGACCTGGGCGACGTCCTGCAGGCGCACGGCCGCGCCGTTGCGGTAGGCGATGATCAGCGGGGCGTAGTCGGCCGCCTTGGTGCCGCCCGTCGAGGTGTAGATCTGCAGGCGCCGGCCGCCCTGGTCCTGCACCACGCCCTTGGGCCGGTTGGCGTTGGCCGACTGGATCGCGGCGCGCACGTCCTCGAGGCTTACCCCGAAGCGGTTGAGCGCGAAGGGCGAGACCTCGACGCGCACCGCCGGCTGCGAGCCGCCGCCGATCTCCACGTCGCCGACGCCGGTGACCTGGCTCAGGCGCTGCTGCACGATGTTGTTGACTGCGTCGTAGATCTGCCCCGGCGTCTTGGTGTCGGAGGTCAGCGCCAGGATGATCACCGGGGCGGCGGCCGGGTTGGCCTTGCGATAGGTCGGGTTGCTGCGCAGCGTCGCGGGCAGGTCGACGCGCGCGGCGTTGATCGCGGCCTGAACCTCGCGCGCGGCGCCGTCGATGTTCTTGGAAATGTCGAACTGCAGGCTGATCCGCGTCGAGCCGGTGGAGCTCTGCGAGGTGATCTCGTTGACGCCCGCGATCACCCCCAGCCGCCGCTCCAGAGGGGTGGCCACGCTGATGGCCATGGTGTCGGGGCTCGCCCCCGGCAGGTTCGCCTGCACGCCGATCGCCGGGAAGTCGACCATCGGCAGGGGCGCCACCGGCAGGACCAGGTAGCCGGCCACGCCGGAGAGCGCCAGGCCGATGGTCAGCAGGACGGTGGCGATCGGCCGCCGGATGAAGGGGGCGGAGAGGTTCATTCCGCCGGCTCCGGCGAAGCGGCGGGCGCCTCGCCCTGGGCGGGGCCCGTCCGGGCCTTCTTCGGGACCAGGCGGTCGAAGGCCAGGTAGACCACAGGCGTCGTGAAGATGGTCAGGAGCTGGCTGACGATCAGGCCGCCGAAGATGGCGATGCCCAGCGGCCGGCGCAGCTCGGCCCCCTGGCCGATGGCCAGCATCAGCGGGACGGCCGCGAACAGGGCCGCCATGGTGGTCATCAGGATCGGCCGGAAGCGCAGCAGGGCGGCCTGGTGGATGGCGTCGCGCGCGCTCATCCCCTGCTCGCGCTCGGCGTCCAGGGCGAAGTCGATCATCATGATCGCGTTCTTCTTCACGATGCCGATCAGGAGGATGATGCCGATGATCCCGATGACGCCCAGGTCGTTGCCGGTGACCATCAGGGCCAGCAGCGCCCCGACCCCGGCCGAGGGCAGGGTCGACAGGATCGTCAGCGGGTGGATGTAGCTCTCGTAGAGCACGCCCAGCACGATGTAGACGCAGACCACCGCCGCCAGGATCAGCCACAGCTCGTTGTTCAGCGAGTTCTCGTAGGCGCCCGCCGCGCCCAGGAAGGTCAGGGTCAGGCCGGCGGGCTTGCCCACCTTGTCGGCCACCGCGCGGATGGCGCTGACAGCGGTCCCGAGCGAGGCGCCCTGGCCGGTGTCGAAACCGATGGTCGCGGCCGGGAACTGGGCCACGTGGCGCACCTGCAGCGGGGCGGTCTGCTCCTTGATGGTGGACACCGCCGAGAGCGGCGTGGACCCGCCGGTGGACTGCAACTGCACGTCGGCCAGGCCCCGGGGCGTGGCGTCGGTGGACCGCGATTCCAGGATCACCCGGTACTGGTTGGTCTCGGTGAAGATGGTCGAGACGATCCGCTGGCCATAGGCGGAATAGAGGGAATCGTCGATCGAGGCGGGCGTGATGCCCAGCCGGGCCGCGGTGTCGCGGTCGATGTTGACGAAGGCCGACAGGCCCTTGTCGGAGGCGTCGGTGGTGACGTTGGCGAGCTTCTTTTCCTGGGTCAGGGCGCCGGTCAGCTTCACCGCCCAGTCGTCGACCGCCTGGGTGTTCGCGCCCTCGACCGAGACCCGGTACTGGGTCGGGCCGGACTCGGCGTCGACGGTCAGGTCCTGGGTGGGCTGCATGAAGAGCTGGACGCCCGGCACCCCGGCGGCGCGATCGCGCAGGCGCTGCATGACCTTGGCCTGCGAGCCGTGATTGGGCTTCAGGTTGATCAGCATCTGGCCGGAATTGAGCGTGGCGTTGGTGGCGCCGTCGACGCCCACGAAGGACGACAGGTTCTCCACCGCCGGGTCTTCCAGCACGGCGGCGGCCACCGCCTGCTGAAGCTGCACCATCCGCGGATAGGACACCGTCTGCGGCGCCACGACGCGCGCCTGAAGCTGTGAGGTGTCCTGCACGGGGAACAGGCCCTTGGAGATCACCACATAGAGCAGGACGGTGAACAGGAAGGTGGCGATCGCGGTGATCAGCGTCGCCTTCTGGCGGTCGAGCACCCACTGCAGGGCCTTGTCGTAGCGGCCGATCAGCTTGTCGAACCAGGCCTGGGTCTTCTCGCCGAAGCTGCCGGGCTTGAGGCCCTCCTCGGGGCGCATCCAGCGCGCGGCCATCATCGGCGTCAGGGTCAGCGAGACCACCGCCGAGATCAGGATGGTGATGGCGAGCGTGATGGCGAATTCGCGGAACAGCCGGCCCACCACGTCGCCCATGAACAGTAGCGGGATCAGCACCGCCAGCAGCGAGACGGTCAGCGATATGATCGTGAAGCCGATCTGCTTGGCGCCGTTGAGCGCGGCCTCGAACGGCGCTTCGCCGTCCTCGATGTGGCGGGAGATGTTCTCCAGCATGACGATGGCGTCGTCGACCACGAAGCCGGTGGCGATGGTGAGGGCCATCAGGCTCAGGTTGTTGAGCGAGAAGCCCAGCAGGTAGGTCACCCCGCAGGTGCCGATCAGCGAGATCGGCACGGCGAGGCCCGCGATGATCGTGGCGCGGATCGAGTGCAGGAAGAGGAAGATCACCAGCACCACCAGGCCCACGGCCAGCAGCAGCTCCATCTCCACGTCGTGCACCGAGGCGCGGATGCCGGTCGTGCGGTCGGACAGCACGGTCACCTTCAGCCCGGGCGGCAGGGCCGCGGTCAGTTCCGGGAGCTGGGCCTTGATGGCGTCGACGGTGGCGATGACGTTGGCGCCGGGCTGGCGCTGGACGTTGACGATGATCGCCGGCGTCTTGCCGGACCAGGCGCCCAGCGCGGTGTTCTCCGCGCCCTGGACCACCTTGGCCACATCGGACAGCCGCACGGACGCGCCGTTGCGGGTGGCGATGATCATGTTCCGGTAGTCGTCGACGGTCAGGAGCTGGTCGTCGGCGTTGATCGAATAGCTGCGGGTCGGGCCTTCGAAGCTGCCCTTGGCGGTGTTGGCGTTGGCCGCCGAGATGGCGTTGCGCACCGTGGTTAGGGTCAGGCCGTAGGCGGCCAGCGACGGGGTGTCGGCCTGGATGCGCACGGCCGGGCGCTGCCCGCCGGACAGCGTCACCAGGCCCACGCCGGAGACCTGGCTGACCTTCTGCGCCAGGCGCGTGTAGACCAGGTTCTGGACGTCGGTGAGCGGCACGGTGTCGGAGGTGACGGCGAGCGTCAGCACCGGGGCGTCGGCGGGGTTCACCTTGGCGTAGACCGGCGGCGCCGGCAGGTCGGCGGGCAGCAGGGTGGCGCCGGCGTTGATCGCCGCCTGCACCTCCTGCTCGGCCACGTCGAGGCTTTCCTTCAGCGTGAACTGCAGGGTCACCACCGAGGCCCCGGCCGAAGAGACCGAGGTCATCCGCTCCAGGCCCGACATCTGGCCGAACTGCCGCTCGAGCGGGGCGGTGACGGTCTGGGCCATCACCTCCGGGCTCGCGCCCGGATAGAGGGTCGAGACCTGGATGGTCGGGTAGTCCACCTCCGGCAGGGCGGACAGCGGCAGGAGCTTGAAGCCCACGAGGCCCGCCAGCACGATCGCCACCATCAGAAGGGCGGTCGCGACGGGTCGCATGATGAATGGGCGTGACGGGTTCATCCGTTCAGGGACCGGTCTCTAGGCTTCCTGCTCACTGACCGCCGCCACCGCCGCCCGGCGGCCGATGGGGCATCTTGGCCATCGCCGCCTGGCAGGCCGCGCCGGCCTTGGTGGTGTTCTCGCGCAGGCACATGAAGGCCTCGCGGCCCTCCAGCCCCGGGCACAGCTTCTTCGTGTCGGCGTCGCAGGCCTTGCGCATGGCGTCGCGGGCCGCCTGCATCTCCGGCGTCATGGTGAAGCCGCCACCGCCGCCGCCGCCACCACCGCCGGCCGCGCCGCCACCCGCGCCGCCGACCGGCGCCGAGGCGCCGTAGCCGCCGCCCACGGGCGAGGCGCCGGCGATACCGCTGCTCGGGCCCGAGGCGGCGCCGCCGCCACCGCCGCCACCGCCACCGCCGCCACCGTTCCGGCTCGGCATCTTGGCCAGCGCGGCCTGGCAGGCCGCCGTGGCCTTGGCGCTGTTGTCGCGCAGGCAGGCCATGGCTTCGCGGCCTTGCTGGCCGGGGCACAGCTTGGTCGTGTCGGCGTCGCAGGCCTTGTGCATGGCCTCGCGGGCCGCCTGCATCTCCGGCGTCATGGCGAAGCCGCCGCCACCGCCAGCACCGCCGCCGCCGCCACCATTGCCGCCGCCGGACAGGGCATCCTTACAGGTGGGGCTGGCCTTGGCCATGTTCTGGCGCAGGCACATCATGGCCTCGCGGCCCTGCTTGCCGCCGCACAGCTTCTTCACGTCGGCCGCGCAGGCCATCATCGGGTTCTTGTCGCCGGGCAGGGTGACCTTGCCGCCGTCGGTGAGGCGGTCGCCGCCTTCGGTGATCACCCTCTCGCCGGGGCGCAGGCCCTGGACGATGCTGGTCATGGTCGGCGTGCCGGGCCCGCGCTGGACGTTGCGCTTGGTCACGGTCTTGTCGGGGTTGAGGATCCAGACGAAGTCGCCCTGCGGCCCGGTGCGGACCGCCGTCACCGGCACCACCACCACGTTGTGCAGGGTCTGCAGCGCCACGCGGACATTGACGAACTGGCTGGGGAACAGGTTCCCGCGGGCGTTGGCGAAGCGCGCCTTGGCCTTCACCGTGCCGGTGGTCGGGTCGATCTGGTTGTCCAGGGTCGAGAACAGGCCCTCGTCGAGGACCACGGTCTTGGTGCGGTCGAAGGCGGTCACCGGCAGGCGGCCGCTGGCGGCCTGGGCCTGCACGTTCGGGACCGAGTCCTGGGGAATGGTGAACTGCACGTCGATCGGGGTGACCTGGGTCACCACCGCCAGCCCGGTTGCGCTGCCGGCCTGGATGAAGTTACCCAGGTCCACCGCGCGCAGGCCGATCCGCCCGGCCACTGGCGAGACGACGTTGGAGTAGCCGAGGTTGAGCCTGGCCGTCCCGACGGCGGCCTTGTCGGTCATCACAGTGCCTTCGAGCTGCTTGACCAGCGCGGCCTGGGTGTCGACATCCTGGCGGGCGATGGAGTCCTGGGTGAGCAGGGTCTGGTCGCGGGCCAGCAGAAGCTTGGCGTTGGCGAGCTGCGCCTCGTCGCGCGTCTCGTTGCCCTGCGCCTGCAGCAGCGACATCTGCAACGGTCGCGGGTCGATCTGGGCGATCGACTGGCCCTTCTTCACCAGTTGGCCCTCCTTGAAGAGGATCTTGACGATCACGCCGGAGACCTGCGGCGTCACGGTGACCGTCGCGGGCGGCGTCACCGAGCCCAGGGCGTCCAGGGTGATCGGAATGTCGGAGGTGGTCGCAGTGGCCACGCCCACGGTCGTCGCGGGCCGGCGCCCGCCGCGTCCGCCGCCCGGCCCGCCGGCGCCGGCGCCGCCGGCCTTGCTGCTGTGAGCCATGGAGACCGCGAACCAGATCAGGCCGGCGAGGGCGGCCAGGACCAGCAGGATGACCAGGGGGCGCCGGAGGGGATGACCCTCGCTCCAAAAGGCGGCGGCGCGCTCTCGATTATCCATCATTCCTCCGGGGGTCACTTGCGGACCGGTTCGCGCGATGGCGCAAGCTTCACCACAACAGTCGCGCAGCGAACACGGTTCCCCGCTCAATACCGAACGGGGGCCGTTTGCCAAGCTTAGTCGCCTGCTAGTAGGGCCTCACCATGACAAGCGTCTTTCCGCCCTGCGTCGGAACCTTCCGGCGTTGCAACTGGGTGACGGGCTCGCAATGCGCTCCTCGGTGAACGGGGGTCGGCCGGCGTCCGCGGCGCGAAGTCTGACCGAAATTTAATCCGGCCCAGGGGCGGGATGATGGCTAGTGTGCTGGGCTTGCCGATGGGCGAGAGGAAGCGCCGTGCCCTACGAGCCCAAGACCAAGGTCACCGCGGTCGACGTGGACGGTTTCATCGCGGGCTCGGCCAAGCCCGCGGACGGGGCGGCGCTCTGCGCCCTCATGCGCCGGGTCAGCGGCCTTGAGCCGAAGATGTGGGGGCCGACCATCGTGGGCTTCGGCGAGCGGGAATACGACCTCGCGGGCGGCAAGAAGGGTCGCGTGCTCGCGATGGGCTTCTCGCCCCGCAAAGCCGCCCTGGTGCTCTACATCCGGCACGCAGAGGGTTGGGATGGGCGGCTGGCCCGCCTCGGCAAGCACGGGACCGGCAAGGGCTGCCTCTACATCAACAAGCTGGCGGACGTGGACGAAGGCGTGCTCGAGGAGCTGGTGAGCGCCGCCTGGGCCGCTGCCGAGCGGGTCTGAAACCGAGCGAACCTTACTCTGAAGCGGGCGGCCCCTTCGCTATCCTCCTCCCCTTGTGGGAGGAGGTGTCAGCCGGACGGCTGACGGAGGTGGGGTCGCGCCCGCCTCTCCGTGCGAGGCTGAGTTTCGGCCGCCGCTGAAGCGCCGAGAAACCCCACCTCCGACCCGCGTCGCGGGCCACCTCCTCCCACAAGGGGAGGAGGAGCTTTGGAGCGCCGATTCGCTTCAGCCCGCGTCTTCGTTCATCGCCCAGCTGACGCCGAACGGGTCCTTCAGGGCGCCGTAGCGCGCGCCCCAGAACATCTTGGCGACCGGCATGGTGACCGTGCAGCCGGCGTCGACGGCGCGTTTGAACCAGGCGTCGATGTCCTTGACCATCAGGGTCAGGGTGAAACCCTGCGGCTCCAGGTGCGGCATGCCCTGCTCGGGGAACGGATCGTTCAGCATCACCGAGCCGTCGTTGATGTAGAGGTGGCAGTGGATCAGCCGCTTGCCGTCGGGGTGCAGCATCCGCGTCACCTCCTGGGCGGCGAAGGCCTTCTGGTAGAAGGCCGAGGCGGCGCCGGCGTCGCTCAGCTGCATGGCGGTGACGATGCCGCCCTTGGCGGGCGCCAGCGAGCCTGGCTCGATCTGGGGCATCCGGTTCTCGCTCATAGGCAGCCTCCGCGTGCGCTTCGCCCCAAGGACGAACGACGCTAGGCGGCCCCGACAGGGCGTGCGAACTTTTTCGCATGAGTCACCCTGCCTCCTTCACCCGGCGCGGCCTTTCGCGCCTGATCGCAGCCTTCACCCTGGCCGGCGCCGGTCGCGCGGCCGCCGCGCCGGACGGGCCCTACGAGGTCGTGCTGGAGAGCAACATCCGCGTGCCGATGCGCGACGGGGTGAAGCTGGCGACCGACGTCTACCGCCCGGCCCGCGGCGGCAAGGCCGTGCCCGGCCGCTTTCCGGCGATCATGGAGCGCACGCCCTATGGGCGGAACGTCACCAGCTTCCGCGACATCACCCAGGCCAATCCGAAGACGCCGAAGACCCGCGCCGAGGTGGCCGCGACCTATGTGCGCCAGGGTTATGTGGTGGTCTTCCAGGACTGCCGCGGCCGCTACGATTCCGAGGGCGAGTTCGTCAAATACCTGAGCGAAGGGGCCGACGGCTTCGACGCCTGCCGCTGGCTGACCGCCCAGCCGTGGAGCGACGGGCGGATCGGGACCTTCGGCCTCAGCTACGCGGCCCATACGCAAGGGGCGCTGGCCTGCCTCAACCCGCCGGGGCTGAAGGCCATGTTCCTCGACTGCGGCGGGTTCGCCAACGCCTACCAGGACGGCATCCGCCAGGGCGGGGCGTTCGAGCTGAAGCAGGTCACCTGGGCCTACAACCTCGGCCTGGAGAGCCCCGAGGCCCAGAAGGACCCGCGCCTGATGGCCGCGCTGAAGAAGGTCGACCTCAAGGCCTGGTTCGCCTCCATGCCGTGGAAGGCCGGGCATACGCCGCTGTCGCTGATCCCGGGCTACGAGGCCTATGTGCTGGACCAGTGGCGGCACGGGAATTTCGACGGCTACTGGAAGCAGGTCGGCATCTACGCCGAAGGCTCCTACGACCGCTACGCCGACGCGGCCATGGTCCACATGAGCGGCTGGTACGACGCCTATTCCCGCTCCACGACCGACAACTATGTGGCGCTGTCGAAGAAGAAGACCGGGCCGATCCGGCTGATCATGGGCCCCTGGACCCATGGGGCGCGCTCGACGACCTATTCCGGGGATGTGGAGTCCGGGCCGGGCTCGACGCTGGACGCGCTGGGCCACGGCGACCTCGACGCCCAGCGCCTGGCCTGGTTCGACCGGCACCTGAAGGGCTCGAGCAAGTCCGATCCCGATCCGCCGGTGCGGATATTCGTGATGGGCGGCGGCCTGGACGGCAAGGGTGTCGGGCGCAAGACGCCGGAAGGGCGGCTGATGCACGGCGGCCGCTGGCGCGCCGAGAGCGCCTGGCCGATCGCCGACGCCAAGCTCCTCGCCTATCATCTGCATGCGGACGGACAACTTTCGGTCGCCGCTCCGGCCGCGGCAGTTGAGCCGTTGAGCTACGACTTCGACCCCAGCCGGCCGGTCCCCAGCATCGGCGGCACGATCACCTCCGGCGAGCCGCTGATGCGCGGCGGCGGCTTCGACCAGCGCGAGGGGGCCACGGTCTACGGCTCGCGCCAGCCCTATCTGCCGCTGGAGGCGCGGCCCGACGTGCTGGTGTTCCAGACTGCGCCCCTGAAGGAGGACGTCGAGGTCACCGGCGCCATCGAGGCTGAGCTTTGGATCGCCTCCGATGGTCCAGACACCGACTTCACCATCAAGCTGATCGACGTCTATCCGCCCAGCGAGGACTATCCCGAGGGCTATGCGCTCAACCTCACCGACGGGATCCTGCGCTGCCGCTACCGCGACAGTTGGGAGGCGCCGGCGATGATGACGCCGGGCCAGAGCTATCGGATCAAGGTGGCGGCCTTCCCGACCTCCAACCTGTTCAAGGCCGGCCACCGCATCCGCCTGGACGTCTCGTCCAGCAACTTCCCCCACTTCGACGTCAACCCGAACACCGGCGACCCGGAGGGCATGGGCCTGACGCGGCGCGTGGCCAGGAACACGGTGTTCGTGGACGCGGGGCGGCCGAGCCATGTGGTGCTGCCGGTGATCCCGAGGCGGGGTTAGGCGTACCGCGGGGCCTCGGCCGGCGCAGCGCCCCCGGCTGCCTTCAGCGCCCAGGCGAGGTCGGCCAGATACTCGTCCGCGACCTGCGCATGGATCGGTGACAGCATCAGGTGCAAGCTCTTGGGCTCGGTGGTGACGCCGGAGAACCAGCCGCGCTCGCGCAGCTTGGCCCAGATGGCGAGGCAGTCGGCGTCGGCGCGGGTGAAGGCCAGGAGGCCGAGCTGCGGGCGGCCCAGGACCGTGAAGCCGAGGGCTTCCGCCCCGGCGGCGATCTTCGCGCGCGCGTCGGTGACCAGGGCCTGCTTGGCCCGATATCCCTCGACGCCGAGGAAATTCATCACCGCCCAGGCCGCCGAGATCGCCCCGCCGGGCCGGGTGCCGGCCAGGGTCGGCGTGACCATCCGTCCGCCCGGCCAGTCCCGGAAGTCGAAGACCATGAAGTCCTGCAAGGCCTTCGACCGGAAGAACACCGTCGAGGCGCCCTTGGCGCAGTAGCCGTACTTGTGCAGGTCCGCCGACATCGAGCGCACGCCCGGCAGCTCGAAGTCGAAGGGCGCGATCGGCTCGCCGTTCATCCGCACGAAGGGGGCGATATAGCCGCCGACGCAGGCGTCCACGTGCAGCCACAGGTCGCGTTCGACCGCCAGCTCGGACAGGGCCGCGATCGGGTCGATCAGGCCGTAGGGGAAGTTGGGCGCCGAGCCCACGATCATCACGGTCGAGGCGTCGGCCGCCGCCGCCATCGCCGCCGGATCGGCCAGGTAGTCCTTGAGGGCCACGCGCCGCACCTCGATCTCCATCAGGGCGCAGGCCTTGTCGAAGGCCGGGTGGGCCGAGCGCGGCGCGACGATGTTCAGCGGGCCGCCTACGCCGCGCGCCTTGCGGGCGAAATCGCGGGCGGCCTTGATCGCCATGGTGATGGAATCGGTGCCGCCCGAGGTGATGGCGCCGGCAGCGTTCTCGGGCGCGTGCAGCAGGCCCAAGCCGAAGCCCACGACCTCCTCCTCCATCCGCTTCAGGCTCGGGAAGGCGGCGGGGCCCAGGCCGTTCTCCGACATGAAGAGGGCGTAGGCCTCCTTCTGCACCTGCTCGACCTCGGGGCCGGCGTTGAAGACGTAGACGGCGGTCCTGCCCTCGCGCCAGCGCACGTCGCCGTCAGCGTAGGCGAGCATCCGGGCCTTCAGCTCAGGCCAGGCTTGGCCCTGCTCGGGCAGCGGTTGCCGCATGTGGACGTCTCCGTTTCGGCGGTGATCCTAGCTCGCGCGGGCCTTGGCGTCCGCTGTCAGGCGATCGATCTGGCCGCGGATGTGGGCGGCCTCGGCGGCGGTGTTGGCGAGCGCGATGGCTCGGTCGAAGGCCTGCCTCGCCTCGGCGTCGCGGCCGAGCTGGAGCAGGAAGGCGCCGCGCGCGCCGAAGAAGTAGAAATAGCCGCCCAGCGCATCGGCCAGGGGTTCGATCATCGCCAGGGCTTCGGCGGGCCCGCGGGTCTTGGACACCGCCACGGCGCGGTTCAGCGTGATCACCGGCGAGGGCTGCATGGCCTCAAGCGCGCCGTAGAGGGCCTCGATCCCGGCCCAGTCGGTGTCCGCCGGCGTAGCGGCGCGGGCGTGGAGGGCCGCGATCGCCGACTGCACCTGATAGGCCCCCGGCCGGCGGTGACGCATGGCCTTGTCGATCAGGGCCAGGCCCTCGCCGATCATGTCGCGGTTCCAGAGCGTGCGGTCCTGGTCTTCCAGCAGGACGGCCGCGCCGTCGGCGTCGAAACGGGCCGGGGCGCGGGCGTGCTGCAGCAGCATGAGCGCCGTCAGGCCCATGATCTCCGGTTCGGCGGGATAGATCCGCAGCAGCAGGCGGCCGAGCCGGATCGCTTCCTCGCAGAGCGGCCCGCGGGCCTCGGCCGTCTCGCGCCCGGCGGTGTAACCCTCGGTGAACACCAGGTAGACCATGTAGGCGACCGCCGCGAGCCGCTCGGAGCGCTCCACCGGTCCCGGCGCCTCGAACGGGACCTCGGCCTTGGCGATGCGGGCCTTGGCGCGGGTGATCCGCTGCTCCATGGCCGCTTCGCCGACCAGGAAGGCGCGGGCGATCTGCTTCACCGACAGGCCGCAGACGATGCGCAGGGCGAGCGCGATCTGCTGGGTCGCCGGAAGCTCCGGATGGCAGCAGATGAACATCAGCCGCAGGATGTCGTCGCGGTAGTGCGCGCCGTCCAGCCGCTCGGCCATCGGGGTCTCGACGTCGTCGACGTCGGAGATGGCGTCCTCTTGCGGCAGCTCGGTGAGCCGCGCCTTGCGCCGCACGCCGTCCAGGGCGGCGTTGCGGCCCACCATGATCAGCCAGGACGCGGCGTCGCGCGGCGGCCCCTTCTGCGGCCAGCTCTTCAGCGCCCGCAGGCAGGCTTCCTGGTAAGCTTCCTCGGCGGTGTCCAGGTCGCGGAAGTATCGCAGCAGGGCGCCGATCGCCTGGGGGCGCGCCGAGGTCAGCGCCGCATCGATCCAGGCGAGGTCCTCGCTCATCCGGCTGCGGCTCCTTCCGGCAGGGTCCCGGGCAGGAACAGGAGCAGGGGCCGGATCTCATAGGCGCCGCCGGGATTGGCCGCGGCCAGGTCGCGCGCCACGCCGAGGGCCTCCTCCAGGTCGTCACAGTCGATGACGTAGAAGCCCAGAAGCTGTTCCTTGGTCTCGGCGAAGGGGCCGTCGATGATCAGCGGCGGGTCGGCGTTCTTGCGCAGGGTGGTGGCCGCGGTGGTCGGCATCAGGCGCAGCGACGGCCCGAGCTTGTTCTGCATCGCCAGCCGCTCGTGCACGACGCCCAGCCTGGCCATGACCATGTCGTCCTGCTCCTTGGTCCAGGAGAACACCGCCTCTTCGGAATTGTAGCAGAGCAGGGCGTAGAGCATCGGCGCGGGTTCCTGTGGCGGCCTGAGGACGCGTCAGCCTAACCGCCTCCGACAGGGGTCCGCAAAAAGATACGCCTCGCGCCCGAGTCCAGGCGGGCGGGTTAAAGCCTAGGCTCTGTCCAATCCGGCCGGCGGCTGGTGGCGCACGGCGCTGACCGGCGTCAGGATCAGGCGCTCGATGATCTCCGCCATGGTGTCGGCGTCGACGCTGTCGAGATTGCGGAGCCACCAGGCGAGCAAGTTCAGAATGCCGGAGACGGTCTGGAACAGCACGAGGTCATCCAGCGGGCCGTCCGGCCGGTGCGGGCGGGCCTGAACCATGGTGGCCATGGTCTGACGCAGCATCTCGGCGCGCACCGTCTCGCCGGAACCGCCGGCGATCAGGGCCTTGTAGATGGCGAGATGGCTCTCGACGAAGGCGCAGAGGAACTTGGCTGCGCCGGTCCGATCTCGCTGCTGCAGCCAGGGCGCGGCCTGGGCCAGGAACTCGCGGACCAGGTTGTCGGTGACGTCGGCGAGCAGGGCGTCCTTGTCCGCGTAGTGCCGGAAGAAGGTGGCGTAGCCCACGCCCGCCTTCGCGGCGATGGCGCGCACGGTGATCGAATCCAGCGGGCTTTCCTCGGCCAGCGCCGTCATGGCGCGGCGAAGCGCCTCGCGCGTGCGCACCACACGCGCGTCGGAAACCGTTGACATTTGGGCGCTGGAATCCACTATGATCCACTGTGTCTCGTAACTCGCCGTGGTAGGCCGTTGTGGACCGTGCGGCAGGCTTCCGCAAGGTCAGGCCAGAAACGCATCCGCAATGTCACGGGGCTAGAGCGGGATTTGAACACCTGGGCCAGCCACGGCGCGTCGCGCGGGCCGGCGAAGAGGGGCGAGGGAGAGGATCATGGGCATTTCACGTAAGGCGATTATCGGGCTCGGCGCGCTGGCGACGGCGGCAAGCGCCCTGGCCTTGATGGCCTCTCCGCACGGCGTTTCGAGCGCCAAGGCCGAGGCGTCCAAGGTGACGGGGCCGGCGCGGGTCGACGATTTCATGCTGGCCGACCAGGACCTGCTGGGCCGCCAGCTCTACCGGATGGGCGACGACAGGGCCGTGGTCCTGGTGACCTACGCCAGCGGCGACAAGCAACTGCACGCCGACGCCCAGGCGCTGATGGCGCTCAAGGCCGCCTACGCGGGCCAGAAGGTCGACATGCTGGCGGTCGACAGCCGCATCGGCGACCGGCGCGACCCGGTGATCGCCGACGCCAAGGCTGCGGGCCTCGAGATGCCGATCCTGTTCGACTACGAGCAACTTGTGGGCGAAGAGCTGGGCGTGACCCGCGCCGCGGAGGTGATCGTCATCGATCCGCGGAGCTGGTCCATCGCCTACCGTGGGCCGGTGGACGGGGCCAAGGCGGCCATAGACGCCCTGGTGGCCGGCCAGAAGGTCGCGCTCACCTCCCGCGAGGCGAAGGGCGAGCTGATCGCCTTCCCGGAGCGCGCCCACGCCGGCGCCTACGCCCGGATTTCCTACGCCCAGGCCATCGCCCCGATCATCCAGGCCAAGTGCGCCACCTGCCACCAGCCCGGCGGGATCGGACCGATGCCGCTCAACAACTATGAGCAGGTCAAGGGCTTCTCGCCGATGATCCGCGAGGTGATCCGCACCCACCGGATGCCGCCCTACCTGGCCGATGAGACCGTGGGCGCCTTCCAGGACGACGACCGGCTTACGCCGCAGCAGATGAAGACCCTCGTCCACTGGATCGACGCCGGCGCGCCGCGCGGGGCCGGAGAGGACCCGCTGAAGAAGATCGCCTTCCACGCCCCCGAATGGCCGCTCGGCAAGCCGGACGTGGTCCTGAACGTGCCGGCGGTGAAGATCGCGGCCACGGGCGTCATGGACTACCAGCATCCGGTGGTCGCCAACGCCATGACCGAGGGCCGCTGGATGAAGGCCACCACCTTCCGCGTTTCCGACCGCCAGGTCGTGCACCACATCCTGACCGGCGTCGTCGCCTCCGACCACGCCGGCAACACCTTCTCGGAGACCCAGTGGGGCGCCTCGCTGGGCGGCTACGGCCCGGGCCGCGGCTCCAACATCCAGCCGGTCGACACCGGCGTCTGGGTGCCCGCATCCGGCGGCGTGGGCTTCCAGAACCACTATACGCCCTACGGCCGCGAGACGACCGAGCAGACCCAGATGGGCATCTACTTCTACCCGAAGGGGCAGGAGCCGAAGTACATCCTGCGGACCTTCGGCATCTTCAACTTCAACATCGAGATCCCCGCGGGCGAGGAGTGGCACAAGGAGAGCAGCTACATCGAGTTCCCGAAGGAAGCGCTCCTCTACGGCATCACCCCGCACGCTCATGTGCGCGGCGGTTCGACCCAGGTCTCGATCATCTATCCGAACGGCAAGGAAGAGAAGCTGCTGGCCCTGCCGCGCTACAATTTCAACTGGCAGTACGAGTACTTCCTGAAGACGCCGCTGAAGGTGCCGGCGGGTTCGAAGGTCCTGACCACCTGGACCTACGACAACTCGACGCGGAACCCGGGCAATCCCGATCCGAAGAAGACGGTCTACTGGGGTGAGCAGACCAGCGAAGAGATGATGGCCACCTACCTGCACTATCGCTGGACGGACGAGACGGTGACTCACCAGACGCCGGAATACGAGAAGATGCTCCAGGCCAACCTGATGATGGGCGTCCTCGACACCAACATGGACGGCAAGATCGAGAAGGCCGAGTTGCGGGGTGGGCCGAAGAGCCCGGCCCGGACGCTGCTGCAGTACTTCGACCTGATCGACTCCGACCACGACGGCTCGATCGACGCCAAGGAACTGGCGGCGGCGCAGAAGTTCATGGCCCGCGGCCGCGGCGGCCAGGCGGCGCAGGGCGGCGACAAGGCCGCGCCGGCGGCTCAGCCCATGCCGGCGGCCACGCCTGCGGCGGCCGGCGGCCGCTGACGGCGAACGGATACGGAGCGATCGCCCGCGCGGTGGTCGCGACGATCCAGGTGACCGAGAGGCCCGCGCGGTGCATGCTGCGCGGGTTTCGATTCAAGCATTTAGAGCCCCGGGATCCGGGGCCATCCGGGGGATTTCACGTTGCGCTTAGTTCGTACCTGGCTTTTCGGCGTCGCCGTCGCGGCGGCCTGGGCCCTCGGCTTTTCCGCCCAGGCTCAACCGGCTTCCAACGGCCAGCAGATCTATGAGACCCGGTGCAAGGCCTGCCACGAGGGCGGCTCGCCGCGCGCCCCGAGCCGAGCCGACCTCGGCCAGCGCGCGCCCGGCGATATCGTCCAGGCGCTGACCAGCGGCATCATGCAGCCGATGGCCCAGGGCCTCTCGGACGCCGACAAGCAGGCGGTGGCCGCCTACCTCACCGCCGCCGCGTCCGCCTCGGCGGCGCCGATGCGTCCGACCGGCCAGGAGATGCCGCAGGTCGCCATCAAGGGCGGCGTGATCGGGACCGATCCCAAGTGCGCCTCCAACCCGCCCATCAAGGCCGGCCCGGGCGATTGGGCCAGCATGGGCGTCGACGACGCCGCCACCCGCTTCCAGCGCCGCCCGGGCTTCACCGCCGCCGAGGCTCCGCGCCTGAAGGTGAAGTGGGCCTTCTCGATGACCGGCGGCGGCCAGCCGGCGGTGGTCGGCGACTGGCTGTGGGTCACCAACCGTTCCGGCAAGTTCTACGCGCTCGACGCCCGGACCGGCTGTGTCCACTGGTCGGTGGACGACCTGGTCTCGCGCACCACGCCGATGGTCATCCGCTCGTCGATCGCGCCCAGCGGCTGGGCGACCTTCATCGGCCAGAGCGACCGCCTGGTCCGCGCCTTCGACGCGCAGACGGGCAAGGAACTCTGGCGCAGCGACAGGCTCGAGGACCATCCCTTCGCCGTGCTCACCGGCGCGCCGGTGGTGGTGGGCGATCGCCTGATCGTGCCGATCTCCTCGATCGAGGAAGCTGCGGCCATGGGCAAGCCCTATAGCTGCTGCACCTTCCGCGGCTCGGTGGCGGCGCTGGACCTGAAGAGCGGCAAGCTGCTCTGGAAGACGCCGATGGTCACCGGTCCGATTAGGACCATCCGCGAGAAGGACGGCGGCGGCAAGGTCCAGGGGCCCGCGGGGGCCGCGGTCTGGGCGGCGCCCTCCGTCGATCGCAAGCGCGGCCAGGTCTATGTGGTCACCGGCGACAGCTACACCGACGTCGACACCGACGGCGACGACGCGGTGGTGGCCCTGGACATCCAGACCGGCGCCATCCGCTGGCGCCGCCAGGTGACCGAGCACGACAACTTCGTCATGGGCTGCGGGCCGTCGTCGCAGTCGGGCAACTGCCCGACGCCGATGGGCCCGGACTACGATTTCGGGGCGACGCCGGTCCTGATGACGCTGAAGGCCGGCAAGCAGGTGCTGGTGGCCGGCCAGAAGTCGGGCATCGTCTACGGGATCGATCCGGACGACGGCAGGGTCGTCTGGAAGACCCAGGTCGGCGCCGGCTCCGCCCTGGGCGGCGTGGAATGGGGCCTCGGCGCCAACGCCACCCACGTCTTCGTCCCGATCTCGGACCTGCCCTATCTGTTCAATCCGCGGCCCGGCGCGCCGAAGGGCAAGGCCGGCGTCTATGCGCTCGACCCGGCCACAGGCGCCATCGCCTGGTCGGCGCCCGCGCCTGAGGCGCCCTGCCACTACGCCCCGGACAAGGACCGGCCCAGCCGCTGCGCCCGCGCCCAGCCGGCCGCGCCCGCGGTGATGCCAGGCCTGGTTTTCGAGGGCGGCCTGGACGGCTGGCTGCGCGCCTATGACGACAAGACCGGCAAGATCGTCTGGGAGGATTCCACCACGTCGCGGACCTACGACACGGTCAACGGCGTCAAGGGCCAGCCCGGCGGCGGCTTCGACGGCATGGGTCCGACCATCGCCGGCGGCATGGTGTTCGTCACCAGCGGCAACAACGGCGCGGCGCGCGTGGGCTCCAACGGGGTCAATGTGCTGCTGGCCTATTCGGTGGACGGCAAGTAGGGCGCCGCCCATGCGGACCACGCGGGCGGCCGGGGTCCTGGCGGCGCTGGCCGCGGCGGTCCTGGCGAGTGTCTGGACGAGCGGCTGGGCGATGGCTCAGCCGCCGGCGTCGGCTCCGCCGACGCGCCCGGCGGTGACGCCCCGGCCCGGCTATGTGGTCCCGCCGGAAAACTCCGCCGGGCTCTATCCGGTCAGCGGGGAGCCGATATTCAAGGCCAGGTGCGCGGGCTGCCATGAGCCGGCGACGGGACGCGCGCCGACCCGCCAGATGCTGGGCGCCCGCGCGCCGGAAGAGGTTTATGACGCCCTGACGATCGGGGCTATGGCGCCGATGGCCCAGGGGATGAGCGCCGCCGAGATCTACGGCGTCGTGCGGTTCCTGACCGGCAAGTCGCCGGTGCCGCAGGTGGCCGCCGCGCCCGACCCGAACCCCTGCAGGGCCAACGGCTCGCTGCAGCCGACCGGACCGCAATGGAACGGCTGGGGCCGCGATGTGGCCAACAGCCGCTATCAGCCGAAGCCGGGCTTCGCCGCCGCCGACATCCCGCGCCTGAAGGTGAAATGGGCGTTCGCCTATCCGGGCACCAAGAACACCCAGCCGCTGGTGTTCGGCGACCGCGTGTTCGTGGCCAGCATGGGCGGCAAGGTCTATTCGCTCGACGCCGCGAGCGGCTGCGTCCACTGGCGTTTCGACTACCGCGGCGGCGGGCGCGCCTCGATGACCATCGGCAAGCTGGCGACCGCGCCCAGCGGCTGGGCGCTCTATTTCGGCGACGACCGGATGTATGTCCGCGCCTTCGACGCCGGCTCCGGCAAGGCGCTGTGGAAGGTCCGCGTCGGCGATCACGCGGTGGGCCGCATCACCGGCTCGCCGGCGCTCTACGACAACATCCTCTATGTCCCGCTGTCGGCCTCGGAGGAGAGCCAGGGCAATGTCGGCGCCTACGGCTGCTGCACCTTCATCGGCGCGGTCGTGGCGCTGGACGCGCGGAGCGGCGGACAGATCTGGAAGCAGGCGATCCTCGACGAGGCGCCGCATCCCACGCGGAAGAACGTCGCCGGGACCCAGATGTTCGGACCGGCCGGCGGCGCGCTCTGGTCGGCGCCGACCATCGACGCGAAGCGCGGCCAGCTCTACGTGGCGAGCGGCGATTCCTACACCGAGGTGGAGCACCCGACCTCCGACGCGGTCATCGCCATGGACCTGAAGACCGGCAAGATCCGCTGGGTGAACCAGGTGCTCGCCCGCGACAACTTCATGTCCGGGACCGTCAACGGGCCGCTGGGCGAACGCGGCCCGGACTACGACTTCGGGGCCTCGCCCATGCTGGTCAGCATCGGCGGCAGGGATCTGGTGATCACCGGCAACAAGTCCTCGATCGTCTATGCGATGGCCCCGGACACCGGAAAGACCGTCTGGCAGACGGCCAAGCTCGGCAGCGGCGGGGCCGGCGGCGGCGTCGAGTGGGGCACGGCCACCGACGGGCGGATCGTCTACGCGGCGCTCGCCGATTTCCCGGGCCGCGGGCGTCCGGGCATCGCGGGCCTCAGCGTGGCCGACGGCAAGGTCCTCTGGCAAATGGACGCGCCGAAGGGCATCGCCTGCAACGTCCCGTCGGGCCGCTGCCTGCCGGGCTACTCCCAGGCGGTGACGGCCATGCCCGGCGCGGTGTTCACCGGCGCCCTGGACGGTCACCTGCGGGCCTACGCCGCCGACGGCAAGCTCATCTGGGATTTCGACACCACGACGCCGGCCGACACGGTCAATGGGATCAGGGCCGCGAGCGGCGGCAGCCTGGACATGGGCGGCGCGGCGATCGCCGGTGGGCGGCTGTTCATCCACTCCGGCTATGGCGGCAGCGCCGGCGCGAGCAACCTGCTGCTGGCCTTCTCGGTGGACGGCCGATAGGGCGCAGCGGTTGACCGCGCGAGCGCAGGCCCCCACACCGCGCCGGTGAGCGCGCCGACTGCCCAGCTTCCGCACCACCGCAACGGCCTCGGCATCGCCTACCGGACGATGGCGATGGTCTGCGTCGCCGGCCTGACGGCGTCCGTGAAGTGGGCCGGGCATCGCGGCATTCCGGTCTTCGAGCTGGTGTTCTTCCGCAACGCCTTCGCCTTCCTGCCGCTGGGCCTCTACATCTGGCGAACGACCGGCTTCTCGGTGCTGAAGACCCAGCGGCCCTGGGGCCACCTGACCCGCTCCGTCGCGGGCCTGGTCGGCATGTGCTGCAGCTTCTCGGCGGTGCAGCGCCTGGCGCTCACCGAAGCCACCGCCTTCACCTTCGCCGCGCCGCTGTTCATGACCGCGCTGTCGGCCCTGATGCTGCGCGAGGCGGTGGGCCGCCACCGCTGGGGCGCGGTGCTGGTGGGCTTTGCGGGCGTCCTGATCATGGTGCGCCCGCAGCCCGGCCACATGAACCTGACCGGCGTCGCCTTCGCCCTGACCGCCGCGGTCGGCAGCGCCCTGGCCATGGTGCAGATCCGCCAGATCTCGGTCACCGAGAAGGGCGCGACCATCGTCTTCTATTTCACCCTGGCCGGGACGCTCCTGGGCCTCGGCGTCTCGCTGTTCGACTGGGTGACGCCGGACCCGGCGACCCTGGCGGCGCTGATCTTCTCCGGCCTGATCGGCGGGGTGGGGCAGCTATTCCTCACCGAGGCGATCCGCGTGGCGCCGGTGGGCGTGGTGGCGCCTTTCGACTACACCCAGCTCATCTGGGCCACGATCCTGGGCTACCTGGTCTGGGGCGAGCTGCCGCAGCCGGTGACCCTGGCGGGCGCCGCTGTGGTGGCGGCCAGCGGCCTCTACATCCTGCACCGCGAGTTGCGGCGCTTCGGCCGCACCCCCGCCTGACGCGGCGTCAGCGTCGCGCGTTGACAGGCGCCGGCCGCGGGAGGACTCTCCAAGCGAACGCCGATACGCGGCCTCCGGCCGCGCGGCGGGGAGGAAAAAGTAGATGAACCGGCTGATTTTCGGCGCGGCGTTGATCGCCGCCCTGGCGGCAGGCGCCGAGGCGCGGGCCTCGGTCACGGTGATCGGCGGCGGCTTGGCGGAGGCCTGTTCCAAGGCCGCCATCTCCGGCAAGACGGAGGCGCGGCTGGAGCGCACCTGCACGGAGTCCCTCGAAAAGGAGATGCTGTCGAACCGCGACCGCGCCGGCACGCTGGTCAACCGCGGCATCCTGAAGATGCGCCGGATGAACTGGGAAGGCGCCGCCAGCGACTTCACCGAGGCCGTCCGCGTGAAGCCCGATCTGGGCGAGGCCTACGCCAACCGCGGCGCCGTCTCGATCGGCATGCACAGGTACGCCGAAAGCCTGCCGGACCTGAACAAGGGCCTGGCGCTCGGCGTCGAGGCGCCGGCCAAGGTCTATTTCGACCGCGCGCTGGCCTATGAGGGCCTCGACGACGCCAAGTCGGCCTATTTCGACTACCAGAAGGCCGTCGAGCTCAGCCCCGACTGGGAGGCGCCCAAGACCGAGCTCGCCCGCTTCCACGTGGAGCGAAAGGAGTAGGGAACCTTGGCCGGGGCCAAGCGTTACTGAACCTCCCTTTTTGAGGTGTCCAGTATGCGTACCCTGATCGCCGCCCTTGTCCTCGCCGCCGTCGGCGGGGCGGCCGCCGCCCAGCCCTATTTTGGCCTGACCCAGTCGCTGGACGCCCAGCGCGACGCCGCCGCCCAGGCGCAGCGCAGCCGCGACATCGCGGCGGCCAACGATCTGTCCGTCCTGCAGTCCCGCGTCCAGACCGACGAGACGCTGAGCGGGCTTGCGGCCTCGCGGGGGACGGCGCCTGGCGCGACCGTGCCGTTCAGCTCCAATTTCGTGCCGCCGAAGCTCGAGATGAGCCAGATGGTGCAGATTCCCGACGCGGAGCTGGCGGCGTCCAACGCGCGCGCCGTGGCCGCCTCCGAGAACCGCCGCTAGAGCCCTTCCCGGTCAGGTTGGATCAACCTGAGTGGAGGAGAAGGGCTCCAGAGTGAGCCGGGACAGGGTCTGGATGCGCCCAGATCATCCCTCCCCGGAATCGGCAGGGATGATCTTCGGGAACGGCTTGCTGAGATAGCGCGAGCCGCGCTCGCCGAAGCGCCAGGGCACATCCGCCGCCTTGGTGATGCCGATGCGTGGGCCGACCGCGACCTCGACGGACAGGCCAGGCGTCAGTTCGAACGGCGGCTCGGTCACCTTGAGGCCGTTGTGCTCGCCGGTCACGCCCAGCGCCTGGCAGAGGCGCCCGGGCCCGGAGCAAAGCCGCCGCGGATCGTCCAGACCCCGCCGGGCGATCATCAGGTCCAGGCCCGCCGTAGGCTCGAGCGCGCGCAACAGGACCGCGCTCCCCGGCTCGTCGCCGCACACCAGGTTCATGCACCAGTGGATGCCGTAGGAGCGGTAGACGTAGATCGCGCCCGGCGGCCCGAACATCACCGCGTTGCGCTGCGTGGGGCCGGGGAAGCTGTGCGAGGCGGGGTCCGAATAGTGATAGGCCTCGGTCTCGACGATCCGCCCGCCCACGCCGTCCACCGTCAGGGTCCAGCCGATCAACTCGCGGGCGGCCTGGACGCTGGGCGCGTGGAACAGCTCCGCTTGACGGCGCGCGACCTCGGGGCGCGAAATGGGGGCGATCATAAGCGGGAGGATTTCGCATGCCGTACGTCGAGGGCCAAACCGTTCACGACGCCGACTCCCACGTCATGGAGCTGCCGGGGACGATCAACCGCTACCTCGACCCGAAATTCCGCGAGGCCTTCGTCGAGAAGACCGGGCGCAAGGACGTGCTGCCCGAGTGGTTCGCCAAGGCCGCCGCCCAGGCGGAGAACCCGGAGTTCCTGGCCGGCGCCGAGGCCAACATCCTCCTGCGGAAGAACTACGAAGCCCTGGGCGCCTTCAAGGCGTCCGACCGGCCGAAGACGCTGGATTACCTGGGCTTCGCCAGCCAGTTGGTGTTCACCACCGCCTGCCTCTCGAACTTCGGCCTGGAGCAGATGGGCGAGGCGGAACTGGCCGTTGAGGCCGCCCGCGCCCACAACCGGATGATGACCGAGTTCTGCTCGGTGGATCGCCGGCTGCTGGCCACCGGCTATGTGCCGCTGATCGACCGCGCGCGGGCCCCCGACATCGCCCGCGAGGCGCTGGCGCTGGGCGCCAAGGCCCTGGTGATCCCTTCGCGCCATCCGAACGGCTTCTCGCCCAGCCATGTGGAGCTCGACCCGCTCTGGGCGCTGGCGCAGGAAGCCAGGATCCCGATCCTCTTCCACGTGGGCGGCGAGGAGAAGATGGCCAAGGACTACCTTGAGAACGGCCTGCCCTTCGTGAAGGACTTCCACGGCGGCGACGAGAACTTCACCTCGCTGACCTTCATGGCCATCCCGCTTTCGCTCTGGCAGACGCTGTCGGCCCTGGTGATCGACGGTGTCTTCGACCGCTTCCCACGGCTCAGGTGGGGCGCGATCGAACTGGGCGCCTCATGGCTGCCCAGCCTGATGCATTTCCTGGATTCCGGCGTCGCGGCCTTCGGCAAGGAGGAGCGGCTGCAGAAGCTCTCCGGCAAGCCCAGCGAGATCCTGCGCCGCCAGTTCCGCGCCACGCCCTATCCGCACGAGGACACCCGCTGGATCATCGAGAACACGGCGCCGGAGATGCTGCTGTTCTCGTCGGACTTCCCGCACGTCGAGGGCGGCCGCAACCCGCTGAAGCGGTTCAACGACAGCCTCGCGGGCGTGCCGGACGAGGTGCGGTGCCGCTTCTATCGCGACAACTTCATCGACCTGATGGGCGCGGGCCTCGATCCGGCCCTGCACGACCTGCCGAAGCTTCAGGCCGCCTGACGTTTGCGGCGCGGCGCGGCCATGGCGCGGCCGATGGAGTCCATCAGCTCCTGGATCTGGATCGGTTTGGGGCTGTGCTCGGTGAAGCCCAGGTCCAGGTAGCGCTGGCGGCCGCCCGAGGTCACGTCGGCGGTGAGCGCCACCACCGGGGCGTTGCGGTTGGGCCCCTCCTCGGCGCGTAGCTGCTGCAGCACCTCGACGCCGGTCATGCCGGGCATCTGGATATCCAGCAGGATCAGGTCGAAGGGCCGTTCGCCCATCTGCACGAGGGCTTCTGCGCCGCCGGCGGCCTTGGCGACCTCGTGGCCGAAGCTGGCGAGCACCTGGTCGAGAACCAGCAGGTTCACGGCGTTGTCGTCCACCGCCAGGATCTGCAAGCCCCCGGGCGTCGCCGCCTTGTCCGGGGCCGCGGCGGGCCGCCGGGCCAGCGCGGGGCCGTCGGCCAGGGCCAGCGGCAGCTTGATGTGGAAGGCCGCGCCCTGGCCCGGCTTGCTCTCCGCCCAGATCTTGCCGCCCATCAGCTCGATCAACTGCTTGGCGATGGACAGGCCGAGGCCGGTGCCGCCGAACCGTCGCATCTCGGACTCGTCGCCCTGGCTGAAGCGGGTGAAGAGCTGCGGCAGGTGCTGCTCGGCGATGCCGATGCCGGTGTCGACCACGACGATGTGCAGCAACACCGCGCCCTCGCCGTTGGGCATGGCGTCGGCGATCACCGAGACCGAGCCCTGCTCGGTGAACTTCAGCGCGTTGCCCACCAGGTTGAACAACACCTGGCGCAGGCGCAGCGCGTCCATCAGGACGAAGTCGGGCGTGCCCGGCTTCATCTCCAGCACCATGGCCACGCCTTTCTCGTCGGCGCGCGGGCCCCAGAATCCCACCAGCCGCTCCAGGAACAGGCGCATGTCCTCCGCGGCCGGCAGGATGTCGAGGCGCCCGGCGTCGATCTTCGAAACGTCGAGGATGTCGTTGAGGATCGAGAGCAAGTACTCGCCGCTGTCGATCAGCACCGCCAGGCGCTCCTTCTGGGCGGGATTGGTCTCGTCGCGCTGCAGCAGTTGGGCCATGCCCAGGACCCCGTTCATAGGGGTGCGGATCTCGTGGCTCATGGTGGCCAGGAAGTTGGACTTGGCGCGGCCGGCCTGGCGGGCCTCCTCGCGGGCCTCGTCGGCCGCGGCGCGCTCGGCGATCGCCTGGTCGCGGGTGGTCTTCAGCTCCGGAATCAGGGCGGCGTTGCCGGCGAAGGCCTGGTGCAGGACGTGGATCGTGCGATTCGACCCCTCGACCATCAAGCCCATGAGCAGGGCCAGGCTGAACAGGCTGATCAGCACCGCGGCCGCCGCCGGCGGCCCCAGGAGGTGGAGCGTCACCCCGGCGAGGGCCAAGAGGACCGGGCTCGCAAACCCCCAGTAGACGCGGCGCGAGAGGATGCCGGTGGAGATCGCCACCGCCAGCAGGGTGGAGGCTTGCAGGGCGAAGAGCAGCAGCTCCGCCGAACGTCCGCTGAGCGCGAGGGCCACCGTGGGGATGACATAGCCGGAGATGCGGAACGCGCAGAGCCACGCCAGGTTACGGAAGCCCTTGGTCTCGTCGGCCTGCGCCGCGCCGGCCAGCCAACGGCGGATGAACCACTGGTTGACGACGTCGATGGCGCAGTAGCCGAGGAAGGCCGCGACCCCGAGCGCGGGATGTCCAATCAGGGCGAAGCCGATCGCGGCGAGGGCGTTGAACACCGCGAAGAACGCGATGGGGTGGACCATGCCATGCAGCGTGAGCTGGTAGAGGCTCAGCCCCTGCGTTACCGCCTCGCCGGCGGCGCGCGCTCGCGCGAATTCCCAGACCGGTCGTGTCATCTGGCCCCTCACCCTGCGGCAGGATGGCGCGCCAAAGGTTAAACCTCGGAGAATCCTTCGTGGAAGCGGCAGCTAGAGCCCTTCCCACTCAGGCTGGATCAACCTGAATGGAGGAGAAGGGCTCCAGATATAGCCGGGACAGGGTCTAGGGCGCGAGCGCCGCGGCGGGCGTGGCCTCGAGATCGTCCGCCCCGTCCATGAGCCCGTCGGCGAGGCCGGGCGCCTGCGCCAGCACCTGGCCCGAGTAGACCCGCGCCAGCGCGCCCTTCGACCGCATCCACGGATCGTCGGAGCCCGCGGCGGCCAGGGCCTGGCGGCCCAGCATGGCCCCGCCGATCACGTCGCCGGCCAGCTTCAGGTAGGGCGTCGCGGCCGCCAGGCTGGGGACGCCGCGGTGGGCCAGCAGCCAGTCGGTGGCCCGCTCCAGCGCCGCGACGCCGGCGGCCAGGCGGCGGCCGACGGACGCCAGGTCGGGGACCTCGCTCAGGTGTTCGGCGGTCAGCGCCAGCTCGGCGCAGAGCGCGCGCATCACCGCGCCGTCCGCCATGCCGATCTTCCGGCCGACGAGGTCTATGGCCTGGATGCCGTTGGTGCCCTCGTAGATCGGGGCGATGCGGGCGTCGCGATAGTGCTGGGCCGCGCCGGTCTCCTCGATGAAGCCCATGCCGCCGTGCACCTGCACGCCCAGCGAGGCCACCTCGACGCCGACGTCCGTCGACCAGGCCTTGGCGATGGGGGTGAGCAGTTCCTGGCGGGCCCTGGCGGCGGCGCGCTCCTCTTCCGTCTCCGCCAGGCGGCCGACGTCGGCGAGGACGCCGGTGGTCAGGCAGATGGCGCGTGCAGCCTCGATCTTGGCCTTCATCAGCATCAGCATCCGGCGCACGTCCGGATGGCCGTAGATCATGCCGTCGGCTTCCCAGACGGTGCGGCCCTGCTTGCGCTCCTGGGCGAAGGCGAGCGCCTGCTGGAAGGCGCGCTCGGCGATGGCGACGCCCTGGACGCCCACCTGCAGGCGCGCGGCGTTCATCATGACGAACATGTGTGGCAGGCCCTGGCCCAGCTCGCCCACCAGCTCGGCCTCGGCGCCCTCGTAGAGCATGACGCAGGTGGGCGAGCCGTGGATGCCCAGCTTGTGCTCGATGGAGCCGGCCCGGAAGTCGTTGCGGGGGCCGAGGCTGCCGTCGTCCTTGACCTGGTATTTGCTGGCCAGGAACAGGCTGATCCCCTTCACGCCGGGGGGCGCATCGGGGGTGCGGGCGATCACCAGGTGGCAGATGTTCTCGGCCGCGTCGTGGTCGCCCCAGGTGATGAAGATCTTCTGGCCCGACAGGCGCCACCCGCCCTTGCCGTCGGGCCTGGCCATGGCGGTCAGGGCGGACAGGTCCGAGCCGGCCTGCGGCTCGGTCAGGCACATGGCGCCGGTCCATTCGCCGGAAACCAGCTTGGGCAGCACCAGGCGCTTCTGGCGTTCCGTGCCGTGCAGGGCGAGCGCCTCGATGGCGCCCTGGGTCAGCATGGGGCAGAGGCCGAAGGCCATGTTGGCGGCGTGCACCATTTCGAAGACCGCAAGCTCCATGGCCTTCGACAGGCCCTGGCCGCCGTGCTCCGGGTCGGCGGAGAGCGAGTTCCAGCCGCCCGCGACGAACGCCCTGTAGGCGTCCGCGAAACCCGGCGCCGCGGTGACGTGGCCGTTCTCATATCGGGCGCCCTGGACGTCGCCGACGCGGTTCAGGGGCGCGAGGACATCGGCGGTGAAGCCGCCGGCGGCCTCCAGCACCGCGGCCACGGTGTCGGCGTCGAGCTCCGGGAAGGACCGGGCGATCAGGGCGTCGTGGCCGACACTGGAAAGCGCAAGGGCGAGGTCCCGGACGGGCGCGCGGAAGGTCATGGATGGGCTCTTCTAGGTCGGCTGGCGGCGGTTGTTTTAGGCTCAGGCGCCCCAGATGTCGCGGGCGTAGCGCACGAAGGCGCCGCCGAGGATCTTCTCGATCCGTGCGGGCTTGTGGCCGCGCGCGGCCAGCAGGCGCTCGAGCTCGCGGAACTGGCCCGGGCCGCGCAGGTCGTCGACGAAGGGGTGGGTGTCGGCCCGCTCGCCGGGGGCGGAAATCCCCTTGGCCACGCGATCGGCATGCTCCTTGGCGAGCGCGGTCTTGTAGGCTTCCAGGTCGTCGATCTGGGTCGTGCCGCCATCGGTGCCGATGCCCACATGGTCCTCGCCGCAGACCTTCAGGGCGTGTTCGATGTGGGCCACCACGTCGGCGGCGGCAGCGTGGCCGGAGAGGTTCAGGAACGGCATGAAGTAGATGCCCACGAAGCCGCCCTTGTCGGCCACCAGGCGCAGCTCCTCGTCGGTCTTGTTGCGCGGCAGGTCGGTGAGCGCGCGGCAGCCGGTGTGGTTGATCGAGATCGGCTGCTTGGAGGCCAGCGCGGCGTCCAGGCAGATCTGCCGGCCGGAGTGGCTGAGATCCACCATCGCGCGATTGGCGTTGATGCGTTCGATCACCTCGCGGCCGAAGGGTGTCAGGCCGCGATCCTCAGGCGCCATGGAGCCGCCGCCGAGCTGGTTCTCGTTGTTGTAGGTGAGCTGGAAGACCCGCACGCCCATGTCGGCGAACGTGTCCACCCGCCTGGCGTCCTTGCCCATCATCGCGCAGTTCTGGAAGCCGTAGATCAGGCCGATCTTCTTCTCGGCCTTGGCCCGGGCGATGTCGGCGGTGGTGAACACCTTCAGGAGATCGCGCGGATTCTCGCGCACGATCCGGTCCCAATAGGCCACGTCGGCCACCGTGCTCTCGAAAGGCTCCTTTGGACCGAAGACGTAGCCCAGCGTGCAGTTGACCGCGGTCATGCCCGAGGCGTGGGCGTCGCCGAGGATGCGCGGGGTCATGACGACGCGCGGCAGGTCCGGCGTGTTCGGGTCGAGCAGTCCGCCCAGGGCGTTGATCACCGTCCAGCCGGCGATGGGGTCCTTTGGCGCGGCGAAGGCGGGCGCGGCCGCGGCGGCGGCGCCCAGCGCCAGGACGGCGCGGCGGTCGAGGCTCATGGGGCGTCTCTCAGTTCCTGTTCGGTGGGCGGCCTGAAGTCGGCGCGCGGATAGGCGCGGCCACGCTTGATCGTGGTCTCCAGGCTCTTCAGGTTCTCGATGTCGGCGGTGGGGTCGCGGCCGAGGACGATCAGGTTGGCGAGCTTGCCCGGCGCGACGGTCCCCATGTCGGAGCCTTGCGCGGCGGCGCGGGCCCCGACCTCGGTGGCGGCATGGATCGCCTGGGCCGGCGTCAGCCCCGCCTTGCCGACCAGCAGCGACAGCTCGTCATAGACGGTCGGCCAGGGATCGGAGGCGGGCGCGATCCCGTCGGTGCCGGTCGACAGCGGCACGCCGGCCAGGAAGGCCTGGCGGGTCAGGGCCACGGCGAGATCCAGGGGGCAGAGCGGGGCGCGGCCCTTGGGGTTCCTGGCGAACCGCTCAGCGTCCTCGGCGTAGACCCGCAAGGTGGGGTCGAGGATCGTCCCCTGCGCCTTCATCCGCGCGAAGAGGCCCGCCATCACGGCGTTGTCGCCGCCGATCATGGCCTTGGGATCCACGGGGACGCGCGCCTGGTAGGAGGCCGGAACGCCGGCCACCTGATAGGCCATGTAGCAGGTGTGGGAGGTCACGTCGGGCTTCGCATCCAGCACCTGGGCCGGCGTGGTCGGAAAGATGGCGCTGTGGGTCCAGACGGCCATCCCCTGGCGGTGCGCCTCGGCGGCGATCTTCCTGACCAGATCCGGCGGCAGGTTCGCGTAGATCTTGACCGCCGTGGCGGAGGTCCCCTTGGCCAGGGTGACGGCGGTGCGGATGTCGGTCCCGGCGTCGATCGCCTGCATCCAGGGCGCATGGCCGGGCTCGACGCCGAAGTTCGCCGCATGGGTGCGCGGATCGACGAAGAAGCTCGGGCCGGCCATCAGGGCGGCATAGAAGATGTCCGGCCCTGGAACCTCGGCGGCGCGGGATTCCCGGGCGAGCTCGGCCACCGAGCGCAGGTCGTCGGCCATGTCGCGGATGGCGGTCACCCCGCCGTAGAGGTCGCGGCGCATGTTGGCCTCGGCCGCGCGGCGGTTGGGCGGCGTGGCCAGGTGCTCGTGGGAATCGACCAGGCCGGGCGCCAGGTACTTGCCCATCAGGTCGACGACGTGCGCGCCGGTCGGGACCGCAAGCCCGGCGTCCGGCGTCACGGCCTTGATCCGCTCGCCCTCGACCAGCACCGACATCCCCGGCCGCGTCGGGCCGCCGGTTCCGTCGATGAGGCTGGCGTGACGGTAGAGGGTGACGCCCGGCGCGTCCGCGGCCCGGCCGGGACCCGCGGCGAGTACGGCGACGCAGGCCGCCACGGCGGTTCCCAGGCCCAATCGGATCACGCACGTCCCCCTTGCCGACGCCGTAAGCGATAGGTCGCGCCCGGGCGGCGGGCAAGGGCAACGCGGCGTCACCCTGGGCGTTAGGCGCGGCATGGAGATGTTCCGCGCACTGATCGGGCCCGACAACGGCGACGCCACCGCCGCCCAGCTCTGCGCCCGCGCGATCATCCTGTTCCTGCTCGGCATCGCCTACATCCGCATCGCCGGGCGGCGGACCTTTTCGAACGCCTCTCCGCTCGACATCGTCGTGGCCCTGGTGGTGGGTTCCAACCTCAGCCGCGCGATGACCGGCAAGGCTCCGTTCTGGCCGGCCCTGGCCGCGACCCTCCTGCTCGTCGTGCTGCACCGGGTGTTCGCCATGCTGACGCTGCGCTGGGGCTGGCTCGCCAAGGTGATGAAGGCCCAGCCGGTGACCCTGGTCCGCGATGGGGTCGAGGACCGCAAGGCCATGCTGTGGCACGGGATAGGCGAGGCCGACCTGCGCGAGAGCCTTCGCCTGGAGCAGGCCGAGACTCCCGGCGAGGTGCGCCTGGCGACCCTGGAGAACAGCGGCAAGATCAGCGTCATCCGGCGTGCGTCCGGCGCGGGCTGACCGGTCATACGCCGTAAATCCGCTCCGCCGGACTTGGGGCTAGGTTCCGCGCCCACCATCTTGGGCCGATGCCCGGAGCTCAACCATGATCCGTATCTGCGCCGCCATCCTCGCCTTGACCCTCGGCCTGGGCGGCGCGGCCGTCGCGGCGCCGTCCACGACGGATCCGGGCAAGGTGCCCGCCGGCAGCTACGTCCTCGACAAGAAGCACGCGAGCCTGACGGTGAAGATCGTCCACATGGGCTTCTCGCACTACACCCTGCGCCTCGACGGGCTGGACGGGAGCTTCACCTACGACCCGGCCAACTGGCAGCAGACCAAGGTCAATTTCACCGTCGATCCCAAGTCGGTCGACACCCACGACCTTTCCTTCGACAAGCAGATCGCCGGCTACTTCGAGGCCGACAAGTACCCGGTCATCACCTTCGTCTCGACCGCGGTCGCCGGCGGGGCCGACGGCAAGGGGACGGTGACCGGCGACCTGACCTTTCACGGGGTGACCAAGCCGGTGACCCTGGACGTCACCTTCGACGGCGCGGGCCACGGGATCACGCCGCTCGGCACCCGCCTGGGGTTTTCGGGCTCGACCCAGATCAAGCGATCCGACTTCGGCCTCACCGGCTTCGTCCTGAACCAGTTCACCAGCGACGAGGTGGATGTGATCTTCGAGGTCGAATTCGAAAAGAAGTAGTAGGTAGGGCGAAGCTTCGCAGGGAAGGCATCCGATGACCAACGCTCGCTACGCCCGAGGCCTGGGCGGCAAGAGCCGCTACGCGACGGCGGCGATCATCATGCACTGGCTGATCGCGCTCGCCATCGTGGCGCAGGTCCTGATCGCGTGGCGGATGGGCGGCAAGACCCCCGAAGCCTTCGCGCTGCTCCAGTTGCACAAGTCGATCGGCATCGCGATCCTGGTGCTGAGCATCGTTCGCCTGGGCTGGCGCCTGACCAATCCGCCGCCGCCGGAACCCGCGGCCCTGGCGCGTTGGGAGCGGGTGCTCTCGGCGATCGTCCACTGGGGTTTCTACCTGATCATGATCGGCATGCCGCTGACCGGCTGGCTGATGGTCTCGACCAGCCGCACGGCGATTCCCACCATCCTCTTCTGGTCCGTGGCCTGGCCGAACATCCCGGGGACGGACGGCCTCGCCCCCGCCGCCAAGCAGATCGCCAACGCCATCGGCAAGAACGGCCACGAACTCCTGGCGTTCGGCTTCTACGGCCTCTTCGGGCTGCACGTGGCCGGGGCGCTGAAGCACCAGCTTTTCGAGCGCGACACGCCGGTGCTGGCGCGGATGGCGCCGGGCGCCGTCGCCGGCCGCTGGTGGGATCCGCGCCTGCTGCTGATCGTGCTGGCCGTGGCCGCGACCGCCGCCTTCGGCCAATTCGTCCAGCCGCCGCGCCCGGCCTCGGGCCCGGCTCCGGCCGCCGAGGCGCCGGCGGCGCCCTTCCTGCCCGAGACCCCGGCCGCTCCGGCTCCGGCCGCCGCCGCCGCCGCGGCGTCGTCCGCAGTCCCTGCGGCGCCGGCGCAGGCCGCCCCGACCGGCGCCGTCGCCTGGAAGGTCGCGCCGGGCTCGAGCCTCAACTTCCAGACCAAGTGGAGCGGCGACGCCGTCCAGGGCCGGTTCAACGCCTGGAGGGCCGACATCCTCTTCGGCCCCGACGCGCTGGAGAAATCCAAGGTCACCGTGACCATCGACATGACCTCGGCCAAGACCGGCGACGACCAGCGCGACGCCTCGCTGCCGGCCGCGGACTGGTTCGACGCCGCCACCCATCCGAAGGCGGTGTTCACGGCCACGAAGTTCGAGAAGAAGGGCGAGGGAAGCTATGTGGCCCATGGGACGCTCGACCTGCGCGGCGTGACCAAGCCGGTGGACCTGCCCTTCAAGCTGAAGATCGTCGGCGACAAGGCGCAGGTGAGCGGCGAGACCAGCCTCGACCGGACCCTGTTCGGCGTGGGCCAGGGTGAGTTCGCCGCCACCGACCAGGTGCCGGCCAAGGTGACGGTTCGCGTCCAACTGAACGCCACACGCGACAAGCGGTAGGCCCGCGGCGTTGACAGGGCGAGGCGCTGGCCGGAGCTTCGCGGCAGCTTCACCTACCAGCGTTAGGACATGAAGATGAGAACCCTGCTCCTGGCCGCCTGCGCCGCGATCGGCCTCGCCGCGGCGAGCGCCGTCGCCGCGCCCGCGATCCCCGCCTATGTGGACGCCGCCGTCGCCGACAAGGGCCGCGACGCCGACCGCGACGCCGACGCGCGCCGCCACATCGCCGAGGTGGTCGCCTTTTCCGGCGTGAAGCCCGGCGACAGGGTCGTCGACCTGATCCCGGGCTCCGGCTACTTCACCAAGGTCTTCTCGAAGATCGTGGGCGAGAAGGGCCACGTCTACATGATCTGGCCCACCGAGTACGCCAAGGAGGCGCAGCCCGATCCGGTGAAGAACGAAGAGCTGGCCAAGACCGGCTACGCCAACACCTCGGTGATCCTGCAGCCCGGCGCGGCCTTCGCGACGCCCGAGCCGGTGGACCTGGTGTTCACGGTCCAGAATTACCACGACTATCCGGACAAATTCATGGGCAAGATCGACCCGATGGTCCTCAACCGGGCGGTCTACAAGGCGCTGAAGCCCGGCGGGATCTTCCTGGTGGTCGACCACACCGCCGAGGCCGGCTCCGGCATGCGCGACACCGACACCCTGCACCGCATCGACCCGGCGATCGTCAAGAAGCAGGTCACCGACGCGGGCTTCGTCTTTGTGGGCGAGAGCGCCGCCCTGAAGAACCCTGGCGACGACCTGAAGAAGCTGGTCTTTGACAAGAGCATCCGCGGCCACACCGACCAGTTCATCTACAAGTTCCGCAAACCCAGGTAGGCGCTTTGGCCCGCGGCGGTGTAACCCACCGCCGTGGACGCCGCCGCCGACATCGCCGCCAAGATCGAGATCGCCGCCGCCGCGCTTCGGGCCGGCGGCCTGGTCATCCTGCCGACCGAGACGGTCTATGGCCTGGCGGCCGCCGCCGCCGATCCCCGCGCGGTGGCGAGGGTCTATGAGGCCAAGGGCCGGCCTGCCTTCAACCCCCTGATCGCCCATGTCGCCAACGTGGCCGCGGCCCGGCGGATCGCCCGCTTCGACGACCGGGCCGAGCGGCTGGCGGCGCGGTTCTGGCCGGGGCCGCTCACCCTGGTGCTACCGGTCTCCGACGAGGCGGCGGTCTGCGACCTCGCCCGCGCGGGCCTCGACACCGTGGCCGTGCGCAGCCCCGCCCATCCGCTCGCCCACGCCCTGCTGGAGGCCTTCGGCGGCCCGATCGTCGCGCCCTCCGCCAACCGCTCCGGTCGGCCCAGCCCCACGACGCTCGCCGACGCGATGGCGGAAACCGGCGCGGCCGCGGCCGCGGGCCTGGACGGCGGACCCTGTCAGATCGGCCTGGAGTCGACGGTCGTCGCCTTGCTCGACGTCCCACGCCTGCTGCGTCCCGGCGCCGTCACCCGCGCCGAGATCGAGGCGGTGATCGGCCCGCTCGCCGAGGCCCAGGCGGACGCCAGGCGCTCGCCCGGCCGCCTGGCCCGCCACTATGCGCCGGACCTGCCGCTGCGCCTGAACGCCACCGAGCCGCGCGACGGCGAGGTCTGGCTGGGCTTCGGTCCCGGCTTCCCGGAGCCCCTGAACCTGAGCCCGGCCGGCGACCTCGCCGAAGCCGCCGCCAACCTCTTCTCCTACCTGCGCGCCGCCGACCGCTCCGGCGCCGCGGGCATCGCCGTGGCCCCGATCCCGGACACCGGCCTCGGCGAAGCCATCAACGACCGCCTGCGCCGCGCGGCGGGCTACGTCGGCTGAAGGGCCGACCGGATGTCGGTTCTGGCGAAGTCGTCGCCCTTGAAGAGCAGCGGCGCCTCGAGGGTCTTGGCGAGAGCGTAGGCGAAGCAGTCGGCGAGGTTGAGGCGCGCCGGATGGAAGCCCTTGCCGAAACGAAGGTAGGCGTCGAGCGCTTCAGTCGCCAAAGGCAGGTCGGGCCGTAGAGTCACGCCGACGCCACTGAGCCAGATATCGAAATCCCGTCGGTTCGCGACCACCTTGCGGCGAACGAGGAGCAAGCCGGTCTCCAGATAGTTTGGCGCGGCGATATGGGCGGCGTCGCTTCGCTCCAGCACAGCGATATATCGATCCCGGTCGGGCTCCTGCGCGGCGATTGCGACGAGTGCGGAAGCGTCGACGGCGATCAATCGTCATCCTCAAGGCCGGGAATCTCGTTGATCTCGTCCCATTCTTCCTTGGTGACCGGTGCGACAGGTCCGCGAATGCCGGCGCTTGCCCGCATCCGGTCCGTCGCGGCAATGATTTCCGCGGCGGTAGGCCGCCTCTTCGGCAGGGCCTCCGCCAGAGCTCGGTCGAGGGCGCCATCGATCACGCCGGTGATCGTCTCTCCCTTGAGTGTCGCCAATTCGCGCGCCTTGCGCTCTGTCTCGGGGTTCTTGATCAGGATGGCCATCCGCCAGGCTCCATATATATCGGAGTATATACTGGAAACGCCGACCCGCGAAGCGTAGTTTCGCCCTCATGACCGCGCCCGTCCCCGCCGATGTGCTCTCCCGCCTGAAGGCCGTGCTGGGTGAGGGCGGCTGGAGCCAGGATCCGCAGCGGCTGGCGCCCAAGCTGCTGGAATGGCGCGACCGCTGGAGCGGCGAGACGCCGTTCCTGGCCCTGCCCAGGACCACGGCGGACGTGGCGGCGGTGGTGGGAATCTGCTTCGAGGCAGGGACCCCGATCACCACCCAGGGCGGCAACACCGGCCTGGTCGGCGGCCAGATCCCCATGGGCGAGGTGCTGCTCTCCACCGAGCGGCTGCGGGCGATCCGCGAGAGCGACGCCTTCGACGACGTTCTGGTGGCCGAAGCCGGGGTAACCCTGTCGGCGGTGCACGAGGCGGCGGCGGCCATGAACCGGCGCTTCCCGCTGGGCCTGGCGTCGGAGGGCTCGGCGACGGTCGGCGGGGTGGTCTCCACCAACGCCGGCGGGACCCAGGTGCTGCGCTACGGCATGACCCGCAACCTGGTCTTGGGCCTTGAGGCGGTGATGCCGAACGGCGAGGTCTGGAACGGGCTGAAGCGCCTGCGCAAGGACAACACCGGCTATGACCTGAAGCAGTTGCTGATCGGCGCGGAGGGCACCCTGGGCGTCGTCACCGCGGCGGCCTTGAAGCTCTATCCGGTGATGGCCTCGCGGGCCGTGGCGATGATCGGGCTGGAGAGCCCCGCGGCGGCGCTGAAGCTGCTGGTCCGCGCCAAGGACGAGACCGGCGGGGCGGTCGAGGCTTTCGAACTGATGGGTCGCCTCGGCGTCGATTTCGCGCTCAAGAACATCGCCGGGACGCGCGATCCGCTGGCGGGCGTGCATCCCTGGTACGTCCTGGCGGAGTTCTCCTCCGGCGAGCCGGGGTCGGCCGAGGCCTCGATGGAGCGGTTCCTGGCGTCCGGCCTGGAGGACGGGCTGATCGCCGATGCGGCGGTCGCCCAGACCGACAGCCAGGCCAAGGCGCTATGGGCCATCCGCGAGAACCAGTCCCCCGCCCAGAAGCCGGAGGGCGCCACCTGGAAGCACGACGTCGCGGTGCCGGTGAGCCGGGTCGCGGACTTCCTCGCCGAGGCGGACGCCGCCATGCGCGCCTTCGCCCCCGGCTGCCGCATCGCCGCCTTCGGCCACATGGGCGACGGCAACATCCACTACGACGTCCTGCGCGCCGACGGCGGCTCGGACGCCGAGCACTCGGCGCGGCGCGACGCCGGTTCGCGGATCGTCCACGACATCGTGGCCGCCATGGGCGGCTCGATCAGCGCCGAACACGGCCTGGGCTCGATGAAGACCGAGGAGGCCCGGCGCTACAAATCTCCCGTCGAGATCGAGGCCCTGTCGGCCATCCGCCGCGCGCTCGACCCCAAGCGGATCATGAATCCGCGGGTGCTGTTCTAGGGCCCTTGGCGCCATCGCCGGGACACGGCAAAGCATCCCGCGATGCTCATCGTCCTTTCCCCGGCCAAGGCGCTCGATTTCACCGCGCCGCCGATCAGCGCGCCGATCAGCGCGCCGCAGATGGCCGACCAGACGGCCGAGCTTGCCGTGGTCGCCAAGAAGCTGCGGGTCGCCGACCTGAAGCGGATGATGGACCTCTCAGACGCGCTGGCGAAACTGAACCGCGAGCGGTTCCAGGCCTTCCAGCCGGACAGCGAGGAAGGCCTGCAGGCGGCCTTCGCCTTCAACGGCGACGTCTATCTTGGGCTCAAGGCGCGCGAGCTGGACAAGCGCGCGCTGGGCTGGGCGCAGGACCATCTGCGGATCCTGTCGGGCCTATACGGCGTGCTACGCCCGCTCGACGCCATCCAGCCTTACCGCCTGGAGATGGGCGTGCGGATCAAGACCAGGCGCGGCGCCAGCCTCTACGACTTCTGGGGGCCGCGGGTGGCGCAGGCGCTGGACGCGGCCTTGGCGGGGCACAGGCGGAAGGTCGTGGTGAACTGCGCCAGCCAGGAGTACTTCGGCGCCGTCGACCGCGCCGCGCTCAAGGCCGGCGTCGTCACCTGCCGCTTCCTGGAAGAGAAGGACGGCGAGGCGCGGATCATGTCGTTCTTCGCCAAGCGGGCGCGCGGCGCCATGGCCCGCTTCGCCATCGACAACCGGATCGACAAGCCGGAGGACCTCAAGGCCTTCGACGTCGACGGCTACCGCTTCGTCCCCTCGCTTTCCGGCGAGGACGCGTTCACTTTCGCCCGGCCGCAGCCGCCGCCGGTGGCGCAGGCGCGCGCGGCGGCGAAGGCGGCGGCCCGATCATGAATCACAACTGCTGAAAGGGAGGCATCGGTCATGGCGTTCAAGCCGTTCGACCTGACGGGAAAGGTGGCGCTGGTCACCGGCGGCAATGGCGGCATCGGCCTCGGCATGGCCGAGGGCCTGGCCGCGGCCGGCGCCAGCGTCGCCATCTGGGGGCAGAACCCCGAGAAGAACGCCAAGGCGGAAGCCGCGCTCAAGGCGCACGGCGGCAAGGTGCTGGTGCAGAAGGTCGACGTGGCCGACGAGGCCGCGGTGGTGGCGGGCGTCGCCGAGGTGATCAAGACCTTCGGCCGCCTGGACTTCTGCGCCGCCAACGCCGGCATCGGCGGCGGCGCGCCCTTCGACGAGATGACCACCGAGAAGTGGCGCCGGGTGACCACGGTGAACCTGGACGCGGTGTTCTGGACCTTCCGCGAAGCGGTCCGCCACATGGTGGAGCGCGCGAAGGACGGCGATCCGGGCGGCTCCCTGGTCGTGACGTCCTCCACATCCGCCATCCACGGCGCGCCGCGCAACGAGGCCTACGCCTCCACCAAGGCCGGCGTCCTGGCCATGGTCCGGGGCCTGGCGGTCGAGTATGCGCGCCACGGCGTGCGGGCCAATTCCATCCTGCCGGGCTGGATCGCCACCGACATGACGGCCGGCGCGCAGGGCAATGAGAAGTTCAACGACCAGGTCATCCGCCGCGTGCCCTTCCGCCGCTGGGGCGAGGGCGACGATTTCTCCGGCATCGCGGTCTACCTGGCCTCGGACGCCTCGCGCTTCCACACCGGCGACAGCTTCGTGATCGACGGCGGCTACACGATCTTCTGACCTTCCCCCTCGGTGTCATCCCGGTTTCGCGAAGCGAAGACCGGGATCCATAAACGCGGATGGCGCCGAAGCTGCTGAAGCGGCGCTGCTGCGTTTATCCGAAGCTTGAGCTTATGGGTCCCGGACAAGCGCTGCGCGCTTTCCGGGATGACACTGGATGGGCGGGTGCGCCATCGTGCTCAAAACGAGGAAACGCCCCATGACCCTGCACACCAAGCTCTGCGACCTCCTGGCCGTGCAGCACCCGATCATGCTGGCCGGCATGGGCGGGGTCTCCTACGCGGAACTGGTCGCGGCGGTGAGCAACGCCGGCGGCTACGGGGTGCTGGGCATGGCCGGCCGAACGCCCGACTTCATCCGCGACGAGATGCGCAAGGTGAAGTCCCTGACCGACAAGCCGTTCGGCGTCGACCTCTTGGCCGCCAGTCCCGACAGCCTGACCGCCAGCGTGGAGATCATCATCCAGGAGGGCGCGTCCGCCTTCGTGGCGGGCCTGGGCGTGCCCATGCCGATCATGGAGAAGCTGAAGGCCGCGGGCCTGAAGGTCATGGTGGTCTGCGGGGCGGTGAAGCATGCGGTGAAGGCCGAGCAGGCCGGCTGCGACGCGGTGATCTGCCAGGGCGGCGAGGGCGGTGGGCACACAGGCCTGGTCGGCACCATGCCGCTGGTGGCCCAGGCGGTGGAGGCGGTGAAGATCCCGGTGGTGGCCGCGGGCGGGCTCTATGACGGGCGCGGGCTGGCCGCGGCGCTCAGCCTGGGCGCCGTCGGCGTCTGGATGGGCACCCGGTTCATCGCCAGCCAGGAAGCCCACGCGGGCCAGATGTACCGCGAGGTGATCGTCGAGGCCTCCGACGAGGACACCGTCCGCACCCGCAGCTATTCCGGCAAACCCATGCGGGTGAAGAAGAACCCCTACGTCGAGGAGTGGGAGAGCCGGCCTGCCGACATCCAGCCCTTCCCGCAACAGGCGATCCTGTCCAGCCGCGCCGGCGTCATGGGCGGCATCGGCGGCCAGGTGGAGGGCCTGGACATCGACCGCTCAGCCTTCGCCATGGGCCAGTCGGCGGGCGGCGTCCACGATATCGCCCCGGCCGGCGAGATCGTGGCGCGGATCATGGCCGAGGCGGAAGCCGCGATCGACCGCGTGGCGGCGCTTCGGGCGAAGGCGTTGGCGTAGGGAGGCGCTATGCCCATCACCTTCAACGCGCTGCTCCGAGACGCGGAGATCGATCCAAAGGGAGTCAGGCTAGTCAGGCATCAAGACAGCCGGGCTGATGCAGATCGGACACCATATGCACTTTGGCGCGACCATTCAGCGGACTTCGTAACCTATCAGTCGAGGCAGAGTCCGCGATCAGCCAGATCGTTGTCAGCGCCCTTCTGGGCCGTTTTCGTCGTTACGCCAGGAAAGGAAACCCTCTTCGCAGGGCTCTACGACGTCGGCGAGGCACAACCAGGAGAGATCGGTCTCCCCGCGGTTCACATCCGCAATGCGGTTGAAGGCGAGGAATATGTCGCGTTTGATCTCGCGCTATCTGAGCGTCTTGGTGAGTATATCGGCAAGCTTGTGATCGATTGGGGGCCTGGCTTTCTGGCGTGGGTTCAGCAGGCGGAAAAGCAGAACAAGCCGGTGTTGGAACTCCGGTCCAAATTCCAGGAGCCGGAATTCCCAGGCTATTTGAAATTCATCAAACCCCTGTCTGAAATCGAGGCGTTGCCGGTAGCTTGGAAGACTGCTCTCAGCGCCGTCAAAGGGGTATACGTTCTGACCTGCCCCAATACCAAATTGCTCTACGTAGGTTCCGCCACGGGCCAGGGTGGTTTTTATGAACGCTGGGTGCAGCATGCCAGAACCGGCGGCGACGCCCTTCAGCTAAGAATACGTGAGCCCAGCGATTATCAAGTTTCGATCCTAGAAGTCGCCGCCAGTGGGGCGCTTCCAGACGACATCGTACGCCTTGAGCATCTATGGATGCGGAAACTCCAGACCGTCGAAATGGGCCTAAATAGTGGGACTACTCGACCGTCCCCCAGGACGGACTGAGCCATAGATCTCATGGCGGCCAGTCTGCTTTCCGGTCTCGCATCTGCCGTGAGATTTAAAGCGGAGAAACGCCGAAGGCGCTCCCGCAACGGGCGCCTGAGCCGCCTATCCGCTCCTCTCCCCCGACGCGCAGCGCGAGGGGAGAGGGTAGGGAGAGGGGCGGCTCGTGAAGCGGTGATCCGCCGATGGTCCAGCGATGACCCATGAGTGGCGAGGCGACGGATCCTCGATTGACCCGCGGGAGAGACTGGCAGGCCCAGCCGCCCCTCTCCCTACCCTCTCCCCTCGGACGTCGTCTCGGGGGAGAGGAGGCTCCGCTGATCGCCCTAAGGCGCCGCCGCCAGATAGCCGTTCGGGTCCTTCAGGAAATTGCGGAACTCGGCCAGGCAGCCGGTCCAGGCGGCGACCTGGACCTTCATCCGGTCTCGGCTGTCGTCGTCGAACAGCAGGGTCGAATAGATCACGTGCGGCTTGGCGGCCCGGTCCTCGTAGCCGCGGCACATGGCCGAGGTCTGGTTGAAGGCGTTGAGCTGGGCGAAGGTCGGGCCGGGCTGGTCGGTCATGTTGTCGAACAGCACCGCCTTGCAGGCGCGCCCCTGGGCGTTGCAGCCGGCGTACTGGGCGGAGAAGTCCCCGGTCGCGGTCGAGGTGACCGTCACCAGCACCGAGTCCTCGTCCTTGTGGGCGAGCGTCGCCTTGGCGCCGACGGAAACCAGCAGGGCGATCAGGCTGGCCGGGTCGCGCGCGTCGAACGGCGCCTCGGCCTGGGCGGCGGGCTTGGTCGGCGCGGGGGCGGCGGCCGCGGCTGCGGGCTTGGGCGCCGCCGGCTTGCGCGCGGCGCCCGTCGCCAGAAGCGCGACGGCGACGAGGGCGATGGTCTTCCGGAACATGCCGCGTCGCTACCAGACCTGGCCGCCCGGCGCGAGCGCGGCCTTTGCCCGCCGGTTGGGCGCGCCACGCGCGGCGGGTTTCCGTGGCGCCGGCCCGCGGCCGTGGCTAAGCTCGCCGAAAGGTTGAGGGGAGGCCCATGGTCATCACCATCGTCGCGGCGATCTTCGTGATCCTGGCCCTGGTCGTCGCGATCGGAGCCATCAAGATCGTGCCGCAGGGCCGCGAGGTCACGGTCGAGCGGTTCGGCCGCTACACCCGCACGCTCAAGCCCGGGATCAGCTTCCTTACCCCTTTCGTCGAGGGCATCGGGCGGCGCATCAACATGATGGAGCAGGTGCTGCAGGTGCCGCAGCAGGAGGTGATCACCAAGGACAATGTCACCGTCCAGGTGGACGCCATCGTCTTCATCCAGGTGATGGACGCCGCAGCCGCCGCCTACCGGGTCACCAACCTCGACTTCGCCATCACCCAGTTGACCATGACCAACCTGCGCACCGTGGTCGGCAACATGGAGCTCGACGAGGTGCTGTCGCAACGCGACCACATCAACTCGCGCCTTCTGGAGGTGATCGACGCGGCGACCAATCCCTGGGGCGTCAAGGTGGCGCGGATCGAGATCAAGGACCTGCAGCCGCCGCCGGACATAACCAACGCCATGGCCCGCCAGATGAAGGCCGAGCGCGAGCGGCGCGCGGTGATCACCGAGGCCGACGGCGAGAAGCAGGCGGCGATCACCGTGGCCGAGGGCCAGAAGCAATCGGCGATCCTGCAGGCCGAGGGCCGCAAGGAGGCGGCGTTCCGGGACGCCGAGGCGCGCGAGCGGTCGGCCGGCGCCGAGGCCAAGGCGACGGAGCTGGTCTCCAACGCCATCGCCAAGGGCGACGTGAACGCGATCAACTACTTCATCGCCCAGAAGTACGTGGAGGCCTTCGGCAAGCTTGCCGAGAGCCCGCAGCAGCGTACGGTGATCGTGCCGGCCGACATGGCTTCGCTGGTCGGCTCCATCGCCGGCATCGGCGAGATGGTGAAGATCGCGCAGTCCGAGCAGCCGCCTGTGGGGCCGCGGCCGGCCAATCCGGCGGCGCGGCCGGCCACGCGCGGCGGCACGGCGGTCCCGCCGGCAGGGAACTGAACCATGCCCGACCCGATGAGCCTCTATCTGGCCCACCCGTTCTGGAGCTGGGCGGCGGTCGCGGCCCTGTTCCTGGCCGTCGAGGTGATGACCGGTTCGACCTGGCTGCTGTGGCCGGCGGGCGTGGCGGTGCTGGTGGCCTTCCTGGCGACCTATGCGGGCCTCGGCCCCTTCGACGCGGCCCTGGTCTTCGCGCTGCTGACCATCTCCTCGATCCTGCTGGCGCGGCGCTATCTGCCGAAGTCCCTGTTCCGCCCGCCGGGCGGCGACATCAACGACAGCGCCGGGCGCATCGTCGGCCGCCAGGGTCGCGCGGTCGTCGCCTTCGTGGGGCGCACGGGCCGGGTGTTCGTCGACGGCAAGGAATGGGCGGCCGAACTCGAGGGCGGCGAGACCCTGGCCGCGGGCGCACGAGTCGAGGTCACCGGTGTGGCCGGCGCCCAGCTTCGGGTGCGCGCCGCCTAGGCCCGCGGCGCCCGCCCTGCGCCCAACCCGGTTCGCTAAGCCGTTGGAAGCGCGCTGAAGTTTCGCAGTCGGGCGCCCTCGTCTTGACCCCCATGGGGTTCATGGCGCTTATGTGCGCCGAACGGGTCGAGCGCCCGTAACAAACGTCCAGGAGAGACTGAAGTCATGAGGCCAATCGGATTGGGGCTCCTCGTCGCCCTTATCGTCGCCATGGTGGCGCCGGCCGCCGCGATGGCTGCGCCAGCGGTCAAGGCGCCCACTGTCGACGCCGCCTCGCGCAAGCAGGGCATGGCCGACGCGCCGGCGATCCTGCAGGCGGCCGGCATCGAGTGCCCGGTGTCCGACGCCCGCCTGGCGGGCAAGGGCGCCAAGGACCCCAAGACCGGGGTCACCCCCAGCGTCTACGAAGTGGCCTGCGGCCCGGGCTCGATCGGCTTCCTGCTCCAGACCAACGGCACAGCGGCGCCCAACGTCTTCAGTTGCCTGGTGGCCAACTATCCCGCCGACATGACCAAGCCCGGCAACCCCTGCATCCTGCCGACCAACCTCGACCTGATGCCCGCGGTGACCACCCTGACCACCAAGGCCAAGGTGCCCTGCACGCCGGAAAAGGTGCGCGGCATCGGCCAGACCGCCACCAACACCATCTTCGAGGTGCTGTGCCCCGGCGGCGCCGGCTACATGGTCACCGCCAGCGCGCCGCTGCTGGTGTCCAAGGACGCCAGCGCGCTGAATTGCCTGGCCTATGACGCGGCCAACGCCAATGTGAAATGCGCGCTGGGCGAGCCTGCCGCGCGCCTGGCGATCGCCGACAAGTTCGCGGGCGCCGCCAACGTCGGCTGCACCGTGAAGGACCGCCGGTTCATCGGCCTGCTCACCGACGGCACCGAGGGCTACGAGTTCGCCTGCGCTGACGGCAAGGGCTGGATCGTCAAGGCCAGCACGACCGGCCAGGTCACCCAGAGCCTCGACTGCGCCAAGGTGCCGCCCGGCACCTGCACGCTCACCGACACCCGCGCGGCGACCGCCGAGCAGGCGAGCCTCTACACCAAGCTGGCCAAGAACGCCGGCTCCAACTGCGCCGTGACCCGCTACGCCATCTTCCCGGCTCAGGGCGACAAGGAAGTCGTGGAACTGGTCTGCGCCGACGGCGCCGGCTCCATCGGCATCTTCCCGGCGAGCGGCAAGGGCGTCGTCTACGACTGCGGCCACGCCTTGCTCGCCGGCTTCCGCTGCACCCTGGGCAAGGTCGACTACGCCGGCCTGACCGCCGACCTGAAGAAGTTCGACAAGAAGGATTGCACGGTCTCCAGCGTCGGCCAGCCGCTGAAGTCGGCGACCGGCTCCATGCGTCTGGAAGTCGCCTGCGCCGACGGCCTGCCGGGCTACATGGTGGAGTACACCGACCCGGCCACGCCTAAGGAGGCGGTCGCCTGCTCCTTCGCCGGCAACTGCACCCTGCCGACCAACAAGAAGAAGGGCTGAGGCCCTTCCTCTTCGCCGAGATCAAGGCCCGCGGTTCGCGCCGCGGGCCTTTTTCATGCCTTCCCATGCCGCCGTCGCTGCCGCGATGGGGAGGTAGCTAGATCGCAGCCTCGATGAACATCGGGCCACGCTGGGCCATGGCGCCGGCGAAGGCCTTTTCGAATTCCTCGGCGGTCGTGCAGCGCGCGGCGGGCAAACCCAGGCCCTTGGCCAGGGACACCCAGTCGATGGCGGGATCACCCAGGCCCAGCAGCTTGGCGGCCTGCGGCCCGGCGTCGCCCGCGCCGGTGCGGGTCATCTCGATGTTGAGGATGCGATAGCTGTTGTTGGCGAACACCACGACGGCGATGTCGAGGTTCTCCCGCGCCATCGTCCACAGCGCCTGGACCGTGTACATGGCCGCGCCGTCGCCGTTGAGCGACAGCACCTTGCGGTCCGGGGCGGCGACCGCGGCGCCGATGGCCAGCGGCAGGCCGATGCCGATCGCCCCGCCGGTCAGCGCCAGCACCTCATGCGGCCGCGCGGTGGCGGCCGCGGCCGCGACGCCGGCCCCGGAGGTGACGCTGTCGTCGCAAACGATGGCGCCTTCGGGCATGTGGCGGGCGATGGAGGCTCCGACCGTGTAGGCGTTGAGCCCGCCGGCAGGGGCGGCGTCCGGCAGCTTCAGGGGCTGGCTGGGCCCCTCCTTCGGCGCGCCGAGGGCGTCGGCCAGGGCGGCGAGGCCGGCGACGGCGTCCTCGCCGCGCTCGGCAAGGGTGCGGGTCTCGCAGCCCTCGGGGACCAGGACGCTGGGGCGGTTCGGATAGGCGAAGAACGCCACCGGCATGGTGGTCCCGGCGTAGACCATCAGGTCGACGCCATCGAGCTCGGCCAGGGCCATCTCGCCGAAGTACGGCATGCGCTTGGGCGCGAAGGCCCCGGCGCCGCGCGGGGTCCGGGCGATGAAGGTGTCGCTGTAGACGGTGACGCCCGCGGCCTGCAGGCGGGCGGCCTCCCTGACCCCGGCCGCGAGGCAGGCCTGGCCGCCGATCAGGACGACGGGCTTCTTGGCCGCCTTGAGGGCGCGTGCGGCGGCCTCGACCGCCGAGGCGGGCGGCGCCGGGCGCACCGGCCTCTGGGCGATGACCGGGTCGCCCTGGGCCGGGAGCCAGGCGGAGTCGGCGGGCAGGATCAGGCTCACCGGGCCGCCCGGAGGGCCGTAGCTGGCGGCCACCGCCTCGGCGGCGAGCCCGGCGACGGCGTCCGGGCTGTCGGCGGACTTGGCCCACAGCGAATTGGGCTTCACCAGGGTGGCGATGTCGGAGTTCAGCGGCGCGTCGTACTGGCGGTGATAGGTGGCGTGGTCGCCGATCACATTGACGATCGGGGTGAAGGCGCGCCGCGCATTGTGCAGGTTGGCGACCCCGTTGCCGTAGCCGGGGCCCAGGTGCAGCAGGGTGCAGGCCGGCTTGCCGGCGATGCGGCCGTAGCCGTCCGCCGCCCCGGTCGCCACGCCTTCGAACAGGCAGAGCACCGGGCGCATCTGGGGCTTGCGATCCAGGGCGGCGACGAACTGCATCTCGCTGGTGCCCGGATTGGCGAAACAGGCGGTGACCTCGTTGGCCACCAGGGTCGAGAGCAGGGCGTCGGCGCCGTTCATCAGAACACCATCACGTCAGGGGTGGGAGGATCGGCGAACAGCCGGGCGACCGCCTCGCCGCGCCTTTGGCGGGCCAGGGCCTGGGCGATGTAGCCCTTGTCGGTGATCTCGCCGGAGACCGGGTCGGGCGCGTCGGGCAGCACGAGCGCGCGGGCCACCCGTCCGCCGGAGCCGCGGGCCCGGGCGTTGAAGGCGTTGAGCCCCTTGCGGACGGCCGCGGCGATCTCGTCCGGCGCCAGCCGCGGGTCGGGATAGAGCAGCAGGCCCACGGCCTCCTGGCCCTCGCCGCAGACCACCGCGTCGGTCACCGCCCCGCCGATCGCCCCGATCGCCCCGATCCGCAGGTCGCCGACCGTGACGAAGGTCCCGCTGGCCAGCTTGAAATTCTCCGATAGCCGCCCGTCGAAGACCATGCCGCGGGCCGGGTCGGCGGCGTCGACCAGCCGCGCCGCGTCGCCCAGGATGTAGAAGCCCTCGTCGTCGAAGGCCTCGGCCGAGCGTTCCGGCAGGCCAAGGTAGCCGGCGGTGATCTGCGGCCCCTTCACGCGGAAGTCGAGCTTGCCGGCCTGCGGGACGAGCCGCACCGAGGTCCCCGGGACCGGCAGGCCGATCAGGCCCATGACCTCGTTGGGCCAGTGGACGTTGCAGGCGGTGGGGCCGGTCTCGGTGGCGCCGTAGCCGGAGGCGAAGCTGATCTTCTCGCCGACGGTGCGCGCCGCCACGGCCTGGATGCGGTCGGCGACCGCCTGGCCCAGCGCCGCGCCGCCGTACTGCAGCACCCGCACGCGCTCGAAGAACCGCCGCGCCAGCGCCTCGTCCTTCTCCAGTTCGTCGACGAACAGCATCCAGCCGGCGGGGACCATGTTCTGGTAGGTGGGCGAGACCTCGCGGAGGTTCCGCACCGTCTCGGCGAAGCGCGCGGCGGTCGGCTGGCCGTGGTCGATGTGCAGCGTCCCGCCGCGATAGGCCGACATGTGCAGGATCGAATTGGCGCCCAGGCTGTGGCTCCAGGGCGCGGAATTGACCATCACCGGCGGGTCGGGGTCGTCGAAGCAGGCGGTGATCTGGGCGGAGTTCAGCGTCACATTGGCGTGGCTGCAGATCACCGCCTTGGGGTGGCCGGTCGAGCCGGAGGTGAGCAGGTATTTGGCGGTGTCGGAGGGCTTGGCGACGGCCGCCGCGATGGGCCCGCGCACAAGCTCGGCGAAGGCGATGTCGCCGGGCCGGGCGTTCTTCGAGGCGATCACCGGCAGGCCGGCCAGCAGGGGCGAAGCCAGGCCCTCGGCGAAGAGGGCCGCGTCGTCGGTGTAGACCGCGCAGGGCCTCAGCACTTCGCAGGCCCGCGCCAGGCGTTCGGGGTTGGCCCCCTTCAGCCCGTATTGCGGCGAGACCGGCGCGACGGGCACGCCCTGGCTCATGGCGGCGTAGGCGATCAGCGCATGGTCGACGCCGTTGTGCGCCAGGATCAGCAACGGCCCCGGCCCCTCGACGCCCAGGGACCGCAGGCCGCCCGCCAGCGCCATGACCTGCGCGTGCGCCTCGCCGAAGGTCACCGTGCGCCAGCCCGCGCCCGAGCGCTCCGCCAGCCACACCCGGCCCGGCGCGGCTTGCGCCCAATGGGCCAGGGGCGCGGTCATGGTCGCAAAGCGGGTCGAATAGGGCGTGGGGTTGGTCAGCACCAATTCCCCGCCGCCGCGGTCCTCCACCTCCAGCCGCCGCGGCGCATAGCGCGGGTCGCGGAAGGGCGCGGTCGTGGCTCTGAGTTCGCCGTCCATCGCAGCCTTATTCCAAGCGGCGGGCGCGAAGGGAAGCGCTTCGGCGCGTCGTTCAAACACCTCCCCCGCAAGCGGCGGAGGTTTGGAAGTCGCGACCTCTAGCCCAGAGAGGCCAGTCTCCGCTCCAGGAACAGGCGCTCGGCCGGCGCGGGGTGGAGCGCGAGGGCCGCGCGCAGGGCCTCGGCCGCCTCGGCGTCGCGGCCGGCCTTGGCGAACAGTCCGGCCCGGGCGGCCTGGTAGGGAAGCCAGGCCGCCAGCCGCCCGGGGCCCTCGACGGCGTTCAGCGCGGCCAGGCCCGCGTCCGCCCCTTGCGCCTCGGCGAGCGCCACGGCGCGGTTGACCGCCGCGATGGGCGAGGGCCGCACCGTCAGCAGGGCGTCGTAGAGCGCCACCACATTGGCCCAGGCCGTGAAGCCGGTCTCCAGGCGCGTGGCGTGGACGGCATGGATCGCCGCCATCAACTGATAGGGCCCGCTGCGGCCCAGCTCGGCGGCGCGGCGCAGCAGCGCCATCGCCTCGCCGATCAGCCGCCGGTCCCACAGGCCGACGTCCTGCTCGGACAGCGGCGTCATGGCTCCGGTCTCGTCCAGTCGGGCCGGGCGGCGCGCCTCAGTCAGGCGGATCAGGGCGGCCAGGCCCAGGACCTCCGGCTCCTCCGGGGCGAGCTCCACGAGCAGGCCGGAAAGGCGAAGGGTCTCGGACGCGAGGTCCGCCGCGTCGCCCGCGCCGGCGGCGTCCTCATAGGCCTGGGCGTAGGCGATCTCGAGGGTGGCCAGCACCGCCTCCAGCCGTTCGCCCCAGGCCTCGGGGCTGGGGATCTCGAAGCGGATGCCGGAGTCGCGGATCTTGCGCTTGGCCCGCGTCAGGCGCTGAAGCATGGCGACCTCGGTGGTCAGCCACGCGCGCGCGATCCGCTCCGCCGAGAGGCCATAGAGCGTGCGCAGGGTCAGCGCGATCCGCGCCTCCGGCGCCAGCGCCGGGTGGCAGCAGACGAAGATCAGCCGCAACCGCTCGTCCGGGATCGGCTCGAAGGCCGCCATCAGGATGGTCTCCGGGTCGGGCTCCGGCTCCGGCGTGTCGTGGACCGCGTCCGCGCGCACCTTGGCCCGACGGCCAAGGTCGAAGGCCCGCCTTCGGCCCACCGCATAGAGCCAAGCGGCCGGGTCGCGCGGCGGGCCGTCGCGCGACCAGGTCTCCACGGCCCGCAGGCTGGCGAAGGCGAAGGCCTCCTCGGCCATGTCCAGGTCGCGGAAGCGCATGGCGAGCGCCGCGCGGATGCGGTCGCCCGCCTCGCGCACGGCTTCCTCCAGGATACGCTCCGCCTCCATCCGGCGGCGCGTTCAGCCCACCGGCCAGATCGGCCGGACCTCGACGGCGTAGTTCGGGCCGCCGGGGATCTTCTTGGCCCAGGCGACCGCCGCGTCCAGGTCCGGCGCCTCGACCAGGTAGTACCCGCCTAGCTGTTCGCGGGTCTCCGCGTAGGGGCCGTCGTGCAGGCTCTGGACGCCGCCGGTGGTGCGCACGGTGGTGGCGGTGTCGGACGAGCGCAGGCGGTTGCCGCCGACCATGGCGCCGGCCTCCTGCAGTTCGGCGCCCAGGCGCATGTGGGCCGCGATGATCTCCTGCATCACCGCCTGGTCGCGCAGGGCCTCATCGCCGTAGATGATCAGCAGATATTGCATGGTCTCGTCCTCTCCGGTTGCGGCCAGCTTGGCCGACGCGAACCGCCGCGTCACGGGAGAGACGCGCGTTCCGGATCGGATTCGACAGCCGCCTGGCCCGCGGGGTTCTGCCGGGGCGGCGAATAGCTCTCGATCAGCTTGCGCAGGTCGGCGATGGCGTAGGCGGCCGGCGAGCGGCGCTGGCGCCAGACCAGCAGGGTGATGGCACCCAGGGTGGCGACGATGAAGGGGATCGGCCCGAACAGCCAGGCGGCGGCGGCCAGCGCGAAATAATAGCCGCGCACCCCGGAGTTCACCGAATGCAGCGCCGGGTTCAGCAGCCGTCCGGCCGCGTCGCCGAACGCGTGGTGGATCTCGTCGTCGGCGTGCTCCGGCGTCGCCCCGATGGCGGCCAGCACATAGTTGAGCTGGCGGATGCCCCAGATAAAGTCGAGCAGTCCGCGGGCCAGGGTCAGCAGCACCAGCGACAACTGGAACTCGAACAACAGGCGCGAGGAGGTCTTGATCACCACCAGGCTGGAGACGTTGCGGAAGCTCGACTGGCCGCCGAACAGCACGCCCGCGGTGGCCGCGATCAGGATCAGGTTGGAGGAGGCGAAGAAGGAGGACGAGCTGAGCGCCTGGGCCATGAGCTGGCCGTCCATGAACCGTCCGTTGCGCCGGGCCATGTTGTGCATCCAGGCGGCGCGCACGACGGCCAGGTCGGTGTTGATCACCGCCCCGCCGCGGCGGCCGAGCAGGGTCAGCATCGGCTGGTAGAACAGCCAGCAGATCGCGAACAGGACGACCGCGGCCAGGTTCAGGGTGTCGAGGTCAATCATCGGCGATCAGGCTGGTGACGTTGGTGTTGCGCAGGCGGGCAGCGGCGATGGCCCCGGCCATCATGACCGCGGCGATGTAGATGTAGAAGCCGCTCTCGATCTTCGCCTGCTTCAGCCACTCCGCGACATATTCCGCCGTGCCCCCGAACAGGGCGTTGGCCAGGGCATAGGGCAGCGAAACCCCCAGCGCCCGGACGTGAGCCGGGAACAGCTCGGCCTTCACCACCGCGTTCACCGCCGAATAGCCGGAGTGGCAGAGGATCAGGATCATGATCAGGCCGAACGCCGCGAGCGCCGAGGTGGAATGCGAGATGGCGGTCATCACCGGATAGGTGGCGAGCGCGCCGAGGCCCAGCCCGACGGCGATGGTGGTCCGGCGGCCGACGATGTCCGAGAGCCACCCGACCAGCGGCTGGATCGGCATGTAGAGCACCAGCACGCCGGCCATGATCGCCGTGCCGGTGTCCTTGGAGAAGCCCGCGGTGTTGACCAGGAACTTCTGCATGTAGGTCGTGTAGGCGTAGAAGGCCAAGGAGCCGGCGGCGGTCAGCACCAGCACGATGGCGAACTCGCGCGGGTGCTGGCGGATCAGGGTCATGGTGCGCCCGCGCTCCGACGTCGCGGCCGTCTCGCGCAGGTAGGCGCGGGTCTCGTCCAGGCCGGTGCGGATCCAGAACACCACGATGGCCAGCAGGCCGCCGATGGCGAAGGGGATGCGCCAGCCCCAGGCCGCGAGGTCGGCCTTCGACAGCACGTGCTGCAGGATGACCAGCACGAACAGCGCCGCGACCTGGCCGCCGATCAGGCTGAGGTACTGGAACGACGACCAGAAGCCGCGATGCCTGCGGCCGGCCATCTCCGACATGTAGGTGGCGCTCGCCCCGTACTCGCCGCCCAGCGACAGGCCCTGGACCAGGCGCGCGGCCAGCAGGCCGAGCTGGGCCAGCACGCCGATGGTGGCGTAGGTCGGCAGGACGGCGATGGCGAAGGAGCCCAGGCTCATCAGCGCCACCGAAAGGGTCAGCGCCGCGCGCCGGCCCCGGCGGTCGGCGTAGACCCCCATCAGCCAGGCGCCCGCCGGCCTGGCCACGAAGCCCGCCGCGAAGATCGCCGCGGTCTGCAGTTGCTGGGCGACCGCGTCGCCCTTGGGGAAGAAGTGGGCGGCGAAGTAGAGGCTGGTCGAGGAATAGGCGAACCAGTCGTACCACTCGACGAGGTTTCCGGCCGAGCCGCCGAGGATCGCCTTGATCCGCTTCAGCGGCGGCATCCGCTCCGTCACCCCCGCCGTCGCTGCGCCTTCAGCCATGCATCCCCCCGATTGCTCGGCGGGATGCTAGGCGAGTTTGATCGCTACGTCAGGGCCGGCGGAGCTAGATGCGTCCGAGCAGCACCAGAACGACGATGATGACCAGGATCAGGCCGAGGCCGCCGCTGGGAAAATAGCCCCAGTTGCGGGAATGGCCCCAGGTCGGCAGGGCGCCGACCAGCAGCAGGATCAGGATGATGATCAGGATTAGGCCCACGCGTCTCTCCTCCGTGTGACATCCGAGGCCAGAGCAACGGACGGCTATGGTGGAGGTTCCGGCGGAAACCTAGTCTGCGAGATCGGCGGTATGCAGGTGGGCGTCGGTGTCCTTGACCCCCAGCGAGTACATCAACCCGATCCAGCCGCCCTTCACCCGTGGCAGCACGGTCAGGGTCAGGGCGGCGAGCGCGGCCAGGATGATCGGCAAGGAATAGAGCGGGTTCGACTTCCAGACGACCGAGAAGAACAGCATCGGCGCCACGACCAGGTGGCCGATCAGCAGGATGGTCACATAGGCCGGGCCGTCGTCGGCCGGATAGCGCGCGAGGTCGGTGTCGCAGACCTCGCAACGGCCGTTGACCTTCAGGTACTTCCAGAAGAGCGGGCCCTTGCCGCAGGCCGGGCAGTGGCCGGCCAAGCCGCGAAACACCGATCGCCGCAGCGGATAAACGATCTCTGCCATGGCCCGTCATATGGGCGCTTGGCCCGCGGAAGAAAAGGCGCGCGCGCGATCGGCCGCACCCGCGGGTGCGATTTATTTTCGCCCTGTCCGTGCGCTTTGGGCCGCGAAGGCCGGCGGCTACTTCTTGGCGTCGTCCGCGGTCTGGGTGACGGCGTGGCCGGCAGCCGCGACGTCCTTGCCGACGCCGGCGACGGTGTTGCAGCTTGCCACCAGCAGGGCCATGGCCGCTGCGCCAAGGACGATCAGTTTACGCATGGAAATTCCCCTTCGACTTTCCAGGCATTTCGCCGCTGGAAAGCCGGCAGTCAAGCTTTGGTGTCGCCCGCTGGCGGCGCAGACTGGCGCCATGACGCCGTCCGCCGCCGCACTCCTGGCCCAGGCCATTCTGGCGCTGCATCTGGGGGTGATCGTCTTCAATGTCGCGGGCCTGATCGTGATCCCGGTCGGCGTGGCGCTGAACTGGCGCTGGGTGCGGATCGGCTGGTGGCGGGCGCTGCACATCGCTTCCTGGGCGCTGGTGGCCGTTCAGGCTGCGCTGGGCCGCGCCTGTTTCCTGACCGTCTGGCAGGACCGGCTCACCGGCGCCGCCGCCGCCCCGCCGCTGGTCCAGCGGTGGGTCGAGCGGGCGATCTACTGGCCGCTGCCGATCTGGGGATTCGCGGCGATCTACCTGGCGCTGTTCGCGGCCGTGGTGGCGCTGTGGTTCGCCGTTCCGCCGCGCCGCCTCAGCGCCTCGCCAGCACCACGCCCATGACCCAGCCGCCGTTGCTCTGGGGCGCCACGAAGACCTCGTGCGGGGGCAGGGCGTCGATCGCCCGGACAAGGTCCGGCGGCATGGTCGCCGAACTCATCGGGCCGCGGGACCAGGCGAAGGCGACGCGGTTCTGCTTCAAGAGGTCCTCGACCGCCTGCAAGGTGTGCAGCGGCTCCATCTGCTTGACGAACTCCTGCGGCAGGGGGCCGGTGCGCAGGGTCTCCATGTCGTAGACCACCGGGTGCAGGGGCGTGATCACGCCGGGCGCCGGCTGCGCCGCGGCCGCCGTCGCCGCCAACACGCTCACCGCGACGAAGGCGGCGGCCAGGGGCGGCAGGCGGCGGGCGGCGCTCATCCTAGTCGGCGTCCATCTTCAGCGCGGCGATGAAGGCTTCCTGCGGGATCTCCACCTTGCCGAACTGGCGCATGCGTTTCTTGCCGGCCTTCTGCTTGTCGAGCAGCTTGCGCTTGCGGCTCATGTCGCCGCCGTAGCACTTGGCGGTGACGTCCTTGCGCAGGGCGCGGACCGTCTCGCGCGCGATGATCCGCCCGCCGATCGCCGCCTGGATCGGAATCTGGAACATGTGCGGGCTGATCAGGTCCTTCATCTTCTCGACCATGCCGCGGCCGCGCGCTTCGGCGCGATCAGCGTGGACCAGCATGGAGAGCGCGTCCACCGGCTCGGAATTCACCAGGATCGACATCTTCACCAGGTTGCCCACCCGGTAGTCCTCGATCTGGTAGTCGAAGGAGGCGTAGCCCTTGGAGACGCTCTTCAGCCGGTCGTAGAAGTCGAACACCACCTCGTTGAGCGGCAGGTCGTAGACCACGAGGGCGCGGGAGCCGACGTAGCTCAGCTCGCGCTGCGAGCCGCGGCGGTCCTGGCAGAGCTTGATGACGCTGCCCAGGTACTCGTCCGGGGTCAGGATGGTGGCCTTGATCCAGGGCTCGGCGATGGTGGCGATCTTCACCGGATCGGGCATGTCGGCCGGGTTGTGCAGCTCGACCACGGAGCCGTCGTTGAGGGTGATCTTGTAGATCACGCTGGGCGCCGTCGCGATCAGGTCGAGGTCGAACTCGCGGGAGAGGCGCTCCTGGATGATCTCCAGGTGCAGCAACCCCAAGAACCCGCAGCGGAAGCCGAAGCCCAGCGCCGCGCTGGTCTCCATCTCGTAGCTGAACGAGGCGTCGTTCAGGCGCAGGCGACCGATGGCGGCGCGCAGGTCCTCGAAGTCGGCGGCGTCCACCGGGAAGAGGCCGCAGAACACCACCGGCTGCACGTCGCGGAAGCCGGGCAGGGCCGCCTCGGCGGGGCGCTTCTCGTCGGTGATGGTGTCGCCGACCGCGGCCTGGGCGACTTCCTTGATCTGGGCGGTGATGAAGCCGATCTCGCCGGGGCCGAGCGCTTCGACCTCGGTGCGCTTGGGGTTGAAGACGCCGATGCGGTCGATCAGGTGCGTCGAGCCCTGCTGCATCATCTTCACGCGCTGGCCGGATTTCAGCGTGCCGTCGATGACGCGGACCAGCACCACCACGCCCAGGTAGGCGTCGTACCAGGCGTCGACCAGCAGCGCCTTGAGCGGCGCGTTCACGTCGCCCTTGGGGGCCGGCAGGCGGTGGACGATGGCCTCCAGCAGCTCGTGGATGCCGGCGCCGGTCTTGGCCGAGGTCAGGACGGCGTCCGAGGCGTCCAGGCCGATGACGTCCTCGATCTGCTGGCGGATCCGCTCAGGCTCGGCGGCCGGCAGGTCGATCTTGTTCAGGACCGGCACGATCTCGTGGTTGTTGTCGATGGCCTGGTAGACGTTGGCCAGCGTCTGGGCCTCCACGCCCTGGGAGGCGTCCACCACCAGGATCGAGCCCTCGCAGGCGGCCAGGCTGCGGGAGACCTCGTAGGCGAAGTCCACGTGGCCGGGGGTGTCCATCAGGTTGAGGACATAGGTCTCGCCGTCGTCGGCCTTGTAGGAGAGGCGCACGGTCTGGGCCTTGATGGTGATCCCGCGCTCGCGCTCGATCTCCATGTTGTCGAGCACCTGCTCGGTCATCTCGCGCTGGGTCAGCGCGCCGGTCTCCTGGATCAGCCGGTCGCTGAGCGTCGACTTGCCGTGGTCGATGTGCGCCACGATGGAGAAATTGCGGATGTGGGAAAGCGGGGTCGTCATGTTGCGCCCGCGTCTAGCACATTCCTTCGCGTCCGCGAGAGCGACGCCCGCGCACGCGAACGTGACGGCGGCGAAACACGGTTAATCGGGCGTTAAGGCGATACAGTGCATCAGGCATCTGGGCGGAGCTGAAATCTTTGGCCTGAGGAGGACTTTGCGCCCGATGGACCGTCGAACCCTTATCGCTTCGGGGCTCATGACCCTGGGCGCCGCGCGTCTTGCGCACGCCGAGCCGATCCTGCTGCCCCCGGCGCGCAAGCGCGACGCCGCCGCGCCCGCGGCCCAGCCCGCCCAGACCGAGGTGGCCCAGGCCCAGCCCGCCCCCCAGGCGCCGCCGCCGCCGAACTCCACGCCCAGCTATCCGACCGCAGGCCCCACCGACACGTCCGGCCGGCCCGACCAGCCGCAGACCTACTCCGAGGACGAGATCGTCCACTCGGTCTCGGACTTCATGGGCGTCACGGCGGAATCGGCCGGCGGCGCGGTGGAGCGGGTCTTCAAGAACAACGGCCGGCCGACCGCCTACATCGCCGGCGAAGAAGGCTCCGGCGCCATCGGCGTCGGCGCGCGCTACGGCCGCGGCCTGCTCTATATGAAGGGCCGCCAGCCGATGGAGGTCTTCTGGCAGGGCCCGTCGGTGGGCTGGGACTTCGGCGGCAACGCCAGCCGGGTGTTCACCCTCTGCTACATGCTGGACGATCCCCGCGACATCTTCCAGCGGTTCCCCGGCGTGGAAGGGTCGGCCTATTTCATCGGCGGTCTGGGCGTGAACTACCAGCGGGCCAACGACATCATCCTGGCGCCGATCCGCGCCGGCGTCGGCTTCCGCCTGGGCGCCAACATCGGCTACCTCGCCTATTCGCGCCGGCGAAGCATCATCCCGTTCTGATCTCCGATCCGCTCGTCCCGGCGCAGGCCGGGGCATGAGCTGAGCCTGACCAGACCACGGCGCTTGATCGCCGCGGTGGGTCCATTTGCGCCCGACGTCGCGCCGACGGGTGGGATTGAAGCTTGACTCATTGCATAAGTATGAACTTATATGGCGGCATGACGCCGCAAGCCCCCGACCTGTTCCGCACCCTGGCTGATCCCACGCGGCGGGCGGTGTTCGAGCGGCTGGCGGGCGAGGGCGAACTGGCGGTCAGCGACCTGGTGGCGGGCTCGGGCGTGTCCCAGCCGGCGGTGTCGCAGCACCTGGCGGTGCTGCGACAGGCGGGGCTGGTCACCGAGCGGCGGGACGGGCGGTTCATCCGCTACGCCGCCGCGCCGCAGGGCCTGAAGCCGCTGATCGACTGGATGGCCCTCTACGCCGTCTTCTGGCGCGAGCGCTTCGACCGCCTGGAAGACCTGCTGAAGAGGATGGATCAATAGGATGCCCATCATCTCGAATTCGCCTGAAAGGACCGCCCGATGAACGATATCCCCGCCAGCCGCTCGGTCATCGTCGAGCGCCTGATGCCGCACCCGCCGGAGAAGGTCTGGCGCGCCCTCACAAACCCCGCCCTCGTCAGCGAGTGGCTGATGGAGACGGACCTACAGCCGATCGTCGGCCACAGGTTCAACTTCCGCGCCACGCCCCAGGGCGGCTGGAACGGCGTGACCGATTGCGAGGTGCTGGCGGTCGAGCCCATGACCCGGCTGGTCTATAGCTGGAGCGCCTCGGGCGAACAGGCGGCCGGCGGGGTCAGGACCGTCGTCACCTGGATCCTCACGCCAACCGACGGCGGGACCCACGTTTCCATGGAGCAGGCGGGCTTTCGTCCGCAGGACGAGCCCTTCTTCCAGGGCGCAGGTTTCGGCTGGCGCAAGATGGTCGCCGGCCTGGAGCGGGTGGCGGGTGAACAGCCATGAGCGTGACCGAGACCCAGGCTATCGTCGTCGACCGGCTGCTGCCGCATCCGCCGGAAAAGGTCTGGCGGGCGCTGACCCAGTCGGACCTGATCGCCGAGTGGCTGATGCGCAACGACTTCGAGCCGCGCATCGGGCATCGCTTCAACCTGCGCGCCTCGCCCGTCCCGGGGCGCTGGAACGGGGTCTTCGACTGCGAGGTGGTCGAGCTGGAGCCCGGGGTCCGCCTGGCCTGGCGCCAGACCCTGTCGGGCGACGAAAAGCCGGGCGGCATTGACACGCTTGTCGCCTGGACCCTGACGCCGGAGGCGGGCGGAACGCGGCTGCGCCTGGAGCACTCCGGCTTCCGCGCCGGAGTGGACGACGGCATCTTCGAGTCCATGAAGGGCGGTTGGGCGCACCTCGTCGGCGCCCTGGAGCGGGTGCTCGCGGGCCTCGCCTAGCTTCTGAGCTTCGCCCCCACCGCCTTCTCCGCCGCGGTGACGATGCGGGCCGACAGGGCCTCGATCTCGGCGTCGGTCAGGGTCTTCTCCGTCGGCTGGACGGTGACCTCGACGGCGACCGATTTCTGCCCCTCCGGCACGCCCTTGCCCTGGTAGACGTCGAAGACGCGGGCGTCGGCGATGAGCGATTTGTCCACACCCAGGATCGGCCGGACCAGTTCGCCGGCCGGCGTCGCCTGATCCACCAGAAAGGCGAAGTCGCGGCCGAGCGGCATCAGCGGCGACAGCGAGAGCGCCGGCTTGGTCTTGGTGGCCTTCTTCTTGGGCTCCGGGATCGCGCCCAGGTCCAGTTCGAAGGCCAGCATCGGCCCTTCAGCGTCCAGCGCCTTCAGGATGGCGGGGTGCAGCTCTCCGAACTCGGCGACCACATTCTTTGGGCCCAGCTGCAGGCGGGCCGAGCGGCCGGGATGCCACCAGGGCGAGGCCTGGCCCTGGACGATCTGCAGGTTGGGCGCCCCCATCTCCTCCAGCAGGGCCATCAGGTCGGCTTTCAGCCGGAACAGCGGATCGGCTTGCGCGCCCGCCCAGCTCCGCGGCGGGTGCGGAGCCACCAAGGCGGTCACGACGGTCAACTGGTCGGCGGGCTGGTCGCCCTTGAAGGTCGGGCCCACCTCGAACAGCGCCGCGTCGGCGAATCCCTGGCGGGCGTTGCGGGCGGCGGCCTCGATCAGGTTCGGCAGGATCGAGGGGCGCATGCAATCGAGGTCCGAGGCGATCGGATTGGTCAGCCGCAGCGTCTCGTCGCCGCCGCCGAACTGCTTCGCCCACTCGGTGCGCATGAAGCTCCAGGTGACGGCCTCGGCGTAGCCGCGGGCGGCGAGCGCGCGGCGGGCATTGCGCATCCGGGTCTGGCGCACGGTCAGCACGCCGCCGGCCTGCCGGGCCATCTCGGGCAGGGGCTCGGCGGGCAGGGCGGCGAAGCCCTCGATGCGGGCCACCTCCTCGACCAGGTCGGCCTTGCCGTCCACATCGCGGCGCCAGGTGGGCGGCGTCACCATCTCGCCACGCACCTCGAAGCCGAGGTCGACGAGGATCTGGTCGATCCGCGCGCTGCCGACGTCGAGGCCGGACAGCTTCTTCACATAGGCATGGTCGAAGGCGATGGCGGCCGGCGGCGCGGGCGCGTGGCCGGCGACGCGGACCTCGCAGGGCTCGCCGCCGCAGAGGTCGAGGATCAGCCGCGTGGCCAGCTCCAGGCCGGGGACCACGAAGCCGGTGTCGACGCCGCGGGCGAAGCGGTACTGGGCGTCGGAGGTGATGCCGAGCGTCCGCCCCGTCTGCGCCGTGCGGATCGGGTCGAAGTAGGCGCTCTCCACGAAGACGTCGGTGGTGGTCTCGCTGACCTTTGTGCTCTCGCCGCCCATCACGCCGCCCAGGCCGATGGCGCCGGAGCCGTCGGCGATCACGCAGACCTCGGGCCCGGCCTCATAGGTCTTGCCGTCCAGGGCCTCGAGCTTTTCGCCGGGCTTGCCTAGCCGCGCCTCGATGAAGCCCCCGGTGAGCTTGGCCGCATCATAGACGTGCAAGGGCCGGCAGCGGTCGTAGGACATCAGGTTGGTGATATCGACCAGGGCGCTGATGGGGCGCAGACCCACGGCGGTCAGCTTGCGCTGCAGCCAGGCGGGCGAGGGGCCGTTCCTGACGCCCTTGATCAGCCGCCCGGCGAACACCGGGCAGGCGTCGCCGTCGACACGGATTTCCAGCGTGGTCGGCCCGTGGCCGGGGACCGCCGCGACGGACGTATCCTTCAGCTTGCCCAAACCGGCCGCGGCCAGGTCGCGGGCGATGCCGACTACGCCCAGCCAGTCGGGCCGGTTGGGCGTGACCTCGAAGTCGATCACCGCCTCCAGGCCGAAGGCCTCGGCCGCGCTGAGGCCCACCGCCAGGCTGTCCGGCAATTCGACGATGCCGTCGGCCTCGGCGTCCACCTCCAGCTCGCGTCCCGAGCAGAGCATGCCGTTGGAGACCACGCCGCGCACCGGCCGCGCCTCCAGGGTGATGCCGCTGCCCGGCACATAGGCGCCGATCGGGGCGTAGATGGTGGTGAGCCCCGCCCGCGCGTTGGGCGCGCCGCAGACGATCTCCTTGCGCCCGTCCACGGTATCCACCTGACAGACCCGCAGGCGGTCGGCGTTGGGGTGCTGCACGGCCTCGACGACCTTGGCCACGGAGAAGGCCGCCAGCTTGGCCGCCGGGTTCTCCACATGCTCGACCTCCAGGCCGGCCATGGTCATGGCGTCCACGACCTGATCGACCGTGGCGTCGGTTTCGAGATGCTCCTTGAGCCAGGAAAGCGTGAACTTCATGTCGCTCTCCTCAGCTCAGGCCGGTGGCGGGATTGGGCGCGGCGAAGGCCGAGAAGCCGTAGTGCTCCAGCCAGCGCACGTCGGACGCGAACATGTCGCGCAGATCGGGCATGCCGTACTTCAGCATCCCCAGCCGGTCGATGCCGAAGCCGAAGGCAAAGCCCTGCCAGACGTCGGGGTCGAGGCCGCAGTTGCGCAGCACATTGGGATGCACCATCCCGCAGCCGACGATCTCCATCCAGTCGTCACCCTGGCCGATCTTGACGTCGCCGCCCGAGCGGTCGCAGCGCACGTCCATCTCGGCGCTCGGCTCGGTGAACGGGAAGTGGTGCGGCCGGAAGCGGGTCTCCACCAGGGGCGTCTCGAAGAAGCGCCCGATGAAGGTATCGAGCGTCCACTTCAGGTGGCCCATGTGGATGGCCTTGTCGATCACCAGGCCCTCCATCTGGTGGAACATGGGCGTGTGGGTCGCGTCGCTGTCCGAGCGGTAGGTGCGGCCCGGCACGATGACGCGGATCGGCGGCTCCTGACCGTTGGCGATCCAGCCGGGCAGCTTCTCGTTGGTCCGCTGCATCGTGCGGATCTGCACCGGGCTGGTGTGGGTGCGCAGGACCTTGCGCTCGCCGTGCGCGTCCTGCGGCAGCCAGAAGGTGTCGTGCATCTCCCGCGCCGGATGCTTCGGCGGGAAGTTGAGCGCGGTGAAGTTGTGGAAGTCGTCCTCGATGTCGGGGCCTTCCGCCAGGCCGAAGCCCATCTCGGCGAAGATGGCGATCATCTCGTCCAGCACCTGCATGGTCGGATGCACGCGGCCGCGGCGTTCCGGCGGCGGCGGCAGGGTCAGGTCCACCCGTTCGGCGGCGAGCTTGGTGTCGAGTTCGGCCGCCTCAAGTTCGGCTTTCCTGCGAGCGATGTACTCAATCATTCGATCGCGCAGCTGATTGACGAGCGGACCCCGTTCTCTGCGTTCCTGATCGCTCATCGAGCCGAGCGTCTTGAGTTGAAGTGTGACGTTCCCCGATTTGCCGAGGATTTCGATGCGGGCGGTCTCAAGATCAGCGACCGTCGTCGCTGAGCCGATGATCGCAGTGTTGGCGGATTCGAGTTTCGAAAGGTCAGTCATGTCGGCGGTGTCCTAGAGCACTTTCATCCATTCCGTCATCCCCGGGCTTGTCCCGGGGATCCATACGCGCTGACGATCCAGGCTAAATCACAGACGACAGGTTTATGGATGGCCGGGACAAGCCCGGCCATGACGATCGAAAGGGAAGGAGGGCGCATAGCAAAAAGCCCTCCGGCGGTTCAGGCCGAAGGGCTTTGAGATTGCTTCAGGAGCCAATGCTCCGGGCGATCAAGCCAGCGCGGCGCGAACCTTCTCTGCGATGGCCTTGAAAGCGGCTGGGTCGGCGCCCGCGATATCCGCGAGGACCTTGCGGTCCATTTCGATCCCGGCCAGGTCAAGGCCGTGGATAAATCGGGCGTAGGTCATGCCCTCTTCGCGGGCCGCGGCGTTGATCCGCTGGATCCACAGGGAGCGGAACTGACGCTTGCGGACCTTGCGGTCGCGGTAGGCGTACTGGCCGGCCTTGTCCACGGCCGCCTTGGCGGTGCGGATGGTGTTCTTGCGGCGCCCGTAGAAGCCCTTGGCCTGCTCGAGAACCTTCTTGTGCTTGGCGTGGGCGGTGACGCCCCTTTTGACGCGAGCCATCTGTCAGAGCTCCTTAAGACAGGCCGTAGGGCAGGAAGATCTTGATGATCTTCGCGTCGGAGGCGCTCATCACCTTCGTGCCACGGTTCTGACGGATGTACTTGGCGTTGTGGGAGAGCAGGCGGTGGCGCTTGCCGGCCACACCGGCCTTGATCTTCCCGGTCGCAGTAAGTTTGAAGCGCTTTTTAGCGCCCGACTTCGTCTTCAGTTTCGGCATTTCACTGCGGAGCGATGAAGCCCCGTCCTCTGGCGTATTGATGAGCCGCCCTGGCATGCCATGGGCCAGGCGGCTCCGAAGGGGCGGGTTAGTAGGGGAAACAGGCGGGAAATGCAAGGCGGGGCCGAGGCGCAATCGCCTACTCGTCGAAGTAGTCGATATCGAACGATGCGCCCAGAGCCGCAACGGCGTCCATTTGCTCTGCGACGAAATGGAGCGGCAGGATCGGCATGGGTGGCCGAATGGTCACGCCGACCCAAACGTCAAGGTCCGGCGCCTCCATTCTCAACCTTTCGATCACAGCCTTCAGAGGCGCGATTTGTTGCAGAAGCTGCTCAAGCACGGCTGAGGGGTCAGTGCTGTCGTCATCCCAGACCTGAATGGACCAGCCGTTTGCCTTGGGCACGGGGCGCGGAGGCGTGCGCAAATCTCCCTGGAAGCTCACGCGGCCTTCGGGACCGAGCGTTGAGGCCAAGTCGTGGACCGTCAACGCACTCGTCCAAACGGTTAGGTGGGCGCTGATTGAGGCCATCGGCCACATCTAGCCATAAATCTCATGGCGGCCAGTCTGCCTTGGCCTCCCGGCAACTCAAGGACGGCGCGGAGCGCCGCCGCCATGCGGGCGGCCAAGGGCCGCTCCTTGACTTGCCGAGAGGCCAAGGCTCGCATCAACCGTGAGATTTAAGCCCCGGAAGCATCGGACGATGCTCCTGTCCTGAACCCGCGCGTTGTCCCGGTTTCGCGGCGCGCGAAGACCGGACCCAAGAACTTACTCGGTCGCCTGTCTGGCGACGGTACGCCGCTTCGCGCACTTGCGGATGACCCGCGGGTCCGGCGTTCCGGCCCATTCCGAAAATTTTTGCCCGCCTGAACGGCCGATTAAGCGCGTTCTCCTATGGTCCAGCTTAGGTCGTGGACCGCGGCCTTTGGAGCCCTACAGAATGTCGAGCATCTCTCCCCTCAGCCAGACCCCGCCCTCCATCCCGGTGACCCCGGCCGCGCCGGTCAGCAATTCCAAGCCCCCCGTGACGTCCGCCACCGACAGCGATGGCGACAAGGACGGAAGCACCAGCTCGCCGTCGGCCGCCAAGCCGCCGGGCGTCGGCAACCTGGTCGACATCAAAGCCTAGGCCGCCAATCGCGGAGCGCGCCGCCGCACCTGCCCCGCGAACCAGAGCCCCGGCAGGATCAGCAGCGCCGCCACCGCAAACGGCGCGCCCACCGCCACTGAGAACAGCTCGCCCGCCAGCACCGGGCCGCCGATGCGGGCCAGCGCCATGCCGCTCATGTTGAGGCCCAGCATCTCGCCCTGCCGGTCGGGCGGGGCGGCCTGGGAGATCAGCGCGGTCAGGTTCGGGAAGCAGATCGACTGGCCGATGCAGACCAGGGCGAACCCGGCCATCGCAATCGGCCAGACCGGCGACAGCCACTGCACCACCAGGCCCAGGCCCATCAGCACCAGCCCTCCGGTCAGCGTGCGTGGCTCGCCGTAGCGGCGGACCAGGCGGCCGGACAGGTAGCCCTGGCAGAAGGCGCCCAGCAGGCCGATGCCCATGAAGGCCAGGCCGATCTGCCTTGGCCCCCAGCCGAACCGCGCCTGGGTCCAGAGGCCATAGGTGGCCTCGATGCCGGCGAAGCCCACCACGACGATGAAGCTGATCGCCAGGATGCGGCCGATGACGGTGTGCGCCCAGGCCTCCTTCAGCCCTTCGATGCGCGGGCGGTGCGGGCGCAGGGCGGACGGCTCGGGCCGGCTCTCGCGCACGAAGACCACCACCGCCAGGGCCGAGGCGACGGCGAACCCCGCGGCGACGAGCAGCGGAAGCTGGAACCCCAGGGCGCCGCGGCTGGGCTGGGCCAGCAGGCCGCCGATCGCCGGCCCGGTGGTGAAGCCGGCGCTGAAGGCCGCGCCCATGATCCCCATCCGCGCCGCGCGCTTGTCGGGCGGCGTGATGTCGGCCATCGCGCCCTGCAGGGTCGAGATGTTGCCGGCGAAAATGCCTGTGGCGAAACGGATGGCGAAGGCGGCCCAGATGTTGGGCGCGAAGGCCAGCGCCGCATAGCTGACCGCCACCGCGGCGATGGTGACGATCAGCACCGGCTTGCGGCCGATCCGGTCCGACAGCCGGCCCCAGAACGGCTCGCCCAGGAACTGGCCGAAGGAGAAGGCCGAGAACATCATCGTGACCTGCCAGGCCGGCGCGTTGAAGGCCTTGGCGAAGAACGGCAGCAGCGGGATCACCAGGCCGAACCCCGCGATCATCAGATAGATCACCGCCAGCAGGACGATCAGCGCCCTGCGCTCGGCGGCCGCTTCCGGCGTGGCGAGACGGCTCACGACGCCGCCTCCGCGCCCACGTGGCCCTGGACGGTGCGCGGCGGCGCCCGGCGCGCGGCGCTGAGCGCCAAGAGGATCGCCGGCGCCACGATCAGCGCCCCCTGGATGAAGGGCGCATGGATGCTGACGTTGGCGAAGGTCAGGCCGGCCGACAGGGGTCCCACGAACCGCGCGAAGGCGCCGGCGGCGTTGTTGAGGCCCAGGATCTGCCCCTGCCGATGCGGGTCGGCGGTGCGCGAGATCAGCGCGCCCACGTTGGGCCAGGCCACCGACTGGCCGATGGCGGTCACGCACATCAACGCCGTGGTCATGACCAGGCCCGTGGAGAACGGCTGCAGCAGCGAGCCCAGGGCGTTCACCCCCATGCCGATGGCCAGCATCCGGCCCTCGCCGAACCGCTCCGACAGCGGCCCCGTGACGAAGAACTGGGTGAGCGCGGCCACCAGGCCGACGGCGGCGAAGCAGATGCTGATCTGCCGGGGGCCCCAGCCGAACCGCGCCTGGCCCCACAGGCCGAACGTGGACTCGATGCCGGTGAAGGCGAAGCCTACCAGGAAGGTCAGCAGCATCAGCCGCCCGATCACCGGGCTGCGCACGGCCTCGCCGATCGCCGCCCAGCGGCTGGGCCTATGGCTGATCGACTGGTCGCGGATCTTGCTCTCGCGGATGAAGAGGATGATGCCGGTCACCGCAACGGCCGATAGCGCCGAGGCGATGAACAGCGGGATGCGGAAGCCGATCGGGCCCATGTCGGTGTGGGCGAAGGCGCCGCCCACCGCGGGCCCCACGATCATGCCGACGTTCCACGCCGCCCCTTGCCGCGACAGCATCCGCGCCCGGCGCTCCGGCGGGGTGACGTCGGCGATATAGCCCTGGATCACCGCCCCGTTGCCGCTCATCAGCCCGCCCAGGAAGCGGATCACGAAGGCGGCCAGCACATTGGGCGCAAACGCCAGCGCCAGGTAGCAGAGGCAGTTGCCGCTGATGGTCGAGATCAGCAGCGGCTTTCGCCCATAGCGGTCCGACAGCCGCCCCCAGAACGGCTCGCCGAAGAAACCGCCCATGGCGTAGGCCGAGAAGATCAGTGCGATCTGCCACGGCGCCGCGTGCATCGACTTGGCATAGAAGGGCAGCAACGGGACGATAATCCCGAAGCCCAGCATGTTGATGAAGATGACGGCGATCAGCGACGGCGCGGCCCACTGGGACGGCGTCGACGCCTCCCGCGGCGCAGTGTCGGACATGGGCGGGTTGGTAAGCCCGGCGTCCCGCGACGGCAAGGCTGGCCGACAGCGGTTCGCCCGATCGCGGCCCGGCGTTGGCGCCGCGCCACACTCACATCGGCGCTTCGCCGGGTTGAAGGTGCGCGAGAGGACCTTCTTCGATGAAGAACTGCGGGAAAAGATCGTCCCAATCGGGATTGTCGCGTTCGATCAGGTTGATCTTCCACTCACGCTTGTACTTTTTCAGCCTCTTTTCGCGATGGATCGCCGCCTCGATATCGTCGTGCCATTCGTACCAGACGAGCCGCTTGACGCCGTATTGCTTGGTGAAGCCGTCCATCACGCCCTCGCGGTGTTGGACGGCGCGATTCAACAGATCGCTGGTCACGCCAACGTAGAGCGTCCCGTGTTTGCGGCTGGCCATGATGTAGACCGCGTTCAATCCCGCCCCCAAATATCCGTCATCGCCCGGCTTGTCCGGGCGACCCATGATCTCCGCGTTGCCTGAGCATAGACGGCGCCGCCGCCGCGGACCTCCTGCCGATGCGGAGATCATGGGTGGCCCGGACAAGCCGGGCCATGACGAGCCTGGAATGGAACCTAAGGGTTCTGCTTCTTCAGTTCTTCGCGGAAGTGGGCGTCGGAGCGTTCGACGAAGCTGCGGCATCCCTCCGGGTCGACGAAGGCGTCGGCCTTGCCGGCGTCGAGCGCCGCCTTCTTGGCCTTCATGGCGAAGAACTGGCCGTGGGAGCCGAGGAACACCTCGCAGGGAAGGGACTTCCAGGTCGCGAAGCTCTTCTCGTAGTCGGCGGTCTGGCCGGGATAGGTCTCGACCTTGCCCAGCCGGTAGCCGGGCAGGACGCTGGACGAGCAATTGTCCAGCGCCTGGCGCGCCTTGCCGGCCACGGTCACCGGGAAGGTCCAGGTGGTGCAGCCCGGCGTGTGTCCGGGCGTGATGTGGGCCGTCAGCGTCCAGCCGCCGAGGCTCACCTTCTGGCCGTCCTTCAGGATCGCATCCGGCTTCACCGGCTCGTAGTAGAACCGATCCGCCTTCAGGAAGGGGTCGCCACGGCCGCCGGCGGCGACGATCGCCCCGTCAGCGGCGCTGGCGTAGAACTTCACGTCCGGCGCAGCGGCCCGCCTGATCTCGGCCAGGCCCCCGGCGTGGTCGAAATGCTCATGGGTGTTCAACAGGATCTTCACCTGCCCGGGATCGAAGCCCAGGGCGCGGATGTTCTGCACCACCTGGCGGCCCACCAGGGCGTCGCCGCCGTCGATGACGATCAGGCCGGCCTTGGTGACGATCAGGAAGGACGCATAGTCCGAGGCGCCCACGTAATAGAGGCCCTCGCCGATCTTGAAGGGCGGATAAGGTTCGTGGCCGGTCTCGACGGATTGGCCGAGGGCCGGAAATGCGAAAGCGGCCGCCGTGACGGCGACCGCTCCCAGGATCTTGCCGTGCGTCCGGCTCAACGGGGGGCCAGGATCATGATCATCTGGCGGCCCTCCATGCGCGGTTCGTACTCGCACTTGGCGATGGGCTCGAAGTCGGCCCGCACCCGCTGCAGCAGCTTCATGCCGAGCTCGGGGTGGGCCAGTTCACGACCGCGGAAGCGCAGGGTGACCTTCACCTTGTCGCCCTCCTCGAAGAAGCGGTTCATCGAGCGCTGCTTCACTTCATAGTCGTGGATATCGATATTGGGGCGGAGTTTGATCTCCTTGATTTCCTGGACCTTCTGCCGCTTTCGCGCCTCGTTCTTCTTCTTCTGCTCCTGGAACTTGAACTTGCCGTAGTCCAGGATCTTGCAAACGGGCGGATCCGCGTTGGGGACGATCTCGACCAGATCGAGGCCCGCCTCTTCGGCGGCTTCGAGCGCGGAGGAGGTGGGCATCACACCCTGCTTCTCGCCGTGCTGGTCGATCAGCAGAACCTTGGGGACGCGGATTTCATCATTGATGCGCGGCCCGTCCTTGACGGGGGGCGCCTGCATGGGGCGGCGAATAGGCGAGGCTCCTAGGGTTGTTTCAACACAAACGCCGGGGCTCGAGGACGGGCTCCGGCTGACACAACCTATATGATTTAGCGCCCCGGCGCTATCAAGCCGCGCCCCGGCCGGACGGCAGCAGAGAGGCGGCCGCCTGCGCCACTTTCGCCACAGGAAGTTCCGCCAACTGCGCGGCCTGCAGCACCGCCACCTTGCCGCGCGGCGCCGAGAGGGCGGGATCCGAGGCGCTGGAGAACAGCACCACCGTCGGCGCCCCGGCCGCGGCGGCCAGATGCAGCGGCCCGGTGTCGTTGCCGACCGCCAGCGCCGCCTTGGCGCCGAGGACGGCGATGGAGGCGAAGTCGGTGCGCCCGGTCAGGTCCCGCGCCCCGGGGACCTGGCGCTGGATCGCCTGTGCCAGGGCGGATTCCTGCGGCCCGCCGATGATCACCACGTCGAGGCCGCGGGCGTAGAGAATGCGCGCCAGCTCGCCGTACTTCTGCACCGGCCAGCGCTTCTCCGGGCGATGGGCGGAGCCGCCGGGCACGAACATGGCGTAGGGCTTGGGCTTGACGCCGGCGCTCGGCGGCCGCGCGCCCGCAGCGCCCCCCAGCACCCAGGACAGGTCCGGCGGCGGCGCCGTCCCGGCCTCGGTCGGGGCGTCGGGCCAGATGCCCGCGTACATCAACTGGTCGGCCTGACGCTCCAGGGTGTGCATGCCGTTGCGCAGGGAATTGTTGTGCGGCAGCGAGGCGCCGAAAGCGACCCCCGACCAGGCGGGCGGATTGGGCCGCATGATCTGGAAGATGCGGTTGGAGTGGCCCGAGGTCTGCAGGTCGTAGACGCGGTTGAAATGGGCCGCGCGCAGGCGCTTGCGCAGGGCCATCCACTGGGCGAACCCCTCCGGCCGGCCGTCGGTCCAGATCGCGTTGAAGTAGGGCGAGGCCTTGGCCAGGGACTCGAAGGGCGGGGTGGTGAGCAAGGTGATGTGCGCCTTGGGGTGCGCCTGGCGAATCTTCTTCATCGCCGCCAGCGCCAGGACGAAGTCGCCCAGCGCCGAGAGCTTGATCACCAGGACCTTCTCAACCTCGCGCCTGGCCATCAGGCGGCCTCGTGGGGCGGACGCGCGGCGGCCAGCACCCGCTCGTAGGCGGCGAGGGTCGCCTCGCACATGACGTCCACCCGGTAGAGCTGGCGGGTGCGATTCATGCCCGTCTCGCCCATCTCGCCCCGCCGGCCGGGGCCCAGGTCGATGGCCCGGGTCATGGCGGTCGCCCAGGCCGCGGCGCTCTCCGGTGGGACCAGCCAGCCGGTGACCCCGTCGACGACGGTCTCGGTCGTGCCGCCGTGGTTGGAGGCGATCACCGGCCGGCCCATGGCCTGCGGCTCGACAGCGGTGCGGCCGAAGCTTTCCGGCACGGTGGTGGGCAGGATGGCGACATCGGCCAGCAGGAAGGCCGCCGGCATGTCATCACAGTGGCCGACCAACCGAATCTGGTCTTCCAGCCCGGCCTGGGCGATGGCCGCGACCAGCTCCTGGCGGTAGTCGACGCGGCCCTGGTCGTCGCCGGCGAAGAGGATCAGGAAATCCTCGCGGCCCTGCGCCTTCATCCGGGCCGCCGCCTCGACGATCGTCAAGTGACCCTTCAGGCGGGTGAGGCGCCCGGCCAGCAGGAACCGCGTGCGCCCGTCGTCCGGGTCGATTCCCCAGGCCTGGCGAAGCGCCGCGACGCGGTCGGGGGTCACCCAGGCGGGGTTGAAGCGGTCCAGGTCCACGCCGCGGGGAATGGCGATCACCTTGTCTGGATCGACCGCGTGCTCGCCGAGGATGTGGTCGCGCGTGTATTCGGAGTTGGCGATCACCAGGTCGCCGCGGGTCATGACGGCGTTGTACCAGCGCTTCAGGCTGCTCTGGGCCTTGTAGACCCCGTGGTAGGTGGCCACGAACGGCGTGCGGGTGGTGCGCGCGGCCCACAGCGCTGCGAAGGCCGGCGCACGCGAGCGGGCGTGGACCAGGCTCACGTTTTCCATCCGGATCAGGTCCACCAGGCGCGCGGCGTTGCCCAGCATCACCAGCGGGTTCTTCGATTGCACCGGCATCTGCGCCAGGCGACCGCCGTCCGCCTCCAGCCGCGCGGTCATCCGGCCGCCCCTGGTGGCGACGAAGGCGCGGCCGCCCGCAGCGATCACCGCGCGGGCGACATCGATGGTGGTCTGCTCGGCGCCGCCGGTTTCCAGTTCGGGGACGACCTGCAGGAGCGTGAAGTCAGAGGGGAGCGCCACACCTTCCCATACCCCGAAACGGGGTGGCGTAAAGGCCGCCTCGCGCTATCTGTCGGATCATGACAGAGCGCGCCGGACTCCTCGCCCGCCCCGATGGCGAAACCATCGCCTGGCGCGCGGTGGACGGCGAGGGGCCGACGGTGGTCTGGCTGGGCGGGTTTCGCTCCGACATGACGGGGACCAAGGCGCAGGCCCTGGCCGACTGGGCCGAGGCGCGCGGCAGGGCCTATGTGCGGTTCGACTACCTGGGCCATGGGCAGTCCAGCGGCGACTTCCAGGCCAAGGGGACCATCACCCGCTGGCGCGAGGACGCGCTCGCGGTGCTCGACGAACTGGTGGACGGGCCCGCGATCCTGGTCGGTTCGTCCATGGGCGGCTGGATTTCCTGCCTGGCGGCGATGGCGCGGCCGCAGCGTGTCGCGGCCCTGGTGCTGATCGCGCCTGCGCCGGACTTCACGGAGAAACTGATGGCGCCCGAGATCCCGCCGGAGGGCCAGGCGGCTCTGGCGGCGGACGGGGTGTGGCTGCGGCCGTCGGCCTATGGCGATCCCTATCCGATCACCCGGATCCTGCTGGAAGACGGCGCGCGCTGGTCGATCCTGGGCTCCGAGCCCGTGCCGATCGAGGCGCCCGTGCGCATCCTGCAGGGCGGCGCCGATCCCGACGTGCCCTGGCGCCACGCGCTCGAACTGGCCAATGCGCTCAACGGCGAGGACGTGACCTTCACCCTGATCAAGGACGGCGACCACCGGCTGTCGCGCCCACGGGATATCGAAAGACTTCTGGCCGCGGTTCAGGAATTCGTGGCATCAGCGGCCGACCCAAATCGGGCGCAGAGCCGCTGAGGAATCCTCTTGTCCAGTATCACTCTGGAAGATGTCACGGCCACGTCACTCCAGACGATCGGCGACGCCTTCATGATGCAGGGCGATCACCCGCGGGCCCTCGAGTTCTACACGCTGGCCTTGAAAAAAGGCCCCGGGACCTACGCGATGTTGACTCGCCATGGGTTAGCCGCCTCGCCGACCCCCAGCACGGAGAAGAACTTCCGGATCCTGCTCGAGGTGGAGAAGCTGGACTCCAACTGTTTCGTCGGCACGGGCCTCGCGACCTGGCACAAGCCGCTGCCGTTCTTCAACGACGCGCGATTCATCGGTCTGGCCCACAAGCACGCCGCCCTGCTGGGGCAGCCCAATTGGCACTGGTCGCTCAACACCGTCGTCTGGGCGGTTCAGGAGGCGAAATCGATACCCGGCGACTTTGTCGAACTCGGGGTCTTCCGCGGCCACACGACCCTTTTCACGGCGGAGTACGTCGACTTCCAGACCTGGCCGAAGCGCTGGTGGCTGTGCGACACCTTCGACGGCATTCCGGCGGACCAGCTCGATCCAGGCTGGACCCACATGAACAGCGTGATGTACGCAGGCACCTATTCCTATGAGGAGGTGAGGGCGCGGTTCGAGCACATTCCGAACATCACCGTCCACCAGGGTCGGGTCCCCGAGGCGCTGGCGGAAGGATGCCCGGAACAGATCGCCTTCCTCCACCTGGACCTCAACAATTCGACCGCCGAGATCGCCGCTCTCGACGCCCTTATCGACCGTATTTCGCCCGGCGGGATCATCATCCTCGACGACTTCGGATGGGCCGCCTCGCGCCTGCAGAACGAGATCGAGAGCGAGTGGTTCGCCCGGCGCGGCCTTCACGTCCTCACCCTCCCGACCGGCCAGGGGCTCTTCCGCAAACCAAGTTAGTCCGCGCGCTCCGCCGTCAGGATCGCGCTCAGCCCCTCGCGATAGGTCGGATAGGCCGGCCGCCAGCCGAGCTCGGCCTTGGCGCGCGCGTTGGAGACCCGTTTGCTCTCGGCGTAGAACCGCATCGCCTGCGGCGACAGGCCGGCTTCGGCGAGCGGGACCTCGGGCGGCGGCGGCATGGCCAGCAGCCCCGCCGCATAGGCGATGACCTCGGCGTTGGGGCAGGGCTCGTCGTCGCAGAGGTTGTAGATCCCGCCGGCCCGCGGCCGGGCGATCGAGGCCGCCAGGCCCGCAGCGAGATCCTCCACGTGGATGCGCGAGAAGACCTGTCCGGCGCTCACGATCCTGCGCGCCTGGCCGGCGCGCAGCCGCTCAAGCGCCGAGCGGCCGGGGCCGTAGATGCCCGGCAGGCGGAACACCGTCACCGTCAGGCCCATGCCGCGGCCCACTTCCAGCCAGTCGCGCTCGGCGCCCACCCGGCGCGCGCCCTCCGTCGACTGGGCCGCCAGCCGGCTCTGCTCGGTGACCCAGCCGCCCCGGCGGTCGCCATACACCCCAGTGGTGGAGAGGTAGCCGATCCAGTCGGGAAAGGCGCCCGCGCGCGCCATCGCCGGGACCAGGGCGCGCAGGCCGGGGCAACCCTCCGCGTCCGGCGGGGCCGTCACCAGGACGGCCTGGGCCGTGGCCAGAACCTCGGCCAGCCGCGCGGCCTCGGTCAGGGGAATGGCGGCGACGCCCTGCGCTTCCAGCACCCCGGCGTCGGCGGCGTCACGGACGCTGGCGGCGACCGCCCAGCCCTCGGCGCTCAGCCGGCGGGCCAGGGCGCGGGCCGAATAGCCGTAGCCGAAGACGAACAGCCGCAATCGCTATTCCGCCGCCTGCAGCGCGCCCTGTGCAGCCTCGGCGCGCGCCGCGTTCCAGCAGGACACGCACGGGATCTTCGACAGGTCCGCGCGGTGGGCGTAGCGGCGGGCGGTCTCGGCGATGTCCAGCATCAGCCCATCCTCGAGGGTGATCGGCTCCAGGCCCAGCCCCAGCAGTCGCCCGTTTTCGACAGCCAGGTCGTTCTCCTCGGCCTCCTGGCGCGGATTGGGCAGGTGGGCGACCTGGGCGCCGGTCAGCGCGGCCACCATCCGGGCCAGGTCGCGGATGCGCCAGCATTCGGTCATCTGGTTCATCACCTTCACCCGCTCGCCGCGCGCCGGCGGATCGCTCAGCGCCAGCTCGACACAGCGCACCGTGTCCTGGATGTTGATGAAGGCCCGCGTCTGGCCGCCGGAGCCGTGCACGGTCAGGGGATAGCCCACCGCCGCCTGCATCAGGAACCGGTTGAGCACCGTGCCGAAGTCGCCGTCGTAGTCGAAACGGTTGATCAGCCGCGGGTCGAGCCGCGTCTCTTCGGTCTGCGCGCCCCAGACGATGCCCTGGTGCAGGTCGGTGATCCTCAAGGCGTCGTTGCGGGCGTAGAACTGGAAGGCGAGCGCGTCCTGGGTCTTGGTCAGGTGGTAGATCGAGCCGGGATTGGCCGGATAGAGGATCTCGCGTTCGGCCCAGCCGTCGCCGGTCTCGACCTTGACGGTCAGATAGCCCTCGGGAATCGCCACCCCGGCCGTGCCGTAGCCGTAGACGCCCATGGTGCCCAGATGCGCCAGGTGGATGTCGAGCCCGCTCTCGACGATCGCGGCGAGGATGTCGTGGGTTGCGCCGACGTTGCCGGCGACGGTGTAGCGCTTGTGGGCGGCCGACTTCATGGAATAGGGAGCCGCGCGCTGCTCGGCGAAATGGACGACCGCGTCGGGGCGGAAGCTCCTCAGCAGGCCCACCAGAGCCTCGAAGTCACGGCCGACGGTCAGGCCGTGGGCGGCGATGGTCCGTCCGGAGACCTCCAGCCAGGCCGCCAGCCGGGTCTCCAGGGGCTCGATCGGGGTGAGCGAGCCGGCGCCCAGCTCCCGGTCGATGCGCCGGCGCGCGCCGTTGTCGACGATGGCCACCTCGTGGCCGCGGGCCGACAGATGCAGCGAGGTGGGCCAGCCGCAGAACCCGTCGCCGCCGAGGATCAGAACGCGCATTCCCCGCTCCGTTCGATGTCCCCCGCGACAGCGCTAACGCGCGAGAGCGGCGTTCGCCAACCCGAATCTTCCGTGGAGGCCGGTTCCCCTGGGCTAGGCGGCCAAGGCGACAATCCGGTGACGGCGGCGCTAGAGCAAGGCCTTGATCGCCGCCCGGGCCTCGTCGGCCAGGTCGGGGCGGCGCAGGGCGAAAGCGACGTTGGCGCGCAGGAGGCCGATCTTGTCGCCGCAGTCGTAGGTGGTCCCCTCGTACTCCAGGGCGTGGAAGTCCTGCGTCTTCATGAGGCCCGCCATGCCGTCGGTGAGCTGGATCTCGCCGCCGGCCCCGCGCGGCTGGGTCTCCAGGATCTGGAAGATCTGCGGCTGCAGGATGTAGCGGCCCGAGATGAACAGGTTCGAGGGCTCGGTCCCGAGCGGCGGCTTTTCGACCATGCCGGTCATGCGGTTCAGCCGGCCGTCCTGACCGTCCAGGGCCACGATGCCGTACTTGTGGGTCTCGCCCTCCGGCGCCGGTTCGACGACGACGATGTTGCCGCCCACCTGCTCGTAGGCCTCGACCGCCTGGGCGAGGGCGGCGCGCTCGGCGGCCATCAGCATGTCGGGCAGCATCACCGCGAAGGGCTCGTCGCCGATCACCTCGCGGGCGCACCAGACGGCATGTCCCAGGCCCAGCGGGGCCATCTGGCGGATGAAGCTCATCTCGCCGGGCTTGCCCAGGTCGCGGCGCACCTCGGCCAGGATGTCGGTCTTGCCCTTGGCCTCGAGCGCATTTTCGACCTCCGGCATCGAGTCGAAATAGTCCTCGATGGCGCCCTGGCCGCGGCCGACGATGAACACGAAATGCTCGATGCCCGCCGCGCGGGCCTCCTCGACCACATAGGACAGGATCGGCCGGTCGACGACATTCAGGAGGTTCTTCGGCGTGGTCTTGGCGCCCGGCAGGACGCGGGTGCCCAGCCCCGCCACCGGCAGCACCGCCTTGCGCACACGCTTGTTCATCCGGGACCTCTCGAGGCCGCGACGCGCGGCGGCGCCGGCGTGCTGATCCTGCCGCCGACGCCCGTGGTGCTAGAGGAGGAAAGGCTTGAAATCCACCGCTCGTGCGACGAAAAATCGCGTCGGACGCATGATCACGATTTCGGGAACTCACGAAGCCGTGTAAGAGTCGCGCCATTGTCGGGGGATCGTCCTCCATAGTCCTCCAGGGGAGCCTTTCCTATGAACCTGCGTATCATCACCTCCGTCGCCGTCGCCGCCGGTCTGGCCCTCAGCCTGTCTGCTTGCCAGAAGAAGGCCGACGACACCGCGACCACCACCACCACGACCGCCACGGATTCGGCGGCCGCTCCGGCCGCGGCGACCCCGCCGGCCGCTGACGCCTCCGCGACCGCTCCGGCCGCTCCGGCCGACGCTTCGGCTCCGGCCGCGACCACCACGACCACCACGACGCCTCCGGCCGCTCCGGCCACCGGCTCGATGTCGTCGACCACGACCACGACCAAGAAGTAAGTTTACGACCCTCTGGGTCTGGACTAGGCGCGGCCGCCCCTTACCGGGGGCGGCCGTTGTCGTTTGGGCTCCTCTCCCCCGAGCGCAGCGAGAGAGGGAGAGGGTAGGGAGAGGGCGGCTCCGAGCTGGCCGCCGCCGCTCCCGATCCTGCCCAGATGCAGGGCGGAGCCTTGCTCCAGCCTCGCAGAAGCCGATAGGTCCGCGCCGCCCTCTCCCTACCCTCTCCCTCTCCGTTTCGCGGGGGGAGAGGAGGGCCTATTCCACCGTCACGGACTTCGCCAGGTTCCGGGGCTGATCGACGTCGGCGCCCTTCTGGACGGCGACGTAGTAGGCGAGCAGTTGGATCGGCGCGGCCATCACCATGGGCGCGATCAACGGGTCGCTCTTGGGCGCGGTGACCACCACCCGCGCGCCGGCCGGGGCGTGACGCTGGCCCTCCGGATCGGTGATGAACACGACCTGGCCGCCGCGGGCCATGACCTCGCTCATGTTCGAGGCCGACTTCTCGAAATAGCTGTCGAAGGGCGCCAGGATGACGATCGGCGTCTTCTCGTCGACCAGGGCGATCGGCCCGTGCTTCAGCTCGCCGGCGGCATAGCCCTCGGCGTGGATGTAGCTGATCTCCTTCAGCTTCAGCGCGCCTTCCAGCGCCAGCGGGTACATCGGCCCTCTGCCCAGGAAGAGCACGTCGCGGGCCTTGGCGATCTCCACCGCCACCGCCTTCACGGCGTCTTCCAGGTTGATGGATTCCGCGATCAGCCGCGGCGCGCCCAGCAGCACCCGCACCAGGCGCTGCTCCTCTGTCTCGTCGATCCGGCCCCGCGCCCGCGCGGCGGCGACGGCCAGCGCCGTCAGCACGCTGATCTGGGCGGTGAAGGCCTTGGTGGAGGCGACCCCGATCTCCGGCCCGCAGTGGATCGGCCAGACCACATCGACCTCGCGCGCCATGGTCGACTCCTGGGCGTTGACCACGGCGGCGGTCTGCATGCCCTTGGCCTGGCACAGCCGCAGCGCCGCCAGCGTATCGGCGGTCTCGCCCGACTGCGACATGCCGATGGCCAGGGTGCCCGCCTTCAGCGCCGGCTCGCGATAGCGGAATTCCGAGGCGATCTCGACGTCCACCGGCAGGTCGGCCAACTGCTCGATCAGGTACTTGCCCAGCAGGCCGGCGATATAGGAGGTGCCGCAGGCGACGATCTGGATGCGCTCGAGCGTGGCGAAGTCGATCCCGCCCGGCATGGCCGCGCGGTCGGCCAGGGTGTCCACATAGGCCGCGATGGTGTGCTGGCACCCTTCCGGCTGGTCGTGGATCTCCTTTTCCATGAAGTGGCGGTAGTTGCCCTTCTCCACCAGGGCGGCGGAGGCGGCGACCGTGCGCACCTCGCGTTCCACGGCCTTGCCGTCGGCGTCGAAGATGCGGGCCTTGTGGTGGTCGATGGCTACGTAGTCGCCTTCCTCGAGGTAGGCGATCCGGTTGGTGAAGGGGCCGACCGCGAGCGCGTCGGAGCCGATGAACATCTCGCCGTCGCCGTAGCCTACGACCAGGGGGCTGCCCTTGCGCGCGCCCATCACCAGCTCGTCCTCGCCGTCGATCAGGACGCCGATGGCGTAGGCGCCGCTGAGCTGGTCCAGGGCTGCTTTGAGGGCTGCGACCGGGTCCTTGCCCGACGCGAGCTCCGAGTCGATCAGGGCGGCGATCACCTCGGTGTCGGTCTCGCTGTCGAAGGTTCGGCCGTCGGCCTTCAGCATTTCGCGCAGCTCGGCGTAGTTCTCGATGATGCCGTTGTGCACCAGGGTGACGCGGCCCTGGGTGTGCGGGTGGGCGTTGCGGGTCGAGGGGCCGCCGTGGGTCGCCCAGCGGGTATGGCCGATGCCGACCGTGGCGTTCAGCGGTTCGGCGGCCAGGACGTCTTCGAGCGCCTTGATCTTGCCGGCCGCGCGGCGGCGCTGGACATGGCCGTCGACGACGCCGGCGACGCCCGCCGAATCATAGCCGCGGTATTCGAGGCGCTTCAGGCTGTCGAGCAGACGTTCCTGTACGGAGCTTCGCCCGACGATGCCGATGATGCCGCACATGGGGTAAGGCGTCCTTATGTGGTACTGCGTCACAGGTTGAGCCGCACCGATGCGGCTTTATCATCCGTCGCCGACACGTCGACTAAATCTGGGTTTCGGATCGTTTCGTGAGCACCCAATGAGCAAACGCGCCTACTTCGGCACCGACGGCATCCGCGGCGAGGCCAACCGCTTTCCCATGACCGCGGAGGTGGCTCTGCGCGTCGGGATGGCGGCGGGCAAGCTGTTCATGTCCAAGGACGACCGCCGCCACCTGGTGGTGATCGGCAAGGACACGCGCCTGTCCGGCTACATGATCGAGCCGGCCCTGGTGGCGGGCTTCACCTCGGTGGGGATGGACGTGCGCCTGTTCGGGCCGCTGCCGACGCCGGGCGTGGCGATGATGACCCGCTCGCTGCGCGCCGACCTGGGTGTGATGATCTCGGCCTCGCACAACGCCTTCTCCGACAACGGCATCAAGCTGTTCGGTCCTGACGGCTACAAGCTCTCCGACAGCCAGGAGCTGGAGATCGAGTCCCTGATGGACCAGGGCCTGCAGGAGAACCTCGCCCCGCCCACGTCGCTCGGCCGCGTGCAGCGGATCGACGATTGCCAGGCGCGCTATGTGGAGATCGCCAAGGCGACCTTCCCGCGGCGGCTGAACCTGTCCGGCATGCGCATCGTCATCGATTGCGCCAACGGCGCAGCCTACAAGGTCGCGCCCGAGGCCCTCTACGAGCTGGGCGCCGAGGTGATCCCGGTGGGAATCTCGCCCAACGGCTTCAACATCAACGACGAGGTGGGCTCCACCTCGCCGGCGGCCATGCAGAAGCTGGTCAAGGAGTATCGCGCCGACATCGGCATCGCCCTGGACGGCGACGCCGACCGGCTGGTGATCTGCGACGAGAAGGGCCTGATCGTCGACGGCGACCAGATCATGGCCCTGATGGCGGCCGACTGGGCGCAGCGCGACAAGCTGCGCGGCGGCGGGGTGGTGGCCACGGTGATGTCCAACCTCGGCCTTGAGCGGTTCCTGAAGGCCCGCAAGCTGACACTGGAGCGCACCCCGGTGGGCGACCGGGCGGTGATGGCGCGCATGCGCGAGGGCGGCTTCAACCTGGGCGGCGAACAGTCCGGCCATATCATCCTATCGGACTTCTCCACCACCGGCGACGGCCTGCTGGCCGCGCTGCAGGTTCTGTCCGTGCTGAAGGAGAGCGACAAGCCGATGAGCGCGCTCGCCCGCCAGTTCGAGCCGGTGCCCCAGAAGCTGGAGAACGTGCGGTTCGGCGGCGGCAAGCCGCTGGAGCACGCCGACGTCGTGGGGGCCATCGCCGCGGCCGAGCAGCGGCTGAACGGCTGCGGCCGCCTGCTGGTGCGCGCTTCGGGCACCGAGCCCCTGATCCGCATCATGGCCGAGGGCGACGACGAGAAGCTCGTTTCCCAGGTGGTCAAGGAGATCGCCGGGGCGGTGAAAAAGGCCGCCGTCACCGCCTAGGCCCTGTCCCGGCTGCCTCGAATCAAGTCGGCCGGGATCAAACAGGGGCGTCGGCTCCAGACTCCTCACCCCCCGGAGGGGGAGAGGAGATATCGACTGCGTTATCCTCGGCGCGCGGCAACCCTACCCAAGCCCTAACGATTGTGACACTCTCGTAATGTCCGAGCCGCTCGACCGGTTCGGCGTGAAGAAGTCTGTTGGGAGCGAACATGGCCTACCACCTCAGCTATGGAGGTGCGCTAAGGCGTCGGGCGAAGGGATTGAGCTCCCTGGCCTGCCTCGCCTTCGTCGCCCTTCTCGGGATGGCTTTCTGGGCGGGCGCCGTCTGGATCGGCCAGGCCCTGCTGCGGCTGACCGCCTTAGGCTTCTGAGGCCCAGGGCCCGAAGCGAACCGCCCCGGCGCGATCAGGCGCCGGGCCGCCCCACGCTGCTGTAGGCGAAGCCCCGCGCGCGCATATCGGCGGGCTTGTAGATATTGCGCAGGTCGACCATCACCGGCGCCCGCATCAGGAGCTTGATGCGGTCCAGGTCGAGGGCCCTGAACTGATCCCACTCGGTGATGATCACCAGGACGTCGGCGCCTTCGGCGACGCCGTAGGGGTCGTCCTTGAAATCCACGCCGGTGAGCATCTGGCGCGCCTCGTGCCCCTCGGGGTCGAAGGCCTGCACCTTGGCGCCCTTGTCCTGCAGGGCCGGGATGATGGCCAGCGAGGGCGCGTCGCGCATGTCGTCGGTGTTGGGCTTGAAGGTGAGGCCCAGCACGCCGACCGTCTTGCCCTTCAGGTCGCCGTTCAGCGCCTTGATCACCTTGCGCGCCATGGCCCGCTTACGCTCGTCGTTGACCTTCACCGTGGTCTCGACCAGCTCCACGGGCGCGCCGGCGTCGCGGGCGGTGCGCACCAGGGCCAGCGTGTCCTTCGGGAAGCAGGAACCGCCGTAGCCGGGGCCGGCGTTCAGGAACTTGCCGCCGATCCGCCCGTCCAGGCCGATGCCGCGGGCCACCTGCTGAACGTCGGCGCCCACCGCCTCGCAGAGGTCGGCCATCTCGTTGATGTAGGTGATCTTCAAGGCCAGGAAGGCGTTGGCCGCGTACTTGATCAACTCGCTGGTGCGCCGGTTGGTGAACAGGATCGGCGTCTCGTTCAGATAGAGCGGCCGATAGAGTTCGCGCATCACCGCCTGGGCGCGCTCGTCCAGGGTGCCGACCACCACCCGGTCAGGGTGTTTGAAGTCCTCGATCGCCGCGCCCTCGCGCAGGAACTCCGGGTTGGAAACCACGGCCACGTCCGCCGTGGGGTTCTTGCGCTTGAAGATCGCCTCGATCTCGTCGCCGGTGCCCACCGGCACGGTGGACTTGGTGACCACCACGGTGAATCCCTGCACGAGCGCCGCGATCTCCTCGGCCGCGGCGTAGACGTAGGAGAGGTCCGCGTAGCCGTCGCCGCGCCGCGACGGGGTCCCCACGCCGATGAACACCGCGTCGGCCTTGCGCACGGCCTCGGTCGCATCGGTGGAAAAGAACAGGCGTCCGGCCTTGACGTTCTGGGCCACCAAGAGGTCCAGCCCCGGCTCATAGATCGGGATTCCCCCGGCCTGCAGGCGCTCGATCTTGCCCGCGTCCTTGTCGATGCAGGTCACCGTGTGCCCGAAGTCGGCGAAACAGGCGCCGCTGACGAGGCCGACGTAGCCCGTCCCGATCATCGCCACGTGCATTCAAGACTCCTCGAACCCGGGGGTGCGGCGGTGCTTTCAGCACGCCCGCGCAACTTGCGCCAGCCGAGCTACGTCACAGAGGTAAATTATGTCGCTGTTCGGCGCGGCCCACACCGCCGGCGCGCCGAGCTCAACCTTCGCCGCAAACCTGCCCGGAAGAGGCCTTGGACCTGACCCGAGTCGGACATCGATCCGAACCATCGTTCGGCCAAGCTCGCGGCCTGAAGGCAGGTGTGGGCACGAAAGGTTCAATCAAAGGCATGACTACTCGCAAATCTCTCACGGCCTATGGGGTCGCCGCTGCGGCTCTGTGCGCCGCGGCCACGGCCGGCTATGCGGTGCACGCCGGCGTCGGCCCGGACGGCGCGGTCAATGCGCGTCCGATCCCCAACGCCTCGGGGTCCGCCCCGGCGTCGTTCGCCGACATCGTCGACCGCGTCGCCCCTGCGGTGGTCTCCATCGAGGTGGAGGGCAAGGCCGGCCCGCGGCGCATTGGCCTGGACGACGGCGATGGCCAGGACGGCCAGGACGGCGGGGCCGCCCCTCAGGGCCTGCCTCCCGAACTGCGACGCTTCTTCCAGCAGATGCCTCAGCAGCAGCAGCGCGCACAGCCGATGCACGGCGCCGGCTCGGGCTTCTTCATCTCCTCGGACGGCTATCTGGTGACCAACAACCATGTGGTCGAAGGCGCCGACAAGATCACCGTCCACACCACCGACGACCGCACCTTCACGGCCCACCTCATCGGCCGTGACGCGGCCACCGACCTGGCGGTGGTCAAGGTCGATGCGAAGGACCTGCCCTTCGTCAGCTTCGAGGACCGCGGCAAGCCGCGGGTCGGCGACTGGGTGGTCGCGGTCGGCAATCCGTTCAACCTGGGCGGCACGGCCACGGCCGGGATCGTCTCGGCGCTGGGCCGCAAGAACGTCTCGGGCTCCAACTACGTCGACTTCATGCAGATCGACGCCCCGATCAACCGCGGCAACTCCGGCGGCCCGACCTTCGACCTGGCCGGCCGGGTGGTGGGCGTGAACACCGCCATCTATTCGCCCACGGGCGGCTCGGTGGGCATCGGCTTCGACATTCCCGCCGACGTGGTGGCGTCGGTCTCCAAGCAACTGATCTCCACCGGCAAGGTGACCCGCGGCTTCATCGGCGCGACGGTGCAGGACGTGACGCCGGAGATCGCCGACAGCCTGGGCCTGAAGGGCAAGGGTGCGCTGGTGGCGGAGATCACCGAGGGCGGGCCGGCCGCGGCGGCGGGCGTGCAGCCCGGTGACGTGGTGCTGCAAGTCAACGGAACGCCGGTCGCCAGCGCCTCGGACCTCACCCGCGCGGTGGGTCTGGCCCGCGCCGGCGAGCCGATCCGCCTGCAGGTGCGCCGCGACGGCCAGGTCCGCGAGATCACCGTGCGCTCCGGCCTGCGGCCCTCGGAGGAATCCCTGGCGTCCAACGACCGCACCGGGCCGGGCGGCGGCGGAGCCGACGACAGCCGCATGCTGGGCGCGCTCGGTCTGCAGGTCGCGCCGGACTCGCAGGGCAAGGGCGTCCGCGTCGCGGGCGTCGATGACGGGTCCGACGCCGCCCAGAAGGGCCTGCGGCGCGGCGACCTGATCCTGCGCGCCGGCGAGCGGGCGATCAACTCGCCCGTCGAACTCAGGTCCGCCGTCGCCGACGCCAAGAAGGCCGGCAAGAAGTCGGTGCTGTTGTTCGTGGCCCGTGGCGGCGTGCACACCTTCGTGCCTGTCGAGATCGGGCAGGGCTAAGGGCGGCCAGCGGCCGGGTGGCGTGCGCTACCCGGCCGCTTCTCGCGACCTCCGCGAATTGGCGAGCCTCGCTGATTTTCCGAAGGCCGGCGTGACCTCCGCCCTGTCCTGAGCGTTCAGATTTCCTGGTTGTAGGCGCCCACCTGCGGGCGCTTGGCCAGGCGCGGCTTCACCTCTTCGCGGAACAGGCGGCGCATGTCGTCCTCGCTCTGGGTCGACTCCACCACCACGACGATCTCCGGCTTGTTGGACGAGGCGCGGACCAGCACCCACGAGCCGTCCTCCAGCGCCACGCGCACCCCGTTGACGGTGATCAGCTCGGCGATCTTGCGGCCCAGGATCTTGGCCCCGGCGTCGCGCAGGGCGGTGTATTCGGCGACCACCTCGTCCACCAGGCCATACTTCACCTCGTCGGCCACGTGCGGGCTCATGGTCAGGGACGTATAGGCCACCGGCAGGGCCCGCTTCAGGTCCGAGAGCTTCTTGTCCGGGTTGCGGTCCAGCATCGAAAGGATGGCGGCGGCGGCCACGATGCCGTCGTCGTAGCCCCGGCCGATCGGCGGGTTGAAGAAGAAGTGGCCGGACTTCTCGAAGCCGGCCAGCGCGCCCAGCTCGGCGGTCTTGCGCTTGATGTAGGAGTGGCCGGTCTTCCAGTAGACGGTCCTGGCGCCGTTGGCCTTCAGCACCTCGTCGGTGGCGAACAGGCCGGTGGACTTCACGTCGACGACGAAGGTGGCGTCGCGGTGCAGTGAAGAAAGGTCCCGGGCGAGCATCAGGCCGATCTTGTCGGCGAAGATCTCCTCGCCCTCGTCGTCCACGACGCCGCAGCGGTCGCCGTCGCCGTCGAAGCCCAGCGCCAGATCGGCGTCGTACTGCCGCACGGCGTCGGCCATGGCGTGCAGCATGACGCTGTCTTCGGGGTTCGGATTGTATTTCGGGAACGTCCAGTCGAGCTTGCAGTCCATCTCGACCACCACGGCCACGCCCATGCGCCGCAGGGCCTCCGGCGCGAAGGCGCCGGCGGTGCCGTTGCCGCAGGCGCAGACCACCTTCAACGGACGCTTCAGGCTGGCGCGGCCGGCGGCGTCGGCGATATAGCGCTCGGCCACGCCGCCCACGTGGGCCAGGGAGCCCTCCGGCCGCTGCTTCCACGTCCCGGAGAGCACGATCTCCTTCAACCGGCCCATCTCGTCGGGGCCGAAGGTCAGGGGCCGCTGGGCGCCCATCTTCACCCCGGTCCAGCCGTTCTCGTTGTGGCTGGCGGTGACCATGGCCACGCAAGGGGCGTCCAGGTCGAACTGGGCGAAATAGGCCATGGGCGAGGTGGCCAGGCCGATGTCGATCACCTCGCAGCCGGCGGCCACCAGGCCGATGGTGAGCGCCTGCTTGATGGAGAGCGAATAGGAGCGGTAGTCGTGGCCCACCACGATCCGCTTCTGGCCGAGCTCGTGGATGTAGGTCCCGAGGCCGAGGCCCAGCGCCTGGACGCCCAGGAGGTTGATCTCCGGCCCGAACAGCCAGCGCGCGTCGTACTCGCGAAAGCCCGTCGCCTTCACCAGCGGCAGGTTCTCGAAATCGTAGGTGTTGGAGACGAGGTCGGCGCGGGGAGCGGGCAGCATCGGGACTCCGGAATGGCTCTGTGTCGTCGGACGGGGCGGATGGGATACCGCGCGGGTCCTTCAGGAATGTGTACAACGCAGCCTTGGTTCTACATCACCCCGGCGCGCAGCAGGTCGTGGATGTGCAGTATGCCCACCGGCTTGCCGTCCTCGACCACGAACAGCACGGTGACGGCGGGCGGCGGGTCGCTCATAAGGGCCAGCGCCTCCGAGGCCAGCATGGACGGCGGCACGGTCTTCTTGGGCCCGGGCGTCATCACCTGGCCCGCGGTGTGGCCCATCAGGCCGTCGATGTGGCGGCGCAGGTCGCCGTCGGTGATCGCGCCCGCGAGCTTGCCGTCCGGACCGGTCACGCCGACGATCCCCCAGCGCTTTTCAGTCATCACCAGCAGGGTGTCCTGCATCGGCGTTTCGGCGCCTACCAACGGCAATTCGCCGACGCCATGCATCAGATCGCCGACCGTGCGCAGCATAGCGCCGAGCTTGCCGCCGGGATGGAAGACCCGGAAGTCCTGCGGCTTGAACCCGCGCCGCTCCAGCAGGGCCACCGCCAAGGCGTCGCCCAGCGCGATCTGCAGGGTGGTCGAGGTGGTCGGCGCGTTCAGCTCATCGGCAGCCTCCGGCGCGTCGGGGATGCGCAGCACGATGTCGGCGGCGCGGCCGAGGGCGCTGTCGGCCACGGCGGTGATGGCGATCAGCGGGATCTGGAAGCGTACCGCATAGGCGATCACATCGGCCAGTTCGCGGGTCTCGCCGGTCTTCGACAGGGCCAGGATCACGTCGCCCGCGCCGATCATCCCCAGGTCGCCGTGGCTGGCCTCGGTGGCGTGCACGAACATGGCCACCGAGCCGGTCGAGGCCAGGGTGGCGGCGATCTTGCGCGCCACGTGGCCCGACTTGCCGATGCCGGTGAGCACGATGCGCCCGCCCGTCTCGCCGGTCTGGACGTCGAACAGCGTCTCGACCGCCTTGGCGAAGGCCTCGCCGAGCTCCGCGCCCATCTGGCCCAGGGCGAGGGCCTCGGCCGCCAGCACGCGGCGGCCGACGGCGACGGCGTCGAACCCGGTCATTGCGCCTGATCCGTCATTGAGAGGGCGCAAGCGCCTGGGACTGCGTCTCGTGGAGCGCGGCCCGCTGTTGGTTGGTGCGCCGCTGCGCCGCCAGGGCCTCGCGCTGCATGGCCGCCTGCATCGCAGGCGTGCGCTGCACGGGCGTGGAGCCGAAGGGCGCGGGCGACCGGTCGCCGAGGCCCTGCGGCCAGATGCTGGCGAAGGCCACCGCGGCGATGGCGGCGAGCGCCAGGACGGGCAGGTAGAGACGGTCGAGCATGCCAGGCTCTATAGCCGCTTCGCCCGCGCCGGACCAATCGTTGCGTCGCCTCGCCCAAACGATAGAAAGCCCATCTACCGGTAGATTGCGGAGCCCAAGCCCTTGCCCACCCTGATCCTGCTGCGACACGGCCAGAGCCAGTGGAACCTGGAGGACCGCTTCACCGGCTGGGTGGATGTGGACCTGACCGCCGAGGGCGAGGCGCAGGCGACGAAGGGCGGCGAGCTGATCGCCGCCGCCGGCGTCGCCATCGACCGCTGCTACACCTCGGTGCTGACGCGCGCGATCCGCACCTCCTGGCTGGCGCTCGCCGCCGCCGGGCAGGCCTTCGTGCCGGAGATCAAGGACTGGCGGCTGAACGAGCGCCACTACGGCGGCCTGACCGGGCTCAACAAGACCGAGACCGCGGCCCGGCATGGCGCGGACCAGGTCAAGGTCTGGCGGCGCTCCTATGACGTGCCGCCGCCGCCGTTGCCGCCGGGCGGCGAGTTCGACTTCTCCAAGGACCGCCGCTACGCCGGCGCCATCCTGCCCGACACCGAGAGCCTGGAGACCACGCTCTTTCGGGTGCAGCCCTACTGGGAGGCCGAGATCGTCCCCAGGCTCGCCGCCGGCGAGACCCTGCTGGTGGCCGCGCACGGCAATTCCCTGCGCGCCATCGTCAAGCTGCTCTTCGGCCTGAGCGGCGAGGAGATCGTCGGCGTGGAGATCCCGACGGGCAATCCGCTGCTCATCGAGCTGGACGGGGCCTTGAAGCCGGCCGCCGCGCGCTACCTGGACGCGGCCCGCGCCCAGCCGCTGCCGCAGGTCTAGCGCGGAGGACTGAACATGGCCGCCGCCGACGACCGGGCCTGGATGCGCCGCGCGATCGGCCTCGCGCAGGCGAACCTCGGCAAGACGGGCGACAACCCTTCCGTCGGCTGCGTCCTCGTCAAGGACGGCGTCGTGGTCGGCGAGGGCGCCACCGCAGCCGGCGGCCGGCCGCACGCCGAGGAGATCGCCCTCGACGCCGCAGGCCCCGCCGCAGCCGGGGCCGCGACCTACGTCACCCTCGAACCCTGCGGCGAACGCTCGTCCGGCGCCGCCTCTTGCGGCGAGCGGCTGGCGCGCGCCGGCGTGGCGCGGGTGGTCGTGGCCTGCGACGACCCTTCCGCCCTGGCCGCGGGGCGGGGCCTCCAGCGGCTGGCGGCGGCGGGAATCCCCGTCGACCTGGGTGTCGCGGCGGACGAAGCGGCGGCGCTCTATGCGGCCTATCGCCCGCGCCCTTCAGCCTAAGCGTCGGGAAATGGGGCGTTAATCCTCGGTGTCTAGGATCGGGTAACCATTCCGCATTCCCCGCGAGCCGCATGTCCGAATCCCCCAACGTCGCGCGCCGCATCACCCAGGCGGAAGCCGACCAGATCTGCGCCCGGCACGATCGGCTGTGGAGTTCCAAGCCCGGCGGCGCGCGCGCCGTGTTCGCCTGGATGGACCTGTCGGGCATCGACCTGTCGGGCAAGAATTTGTGCGACGCCGACTTCTCGGGCGCGGTGTTGGCCGGATGCCGGATGGCAGGCGCGCGGCTCGACCATGCGAGCCTGTTCGGCGCCGACCTGCAGGACGCCGATCTGACCGGCGCCTCGCTGCGCCGCGCCGACCTGCGCGGCGCGTGCCTGCGCAACGCCGACCTCACCGGGGCCGACATGTTCGAGGCCGACCTGCGCGAAGGCATCCTGGCCGCGGCCGACCCGAAGTACGGCTTCCGGCGCATCGAGGCCGGCGGGCAGAGCCGCGTCGGCGACGCCCAGGGCGCCAAGCTGATCGGCGCCAACCTCGAACGCTCCAAGCTTTCCGGCGTGATCGCCGTGAAGGCCGACTTCACCGACGCGATCCTCAAGGACGCCCGCCTGGTGCGCGCGAACCTGAAGCAGGCGACGATGAAAGGCTGCAACCTCTCCGGCGCCGACCTTTCCGGCGCGGACCTCGGCGGGGCGGACCTGCGCGACGCGGTGCTGGTGGGCGCCAAGACCGTGCAGTGGAACGTCTCCAACGCCAACATGGTCGGGGCCCTCACCGACAAGCCGGCGGGCATCGCCGCCTCCAGCCTGCCCTACAAGACCATGATCCAGGACCATGCCCGCTGGTGCGAGACCGGCGGCCTGCACGGGGCGCCCTCGGTGTTCGACGGCGCCGACCTGCGCGCGCTCGAGACCATCCGCGGCTACAACCTCACCGCGCTCTCCGCCAAGGGGGCGGTGTTCTACGGCCTCGACATGGAAGGCGTGCAACTTCAGGGCGCCCATCTGGAGGGCGCGGACCTCAGGAACTGCAACCTGCGCCGGGCGGACCTTCGCGGCGCCAAGCTCGCCAACGCCAAGCTCTCCGGCTCCGACTTGCGGGAGGCGCAGATGGGCCCGCTGCTGCTGGGCGCCGACCGCGTGCTGGCCTGCGACCTGCGCAAGGCCGAGCTGAAGGGCGCGGACCTTTCCGGCGCCGACGTCCGCCAGGCGATGTTCATCGAGGCCGACGTCTCCAGGGCCAACTTCACCGGCGCGCTGTTGCGGCAGGCCAACTTCAGCGGCGTCGCCCGCCATGGCGCCCGCGGCCTCGACGACGCGATCTAGCTGAAGAAGGCGAGAGGCCTGAGGGCAGGGCTGTCGCTACGGCTTAACGCCAGCGTCCTTAGCGGCTTGGTTTATCCGATTGGTCTGTGTGTCGTTCAATGCCTTCGCGGTTAGCGCCAGTCGGCATCTGGTCACGGCTTCAGAGTTGCCCGGATATTCGCGCTCGCACGATTCCTGAATTCGATCGCTGGGCGACTTGTCCGGCAATTGGCTTCCGAAGGCCGCGAGCAAAAGGAATATCACGATTGGTGCCGCTATCAGCACCACGATGACCTTGCCAAGCTTGGTGCCCTTCGCCGAACGACCAGCCAAAGTGTCTCGCTGACAATGCGGACAAGCCAGAGCGTCGTCGGCGATCTCTTCCCTGCAGAACTCGCATTTCATGACCGTCAAGGTAGAGCTTGACGAATTGTTGTCCAGCCTCAGGCGCGAGCGAGATTTTCCTGCGGCGAAGGAGCGGCCAATCGCCAACTCCACTCGGAGAAGAAAGTCCTCTCCCGCCGACGGCGGGAGAGGATCGTCCCTTACGCCGCCTTTTCGCCTTCGATCAGGCCGGGCTGGCCGACGCTGATCTCCACGCGGCGGGGCTTCAGCGCCTCCGGCAGTTCGCGCTTGAGCGAGATGGCGAGCAGGCCGTCGGCGAGGTTCGCGTCCGTCACCACCACATAGTCGGCGAGCTGGAACCGGCGCTCGAAGTTCCGCTCCGCCAGGCCGCGGTGCAGGAAGCGGCGCGGCTCGTCGTTGGCCGTCTTGCGGCCGGTGACGGTGAGCAGGTTCTCCTTCACCTCGATGGAGAGTTCTTCCGGACGGAAGCCGGCCACCGCGATCTCGACGCGGTAAGCGTTCTCGTCGGTGCGCTCGATGTTGTAGGGCGGATAGCCCGTGGCGCCGTCAGCGGCGGCGTTGTCCAGCAGGTCGGCCAGGCGGTCGAAGCCGACGACGGAGCGGTACAAGGGGGAAAAATCGATCGTACGCATGCGGTCACATCCTTCTTTCAAAGCAAGGTTGCGGTTTCAGCAGAGCGTCTTTGCGAGCCATCAGGCCTCGCGCGACACCCGGAAGGCCCGGACATCCAGCGCCTCCGGGACATGAGGTAGGCGGCGGATTTTCGGGTTCAAGGCCTTGCGCGCGTCACCCGCATACCGGCCGTGCGCGGCTGTGCGTCTTTGACCCGGGTGCGCCTGCGCGCTAGGCCTAGCCCAAGCTGACGCTGGGGGGCGTGGCGAGGTCCGATGGCTTATCTCGGCATTTCCGTTTCGAGGCGCGGCGTCGTGCTGGGCGCGATGGCCCTCGGCGCCTGTTCCCCCGCGCGCCCCAAGGGCGTCACGCCGCCCGCAACCCTGGAGGCCGCGATCGCCGGCGCCTGGCGCGGGCCTGCCGACCGGGCGCGCGATCCCTCACGCCATCCGCTGGAGTCGCTCCGGTTCTGGGGCCTGAAGCCGCACATGACGGTGGTGGAGTTCTGGCCGGGCGCCGGCTGGTACAGCGACATCATCGCGCCCTACGTGGCCGCCACCGGCGGGCGGTTCATCGCCGCCGACCTGGCTCCGACCGAGCCGGACGGCCGGGCCATGGCGCAGGCCTATCGTCGACGCCTGGAGGCGAGCCCCGGCCTCTACGGCAAGGTGACCTTCACCGCTTTCGGCGCCGCCAGCGGCCCGGTCGCCCCGGCCGGCTCCGCGGACCTCGTCCTCTTCCTGCGCAACCTGCACAACTGGATGTCGGCGGGCCTGGCGGAGAAGGCGTTCCGCGACGCCTTCGCCGCGCTCAAGCCCGGGGGCGCGCTGGGGATCGAGGAGCACCGCGCCGACCCCGCCGCCACGCCCGACGTCATGGCGAGCTCCGGCTACGTGCCCCAGGCCTACGCCGTGCAACTGGCCACGGAGGCGGGCTTCGAGCTGGCCGCCGCCAGCGAGATCAACGCCAATCCCAAGGACCACCACGACCACCCGTTCGGCGTCTGGACGCTTCCGCCGGTGCGCCGTTCCTCGCCGATCGGCCGGCCGCCGGATCCCGCCTTCGACCACGCGCCATACGACGCCATCGGCGAGAGCGACCGGATGACGCTGAAATTCGTCAAGCCGGCTGCGGCCCTTCCCCCTCGCGTCGGATCGACGTGAACGGATGAGAAGGGCTCTCGATAAGGGTCTCGGCGCGCGCGTGACGGTTTACTTCGCACACGTCAGAAGCGAAGCTCAGTGTCTGGGGTGCAATAGGCGGAAGCTGGGGTTCGCGAATGGCGACGCTTGAGGAGCTGACCGATCGGATCCGCCGCGCCGCGGCGTCCGAGGCCGGCGCCGCGGGCCTGGGCTCGTCGATCAAGCTCGATCTGAAGGGCGAGGGCGTCATCCACATCGACGGCGCGGCGGTGACCAATGACGACCTGCCGGCCGACCTGGTGGTGACCGTCGCCCTCAAGGACCTGACCGCCCTCGGCAAGGGCGAACTCGACCCGACGCGGGCGATGATGACCGGACGCCTGCGGCTCTCCGACATGGGGCTCGCCATGCGTTTGCAGCCGAAGATTCAATCCCTGTTTTCCAAGGCCGCGTAAGACCAGTCCAGATGCTCGACCCGGCGCCCTTGATCGAGACCGCCGACGCCAAGGCTCCGCCTGGCGGCGAAGCCTCGTGGTTCACCGGCGCGGGCGGGGCGAAGCTGCGGGCGGCGCTGTTCACCCCGCCGAGCGTGAGGAGCGGCGGTCGGGCGCGCGGCTCCATCGTGCTGTCGGGCGGGCGCACCGAGGCCATCGAGAAGTACTACGAGTTCATCGGCGAATGCCTGGACCGCGGCTTCGTGGTGCTGGCCCACGACTGGCGCGGCCAGGGGCTGTCGCAGCGCGACCTGGCCGATCCGCTGAAGGGCCACGCACGCGGCTACAAGGCCTATCTCGACGACTTCCGCGCCCTCCTGGGCGCCTATCACGACCAGCTCCCGAAGCCCTGGGTGGCGGTGGCCCATTCCATGGGCGGCTGCCTGACGCTCCTGGCGATGGCGCAGGGCGAGACGCGATTCGCCGGCGCCATCCTGTCGGCCCCCATGCTGGGCCTGCGCACCCCGTTCCCGTTGCTGGTGTCGAAGCTGCTGACCGGTTTCAACCTGATGATCGGCGGCGGCGGGCGCTACACCGTGGCCGGCCCCGGCGCGCCCTTCGACGCGCCGTTCGAGGGCAACGCGCTCACCCATGACCCGGTGCGCTATGCGCGCGCCTGGGGCCTGGTCGCCGCCGAGCCGAAACTGGCGCTGGGCGGGCCGACCTGGGGGTGGATCGACTTCGGCCTGCGGGCCACCGCCTACCTCGCCCGGGCCGACACCTTGCGGAACGTCACCGTACCGGTGGTCATTGTCTCTGCCGAGGACGACCAGCTCGTCGATACGGCCGCCCAGGCCGCCGCCGCCCGTCACCTGCCGCAGGGAAAGTTCATCAACGTCCCCGGCGCTTTTCACGAAATCCTGATGGAGACCGACCCGATGCGTAACATCTTCCTGAGGGCGCTTGACGCGCTCACCGGCCGTGTCGCCCCGACGCCCGCCGCGCCGCCGAAGCCCGCCGCGGCTCCGGCCCCCGCGCCTGCGCCGGCTCCGGCCCCGACGGCCGCCGCCGCGCCTGCGCCCAAGCCCGCCGCGCCCGCCGCCGTCAAGCCGGTTGCGGCCAAGAAGCCCGCGGCCCGGAAGCCGGCGGCGAAGAAGCCCGCGGCCAAGTCGGCGACCGCCAAGGCTGCGGCTCCGGCCAAGGCCGGCGCCAAGGCGTCCGCGACCGCCAAGACTGCGGCCGCCAGACCGGCCACGGCCAAGAAGGCCCCCGCGAAGAAGGCTCCGGGCAAGGCCGCAGCCAAGCCGGCGGCCGCCAAGGCTCCGGCGGTGAAGAAGCCCGCGACGAAGGCCGGGGCCAAGCCTGCCGCGGCCAGGAAACCCGCGGCCGCGAAGAAGCCCGCCGCCGCCAAGAAGCCCGCTGCGGCCAAGAAACCGGCCGCCAAGCCGGCCGCCGCCAAGGCGCCGAAGACGGCCAAGCCTGCGGCCGCCGGGAAACCCGCGGCCGCAAAGAAGCCCGCCGCGGCGAGGAAGCCGGCCGCCAGGAAGCCGGCGGCCCCGAAGCCTGCGCCGACGAAGGCCTAAGGCCCGACGGCCCCAAGGACGGCCAGCGCCTCGTCCAGGCAGGCGCGGTCGCCGGCGATGGCGATGCGCCCGCCATGGGCGCCCACCGGCTGGCCGTTCCAGTCGGTGGTGACGCCGCCCGCGCCGGCGATCACCGGGATCGCCGCGTCGATGTCCCAGGCCTTGAGGCCGGTCTCGATCACCAGGTCCATCGTGCCGGCCGCGACCATGGCGTAGGCATAGGCGTCGCACCCCAGCCGCGCCAGGCGCGCCGCCGCGCGGACGCTGCGCCAGGCCTCGCGCTCGGCGCCCTGGAAGATGATCGGGTCGGTGGTGGCGATCAGGGCGCCCGACAGGCCGGGGCAGGGGCGGACCTTCAGCGGCCGATTGCCGCCGCGGGTTTGTAGCCGCGATCCGCCTGCGTGGCCGATGAAGAGCTCGCCGATGTAGGGCTGGCAGATCGAGCCCAGGACCGGCGCCCCGTTGTGGCGCAGGCCGATCAGGATGGTCCACACCGGCAGGCCCGCGATGAAGGCCCGGGTGCCGTCCACCGGATCCAGCACCCAGACGAACTCGGCGTCGGGGCGATCCTCGCCATATTCCTCGCCGATGACGCCGTGGTCCGGATAGCGTTCGGAGATCAGGGCGCGGATGGCGCGCTCGGCGCCCTTGTCGGCCTCTGTGACGGGGTCGAAGCCCTTGGCCCCGCCCTTGTCGACCAGGCCGTGGTCGGCGCGGAACAGGGGCAGGATGGCGGCGCCGGCGGCGCGGTTGAGCTCGACCAGGAACGCGTCGAGCTCAACGATCTTCTCAGGGGCGATCTTTTCGGAGGCGGGCGAGCGGCGGGACGGAGAGGTCATCCGACCGCTTTACCCCCTGATGCGGCTCAGGGAAACGCATGCCCTACGCTGACTTCGGGATCGGTCTCGTTCAGGGATTTGGCCAGGTCCAGCAGGCGCTGGCGCGGCCGCTCGCTAAGGCTGTAGAAGGCCTGGATCAGATCCTTGGTCTCCTTGCCCTGATGCGGCTCCGGCGGCTCCGGATCCTTGTCGACGTGGGTTTCCTGGCCGAGCCCCTCGTAGAAGTAGCTGACCGGGACCTCGAGCACCTCGGCGAGCTGCCACAGTCTGGCCGCAGACATACGGTTGGCTGCGCACTCATACTTCTGGATTTGCTGGAAGCGCACGCCGCACGCGCCGGCGAGCTGCTGTTGGGTCAAACCCAGGATCCGGCGGCGACGGCGAAGCCGGCGACCCAGATGAATATCGATCAAGTCCATCATGACGCGACGCCCATCCTCCTCAAACCCCAATGTCCCAGTCCGGGACGGCACGCGGGGTCCGCCGCAAGCCCCGCGCCAAACGCGCGCGTTGCTAAGGTTACGAAGCCAGCCTTAGTAAAGATGCATGACAGAATCTCGGTCTCCCAGGCGCCAGTCCCTGCTGTGGCATATCGAAGCTTGGCTGTATGATATTGCACGCTTTTTAGCACGTTTGTTCCCGGTCGACGCAGTTTCCGACTTCGGCGCCTGTTTATTTCGCACCCTGGGTCCGTTAACCAGCGCCCACCACGTCGCGGAAACCAACCTGCGGATCGTCTTCCCAACCGCCACCGAGCCCGACATCCGGAGGATGCTGCGCGCCCAGTGGGAAGAGACCGGCCGATGGATGGCCGAGTTCCCGATCCTCGACCGGATCGCCGAGGAGCCGGACCGGATCCAGGTCGAAGGCCTGGAGCGCCTGACCGCCCTGGCGAACGGCGGAGGGCCGGCCGTGCTGATCAGCGGCCACTTCTCCAACTTCGACGTCATGGCGCTGGCCATCGTGCGCGCCGGGGTCCAGTGCCAGATCACCTACCGGGCCACCAACAACCCCTACGTGGACGCCCGCATCGTCGCCAACCGACGCCGCTATGGGGTGAAGCTCTTCGCGCCGAAGGGCGCGGACGGTGCGCGCGAGCTGTTCCGGGCGCTGGCCCGCGGCGAATCCGTGGCCCTGCTCAACGACCAGAAGTTCAACGGCGGAGTGGCCGCCCCCTTCTTCGGCCGGATGGCCCGCACGGCGCCGGGACCCTCCACCTTCGCCCTGCGCTACGGGGTTCCGATCCAGCCGATGAGCGTGCAGCGCCTGCGCGGCGCGCGCTTCAAGGTGATCGTTCACGAGCCGTTCCGGCTGGAGGACACCGGCGACCGCAACGCCGACATCATGGCGGCCGTGGGCCGGATCAACGCCTTCATGGAGGAACGCGTTCTCGCCCGCCCCGCCGAGTGGTTCTGGGTGCACAAGCGCTGGCCGAACGAGACCTACAAGGCAAAGGCGAAGGCGGGGGTCTAGAGCCTCCACTCTGGTGGGATCAGCCTGGGCTGTTGGTCTCGCGCCAGCGTTGCAGGGCCTCGGCTGGGCCGGCGTAGGCCTCCTGCAGGGGGGCCGACCAATAGCGCAACTGCTCCAGCGGCACCTTCTTGCCGCTGACCGCGCAGACCACATAGCGGCCGGGCTTCAGAACGGCGAAGTCTCCGTCGCCGTAGTGCAGCTTGGCCAGGTCGGCGGCCGAGAAATCCGGATCGAAGGCGTTCATGAGCGTCTATTTAGCGCGCCGCCCCTCTCCGGAACAGAGGGCGCTCAGAACAGCTCGCCCTGCGCGGCGCCCGCCGCCTTCGGCCTTGGCCGGAGGGGCTTGGCCGCCGCTGGTTCGGCCGCCGCGCCCTCGATCACCGCCTGGCGGGTGACCAGGTCGCCGAACTTGATCGCCACCTCCTCGCCGCCCGCCAGGATCGCGCCGGCGTGGACGATGGAGCCGTCGGCGCGGGTCACCCGGGCGAAGCCGCGCTGCAGGGGCCGGTCGGGATCGACGGAGACGTAGAGCTTGGACAGCGCGTCCAGGCGCTCGCCGGCCCGCTCCAGGCCGCGCATGACGCCCGGATGCAGGCGCGCGGCCGCGCCGTCCAGCCGCTGGCGCTGCACCGCCTGCGGTCGCTGCAGCAGGAGCGGCGACAGCCGCGAGGCGACCCGCACCAGGTCGCGTTCATGCGCCGCGGCGTTCTTCGCCAGGCCCGCGGCCAGCCGGCCGGAGACGATGCCGAACCGCTGGGCGGCCAGTTCCACCAGGTCGCCCACCCGCGTCAGCGCCCGCCCGGCCGCCTGGACGCGGCCGCGGCGATCCTCCACCGCCCGGCCCCCGCAGCGGTGCATCCGCGCGCCCAGGTCGCCGACCAGGGCCTTCAGCTCAGCCAGCACCGGCGTGGCGATCTCGGCCGCGGCGGTGGGCGTCGGCGCCCGGCGGTCGGAGACGAAGTCGATCAGGGTGGTGTCGGTCTCGTGGCCCACGGCGCTGATCAGCGGGATCGTGCAGGCCGCGACGGCGCGGGCCAGGGCCTCGTCGTTGAACGGCCAGAGATCCTCCACCGAGCCCCCGCCGCGCGCCACGATCAGCACGTCCGGCCGCGGGATCGGCCCGTCTTCATCCAGCGCCTCGAAGCCGCGGATGGCGGCGCCGACCTGGGCGGCGGCCTGATCGCCCTGCACCACCACCGGCCAGACGATTACCCGGCAGGGCCAGCGGTCGCGGATGCGGTGCAGGATGTCGCGGATCACCGCGCCGGTCGGGCTGGTGATCACGCCCACCACCGCGGGCATGGAGGGCAGCGCCTGTTTGCGCTCGACCGCGAACAGGCCCTCGGCCGCCAGCTTGGCCTTCAGCCGCTCGAGCTGCGCCAGGAGTGCGCCGACCCCGGCGGCTTCCATGGTCTCGATGACGATCTGATAGCGCGAGCCCGCCGGATAGGAGGTGATCTTGCCGGTGACGATCACCTCCAGCCCCTGCTCGGGGCGGATGCCGAGGCCGCGCACCTGGCCCTTCCAGACCACCCCGTCGATGGCCGCCCGCTCGTCCTTCAGCGTCAGGTAGACGTGACCGTTGGCGTGATGGGTGACCTTGGAGATCTCGCCGCGCAGCCGCACGAAACCGTAGGCGTCCTCCAGCGTCCGCTTCAGCGCGAACGCCAGCTCCGACACCGAATAGGGCTTGGCGTTGCCGCCTTCCGTCGGGGCGGCGGACGGGTCCGGGGCGACATCGGTCATGGAGGGAAGGTAGCGGTGTGGGGTTCAAATCCCAAGGCGATCCATTGTTGAAGATGTTCTTCTAATGTTCTAGAGGCTATGGAGAGGTCACCGAGACGATTGGTTTCGAGAAGCGGCTGAAACGCTGGCGCCGGGATTGGAAAGTCGTGCTCATCGAAGAGAGCAATCCGCACTGGGATTGTCTCTACGTCCAGAGCATCGCGCCACAGCCTTCGAAGTTGGCGTTTATGGATCCCGGATAGCCGCTGCGCGGCTTCCGGGATGACAGCTGGGCGGGGATAAGGAAAAGGACGCGCCCGGCCCTGCAGGCGGAAAACCGCCGCGGGCCGAACGCGTCCCCATCCCCAACGGATCGGTAAGCCGCCTCACTTGGCGGATCTCGGTGAACTAAATGTAGCGGCGCAGGCTCCGGGCGAGTTCGGCGGCGCCCGAACGCTTCTTGGCCTGGGCCGGCTGATAGGCCACCTGGCTGTGCTCGTGGCAGTAGGGGCCGTCGCCGGCGCTGCGGCCGCAGAAGGTGAAGTTGTCCATCGACGGGTCGCCGATCGGCCACTTGCACATGTGGGCGCCCAGGGTCAGCACGGTCGCCGTGCCTGGGGACTCCTCGACATAGCGCACCGGCGCCGGGTGCGGCGCGTGGGCCGCCGGTTCGGCGATGCGGCGCGGGGCCGACGGCGTGGAGGTGACCGGGCGCGCCGGACGCGGCGCCTTGAAGGTCGTGCGGGCGGGCTTGGAGGGGGTCGCCCGGCCCGAAAGGCCCAGGCGGTGGACCTTGCCGATCACCGCGTTGCGGGTGACCCCGCCCAACTGCTTGGCGATCTGGCTGGCCGAAAGCCCGTCCTGCCAGAGCTTCTTCAGAAGTTCGACCCGTTCGTCTGTCCAGCCCATCTTCGCCTCCCGCCCTTGTTGTCTGCAACGCACCCCTGCGCTGCGGATTCAACATCTTGTGGCGCCCAGCAATCTCGCTGCTCACCAGCCACCACCAGTAGTAAACAACTCGCTAAGGGCCACAATAGGCGCCCTGCCTTTCGTCCACAGGAACTAGATGTAGCGTCGGTCGGTCGCAGTTCTGGCCGTGGAACCCGGCCGCGGCGCCGGCGCTCTTGCGACGCAGCCCCGGGCGGCGCACATGAGGGGCATGAAGGACATGGCCCTGACCGAAGCGGTCCTGCCGCCGCAGCCGCGCGACTACCCGAGCGTCAACTGGGTTGGCTTGCAGACCCTCTACGTCCGCGAGGTGCGCCGCTTCATCAAGGTGGGGATGCAGACCCTGGCCGCGCCGGTGGTGACGGCCCTGCTCTACATGCTGGTCTTCGTGGTCGCGGTCGGCGGCGGCCGCGAGGTGCACGGGGTGGCCTATGGGACCTTCGTGGCGCCCGGCCTGATCATGATGCAGATCCTGTCCAACGCCTTCGCCAACTCCTCGTCGTCGCTGCTGCAGGCCAAGTTCAACGGCCTGATGGGCGACTTCATCACCCCGCCGCTGTCGCCCTTCGAGCATCTGGCGGGCTTCGGGGCCGGGGCGGCCACCCGCGGCCTTTTCGTGGGCGCGATCAGCATGCTGGCCGTGCTGCCCTTCGCGCGTCTGCCGGCGGCCGAGCCCTGGGCGATCCTCTACTTCGGCGTCGGCGCCGCCCTGATCATGGGCTTCCTCGGCATCATGGCGGGCCTGTGGGCTGAGAAGTTCGACCACATGGCGGCGGTGACCAACTTCGTCATCATGCCGATGACCTTCCTGTCGGGCACCTTCTACCTGGTGGAAAAGCTGCCGGAGCCGTTCCGCACCTTCTCCAAGTTCAACCCGATCTTCTACCTGATCGACGGCTTCCGTTACGGCTTCATCGGCCGCGCCGAGGGCTCGCTGGGCGTCGGCATGGCCATGACCGCGGGCCTGGTCCTGGCGTTCGGCTGGATCTGCTACCGGATGTTCAAGACCGGCTACAAGATCAAGACCTAGCTCGTTCCCTCTCCGTGACGGGGAGGGGCAGCGATTTCATTGACACAGCCCCTCTAGAAGACGAGAACGCCAAGCCTTCCAGTCCCCGTCGCATCGCGGCGGGGATGCTTCCGTTTTGGAGGGCTCCTCCGGTGACCGAGAAGACTGCGCCCCAAGCGCCCGCGACCGTTCCCAGCGACCACATCATGGGTGTCTACAGCCGCACCCCGCTGGCGTTCGAGCGAGGCGAGGGCGCGCGTCTCTACACCACCGACGGGGAGGCTTACCTCGACTGCATGGCCGGCATCGCGGTCAACGCCCTGGGCCACGCAAATCCCAAGCTGGTGGCGGTGCTGAAGGCGCAGGCCGAGAAGCTCTGGCACGTCTCCAACATCTTCACGATCCCGGGCCAGGAGAAGCTGGCCAAGGCGCTGACCGACGCCACCTTCGCCGACGAGGTGTTCTTCACCAACTCCGGCGCCGAGGCCATCGAGTGCGCCATCAAGACCGCACGCAAGTATCACTGGGCCAAGGGCCGGCCGGAGCGGATCGACATCGTCGGCTTCGACGGCTCGTTCCACGGCCGGACGCTGGCGGCAGTCAACGCCTCGGGGAACGCGAGCTACCTGGAAGGCTTCGGCCCGCCGATGCCGGGCTTCGTCCACCTGAAGTTCGGCGACATGGAGGCCCTGCGCGCCGCGGTCGGCCCGACCACCGCTGCGATCATCCTGGAGCCGGTGCAGGGCGAGGGCGGGGCGCGCTCCTGGCCTGCGGAAGACCTCACCGCCATCCGCAAGCTCTGCGACGAGACCGGGACCCTGCTGATCTACGACGAGATCCAGTGCGGCCTGGGCCGCACCGGCAAGCTGTTCGCCTATGAGTGGGCCGACGACGCGGCGCCCGACATCATGGCCATCGCCAAGGCCCTGGGCGGCGGCTTCCCGGTCGGCGCGTGCCTGGCGACGGCGGAAGCCGGCCGCGGCATGACCGTGGGCTCCCACGGCTCGACCTACGGCGGCAACCCGCTGGCCATGGCGGTGGGCGAGGCCTCGCTGGCCGAGCTGACCCGGCCCGAACTGATGGCCCATGTGCGCGAGATCGTCGGCTACTTCACCCAGCAGCTTTCCGGCCTCACCGAACGTTACCCCGACGTGGTCGAGGAGATCCGCGGCAAGGGCCTCCTGATCGGGCTGAAGCTCCGCACGCCCAACCGCGAGTTCATGCAGCACGCCCGCGACCAGCATCTGCTGATCGCCGGCGGCGGCGACAACTGCGTGCGCCTGCTGCCCCCGCTCAACCTCACCCTGGCGGAAGCCAGCGAGGCCATCGGCAAGCTGGAAGGCGCCTGCGAGGCCGCGCGCGCCAAGGCCCAAAGCCAAGCCAGGGCGCCGGCGGCGTGAGCCAGCCGCCCAGGCACTTCCTCGACCTCTGGAAGCTGCAGGGCTCGGACCTGCGCGCGATCCTGGAGGACGCCAAGCGCCGCAAGACCGCGCGCCTGGGCTGGCCGAAGGGCCGGCGCGACGCCGACGCGCCCGCCGAGGGCCGGACGCTGGCGATGATCTTCGAGAAGAACTCCACCCGCACCCGCTTCTCCTTCGACGCGGCCATGCGCCAGTTGGGCGGCGACGTGATCATCTCCAACGCCGTCGACATGCAGCTCGGCCGCGGCGAGCCGATCGACGACACCGCCCGGGTGCTGTCGCGCATGGTCGACGCGGTGATGATCCGCGCCAACAACCACGCCGACGTGGAGCGGCTGGCCATGTCGTCGACCGTGCCGGTGATCAACGGCCTGTCGGACCGGAGCCATCCCTGCCAGATCATGGCCGACCTGCTGACCATCGAGGAGCACCGCGGGCCGGTGGCCGGCAAGACGCTGGCCTATGTGGGCGACGGCAACAACGTCTGCGCCAGCTTCATCCACGCCGCGCCGAAGCTGGGCTTCCGGCTGAACATCGCCGCGCCGGCCATCTTCCATCCCGACCTCCAGGACCTGGCCCGCGCGGCCCAGGAGCAGGGGCAGGTCTACGCCTCCGACGACCCGCACAAGGCGGTGAAGGACGCCGACGTGGTGATCACCGACACCTGGGTCTCCATGGGGGACACCGACCACGACGAGCGGATCGACGCGCTCGAACCCTATCAGGTGGACGAGCAGCTCATGGAGCTGGCCAAGCACGATGCGGTCTTCCTGCACTGCCTGCCCGCTCACCGCGGCGAGGAGGTCACCGACGAGGTGATCGACGGCCCGCAGTCGCTGATCTGGGACGAGGCCGAGAACCGCCTTCACGCCCAGAAGTCCATCCTCGCCTGGTGCTTCGGGGCGATCTGAGAAAATCCAGCTCCTCCCCCGAAGGGAACACTTCGGGGGAGGTGTCAGCGAAGCTGACGGAGGGGGCGTGCGGGCGACGGGGCTTTGAATCGCTTGGAGCGCGCCGCCTACGCGCCCCCTCCGTCTCGTCGCTTCGCGCCGATCCACCTCCCCCCTCGTCTGCGCGACAGGGGAGGATCTGAGACCATGAGCCACGCTCGCTTTTCGTCTTTGGACTCCTATATGCCGCCGATGCCTTCTCCTCCCATCCCCGATGACGCGGTCACCGCCTTCCAGATCGAGGGCGAACCCGTGCGCGGGCGCCTGGCGCGCCTGGGGCCCGCCATCGACGAGATCCTTCGCGCGCATGCCTATCCGGAGCCTGTCGCCAACCTGCTGGGCGAGGCCTGCGCGCTCGCCGCCCTGGTGGGCTCCAACCTGAAGTTCGACGGCCGGCTGATCGTCGAGGCGCGGGGCGACGGGCCGGTGCGGTTCGTGGTCGCCGACTACGACACCTCTGGCGGCCTGCGCGGCTATTGCGGCTTCGACGCCGAGGCGGTCGAGACGGCGAGCGGCGGGTTCTCGCGGCCGGGGGCCAAGTCGCTGCTGGGCGCCGGACACTTCATGATGACCGTGGACCAGGGCCCGGACATGGACCGCTACCAGGGTGTCACCGCCATCGAGGGCGAGACGCTGGCGCTCTGCGCCGAGCAGTATTTCGCCCAGTCGGAACAGACCCCCACGCGCGTCCGACTGGCCGTCGGTCAGTCGGACGGCCTGTGGCGCGCCGGCGGCATGCTGATCCAGTCGGTGGCCGAGGACGATGCGCGCGGCTCGACCACCGAGGCCTGGATCCGCACCCAGGCCTTCTTCGAGACCGTGGGCGAGGATGAGCTGGCCGACCCGGAGCTGTCGTCCCAGCACCTGCTGTTTCGCCTGTTCCACGAGGACGGCGTGCGCGTGTTCGGCTCCCAGCCGCTGCGCGCCTTCTGCCGCTGCTCGCAAGACCGCATCGAGACGGTGCTGAAGTCCTTCGACGCGGCCGAGCGCGCCGACATGGTCGAGGACGACGGGCGTATCCGCGTCACCTGCGAGTACTGCTCCAAGACCTACGCCGTGGAGCCGCAGGTGCTGGAGACCGCTTAGGCGGCCTCAGGGGCCCGCAGCAGGTAGTAGCCGCCGTCCACGTTGCGGCCCGCCTCGCGGCGCAGCGGGGCGGTGTGCCGGCTGACGATCTCGAAGCGGCCGGCCGCCAGCGCGGCGACATAGGCCGCGCCATGGGCGAAACGGCCGTTGCCGCGCAGCAGGTAGCCGTCGCCATCGGTGTGCTCGGTGGAAAACGCGAACCAGCCGCCGGGCCGCAACGCCCTGGCCACCGCCGCGAAGGTCTCCTCCAGGGCGCCCAGGTAGGGGAAGGTGTCGAAGGCGACGATCAGGTCCCAGCGCGCGCCCGGCGCGTCCAGCGCGTCCTTGAGGTCGCCTTGCTCCAGGCTCTGGTAGAGGTTGCGCGCGCGGGCCTGGGCCAGCATTCCGCCCGACAGGTCGACGCCGGCCAGCCGCCGGGCGTAGGGCGCCGCGACCTCGCCGCACAGCCCGGTGCCGCAGCCCAGGTCCAGCACGTCGAAGTCGCCCCTGGGCTCGCCGCAGGCTCTGAGCAGGCCACGAAGCTGCGCCGGGCCGTCATAGCCCAGCCGAGCCGTCAGGTGCTCGTCGAAGGCCTCGGCGAGGTTGTCGAAGTGCTGGGCGACCAGGGCCGCCGGCTGCCGCGCCACGGCGCGAGAGGAAAGCGCGTCGCGCAGGTGCAGGGCCTCGGCGTTGTCCGGCCTGCGCGCCGCCCAGGCCTTCGCCACCCGCGCCGCCGCTGCCTGGTCGCCCGCCGCGTCGAGCAGCAGCAGCGCGGTCTTGAAATGGAGGTCGGGCGTGTCCGGCCCTCCAGGGACGTCGTCGGCGCTGGCGTCGATGTCGCCGGCCAGGGCCGCGGCGATCAGGCCGCTGAGCCGCCGGGCGTCGACGATGGCGGGCGTCGCGTCGGGGAAGCCTGCGGCCGAGGCCAGGGCCGCATCGGCCTCCGCGAACCGGCCGCACTTCAGCAGCGCCGCGCCCAGGTTGGCGCACAGGCTGGCGCTCCCGCCGTCCAGCTCGACGGCCCGGGCGAAGGCCTCGGCGGCGGCGGGGAAGTCGTCCTGGGCGGTGCGGGCCATGGCGACGATCTGCCAGGCCGAGCCGGACTCGCCGCCCACCGCCATGGCCGCGCGGCAGGCGGCCTCCGCCTCATCGAAACGGCCGAGCTGGGCGAGCGCCCCGGCCAGGCTGTCCCAGGCCTGCGGCTGGGTGGGATCGATCTCGACGGACCGGGCCAGAGCCGTGGCGGCCTCTTCGTGGCGGTTCAGGCTGATCAGCGCCATGG
>NZ_DATMNA010000108.1:0-23204 GCF_035569475.1 Phenylobacterium sp.
GAAGCGCGCCGACAGGTACGGCCGGTTCCAGGCCTACAGCCCGGTGACCACGCTCGGGCGGATCATCATCGTCCACGCCAAGCTGACCATCGTCGACGACCGGCTGCTGCGCATCGGCTCGGCCAATATCAACAACCGCTCCATGGGCTTCGACACCGAGTGCGACATGAGCTTCGAGGCGACCGGCCGGCGCGGCACCGGCGCCCGCCGCGAGATCGAGCGGCTGCGCACCCGGCTCCTGGCCCACTGGCTGGGCTGCGACGAGCCCACCATGGCGGCGGCGATCGGCGAGGGGGGCGGCGTCGGGGCGGGCGTGGAGCGGCTGCGCAACGCCGGCTACGCGCGCCTGCGGCCGATCGAGCTGAAGGCGCTGGGCCCGTTCGGCGAGGCGGTGGCGGCCTATCACCTGGGCGACCCCATGAGCCCCGCCGACAGTTGGCGGCTGCTCGGCCGCAAGCGCGCCGGCCTGAACGCCGACCGCAGAGGGTACGCCGCGGCGAAGGGGTAGGGACCAACCCCCCGGGGCGGCGAGCTAAAAGCACCCTTAGATGGCGCTGTGATATTTCGCACTTTCAAGTTGAACAATTGCGTTCGTCGAGTACTGTTCTTCTGGGGTCGTCGGGGAGCAGCAAATGGTTTTGGAGGCAATGACACGGCGTTCCGCCGCAGCGCGCCGCTGCGCCCGGGCGCTGAGGCGCCGAGCTGGAGCCGTGGCGACCCTGATGGCGGGAGGCCTGCTGGTCTCCGCGTGCGCCACGGTGACGTCGACGCAGGAGGCCGTCGATGCCGACACGCACGTCGTGTCGGCGAGCGAAGGCCTGCCGTACTACCTTCCGAAGCGGCCCATTCTCATAACCGTGGTGGTCGACAAGGGCGACAAGCCTGCGCCGCCTTCCTTGACCGTGGCTCAGGGCGTGATGGAGCCGGACATGGCCCATCGTTTCACGCTGAAGTACGGGCAAAACGCCGTCGGCACCAATGCCATCGTGGTGGGCATCAATTCCAAGGGCCTGCTGCAAAGCGCCAACAACACGATCACCAGCAGCACGGGTCAGATCGCGACCAACCTGGGTGCGGTCCTGGGCGCGGTGTCCGGAATGGCCGTCCCCGCCGCCCCAGCCCCGGCGCAGCCCTGCGTGGCGGGCCAGACGTACAACTATGTCTACCATACGGACGGCGCCCTCGGCGCCCAGCCGCCGATCGCGTGCGGCATCACCCTGACCATCACGCGCGACATACCGACGGCGAAGATTCCCTCGGCGGTGAATGCGTCGCTGCTGCCCGGTGCGGGGAAGTCGAAGGCCGGCTTCTTCTTTCGGCAGGAAATCGCCTACAAAATTGAAGCCACAGACACCGCGGGTGCTCTTCTCGGCCAATGGATTGCCTACTCGCCAGACGCTTCGGATACCTTCTTCTATCCCATCAGTGCGACGCTGTTTGCCAATAGCCACACGAATTTCACGTTCACAGACGGGATTCCGAGCAACGTCGATCAAACCACCGACAGCGAGATCAATGGCGTCCTGCAAATTCCGGCAAATATAATTTCAGGATACACGACGGCGCTGGGCCAGGTGTTTTCCGCATTCAATACCGATAGAACCGACAAGGTCTCGGCGGCGGTCAGCAAATCGAAGCTTGAGTACTGCAAGGCCACGATCGCCGCAAATTCCCTGGCCGGAAAGTCCCCGGCCGATCAGGCGACGGCCGAAGCCAACATCAAGGCGGCTTGCCAATAGCCACGGCATCGGCCTGTCGGACTTTGCGGCGCGCGGGCCTGAACGCGGACCGCAGAGGCTACGCCGCGGCGAAGGGGTGATCGGGCGGCCGGACTACGGCCCGGCCCGACGCGCGGCCTCGCGCTCAGCCAAGCGCCTCCCGCCACCCACCGCCGATAGATTTCAGCGCTGGCGCCTGGCGGCAATATTTCCTTCGCAGGGGCGGGGGATTCGTAGGCTCGGTACTGAGCGCCTTGCGTCGTGGCGGCGGATCGGGTTGCGACCTGGCCCGCTCTGCGTTCCTTGCGGATACTACCTGTGGGGGCGCCTGGCGGCGCGGTTGGGCGGCCCGGGGCCAATGTGGATTGGAATGGGCGGTACGGCCGGCGGGATGATGTCCGAGCGAGAAGATCCCCTGACCCTGACCTTCCGCTGCCCCAAGGAGCTGGAGGGGCTGCTGCCGCCGCCGGTGCCCGCGGCCCAGGGGCTGCCCGGCTGGCTGAGGGCCATGCCGGCCCAGGCGTTCAGCGCGGTGGTGGCCGGGGACGACGACACCGCCAAGCGCTGCCCGCCGTTCGTCGACGCCATGACCAGCGGCTTCCTGATCCCGCTGATCTGCGACGTGAGGGTCGAGAACGGCGAGTTCACCTGGGACAACGACCTGCCGGCCGGCGGCGCCGTCGGCTTCCCGCGCTCGCCGATCGGGATCCACGACGCCTCCCAGGTGAGCGGCACGCCGCTGTTCGACGCCGACCGGTTCATGATCAAGTTCCACAACCTGTGGACCATCGAGGCGCCGCCGGGCTACGCGCTGATGTTCACCCATCCAGTGAACCGCTTCGACCTGCCGTTCACGACCCTGACCGGGCTGGTGGACAGCGACCGCTACCACGACGCCTGGATCAACTTCCCGGCCCATTGGCGGGATGCGGGTTTCAGCGGGGTGCTGCCGAGGGGCACGCCGGTGGCGCAATGCTTCCCGGTGAGGCGGGAGACCTGGGCGGCGCGGACTGCGACCTTCACCGACGAGGAGGCGCAGCGCACGCACGAGGTGCTGAACGCCATCGGCCGCGAGAAGGGCGTCTACCGGCGGCGGTACCGGGCCTAGAGCGTTCGGCGACCTGGTAGAATCGGCTGTGCGCCCCCTCCGTCTCGCCGCGTCCCGCGTCGATCCACCTCCCCCGAAGGGTACACTTCGGGGGAGGTGTCAGCGAAGCTGACGGAGGGGGCGACGCCGTCGCGTCAACTCGAGCGCCGAACGCCCTAGGACCCGCCGTTCGCCTCAAGGCCGAGGAACTTGGCGGCGGCGCTGGGGCGCAGGAAGACGCGACCGTGCGGGGCGGCGGCGAGGGCGGTGATGGCCAGGCCCGCCGCCTGGGCCGGGCCGCGGGCCGCGGCGCGCAGGGCCGCCTCGCCGGCGGCGCGCTCGCCCATCTCCAGCAGGCATTTGGCGAGGGCGATCCGGGTCACGGCGTCGTCGGGCAGGGCTGCGAGCGCCTGGCGATAGAGGTCGGCGGCGGCGGCGTATTCGCCGTCCAGGGCCATGAGATTGGCGAGCGCGATCCGGGCGTCGCGCCGCTCCGGCGCCATGGCGCGCACCTCGAGGAACAGGCGGCGCGCCCCGGCCCGGTCGTTGCGCTGCAGGTGCAGATAGCCCAGCCCCATGCGCAGGACGGCGGCGTCGGGCGCCAGCGCAAGCCCGGCCTGGAACGCCCCGGCGGCCTCGTCGAAGCGTCCCAGCTTGGCGAGCTGGTCGCCGAGTTCGAGGAACGCCTGCGGGTAGGCCGGCCGCCGCGCCGTGGCCTGGCGGAGTTGATCGAGCGCCTCCTCGCCCCGCCCGGTGTCGGCCAGGGCCCGGGCCAGCAGGGTCTCGGTCGCCGGATCGCCGCTGCGCCTGGCGGCCCCGCGCAAGGGATCGAGGGCCTCCTGTGCGCGGCCCTGTTGCAGCAGCGCCTGGCCGAGGAGCTGGGCGGCCAGGACATGGCCCCGGTTCGACTTCAGGACGCCGGCGGCAAGGCGCTCCGCCTCATCGAGGCGATGGTTCCGCAGGGCCAGAACCGCCCGGTCCAGCGCCTCCTGGATGGTGCTCGGCCGTTCGTGGAGGGAAGGGGGAGGCTTCGGCATCGCGGGCGACAACAGGGCAGGCGACGGCGATCGTCAAGCGCTTGGGCCGGCTCCTGGAACGCGGGAGGCCGACGGCGGCGGGGCCCGCTTCAATTCCGGTAGAGGTTGGCCAGGCGCTTGGCTTCGCGGTCGTCGAAGCCGAGGGGCCAGGCGAAGTGGGCGCGCCATTTCACGCGCCCGCAGCCGGGGCAGTTCCAGGCGACCCGGCGGGCGACCTGCTCCAGGCGGGTGGCGTGGCCGCCGGACTTGAGCTCCCGCAGGCGGTCGATCACCCGCTCCACCCGGTAGGCCTTGGTCCAGCCGCAGAGGGCGCAGGCCAGCAGCAGGCGCGCGCCGGGATAGTGGCGATGATCGCCGAGCGTGGCCTTCTCGCCGACGGGCACGATGCGCATCTTCATCATGAAGAGAACAAAAGCAGAACATGAAGCTCGTGGCGAGTCCGAAATTCAAGATCGCCAAGCGGACAGGCTCGGGGAACGCCGTTCCGGCTGGGGCGTTTGTCCGCGGCTTTTCAATCAAGAGGCTGTCATGCGATCCATCCTTCTCTTCGCCATCGGCGTTCCGCTCCCGGTGATCCTGCTGCTGGCGTTCTGCACGCACCACTTCTAGCCGTCAGCGCGCCCAGAGCTTGTGGGCCAGGACCCCGGCGCGGGCCTCGATCGCCTGGGCGGCGTCCAGGGCGAGGTCCTCGCGGTAGCGGGACGCGATGAGCTGGACGCCCACCGGATGGCCGGCGGCGGTGAGGCCTGCCGGGGCCACGGCGACGGGCAGGCCCAGCACGCTGAGCGCGCCCAGGAAGCGCTGGTCGTTGTGGAAGATCCGGCGCACCGCCGCGTCGCCCTTCAGGTCGGCGTCGAAGGCCGGGGTCCGGCAGACACTGACGGGCGCCAGGACCAGAGGGTAGGTCTCCAGGAACATCAGCCACTCGCGCAGCAGGCGGGCGCGCGAGGCCATGGCCTGCATGTAGCCCGCGGCGTCGAGGATCGTGGCCATGTGCAGGATGCCCTCGAGCGCGCCGATGAAGGCGGCGCTGCCCATCTCGCGCATGGGGCCGATCTGGACGGTGGCGATCTCGGTGGAGATCAGGTCGCACCAGAGCCGCCAGGCGGCGGTGACGTCGGGGACCACGGCCGGGACCACCTCGTAGCCGGCGTCGGCGAGCCAGGCGGCGGCCTGGCCGATCAGCGCCATGACCTCCGGATCGGTCTCCATGTCGGCGGGGATCTCGGCCAGGGCGACCTTGATAGGGCTTGGCGGGGCGGGCCCGGTGAGCGGAGCGGGGACCCACCAGGGGTCGCGCGGGTCGCGGCGGCTCATCGCCTCCAGGGCCAGGCGGACGTCGGCGACCTCGCGGGCGAGCGGGCCCTGGACGCTCATGATCTGGGCCATGGGCGGTCGCTCGACCGTGGCGCTGGGGTTGAAGGCCGGCACCCGGCCGAGGGTGGGCTTGATGGTCGCCACGCCGTTGCAGCTCGCCGGCCAGCGCAGGGAGCCGCCGATGTCGTTGCCGTGGGCGACGGCCCCGATGCCGGCGGCCACCGAGGCGCCGGCGCCGCCGGAGGAGCCGCCGCAGGTGATGGCCGGGTCCCAGGGATTGTAGGTTTGGCCGTGCAGCGGGTTGGAGGTGAAGCACCGCAGCGAGAACTCCGGCGTGTTGGTCATGCCGAGGATCACGGCGCCGGCGGCGCGCAGGTTGGCGACCACCGGCGAATCGCCGGGAGCGATGACGCCGGCCAGGCCCGGCACGCCGTTGGAGTTGGCCTGGCCCTCCAGGTCGATGTTGATCTTCACCGTCACCGGAACGCCGTGCAGGGGGCCCAGCGGGGCGCCGGACGCCTGGGCGCGGTCGGCGGCGCGAGCGGCCTCGCGGGCCTGGGCGCTCAGGTCGACGACGACGGCGTTCAGGGCCGGGTTGGCGGCGGCTTTGCGCGCCAGGTGGGCCTCCAGCACCTCGGTCGCGCTGACCTCGCGCGCGGCGACCCTGCGGGCGGTCTCCACCGCCGACCATTGCCAGATCTCCGCCATCGCCTCGTCCCCTGCCGGTGTCGCCACGAGCCTAGCCGGATCGGGCTTCGGGCCAAGGGGCTTCAGCGGGGCGCGCAGTCGTCGTAGCGGGGGCAGGCCGAGGCGAAGGCGGCGTCGCAGGCCTGGCCGCGCAGCGCGCGTTCCATCGGCGGCGGCTGACAGCAGGGCAAGATCTGGGTCAGGCGTACGAACAGCGCCAACCCCACCAGCCATCCCATGATTGAGAGCCAACGCCGCTCGCGCGGCGTAAGGCTGATGGCGCGACTCATTAAGCGACTCCGCGGCGCCCCACCCCGGCGAGCGCTTGGAATTGCCAAGTGCCCGTGCGACGCGCCTGAAGCCATGTGTTGGATTGCCGCTGCGACCGATTCGCGCCGCAAATGTGCTGAATTGGAGGCAGCTTGACTGTAGATGGCACAGTCAAGCTTGAGTATACGGTCTCGCTAGTTGCCGCTACTCTTCAGGTTGAGCCGGATGGGGATGCGCACAACCCCGCCTTCGACCGGTGCTCCGTCCGCGGACCAAAGGTTCATCTTCATGGCCGAGGCCAGCTTCACGGCGGCTTCCGAGAAGCCCAGGCCGTCGGGGTCGCCGGGCTCCGGCGCGCAGGCGGTGAGCGCCCCGTCGCCGCCGACCACGCAGCGGGCGACGCCACGGCCGGTGGTGAGGCCGCCGGCGACGGCTTCCGGCGGGAACAGGGCGGGCGTGGCCTTGGGGTCGAAGGTGGCCAGCCAGATCGGCGCCATGACCGCGCGGTCGGCGACCTGCGCCGGCGGCGGCATGCGGATCGGCACGTCCACCCACAGCTGCGCGCCGTGCGGGGCGCGAGCCAGGGCGGCGGGCGCGATGCGGAACTTCGGCGCAAGGCTGAGCGCGGCCTTGGCGAAGCCCCGGTCGTGCGGCGCCTCCTTGATCGCCTGGCACTGCTGCAGGAGGCCGGCCCTGGCGCCGGAGCGCTCGACCAGGCAGTGGGCGGCCACATAGCCCTCGATCCCGCGGCCGGCGGCCGGATAGGCGGCGGCGAGGTCGTCGAAGCCGGGCGCCGCGGCCCACACCGGATCGTCGACCATGGTCACCTTGCGCATGGCCAGCGGGTTGCCGGCGACGGGGCTCTGCGACGCGGCCAGGCCGGCCATGTCGTGCATCGAGGTGATTTGCGCCGCGGTCCCCTGGTTGCCCACGAGGTCCTTGCGGGGCGGGGTGAAGGTCAGGTTGATCGCCATGACGGCGGTGACGGGCTCGCCGTCCGGCCCCTTGCGCGGGACCAGCTTGAAGGTGGGGCGCAGCTCGAGGGCGGCGGCGCCGAAGCCCTTGCCCGCCGGGCTCTCGGAAGCGACCTGGCAGGTCTCGGCCAGGCCGTGGGTGTCGACCTTGCAGTTCAGCCGCACGTGGCCCTGGGTTCCGACCATGTAGGCGAGCGCCGGCCAGACGGCCACGAAGTCGCCGGTGGCGGACTCGTCGTCGCTGGCCACGTCGACCACGGCGTCGGCCGGCGGGAGCCTGGCGGGCGGCGGGGCCTTGACCACCAGGGGTGAGACGGTGCTGGACGGCGCGTCGGGCGGCGGGGCGGCCGCAAACATCAGGGCCACGAGTTGCGCCAGCATCGAAAGCGTCTCCGTCCGCGCCGCCTGGAGGGGGCACTGTGGCGCAGATGGGCGGGATTGGGTAGCCGGCGCGGGCCGGGCTTAGGGCGCGGCCTTCGGCGGCCTGGACTTGGACTTCGGCTTGGGCGGGGCGCCGTGGATGTCGCGGTAGGCGAAGGAGAAGTCCGGCGTGCGCCGGCGCGTCAGGCGCTGCTCGATCAGGGCGGCGATCAGGGCGAGGACCACCACCAGCCTCAGCGGGTGATCCGCGAGGATGTGAGCAAGACGTAGGATCTCAAGACCCTGGCTCATCGGCCATCAACCTAATTACACGCCCCAGGATCACACTAAACGCCCATGCCTAAGACCGCGTGAAGCAAGTTGGCTAACGCTGTCAGATAGATAGAAAAAGGCCCCCGGCTCTTGCGAACCGGGGGCCTTCATGTGTCTCGGCCTTGAGGTTTTGGGGCTATTCAGCGCCGCCCTTGGAGGCGCCGCCGCCCTTGGCCGCGGCTTCCTTCTCCTGGCGACGCGCGCCGCCGAGCATGCCGGGCAGGGCGTAGTTACCCTCGTGGCAGGCATATTCGTAGATCACGCCGTCGAGCTTGTAGAACTCGTACTCGCCGCCCCAGGGCTTGGCCCAGGTGGTCGGGTCGTCGAGGGTGTACTGGTAGAGGACGCGGTCCTTGCCGTCGCGGGTGAAGCGCTCGGTGACCTTCAGGTTCTGCCACGAGCCGCGATAGGCCTGGGCGGCGGGGATGTTGGTGGTCTCGACGACGAGGGTATTGCCCTCCCAGTGCCCGACCGAGTCGCCCATCCAGGGCCGCACGCCGTCGGTGCGGTGGGTCCCGCCGATGCGCACGACGCGGGTGTCGTGCACCATCTCGACCTCGATGACGAAGGAGTCCTTGGTCTGCAGGAACTGGTAGTTGTTGTTGTAGAAGCCGTTGGGCAGCATCGGCGGGCCGGCGTTGCGGCCGAAGCCCATGATGCAGCGCTCGCCCAGCGAGCGGTTCTCCGGATTGTCGAACGAGCCCATGCCGCCGCGGCCGCCGCCGAAGCCCGGCTGCGGGGCGGCCGCCGGGAGGCGGGCCGGGGGCTGGCCGTCCGGGGTGGTCAGGAACGAGGTGCGCGGCTCGCCGTGCACGCGCATGATCGCCGAGCCCGGGTCCAGCCAGCCGCGGTTGTAGCCGCCGACGTCGCCGCCGGCGGCGGCGAATTCCGGACGCAGCTTGGCAGGGTCTTCCTTGCCGCCCTCGGCCCCCGAATTGGGGTCGGTCGGCTTGTTGCCTTCCACGACCTCCTGGGCGACCGCGCCTTCCATCTTCTTCACCTCGTCGGGGGTGTAGGTGGAGCGGGCGCCCAGCTTGGCCGGGCGCTGCTCGGGGGTCAGAGTGGCGTTGGACCAGAAGCCGGAGAGGTCGGCCGAGGCCGAGGCCTTGGCGTCGGCGGCGACGGCCACCTGGCTGGCGAAGACGATCGGCGCGGCGCAGAGCGCGGTTCCGACGACGAGCATAAGGGCGCGGTTCACGGCTGACTCCCGGAAGAAGAATGGTTCGCGCCTTAAGGCGCGCTGAATGAATCCACCAGCAATTTTACGGCTTGGGCCGCACCCGGGCAATGAGTCCCAGGGGCAAGGCTTTCCGCCGGTGCGCCCCTTTGCGCTTTCATCGTTGCGGAACTGTTTCAGGAGGCGCGGCCAAAGGGCGCGATTTTGCCGAAGTCCGGGCGCGACAGTCGGCGCGAGGCCGGCGTCTCCCTCCCCGCCGGCCTGACCGGCCAGCAGGCCGCCATCCCGGCCTGTCCCTCCAATCCGGCCGGTCAGAGCCCCCGGCGCTGATACTCTCCCGACGCCGGGGGCTCCGCCGACGGCCGGCTACGCAGCCGTCGGACGCCCAGCCACGACAAGCCACACAGCCGCGCTCAGACGCCGGCGAGCGTGCGCGCCGGCGCGTGACCGGCGGATGAACCATGGCCGCGCTTCAGGGCGTGGGCGGATCCGCGGTGGGCGGTTCGGGAGGCGTGGGCGGCGGCTCGGGAGCCGCTTCCGGGAGATCGTGGGCCGGCGCGCTGTCGGCGGCGGTGGCCGCGGCGTCGGCTGCGATGGCGGGGGCGGAGGCGCTGTCGGCGCGGTCGTCGACTGGCCGGCGCGACGCGCGTTGCAGCAGGGGCGCCGGCTCGGCGGGCGCGGCGACGGCCTCGGGCGGCCCGCCGGCGAGCTGGATCTGCAGCGAGGCCTCCTGGGGAGGCGGGAAGGGAGCGGTCTGCGGCGCGAGCTGGCGGGTCATGCCCACGGCGAAGGCGCCGGCGGCCAGAACGCTCAGGCCGACCACCGCAAGGGCGCTGAGCCGATGCGAATGCGGGCGGATGTCGAGACTGGCCATGGGGGCTGAACCCGGCATCCGCCGCTTCGTTCCGGCGCCGGGGTCAGTTGCCTCGCGCGGCGCTCCGCTGGCCGGCGCGCGACATCGGGCCGCCGTAGCGGGCGCGGTTCGCCGCCGTGTCGGGGATCGGCCCGTTCTCCACGGTGGTGAGCGTGTACGAGGCCGGCGCGACGGCGCTGGTCGGCGTCCCGTAGGCGTCGACATAGGCAGGGCTGGACGAGGCGTCGGCGAAGGCCTGGCGCACCTGGCCCATGGCGTCGCGCACGGCCACGTCCTTGCAGGACTTGCCCATGTTGTGGTGCGAGGCCGGGTCCTGGTTGAGCTGGTCGCAGAGGCGGCCGGCGGTGTCGTTGACCCGGCGCATCAGACGGTCCCGGTCGGCGCGCAGGTTGAGGTCGAGGTCGGCGTAGCTGACGGTTTCGCTCAGGCTCATGGCGCGGGGGCCGTGGCCGGTGACGGTGACTTCGTCGATGGCCTGGGCCAGGGCGGGTGCGGCGGCGCACAGGGCGGCGGCGGTGACGGTGAGAAGCGCGAGATGGCGCATGGTGATGGTCTCCTCAGGGCTCGGGCGGTCGACCGATGGGAGGACGGGCGGCCGATCCGGCGCCGACGTGCAACTGCGCAGCGAAGCGGACAGTTCCAGGCAGGGCCGACCCGAGGACCGCCCGCTTCGTTCCGACGCGGGTTTTAGCTGCCCCGCGCGGTGTCGGCCTGGCCGGCGACCGCCGCCGGGGCGGCGGCCGCGCCGGCGTCGGCGAAGACCCGATCCACCTGGCCCATGGCGTCGCGCACGGCCACGTCCTGGCAGGATACGCCCATGTTGTGGAACGAGGCCGGCTCCTGGTTCAGCTCGTCGCAGAGACGCCCGGCGGTTTCCTGGACGCGCAGCATCAGGCGATCGCGGTCGGCGGGCTGGTTGAGGTCGAGGTCGGCGTAGCTGACGGTCTCGCTCCGGGTTTGGGCGTCGGGGCTGTGGCCGGTGACGGTGACTTCGTTGTCGGCCTGGGCGAGGGCGGGCGCGGCGGCGCAGATCGCGGCGGCGGCCGCCAGGGTGGCGAGAGCGAGATGACGCATTGGGGGTACTCCTTTGGGGGCCGCGCGGACAATGACTGGGGAGGGAATGCGCGGTCCGTTGGAGCGACTTCAACCGCAGGGCGGCGGGGCGGGTTCCTCGATCGCGGCTATGCGGGCGGGGGCCTTTTTGGGGCTTGAGCGACCCCTCCCGAGGGGGCGCGCCGGTTCTGGGCCGAAACCTCAACTAACGTTGGGAAAGCTGTGAGGATCCTGGGAGCCGCCATCCCTCCGGGGCGCGGGTGTTCGGGGCGCCGAGCTAGGCGTCCTTGCCGGCCTTGATGGCCTTCGGGATGAGGAAGAGAATCGGCAGGATCGCGGCGTAGACGGCGATGGTGGCCCACAGCGCGGTGCTGAACCCGCCGTGGTGCTCGTAGAGGTCCGCGCCCCAGACGTCCCCGAAGCGGGTGGAGATCCAGTAGAGCGACAGGAAGAGCATCATCATGGTGCCTTCCAGCCCCTTGGGGCAGGAGCGCATGGCCAGGTCGGTGAAGGCTGCCTGGCCGATGCCGCCCAGGAGGCCCATGGGCACGGCGGCCCAGAGCGCGCCCGAGGCCGAGCGGATGAACAGCAGCGAGGCCATCTGCGGCACCGCCAGCACAGCGCCGACCCACAGCAGGGTCCCCAGGCGCAGCCGCTGGGCCAGCCAGGCGTAGAGCAGATAGACCGGCAGGAAGCCCGCGTAGAAGATGGCGAAGAAGGCGCCCACCTGGGCGTCGGTGGCCTTCAGGTCGTTGGCCATGTGGTACTGCAGCGCCACGCCCGCGCCAGGGGCGAACTGCCAGAGCAACTGGATCGCCACCACCGGCCAGATCGCCCAGGTGCGCAGGAGGCGAAGGGCGTCGGCGCCGGGAGTCAGGCGCCTGGCGGGCGCTTGCGCGGCCGCGCCGGCCCGGGCGTCCTCGAACAGGCGCCTGGGCCCGAAGGCGCCGAAGAGCGTCATAGCCACCATCAGGCCGCCCCCGATCAGGAAGATGATCCGCGCCGCGGTGGTCGCGCCGGCGCCCTCCAGCACCCCGCTCAGGATGCCGCCCAGCAGGAAGGCGATCACCTGCGGCGCCAGGATCGCGCCGTTCATCACCGTGCTCATCTGGCCGGACATGGCGTGGTGGCGGCCCACCGAGGAGGCCAAGCCCGCCGCGGCCCCGCCCACGAACTGCATCAGGACGGTCGACGCGAAGACGCCCATGAGCAGCACCCAGTAGGTCGGCTCGACGAAGGCCATCAGGGTGAAGAGCGCGGCGCAGGCCAGGCCGAAGACCACCAGGTGGCCCCGGTCGCCGGCCCCGCGCGGGCTCCAGCGGTCGCGGATGAAGCCGAAGACGAAGCCCACGAACAGCGGGACGGCGCAGATCAGGTTGAACCGGGCGGTCTGGTTGGCGTCCAGGTGCAGGCGGTTCTTCAGGAAGAAGGTGATCGGCAGGCCGATCAGGCCCTGGTAGGGGGCGGCGAAGTTGATGATCAGGATCGGCACGCCGGCGTAGAGCAGCAGCCGCAGCCGCCGGGCGCCCTGGAGCGGAATGGCGATCTCGCCGGGGATTTCCTCAACCGTCGCCGCGACCGCTTCCGACATTACGATGCTCCCCGAACGCATTAGGCGTAGCGTGGCGATGCGCCGAGCGGAAGGCCCGGCCCGGGCGCAGGGCGGCGGGTTTTGCGACGGCGCTGCGGATTTGCGCTGCGGGCGGCTGCGCGCCGCGCGGAAGCGGTGCTAGGCTCGCGCAGGCAAGGGATTAGGGGAGGCTTCGGGCATGGCTCGCAATCTGATGGTTTCGGTGCTGGCGGCGGTCGCGGTGGCGGGCGCAGGCCTCGCCGCGGCGGCGGTTCCGGCGAACCTCACCGCGGCGCTGGGCGACCAGAAGCGGCCGCCTGCCGACAGCTCGCGCGATGTGGCGCGCAAGCCCGCCGAACTCCTGGCCCTGGGCGAGGTGAAGCCCGGGCAGAAGGTCGCCGACTTCATGATGGGCGGCGGCTATTTCACCCGCATCCTGTCGCCGGCCGTGGGGCCGACGGGCAAGGTCTACGCCTACCAGTCCAGCGAGTTCATCAAGTTCCGCGCGGCCTATGGATCGGAGCAGTCGAGCGTCGTGGCCGACTACAAGAACGTGGTCCCGCTGACGGCGCCGGTGGCCGCCGCCGGCCTGCCCGAGGGCCTGGACCTGGTGCTGACCGTGCAAAACTACCATGACCTGCACCTGAAGGCCTTCCCGGCCGAGACCGCTGACACGGTCAACCGGGAGATCTTCAAGGCCCTGAAGCCAGGTGGGATCTACCTGGTGGTCGACCATGCCGCGGCCCCCGGCTCGCCGCTGACGGTGGCCGACACCCAGCACCGGATCGACGAGGCGATCGTCAAGACCGAGGTGGAGGCGGCGGGATTCAAGCTGGTGACCGCGGACGACAAGCTGCTGGGCAACCCGGAGGACCCGCACGACAAGGGCGTCTTCGACCCCTCGATCCGCGGGCATACGGACCAGTTCGTCCTGAAATTCAGGAAGCCGAAGTAGGGCCGTCGTCATGGCGATCAAGATGTTTTTCACACCCAATGGGCCGATCGTGGTGGGGGGCGACCTGTCGGAGCTGAAGCTGACGGACTCCACGGGTCAGCCGATCGACGTCTCCGGCGAGAAGATGATCTACCTCTGTCGTTGCGGCGGCTCGACCACCAAGCCGTTCTGCGACGGGACCCACGACGAGATCGGCTTCAAGGCCGCCGAGGCCGCGGTACGCGACCAGGGCTGAGCGCCCGCCCGTTCAGATGACGGTGGGACGTGACGGGCCGGACGCGGTCGTCTAGAGGTTCCGCTTGAGGGGCGCGACCGGGGACCGAACGCGCGTGACTGTTGAGGAAGACGTCGAGGCCATCGGGCGCATCGAAGCCGTGCCGATGATCCTGGAGGTGATCTGCCGCACCACCGGCATGGGATTCGCGGCCATCGCGCGGGTGACCGAGGACCGCTGGGTGGCGTGCGCGGTGCGCGACGAGATCGCCTTCGGCCTGGTCCCCGGCGGGGAGCTGGACGTCCAGACCACCCTCTGCAACGAAATCCGCCTGGGCGGCCAGGCGCTGGTGATCGACCACGTCGCCGAGGACCCGGAGTTCAGCGGCCACCCGACCCCGGCGCAATACGGCTTCCAGAGCTACATCTCCCAGCCGATCGTCCGCGACGGGCAGTTCTTCGGGACCCTGTGCGCCCTCGACCCCCGGCCGGCGCGGGTGAACAACCCGCAGGTCATGGGCATGTTCAAGCTGTTCGCCGACCTGATCGCCCAGCACATGGACACCCAGGACCGGCTGGCCCAGAGCGAGGCGGCGCTGCTCAGCGAGCGGCAGGCGGCGGAGCTGCGCGAGCAGTTCATCGCCGTGCTCGGCCACGACCTGAGGAACCCGCTGGCCTCGATCCAGGCCGGCGGGCGGCTATTGGCCAGGACGCCGCTGGACGCGCGCGCCACGGCCCTGGTGAGCGCCATGCAGGCCAGCGTGCTGCGCATGGCCGGCCTGATCGACGCGGTGATGGACTTCGCCCGCGCCCGGCTGGGCGGCGGCTTTGAGATCGACCGGCGCGAGCGCCCCGAGCTGGAGGGCGTCATCGCCCTGGCGGTCGACGAGCTGCGGATGGCGAACCCCGACCGCGAGATCGTGACCGACGTGCGCCTGGACGCGGTGGTGGCCTGCGACAGCGGCCGCGTGGCGCAGCTCTTGTCGAACCTGCTCGCCAACGCCCTGCGCCACGGCCGGGAAGACGCGCCGGTGACGGTGCGGGCGCGCAGCGACGCGGGAAGCTTCGAGCTGTCGGTGGCCAACGCCGGCGAGCCGATCCCGCCGGGCCGAATGGCGGTGATGTTCCAGCCCTTCGAACGGGCCGAGCACCACCACGGCCAGCAGGGCTTGGGCCTGGGGCTCTATATCGCCGCGGAGATCGCCCGCGCGCACGGCGGCGCGCTGGCGGTGACCTCCGACGCGGTGGAGACCCGCTTCACCTTCACCATGCCGCTGGACTGAGCCGGCGGTCAGTGCGTTACGTAGGGCCGGTCGTCCGCGGGCGGGCGGTGCGATCCCGCCACGGCGACGAAGCGGCCGCCCTGCCAGAGTTCGGCGCGGATGTCGGCGCGGGTGGGCCGCCGCAGCCGGTTCACCGCTTCACAGTCGGTCTTGCAGTAGAAGCTCTCGTCGGGCTCCAATCGTCCGTCGTCATGGACCAGGTAGATGCGGTAGACGGCCATGTTGTGCTCCTTCAGGCCCCGGACGAGGGTCTAGGCCGCCAAGGCGACGAGGGAATGTCGATCGCACGACGGCGGCGTCATTCGCTCGCCTTAGTTATGGCGGAGCTTGCGTCGGGTTCACGCGTTCGCCCAGGTTGATCCGACCTGGGTGGGAAGGGCTCTAGGTTTGCGGCCAGGCTTTGCGCCGCGGGGAGGGATATAGGTCAGATGCTCCGCACCTTGCTCCGGGCCTTCACCAGCCCTGTGGCCGGGCCGGTGGGTTTCGCGGTGGCGCTGCTGATGTGCGCCCTGCTGATCGCGTCCACCGTGGCGGCGGAACGCAACGAGGCCGCGCTGCGCGCCCGGATCGAGACGCTGTCGGCCGAGAACCTGAGGAACGGCGTCGTCCTGCACGCGCGCCTCGCGGCCTGCGAGGGCGGCCCCGCCGACCTGGCGCGCACGCGCTCGGCCAACGCCGCGCTCAGCCCGGAAGCGCGCGCCCAGCGCCTGTCGGCCACGGAGCCTCAGGGCTTCGACGTCTGTGCACGGATGGAAAGCGCCGACCGCGCGGTGCTCGAGACCCTGAAGTGAGCGGGCGCGCCTTGAGATCGGCCGGAACCCTGGCGGCCTGCGCGCTGGCGCTGGGCGCCTGCCAGAGCCTGCGCCCGACAACGGCGCCGCAAGCCGCCGCCGCGCCGCCCGCCGCCGCGCCCGCGCCGAGACCCGCGCCGGCGCCGCAGGTGGTGACGGTCACCGCCCCGGCGAAGTCCTGCGTGCCCAAGACCCTGCCGCGGGCGCCGAAGTACCCCGACACCGACGCGGCCCTGCGCGACGCCGGCGGCGCGGCCGACCGCTATCAGCTCATGGCCGCCGGCCGCCTCCTGCGCGACCGCCGGCTCGCGGACCTGGAGAAGGTCGTCGACGGCTGCCGGTAGGCTCGCCTCCCTCTCCCCCGCGCAGCGCGAGAGGGAGAGGATAGGGAGAGGGCGGCGCAGGATTCGCCGCGGCCGATCCGGTCCGGGCATGACCACGAACAGGTGGGCCCTTGCCCAATCCTCGGGGGATCACGCCTTCACGAGCCGCCCTCTCCCTACCCTCTCCCTCTCGACTTCGCCGGGGGAGAGGAGGCGGGCGCCGCTACTCGTTCGATCCGCCGCCCGCCGCGGCGGCCTTGGCGGCGGCGAGGGCCTGCTTTTCCTCGGTGCGGGCGCCGGCCAGGATGCCGGGCAGGGCGTAGTTGCCCTCGTGGCAGGCGTATTCGTAGAGCGGCCCCTTGGTGGCGTTCAGCGCCACCTCGCCGGTGTAGGGGGCGGTGTAGACCTGCGGGTCGTCGATGGTGAAGCTGTACTTGATCTGGTTGGGCGCGACGCGGGTGAAGCGCTCGACGATCTTCGAACCCGCCGAGGCGCCGCGGAAGTTCTGTTCCGGCCGCATGTTGGCGGTCTCGACGACCAGGGTGTCGCCCTCCCAGTGGCCGATCGAGTCGCCCATCCACAGCTTCACGTCGGCCGGCGGATGGGCGCCGGCCAGGCGGATATGGCGCAGGTCGTGGACCATCTCGACCTCGATGGCGACCTCGTCCCTGGTCTGCACGATCTGGTAGTTGTTGTTGTAGAGCAGCGGCAGCATGGGCGGGCCGGCGGACGAGCCGAAGCTGAGGATGCAGCGCTCGCCCAGCGAACGGTTCTCCGGATTGTCGAACGAGCCGCGGCCGCCGCGGGCCGAGGCGAGGCGGGCCTGCATCCGGGCCGCGGCCTCCGGGGTCATCTTCGGCAGGCGGCCGTTGGCCGGCGAGACCAGGATCGAGGCCCGCTTGACCCCGCCCATGTCGATGATCTTCGTGCCCGGATCGACCCAGGCGGAGTTGTAGCCGCAGTCCACGCCCGTGAAGCCGCGGCCGCAGTTGGTCGGCAGGTCGGTGACCTTGGCGTTGGGGTCGGTGGGCTTGTTGCCCTCGGCGACGAGCTGGGCGTTGGAGCTCTCCAGCTCCTTCACCTCCTGGTCGGTGAGCGCCAGGCGCTCGCCGTACTTCGCGTCCCGTTCGAAGGGGGTGATGGTGGCGTTGGTCCAATTGCCCTGCAGGTCCGGCTGGCCGTAGGCGGTGCGTGGGGCGTGGTAGGCGCCGGGCTGGGCCAGGGCGGCGGGCGCCGCGGCGAGGGCGACGCAAACCGCCGCCGATGAAATCAGTGCAAGCTTCATATCCGCGCCTCCCCGCGCTCATCGGCGCGGTCCTTTATGTGGACTCTGAAAATACCGATCTTCCGAGGATACGCCTGCGGCCACGGCGCCGCCAAGAGGCCGCCGCCCTTGAACCCTGACACTTGAACAGGGGGGCGGGCTGTGCGAGGCGGACGCCATGAGCGACAAACCGACACTTCCCGACCGCCTGGCGACGGACCCGGACAGCCCCTACTACGACGCCGACCTGCTGGCGCTGAACGTGGGGGTGCGCTTCAAGGGCGAGGACAAGACCAACGTCGACGAATACTGCGTCTCCGAAGGCTGGGTGAAGCTGGCCGTCGGCAAGACCCTCGACCGCCGCGGCAAGCAACTGACCATCAAGCTGAACGGTCCCGTCGAGCCCTACTTCCGCGACGCCGACTGATTTCGGCGAAAACCCGCGGGTCTTAACGTTCCAGCCAGGGATGCGCGCGTAACCTGCGACCATCGGACAAGGCGAATTGCGGCCGCGTTCGATGAAATTAGGCGATCTCGGGGCTGGAGGGCGCGATGTTCGATCTCACGGTGGTGGCGTTCGACGGGCGGTGGCTGCTGCTCGACGAGGCGGAGGGCGAGCTGGGCGAATTCGCCACCCGGGACGAGGCGCTGAAGGCGGCCGGCGATTTCGCCGTCCTCGACCGCGAGCCTCGCCACGTGCTGATCCAGGACGACGTGGGCGAATGGGACGAGACGATCGTCGAGCCGCCGCGGATGCACTGACGGCGAAATTCATGGCGGCGCTTCGTTGCCTCGGCGCCTCACGATGAAACATAGGCGCCCTACGCGAGCCCCCTTCATGCGCGATCAAGGCTGACGCCGATCCTGGCCAGCCCCTCGGAGGTCGCCATGCCCAGTCTCTTCTGGCCGAACCTGAAGCGCAGGAACGTGAGCGCCGTCGGCGAACTCAGCCGCGTGCTCCACTGGATGGGGGTGATCGCCGCCGGGCTCTGCCTGCTGCTGGCCACGGAGTTCGCCGTGGAGGGCTGGGCGATCCATCTCAGCCGCGACCTGATCGTGACAGCGCTCGCCCTGGTCCTGGGCACGCGGGGGCTGCGCTACGTGCTCGCGCGTGAGTAGCTTGCCAAGCCGCGGCGCCCGGCGTTTGCTGGCGTCATGACCGACACCGTCCCGACCCCTCCCGACGGCTGGAAGCACACCGGAGTGCGGGTGGTGCCGGGCGACCAGCTCGACGACTCCACACCGCAGACGCCCGGCATGCACCGCGCCGCCGCCATCGACCGGGCGCGCATGGGCGCCCAGAAGCTGTGGGCCGGCACCGTCCACATCCATGCCAACGCCAAGACCGGCGCCCACCATCACGGGCCGCTGGAGAGCGTGATCTATGTGGTGTCCGGCCGGGCGCGCATGCGCTGGGGCGAGGCGCTGGAGTTCACCGCCGAGGCCGGGCCCGGCGACTTCATCTATGTGCCGCCCTATGTGCCGCACCAGGAGATCAACGCCTCGACCGACGAGACCCTGTCCTGCGTGCTGGTGCGCAGCGATTCGGAGGCGGTGGTGGTGAACCTGGAGATCGAGCCGGCGGAGAAGCCCGAGGGCGTCGCCTGGATCGACCCGATCCACAAGACCTGACGCCCGGCCGCCGCCGGGGCCGGCAGGACCACGGAGACCGACGGCCATGCATCAGATACTCGGCCTGGGGCTGGCGCTGGTGATCAGCTTCATGGCGGTGCTGATCCACTACGAGGCGCTGGGGCTGATCTCCATGGTCACCGTCAAGGCGCCGGGGAGCCCTCGGCTGAAGATGCTGGGGGTGATTTCCGCGGTGGTGGTCGCGCACATGGCCGAGGCCGGCGTATTCGGCTTCGCCTTCTGGCTGGGCGCGCAGGCGATGCATATCGGGCGGTTCGTCGGCGACGCGCCGACCAGCGCCTTCCAATACTACTACTTCGCGCTGGAGACCTACACGACCCAGAGCGTCGGCGACCTCTATCCGGTCGGCGGCCTGCGGGTGCTCGCCAGCCTGGAGCCGCTGGTGGGCCTGATCCTGATCGGCTGGTCGACCTCCTTCTCCTTCCTGTTCATGCGTCGGTACTGGCGCCTCAAGCCGTCGCTGCGATAGGCGGCCCCAAGCGAGGCGTCCGGGGCCGAGGCGGGCGCGCTCCGGCCGGTTTTGGGCGCCGCTCACCGCCCAGGGGGCGGTGAGCTTTGACGTCAGCCTTCGTCAGACCGCAGCGTCATCGCGCCGATGCCCGCCGCGACGTCCAGGCCCGTGGTCCCCTCGACGCTGACGGGCTGCAGGGCGATGCTCCTGTCGAGCCCGCCGATCAGGGCGTTCGCGCCGACCCCGACGATCGCCGTCGCGCTGGCGGTCGCGCCGGCGTAGTGACCCGCAAGAGCGCCGCGCGCCTCGTCGGTGTGCGGTGCGACCACCGCCCAGACCAGCGTGCCGGAGTGCTGGTAGCCAAGGTCCAGGCCGACCCTCGTCATGCTGCCTTCGTAGCGCTCGACCCGGTCGCCGTGCGCGAAGGTGCAGTTGAGCTGGCGGGCGGACCCGAGGACGAGGCCCCATCCGCCGCGCTCGTTGCACGAGAGGGTGCCGATCTTGACGCCGTTCTCCGCTTGCGCGGGAACCGCCAAACCGAACGCGCCGATCACGGCGACACATGCCAAAAGCTTGTTCATTTGCTCACTCCATCGCCGGGTTTCGGCGACTGTGGGCCCCTCCAGGTTTCGTATAAGGCCCAACTCCACGAGGTTGTTCCCAGCCACCGGACGCAGGCGTGCGATCGATCACGGGCCGGGGCGGCGCGCGCCGACGAGGGCGAGCGAGGATTTTCCCCACGGCTGTCGGCTGGGCGTTCCAGCGTTCGTCCTTGGGCTGGAAACCCCCGTGAGGAGACGACCCATGCGCTATCTGTCGATCTATCGTCCTGAGTCCGGCGTCGAGGGCGGAACGCCCGATCCTGAGCACATGGCCGCCATGGGCCGGTTGATCGAGGAATGGAGCGCCAAGGGCAAGCTGATCTCCACCGAGCCGCTGACGCCGCGCGACCGGTGCGCCCGGGTGCGCCTGGATGGCGACGGCCAGTTCGCGGTGTCCGACGAGACGGTGCGGGCCGGCGGCTTCGCCTTCCTGAACGCCGAGTCCAAGGACGAGGCGATCGAGCTCTGCAAGGCCTTCCTCAAGGTCGCCGGTCCGGGGACCTGCGAGATCCGCCAGGTCCTCGAGTTCGCGCCGCAGCCGGCGTAAGGGCCCGCGCCTCGGCGGCGCTCAGTGCAGGAAGGCGGTGACGACGGCGACGGTGGCCTTGGGGTTCTCTTCCATCACCCAGTGGCCGGCGTTGGGGATCACGGCGCCCTGGACGTCGGTCGCCGCCGCCTTGGCCACCACCGCCATCTCCGGCCCGAAGGACTTCTCGCCGCCGATGGCCAGGACCGGCATTTTCAGCGGGCCGGCGGCCAGGAATTTCTGGTTGTCGAGGGCGTCCTGGTCGAAGGCGTGGAACTGCTCGAAGCCGTCATGCATGGCATGCGGCCGGGCATAGAGCTTGGCGTAATGGACGCGGCTGGCCTCGTCGAAGTTCTTCGGGTCGGCCGAGAACTCGTTCCAGAAGCGGTCGAGGTAGATCCGCTCGCGGCCCTTCACGAGCCGCTCCATGTCCGGCCCGCCGAAGCGGAAGTGCCAGAGCAGCGGGTTCTTGAGGATCTCCTCCCAGGGGCCGACGCCGGGGATCGGGGCGTCCATCAGGACCAGGTGGGTCACCCGCTGCGGCTGCTCGGCCACGAAGGCGTAGCCCACCATGTTGCCGATGTCGTGGGCGACCACGTCGACCTTGCCGACGTGCAGGGCGTCCAGGACGGCGGAGACGTCGCGGCCTTGCGTCTTCTTGTCGTAGCCCGTGTCCGGATGGGCCGAGAGGCCCATGCCGCGCAGGTCGGGCACGATCACCGTGTGGGTCTTGGCGAGGGCCACGGCCAGGGGCTGCCACATGTCGCCGGTCTCGCCATAGCCGTGCAGCATCACCACGGCCGGGCCGTGGCCGCCGACGCGGACGAAGATCTGCGTGCCGTTGGCGGCGAGGGTCTCCGTCTTGAAGCTCGGCGGATAGGGGCGGACCGCGGCGAGGGCGGAGGTCGCGAGGAGCGAGGCGCCTGCGGCCAGGGCGGCCAGCCGGGCGACTGAGGCGATCTTCAGCATGCGGAACTCCTTCCCTGGACCCTGTCTCGGGTGACAGTCGCACGAATATGCGCCGCTGCAAGGTGAAGCTTCGCCTCGGCGGCGGCGGCGGCGGCGGCGGTCAGCGGGCGCGATGCAGGGTCCCGCGGGCGATAGGACGGAAGGGCCCGCCGCCGGGCGGCAGCATGCCGAAGTCGACGGCGAGGTCGCCCGGCGCCTTCAGCTCATAGGCGAGGCGGAAGGCGGGCGCGCCGCCGGTCGCCTCGGCGGTGAAGACGACGGATCGCCCGGGGACGATCTCGGCCTTCGCGTAGTGGATGACGTGGCCCTCGCCGTCGGCATAGTCGGCGCGCAGGGTCCCAGCTTCGGGGTAGATCAGCATCACCTGGCTGAAGCCACCGGCCGGCTTGCCGTCGGGGCCGGTGATGTCGGTGCGGTCGCGGCGCAGCAGGGACCAGCCGTCGGCCTCGACGGTGAGGTGCGAGACGCCGCGCGAGGTCCCGCCGGTGTCGGCGACCTTGCCGTCATCGCTCCGCCAGTCGCCGACCAGGAAGGCGAGCCCCGCCAGCGGGGGCTTCAGCGCCGGCTGCGCCAGGGCCGGGGCGGCGAGGGCAAGGGCGATGAGGGCGAGAGCCAGTCGCTTCATCTCGATCTCCAACCTCATCCGTCATCCCGGCTCGCGCCCGTGGGGCGTCCGCGATGGCGGAGCTTTGTGGGATATTCCTACGGCTGGCCCAGGTAGTGGTCGAACCAGGCGAGGGTGCGCTTCTTGAGGTCTTCCTTGTGTTCGGCCTCGCGGATGCCGTGGCCTTCGCCGGCGTAGATCACCAGCGAGTTGGGCACGCCCACGGCGTCGAGGCCGGCGTGGAACTGCAGCGACTGGTCCGCCGGGCATTCCACGTCGCGCTCGCCCACGTAGATGAAGGTCGGGGTCTTGGCGGCGTTGATGTAGCGGATCGGCGAGAACCGGTCGTAGGCGGCCGGGTCCTTGTAGGCCGTCGTGCCGAAGAACGGGACCATCCACTGGTTGATGCCGTTCTCGCCGTAGTAGCTGACCCAGTCGGCGATCCCCGCGCCCGCCACCGCGGCCTTGAAGCGGTTGGAGTGGGTCACGGTCCACATGGTCATGAAGCCGCCGTAGGAGTGGCCGTAGACGCCCAGGCGCCTGTCATCGACGGGGGCCACCTTCTCCACCGCATCGACGCCGGCCAGGATGTCGCGCAGGTCGCCGCCGCCGAAATCCTTGACGTTGGCCTTGGTGAAGGCCTCGCCCTGGCCGAAGGAGCCGCGCGGATTGGCCTGGAAGACGAAGAAGCCGTGCTGCACCAGGTCGTTGGTCGCGCCCTTCCACATGTAGGTCGGCTGCACCGCTGAGCTGGGGCCGCCGTGGACCAGGACGACCATCGGATATTTCTTGCCCGGCTCGACGTTGGCCGGGCCGGTCAGCCAGCCCTGGACGTCATAGCCGTCGCTTTTCCAGGTGATCGAGCGGGCGGTGACCTGGGGTGTCAGGCCGTCGTTCTCGTGGGTGATGGTCCTGGGCGCGGTGAGCGAACCCGCGGCGATGTGCGGCCCGGTGGTGAAGTCCTCTCCGACACCCGCCAGCACCTTGCCGTCGCGGCTGATGGAGACGCGGCCGTCCCCGGCCGAGAAGGTCTCGGCGGCGGAGAGCAGGGTCTTGGTTGCGCCGGTCTGCGGATCGACGGTGAGCAGGGCGTTCTGGTCGCCGACGATGGCG
>NZ_DATMNA010000109.1:0-25842 GCF_035569475.1 Phenylobacterium sp.
GCGCCGACCTGATCGCGGGCTTCCCCACCGAGACCGAGTCTATGTTCGAGAACACCCTGTCGCTGGTGGAAGAGGCGGGGCTGAGCTTCCTGCACGTTTTCCCCTACAGCCCCCGTCCGGGCACGCCCGCCGCGCGGATGCCGGCGGTGGCGGGTGCGGAGGTCAAGGCCCGCGCCGCCCGTCTGCGGGCGGCCGGCGAGGCGGCGCTGGCGCGGCATCTGCAACGGCAGGCGGGCCGCACGCTGATGGGCCTGGTCGAGCGCCCCGATACCGGGGAAGGCGGCGTGGCCCGCGCCGAGGACTTCACCGAGATCGCCTTCCACGGCGAGGCCGAGGTGGGGAGCATCGTGGCGCTGAAAGTGACGGGCCACGACGGCAAGCGGGCGCTGGCGAAGACGATGGTGCTGGAAGCGGCTGAGTAGGCCCCGCGCCCTTCGGGCGAGCGCCTGCGAAGATTGCCGCCCCAAAGCTCGCATCTGACCATGAGATTTAAGCCGCAGTCCGCGGTTTAGCCTTCGGCGTCCGGGTTCGGCCCGCCATAGCCCGGCAGCGACCACTTCCACAGGATCGCGCCGGCGCGGAGCGACAGCGCGGCGACGAAGCCGGCGATCCCGGCCGGCGTCGCAGGCGTCCCCACTAGGCCCAGGATGACGAAGGTCGCCGCGCCGGCCAGGGCCGGGGTGACGTAGAGCTCGCGCTGCAGCAGCACCGAGGGCTCGTGGGCCAGGACGTCGCGGATCACCCCGCCGAAGGTTGCGGTCAGCACGCCCATGACCACGGCGGAGAACGGTGGGACGCCCAGCGAGGTCGCTTTCAAGGCCCCCACCACCGCATAGGCGGCCATCCCCACGGCGTCGAGCCAGGTCAGGGTCTGGCCGCGGAACCGGCGGGGCCCGACGACCCACACCGCCGCCGCCGCGCCCAGGCAGACGATGACGTAGGCGGGTCGGCCGACCCAGAACACAGGCGCCCCGATCAGGAGGTCGCGCAGCGTGCCGCCGCCGACCCCGGTGATGGCCGCGAAGAAGCCGAAGGTGACGATGTCGTGCTTGCGCCGCGCGGCCGCCAGCGCGCCGGTCGCGCCGAACACCGCGACCGCCGCATAGTCGAGCACCGCAAGCGTGGCCGTGAGTCGATCCATGGCCGGGCACCCTGGAAGGGCGCGTGACGCCGTGCAAGCCTGCCGCCAAGGCTTGTCTTCCGGACAGGCCGGCATTTAGGGGTCTGGAGCCCATCCGGACGCCAAACCGGTTTCCACTTTGGCTGGATGCGCTCTAGAAGCCGGGGCATGACCGAACCCAAACGCGGCTGGTTCGCGCGACTGACCGAAGGCCTGACGCGCTCGTCGAAACAGATCGGCGAGCAGATCACCCAGGTCTTCGTCGCCAAGGAGCCCCTCGACCAGGCCAAGCTCGACGAACTGGAGGAGATGCTGATCGAGGCCGACCTCGGCCCGCACTCCGCCGCGCGCATCGCCCAGCGTTTCTCCGACGAGAAGTTCGGCAAGGATGTGGACGAGGCCGAGATCAAGGAGGCGCTCGCCGCCGCCATCGGCGAGGAACTGTCCGGCCGCGAGGGTACCTTCGACGCGCTCTCGGGGCCCCGGCCCTACGTCGTGCTGTTCATCGGGGTGAACGGCTCGGGCAAGACGACCACGCTGGGCAAGATCGCCGCCGACCTGACGGGCAGGGGCGCCAAGGTGCTGGTGGTGGCCGGCGACACCTTCCGCGCCGCGGCGGTGGAGCAGCTCAAGGTCTGGGCCGAGCGCGCCGGCGCCGACTTCATGTCGCGGCCGATGAACTCCGACGCCGCCGGCCTGGCTTTCGACGCGGTCGAGCGCGCCCGGGCGCAGAACTACGACGTGGTGCTGATCGACACCGCCGGGCGTTTGCAGAACAAGCAGGGACTGATGGACGAGCTGCTCAAGATCATCCGCGTAGTGAAGAAGGTCGATCCGGAGGCCCCGCACGAAACGCTGCTGGTGCTGGACGCCACCGTCGGCCGCAATGCGCTGGCCCAGGAGAACATCTTCGGCAACCAGATCGGGGTCAGCGGCATCGTCATGACCAAGCTCGACGGCACCGCCCGCGGCGGGGTGCTGGTGCCCGTCGCCCAGGCCTCGGACAGCCCGATCAAGCTGGTGGGCGTCGGCGAAGGGATCGATGACCTCCAGCCGTTCGACGCCCGGGCCTTCGCCCGCTCCCTGGTGGGCCTCGGGGAGACCGGCCGATGAGCGGCGAGGCGTCTTCCAAAGCCGTGCGCCGTGCGCCGAAGTGGGTGCACTACTTCGTCGACTATGCGGGCCTGGTGGTCTTCCTGATCACCCTGGTGGTCACCAAGAGCGCGGTGACCGCAAGCTGGGCGATCGTCGGCGGCTCGATCCTGGCGCTGGCGATAGGCCTGGTGTTCGAGCGCCGCGTGGCGCCCATGCCCCTGGTCACGGCCGTCCTGGGGCTGATCTTCGGCGGGCTGACCCTGTTCTTCCACGACGAGCGGTTCATCAAGGTCAAGCCGACCATCCTCTACACCGCCTTCGGCCTGTTCCTGATCACCGGCGCCCTGCGCGGCAAGAACCCGCTGAAGGTCCTGATGGGCGACGCCTTCCACCTGCCGGACCCGGTGGTCCGTACGCTCACCCTGCGCTACGCCCTGATGTTCTTCGCCCTGGCGCTGGCCAACGAGGTCGTGTGGCGCACCCAGAGCACGGTCTTCTGGGGCTTCTTCAAGTTCCCCGGGGTGCCGATCCTGATCTTCCTGTTCGCCATGAGCCAGGCGCCCCTGATGATGAAGCACATGCCGGACGAGGACGCCGAAGAGGCCAAGCCCCCGGCGGACGCGCCTTAGGCCCCTTCCCGGTTCAGGTGGAATCACCTGAACCGGGAAGGGTCTATTTTCAAAGATTTAGAGCGCGTCGGACGGGTGAACCGGTTTCCACTTCACCCTGACGCGCTCCAGAAACCCGGCCCCGGCCGCCCGGGACAAAGGTGGGCGGACAATGCGGCTTCGGAGGTCTACAATGACGCCTGCGCCGCCCACGGAGCGTCTGTAATCAAAACGACGCAATCCTACTCTAGTGACGCTGACAAGCCGCACGGGGGGACCACCGATGGCCAAGGGCAAGTCAGGGGCCAAGGGCGGCATAGCCGCCCTGGAACAGTCGCCTAGCCACCTCCTTCACAGGGCCCTGCAGCGCGCGCTGGACATCTATGTCGAGGAGTTCGGCGAGGCCGGCATCACCCAGCGTCAGTTCGCCGTCCTGGCCGCCGCCGACGAACGCGAGGGCGCGACCCAGGCCGACCTTGTGCGGATCACCGGCATCGATCGCTCGACGCTGGCGGACATGGCGCGGCGGATGATCGGCAAGGGCCTCCTGGAGCGCGAACGGTCCAACGTCGACGCCCGGGCCAATGCGGTGCGCCTGACCGAGGCCGGCCGCGAGGCCCTCACCGAGGCGCGGCCGAAGATGGCGTCGGCGGACGCGCGGCTGCTGAAACTGATTTCCGGCGGCGGACGGCGCGCGACCTTCCTCGGCCTGCTGCGCGACCTGTCCAAGTCGGCCGACCCCGCCACGGCAAAGGCCAAGCCGAAGGCCAAGGCGGACAAGCCGGCGAAGCCGGGCAAGGCCCACAAGGGCAAGAAGGCCAAGAAGAAGGCCCTGGCTAGCTGAGGCGCGGGTCCGTGGGCTGCGCGGGTCCGGCGATCGTGGAGGGCCTCAGGTGCGGCGAGTGCAGCCGCTCATAGGGCGGCGGGCCGACGCAGCGGGTGATGATTTCAAGCAGGGCGGCGCCGTCCGTGCGGAGCGGCGGCGGCTCGCCGAAGACCTCTCTCCAGAGGGCGGCGGCCTCTTCGTAGATGCGCTGCTCGCGGGTTTCCATGCCGGCTTAACACGAATATCCGGATGGCGTTCCCGATTCAAAAAGTTAATTAGTTTTAAGGCCTTAAGGTAGCGCTCCGGCGCGTCACACACGAATGTCGAGGAGCGAGCCCGGCCGTAGAAGCTTGGCAGGCGGCTCGGCCGGAACCGCCGCGGGGCGCAATTCGGCCCGCTGGACCGGGGCCGTGGGAGCGGCGAAAGCCGGGGCCTTTGGCGCGGTCGCCGCCGTCGGCGCGGCGGCGCGGCCCATGGCGGCGTCGAAGAAGGCCTTCTGCGCCGCGGCCCGCGCGGCGTCCGCCGCAGCGCCGGCTGGGGAGGTCGGGCCGGGCTGGACCGGGAAGGCGTTGGGGCGGATCGGCGTCACGGGGCGAGGGCTCGGCTTTATGGTTAACGCCCGCCCAATCTGGCGCGCCGTCGATCAACGCCCGGTTAACATCCGCGCGGTCAGGGCCCGGGCGTCGCGTTCATTGAGGTTGGTGTACTTGGCCAGCACCTTGCCGTCCGGCGCCACGAGGTAGGTTTCCGGCACGCCGGAGACGCCGAACTCGATGCCGGCGCGGCCGTCGCGGTCCACCAGGCGCTCGACGAACGGGTCGCCGAGGCGCGAGAGGAAGGCCTGGGTGTTGGTCGGCGCGTCCTTGTAGGCCACGCCGACGATGCGGACGTGGCTGGCGCGCAGTTGCATCAGCACCGGGTGCTCGATCTCGCAGGGGCCGCACCAGGAGGCGAAGAAGTTGACCAGCACCGGGCCCTCGCGCGCCGCCTCCCGGATGCTCTTGGCGGTCCCGTCGTCCAGGCTGGGCAGGCTGACGTCGGGGACCTGCTTGCCCACCAGGGCCTCGGGCACGACCTGGGGGTTGCGATGCAGGGCGTAGCCCGCGAACAGCACCGCCAGCAGGGCCAGCACGACGAGGGGCAGGGCGGCGATCCATCGGCTCATCGCGGGCGGCTCACTTGCGGGCCAGGTCTTCGTAGCGCGCCTTCCAGCGGCGGGCGTGGCCCAGGGCGGTCACGATCATCGCGGCGAACACCGCCGCCGTCAGGCCGTAAGCGGTCCAGATATAGAAGGCGTATTTGCCGGTCTCGAGATGGATCATGGCCTAGCCCCTCGCCGCGCGCAGGGCCGCGACCTCGGCGCGCCGGCGCCAGACCTCGCCGCGAATCCGCACCAGCCAGAGCGACCCGAAGGCCGAGGTGTAGGCCAGCACGATCAGGATCACCGGCCAGAAGAACACCGGCGCGAGCGCCGAGCCGCCGGAGCGGAACACCGAGGCTCCCTGGTGCAGGGTGTTCCACCAATAGACGCTGTAGTGGATGACCGGCAGGATCAGGGCGCCCACCAGGCCCAGGATCGCCGCGGCGCGCGCGGCCTTGGCCTCGTCGTCCATCGAGGCGCGGAGCGCCATGTAGCCCAGGTAGATCAGGAACAGGATCAGCTCGGAGGTCAGCCGTGCGTCCCACACCCACCAGGTTCCCCACTCCGGGCGCCCCCAGAGCGCGCCGGTGGCGAGCGTCAGCAGGGTGAAGCCGGCGCCCAGGGGGGCGGCGGCCTGGGCGGCGGCGTCGGCCAGGACCTGGCGCCAGACCAGCGACAGCAGGCTGGCGACTGCCAGGCAGGCGTAGACGAACTCGCTCATCCAGGCTGTGGGGATATGGATGAACAGGATCCGCACGGTGAAGCTCTGCTGGTAGTCCGGCGGCGCGCTCCAGCCCAGCCACAGGCCCACGGCGCCGAGCACCAGGGCGAGCGCCCCGAACATCGGGGCGGCCCACCGCGAGAAGGCCATGAACCGCTCGGGATTGGTCAGGAAGGCGGGCGCCGGGATCATCTAACGTCCCGTTTGCGAAGTTCGACAGCGCAAGCTGCAACCCCGTTCGAACTTCGGAAGCGATAAGGACACCGGCAGGCCTCTGTTTCGCGTGTGGCTTGCCGCGCTGAAATTCCCTACGGCGCGGGAACTTCAGATCGGCCACACTCGCCGGGCTTAGACCGCATGCCTATTCGTCGCAAGACGAGGCCCGGCGCGCGCAGGGGTCAGTCGTCAAGGCGCGGTGGCGCGGGCGGGACCGGCGGCGTCGGCGGGACCGGCGGCATGTGGTCCATGAAGCGCATGTCGCCGTGGCCATCCATGTTCACCATCACCCGCATGCCGCCGTGCATCATCGGGCCCATCGGACCCATCATCAGCATGGGCATCTCGTCGAACACCTTCTTCTGCGAGGGTTCGAGCTGGTTGTAGAACTTCCGCGTCGCCTCGATGCGGGCGTGGGCCTGGGCCGTCTGCTCGGTGAGGTGGGTGTCCATCTCGGCCAGGCGCTGGGTGGTGGTCTTGGCGCCGTCGTGGTGGTCGGACATCTCGACGATGGCCTCGTGATGATGCTCCGGCTTGACGGCGGCCAGATAGGCGGTGAGCGCGGCCTCCTGGCTGGGCTTCAGCTGCAGCATGGTGCGCAGGTGCTCGGCCTGGTCCTCGTGGCCATGGCGCATCATGGCGACCATGTGCTCATCGCCGCCGCCGTCATGGCGGATCACCACGTGGCGTTCTTCGCGCATCTGGTGATGGTCGCCGGCGTCCGGCGCGGGCGGGGCGGGCGGCTGCGCGAAGGCGGCGGCGCTGGCGGCCGCTGTGAGGGCGAACGCCGCCCCGGCGAGACAGGCTTTCAGGGGAGGGGTCATCGGCGAACTCCTGGTCAAAGGTCGAGCTTGAACCTTGTCACAGAAGTTGGCGAAACGGCGGCATGCGAAACGAAGCTTTGGTAATGTGGCCGGGGCCTGAACCGCTCAGGAGAGCGCGTTGCGGCAGGCCGCGGCCATGAACAGCGGGCCGAGCGCCACGAACGCCGCGGCATAGGCGCCCAGCAGGATGAGGCCCGATGTCCAGGGCAGGCCCGCGAGGAAGCTCGCCAGCGCGCCGCCGCCGAAGATCACCGGCGGCACGAACAGCGGCAGGACGATCACTGCGGTCAGGAGGCCGCCGCGCCGCGCGCCGAGGCTGAGCGCCGCGCCGATTCCGCCGGTGAAGGCGAAGGCCAGGCCGCCGATCAGGGCGCAGGCGAAGACCAGGGGCGCCAGGCTGAGCGGGGCGCCGAGCGCGATGGCGGCGACCGGCGCGGCGAGCGCCAGGGGCGCTCCGGCGGCCAGCCACTGGGCGAAGCACTTGACCGCGCAGGTGAGCTCCAGCGGCGTCGGCGACAGCACCAGGTGATCCAGGGCGCCGTCCTCGTAGTCCCGCTCGAACAGGCGATCGAGGGAGAGCAGGCTGGCCAGGGCCAGGCCCACCCAGGCCGCTCCCGGCGCGATGGCCGCCAGGCGCGCCGGCTCCGGCCCGATGGCCAGGGGCAGCAGGGTGGCGACGCCGGCGTAGAAGCCCACGCTGACCAGCGGCCCGCCGCCGCGGCCCCAGGCCAGGGCCGTCTCGCGGGCCAGCAGCGCGCCCAGCCGGCTCATAGCGCTCCTCTCCCCCAAGCAAAGCGAGAGAGGGAGAGGCTGGGAGAGGGCGGCGCCGGCGTCGAGATCCGCACGAGCGGTTGGCCGAGGGCCCTCGCCCAACCCTTGAAGCGAAGGAGCGGCTGCGCCGCCCTCTCCCCACCCTCTCCCTCTCCGCTTCGCGGGGGGAGAGGAAATGCTGCGCGACGCCGGCTCATGCGCCGATCTCCAGGGCGCGGGCCGGGATCGGCAGGGGATCATGCACCGCCGCCAGGATCAGGCCGCCGCCGGCCAGATGGGTCTGCATCATGGTCCCGAACCGGGCCCGCCAGGCGGCGTCCAGGGGGCTCAGGGGCTCGTCGAGCAGCCACAGGCTGCGCGGCGCGGCCACCAGCCGCGCCAGGGCCAGCCGCCGCCGCTGGCCCGCCGAGAGCCGCCGGACCTCCAGGTCGAGGAGGCCGGTGAGGTCCAGCGCCTGCGCCGCCGCCAGGGCCGAGGCCGCGTCGCCGCCGCTCCAGACACTCCAGAAATGGAGTTCCTCGCGGGTCGTGCGCGCGGGCTTCAGCCCATCCTGATGGCCGATCAGGTGCAGGCCGCCGCCCCGCGCCTCGCCGGCCTCGACCGCGCCGAAGCCGATCTCGCCGTCCTCCAGCGGGACCAGGCCCGCCACGGCGCGCAACAGGCTGGTCTTTCCTGCTCCGTTGGCGCCGGTGAGCGCGCAGGCCTCGCCCGCGGCCAGGCTCAGCGACAGGCCGGAAAACAGGCTGCGGCCGCCGCGACGCACGGCGATGCCGCGCAGGTCCAGGGCCGCGATCATGGGGCGAGCAAGCTCGACCGTGGCGGCGCATGGACGCACAGCACACTCAGGTCTATGAAGCCCGCGGCCGCCGTCGCCTCGGGGGGCCCTCGCCGCGCGGGTTCGGACGCTGTGTGTCCGCTCATCGAAGCGCGCGATCTCCGGGGTGGGCGTGATGCGGCCGGGAACAGAGAGAGGATCTCCCCAAATGGCGTCAGTCGACAGCCTGAAAACCCGCCGCGAACTCGTGGTGGGCGACAAGACCTACGCTTACTACAGCCTTCGCGCCGCCGAGGAAGCCGGACTTTCAGGCGTCTCGCGCCTGCCGATCTCCATGAAGGTGCTGCTCGAGAACCTGCTGCGCAACGAAGACGGCGATTCCGTGGGCCGCGACGACCTGCAGGCGCTGGCCGCCTGGGTCGACAACAAGGGCAGCGTCGAACACGAGATCAGCTTCCGCCCAGCCCGTGTGCTGATGCAGGACTTCACCGGCGTTCCGGCGGTGGTCGACCTGGCCGCCATGCGCGATGCGATGACCCATCTGGGCGCCAACCCCGAGAAGATCAATCCGCTGAACCCGGTGGACCTGGTGATCGACCACTCGGTGATGGTCGACTACTTCGGCACCGCCAAGGCCTTCGGCGAGAACGTCGAGCGCGAGTACGAGCGCAACATGGAGCGCTACCGCTTCCTGCGCTGGGGCTCCTCGGCCTTCAACAATTTCCGCGTCGTTCCGCCCGGCACCGGGATCTGCCATCAGGTGAACCTTGAGTACCTCGCCCAGACCGTCTGGGTGAACGAGGACGCCGGCCATGCGGTGGCCTACCCGGACACCGTGGTCGGCACCGACAGCCACACCACCATGGTCAACGGCCTGTCGGTGCTGGGCTGGGGCGTGGGCGGCATCGAGGCGGAAGCCGCCATGCTGGGCCAGCCGATCCCGATGCTGATCCCCGAGGTGATCGGCTTCAAGCTGGAAGGCGCCATGCCCGAGGGCGCGACGGCCACCGACCTGGTGCTGACCGTCACCCAGATGCTGCGCAAGAAGGGCGTGGTCGGCAAGTTCGTGGAATTCTACGGCCCGGGCCTCGCCAGGATGACCATCGAGGATCAGGCGACCATCGCCAACATGGCCCCCGAATATGGCGCGACCTGCGGCTTCTTCCCGGTGACGCGCTCGACCATCGACTACCTGACCGCCACCGGCCGCGACGCCCAGCGCGTGGCGCTGGTGGAGGCCTACGCCAAGGAGCAGGGCATCTGGCGCGAGCCGAGCGACCCGGATCCGGTGTTCACCGACACGCTCGAGCTCGACCTGGGCAGCGTCCTGCCGTCGCTGGCGGGGCCGAAGCGGCCGCAGGACCGGGTGGTGCTGACCAACGCCGCCGTCGAGTTCAAGGCCGCCCTGGCCGGCGACTTCGGCAAGCATGACGACATGGCCACCCGCGTGAAGGTGGAAGGCGCCAACTTCGACGTCGGCCACGGCGACGTGGTGATCGCCGCCATCACCTCCTGCACCAACACCTCCAACCCCAGCGTCCTGATCGCCGCGGGCCTGGTGGCCAAGAAGGCCGTCGAGCTGGGCCTGAAGGTGAAGCCCTGGGTGAAGACCTCCCTGGCCCCCGGTTCGCAGGTGGTCACCGACTATCTGAAGGCCGCCGGTCTGACCAAGGGCCTCGACGCGCTCGGCTTCAACCTGGTGGGCTACGGCTGCACCACCTGCATCGGCAATTCCGGACCGCTGTCGGAGCCGATCTCGGAAGCCGTGCAGAAGGGCGACCTGGTGGCGGTCTCGGTGCTGTCGGGCAACCGCAACTTCGAAGGTCGCGTGAACCCCGACGTGCGGGCCAACTACCTGGCCTCGCCGCCGCTGGTGGTGGCCTATGCGCTCGCCGGCTCCATGTCGATCGACATCACCACCGAGCCGCTGGGCGAGGGCAAGGGCGGCAAGCCGGTCTACCTGAAGGACATCTGGCCGACGTCCGAGGAAGTGGCGGCGTTGCAGCGCAAATTCGTCACCCAGAAGATGTTCGCCACCCGCTATGCCGACGTCTTCAAGGGCGACAAGGCCTGGCAGGGGATCAAGATCGAGGGCGGCCAGACCTACGGCTGGGACATGGGCTCGACCTACGTTCAGAACCCGCCCTACTTCCAGAACATGTCGATGGACCCTTCGCCGGTGACCGACATCGTCGAGGCCCGCGTGCTGGCGGTGTTCGGCGACTCGATCACCACCGACCACATCTCGCCGGCCGGTTCGATCAAGGCGACCTCGCCGGCCGGCGTCTATCTGCGCGACCACCAGGTGCCGACCACGGAGTTCAACTCCTACGGCGCGCGCCGCGGCAACCACGAAGTGATGATGCGCGGCACCTTCGCCAACATCCGCATCCGCAACCGCATCACCCCGGAGATCGAGGGGGGCATGACCAAGCACTTCCCCTCGCAGGACGTGATGTCGATCTACGACGCGGCCATGCGCTACCAGTCCGAGGGCCGCGGCCTGGTGGTGTTCGCGGGCAAGGAATACGGCACCGGCTCGTCGCGCGACTGGGCGGCCAAGGGCACCAAGCTGCTGGGCGTCCGCGCCGTGGTGGCCGAAAGCTTCGAGCGCATCCACCGCTCCAACCTGGTCGGCATGGGCGTGCTGCCGCTGCAGTTCCTGCAGGAAGGTTGGCACAAGCTGGGCCTGACCGGCGAGGAGATCGTCACCATCCGCGGGCTGACGGAGCTGTCGCCGCGCCGTCAGCTCACCATTGAGATGTACCGGCCCTCCGACGGCCGCATCGCCCGCTTCCCGGTGCGCTGCCGGATCGATACGCCCACCGAGCTCGAGTATTTCAAGAACGGCGGGGTGCTGAACTACGTGCTGCGGAACCTCGCCAAGCCCGCGGCGTAACCTCCTCTCCCCCCGCGAAGCGGAGAGGGAGAGGCCGGGAGAGGGCGGCGCTTGCGGCGGCGATTCGCTGCGTTCCGGCGAGCGCCTGCGGATCCTTGAAGGATCCGCCGGAAGAGCTGGAACGTCCAGCCGCCCTCGCCTTGCCCTCTCCCTCTCGCTTCGCGGGGGAGAGACGTCCTCACGCCTTGTTGTAATTTACAGGGCGCCTGAGCCCCTTTAAGCCCGAGGCGATGCGGAAAGCGGCGCTTTTCAGCCTGGCCCTGCTCGCCCTGCCGGCCCTCGTCTCAGCGGGGCCGGCGGCGGCCAGGCCTCCCGTGGTGATCGAGCTCTACACGGCTCAGGGCTGCGCGTCGTGCGGCGACGCCAACGCCCACGTGGCCAGGCTGGCCGAAAAGCCGGGCGTCCTGCCGCTCACCTTCCCGGTGGACTACTGGGACTACCTGGGCTGGGCCGACACCTTCGCCAAGCCTGAGTTCACCGACCGCCAGAAGGCCTATGTGGCCCGCCTGGCGCTGCGCGAGCCCTACACGCCCCAGGTGGTGGTGGACGGCGCGGCCCAGGCCTCGGGCGCCAAGCCCGACAAGGTCGACAAGCTGGTGGCCGAGGCGGCCAAGGCGCGGCGCGACCCGCCGCAGGTGCGGTTTTCCAGCGGACGGGTCTATGTGGGCTCCGCCCGTCCGCCCAAGGGCGGCGGCGAGGTCTGGCTGGTGCGCTACGATCCGCGCGAGCAGGACGTGGCCGTCAAGAGCGGCGACAACAAGGGCCAGACCATCGTCCAGAAGAACGTGGTCCGCGAACTGACCCGCCTGGGGGGCTGGCGCGGCAAGCCCGTGGCCTACCGCCTGCCGACGGCCTTGGAGGACGGCCTGAAGAGCGTAGTCCTGATCCAGGCCGGCCGCGGCGGCCGCATCCTTGCGGTGGCCGCGCCCAAGGCCTGACGGCTTGCGGAGCCCCCGGACATGAAAACCCCCGCGGCTGGAGAGCACCCGCGGGGGTTTCCTGTGACTAGGAAGAGATCTAGGCGTCGGCCGGCCAGTCCGTCGATCCCAGGGGGCTGGGGGGGCTGTTCAGGATCCGGGACCGCCGTTTCCGGCCAACCGACAAGTGCAATATCGGGAGCGCATCGGGCGCTCGCGGGTCGCAAATAAGGTCATTTCACGGCGCCGCCCGGCCTGCGGCGACGCGGGGTCTGGCTTGGCGCGCCGATTCAGGTCTAGGCTGACGCTCGATGGCTTTCGACACGTCCTACGCGTCGCCGCGTCAGGCGACCGTCTTCTTCGAACGGCGCGAGCTGACCCGCCTCCTTTCCCTCTATGGCCGCATGGTCTCGGCCGGAGAGTGGCGCGACTACGCCATCGATGGCTTGAGCGAATCGGCGGTGTTCTCGGTCTACAAGCGCAGCTCCGAGGCGCCCCTCTACCGCATCGAGAAGCGTCCGGCGCTGGCGCGCAGGCAAGGCGCCTGGGCGGTGCTCGGCCAGGCCGGCATGGTGCTGCGCCGCGGCCATGAGCTGGAGCAGGTCCTTCGCTTCTTCGACAAGGGCCGCTTCAAGGTGGTGGACTAGAATCAGGTGCTCCCCTCTAGGGGGAGCTGTCAGCGAAGCTGACTGAGGGGGTTTCCTCTCCGGCGTTCGGGATGTCGGCCGTCGTGGACTCGGTTGGGGAAACCCCTCCGGCGCTCCGCGCCACCTCCCCCTGATCGCGCTGTGCGCTGGGGGAGGATCCAAAGAAAAAGCCCCGGAGGTTTCCCGCCGGGGCTTCTTTGTCTCTGGCCTCTGCCTTCCTCGCCTTAGCGGCGGCTGCCCGTCAGGCTGAGCAGGAATTGGAAGAGGTTGATGAAGTTCAGGTAGAGGTTCAGCGCCCCGTAGTTGGTGGCGATGGCCATGGAGGTCTGTTCGCCGCCCAGCTCGTAGTAGGTCATCTTCAGGCGCTGGGTGTCCCAGGCGATCAGGCCGGCGAAGATCAGCACGCCAAGCACGCTGATGATCATCGAGAAGCCGGCGGGATGCCAGAACATGCCGACCAGCGAGGCCAGCACCAGGCCGATCAGGCCCACCATCAGGAAGCTGCCGAAGCCGGTCAGGTCGCGCTTGGTCGTATAGCCGAACAGCGACAGGCCGCCGAAGGCCGCGGCGGTGATCATGAAGGTCAGGGCGACGGAGCTTCCGGTGTAGGCCAGGAGCCAGACGCCCAGGCCGGCGCCGATGCCGGAGACCACCGACCAGTAGACGATGCCCGCCGAGCGCGGGCTGGGGTTGCGGATGAACATCGCCCCGATCAGCACCACGAGCGGCAGGAAGCGGATGATCATGCCGAGCGGCGTGAACCCGGCCAGGCGGCCGTCGGGGGTCACGACGTAGAGCAGTTGCTGAACCGGCGCGAAGTCGGCGGTGAGCCAGGCCAGGGCGGCGGAGAGCACGAGGCCCAGGGCCACCTTGTTGTAGACCCCGAGCATGAAGCTGCGCAGGCCCGCGTCCACCGACATGTCGGCCCGATCCGCGGGGATCGAGCGCGCGTAGCCGCGGTTGAAGTCGCTCATTTGAGCAAAACCCTTGTTTGAGCGTCCACGATTGGACGCGGGTGAAATATCGGGCTCCGGTGGGGCGGAAGCAAGGCCTTGTTGGTCAAGCTCTCGTTAAGGTTTCGGCGGGCGTTTGCCGCGGCCTTTGCCTGCGGTAGTTAGACGGCATGATCCGGCTTTTCGCCGCGCTATCGGTTCCCGAGGAGATCGGCGCGGCGCTTGCCCGCCGGCAGGCCGGCGTCGAGGGCGCGCGCTGGCGCCCGCGCGAGTCGCTGCACGTGACGCTGCGCTTCTTCGGCGAGATCCGCGAGGACATCGCGCGCGACCTGGACGCCGAACTCACCGCCCTGCGCGCGCGGCCGTTCGAAATCACGCTCTCGGGCGTCGGCGCCTTCGGCGAGGGACCCGACATCCACGTCCTCTGGGCCGGCGTCGAGGCCAGCGAGCCGCTCACCCGGCTGGCCAAGGCCTGCGAGACGGCGGCGCGCCGCGTCGGCCTGAAGCCCGACACCCGGATCTATCGGCCCCACGTGACGCTCGCCTACCCGCGCCATCCCGACCCGGTCGAGGTCGCCGCCTGGATCCAGGCCAACAACCTGATGAAGTCGCCGCCGATCCGGGTGAAGAGCTTCGGCCTCTACTCCAGCTTCCTGGGCAGCGAGCAGGCGCACTACCGGCTGGAGGCGGAGTACCCGCTCCTGGCTCCCCCATTGCGGTAGCCATGGCCGCAGGCGCGCCTTAAGCGGCGTAGTCCTTCAGCACGCCCAGCGGCACGATGGCCAGGGTCTCCTCGTGGGTGGCTTCGAGCACGATCTTCGGGGCGGCGCCGGCGTCGAGCGCCTCTTTCCAGCGCGGGGCGCAGAGGCACCAGCGGTCGCCGGGCTGCAGGCCCGGGAACTGGGCCTCCAGCATCGGCGTCGACAGGTCGTTGCCGGCCGCGCGGCTGAAGGCCAGGAACTCGGCCGTCATCACCGCGCAGACGGTGTGCAGCCCTAAGTCCTCGTGGCTGGTCTCGCAGCAGCCGTTGCGGAAGAAGCCGGTGACGGGATCTGTCGAACAGGGCTCCAGCTCCCCGCCCAGCACATTGCGCGCGCCCGGATCGTAGCGTGTGGTCATGGCCCCACCCTAACCGCTATGACGGGGCGATATCCATGCGCGAAGGAGCCCAAATGGCGACCGCCGCCCAAGCCCGACCGCGCCGCAGCGCCCTCTACCTGCCGGCCTCCAACGCCCGGGCCATCGAAAAGGCCCGCACCCTGCCCTGCGATGTGGTGATCCTGGACCTGGAGGACTCCGTCGCGCCGGAGGCCAAGGTGGCGGCCCGGGCTCTGGCCTGCGAGGCGGTCAAGCTGGGCGGCTTCGGCCGCCGCGAACTGGTGATCCGCGCCAACGGCCTGGACACGCCCTGGGGCGCCGACGACCTGGCGGCGGCGGCCGAGGCCGGTCCCGACGCGGCCCTTGTCCCCAAGGTGGCCTCGCCGGCGGATCTCGCCGCCTATCGCGCGGCGCTGGGGCCGGCGGTCCCGCTGTGGGCGATGATCGAGACCTGCCAGGCGGTGTTCGCCCTGGACGCGCTCGGCCGCGCGGCAGCCGGGGCCGGCGTCGAGGCCTGGGTGATCGGGACCAACGACCTGGTGAAGGAGATGCGCTGCCGGCCGGGCCCCGCGCGGCAGCCCCTATTGGCGGCGCTGTCGCTCTCGGTGATGGCCGCTCGCGCCCATGGGATCGCCATCCTCGACGGGGTCTATAACGACATCCCCGACCTCGAGGGCCTGGCGCAGGAGTGCGCGCAAGGCTGCGACCTGGGATTCGACGGCAAGAGCCTGATCCACCCGACCCATCTCGAGATCGCCGACCGCGCCTTCTCGCCGGAGCCGCAGGCGGTGGCCTGGGCGCGCACGGTAGCCGACGCCTTCGATTCGCCGGAAAACGCCGGCAAGGGTGTTCTTAAGGTTGACGGGCGTATGGTGGAGCGTCTGCACTTGGCTGAGGCGCGCCGGCTGATCGCGGTGGCCGAGGCCATCGCCGCGCACGAGGACTGAAGGATCGATGCGGATCGGTTTGCTGTCCCTGCTGTTGGCGGGCTTCGTCGCGCCCGCCGCCCGGGCCCAGCCCGCGCCCGTGGCCGCCCCGGCGCCGCCGCTGCATGTGCGCGACCCGATCGGCGCCCTGCTCAATCCCAACGCCCCGCCGCCGCGCGACGAGGACGAGCCCGACACCGCCGGCCAGCCCCGCCCGGCGCCCGAACCCGAGCCCAGCGTCCTGCCGAGCGGCCCCGCGCCCAAGGTCTACGTCCCGGCCCCGCGCCCCGAGCTCGGCGCACCGGTGCAGATCGATGAGCTCGGCAAGACGCCGGACAGGCCGCCGGCGATCCGCGACCTGGCCTATGACGCGCGCATCCGCGCCTCCTTCGCCTCGGCGCAGAGCTTCCAGGGGCCGCTGGACGGCGGCTGGACCCTGGCTGAGCCGCACGGCGACTATTACGCCTTCCAGATCGTCGACCGCCGGGACCGGCTGGAGGCGGTGTGGCGCAACGTCCGTCGCGCGGGCTCCCTCAACGCCTCGGGCCTGGTCGACGAGGTCCAGCATCGGGGCGGCGAGCTGACCTTGCGCTTCACCGAATATCCCCAGCCCGCCTCGGTGGTGACCCTGCGCGAAGGCGCGGACGGCGGTTGGTCCGGCAAGCTGGTTCGCGGCGACCAAGTGGTCACGGTGACCCTGCGCCGGACCGGGCCCTAAAGCCCCAGCGCCATCCGGGCCGCGGCCTGGGCCGCCTCCAAGGCCTTGGGCGCATAGGCCTCGGCCGTGCCGAAGCCCCAGACGGGCGCGGGCCAGGCCGCATCGTCGTTGCGCCGGGCGATCACATGCACATGCAGTTGCGGGGTGATGTTGCCGAGCTGGCCCACGTTCAGCTTGGCCGCCGGCCGGCCGAGCGCCTCGGCGACCGCGCGCGCCGCGCCGCCGGCCCGCAGGACCTCGTCCATCAGGACGTCGCGTTCGCCCGGGGCTAGGTCCTCCAGTTCGCGGGCGCCCAGAATCCGCGGGATCAGCACGATCCAGGGAAAGCGCGCATCGGCGTGCAGGCGCACATGGCTCAGCGCCAGGTCGCCGAGGGGGTGGGAGGTGGCGTGGAACGCGGGGTCGATTTCGAACATGCCCAAGCTTCAACGCCCAACGCGGCCCTGCCAAGCCGGTTTCCCATTGTCTCCCCGCCGCATGCCATTGCGGCCCGTCCCCCGGTGAGCTACGCACCCGCCGCAACAGAGCTGAAGGAGCGAGAACATGGCGAAGACAGCGATCCGCGTGGCGGTCACCGGCGCGGCGGGCAACATCGGCTACGCCCTCCTGTTCCGCATCGCCTCGGGCCAGATGTTCGGCGCCGACCAGCCGCTGATCCTGCAACTCCTGGAAATCCCGGTGGAGGGGCCGCAGAAGGCCCTGAAGGGCGTGGCCATGGAGCTCGAGGACTGCGCCTTCCCGCTCCTGCAGGACATGGTGCTGACCGGCGACGCCGACGTGGCCTTCAAGGACGTGAACTGGGCCCTGCTGGTGGGTTCCAAGCCGCGCGGGCCCGGCATGGAGCGCGCCGACCTGCTGAAGGACAACGGCAAGATCTTCATCGCCCAGGGCCAGTCGATCGACAAGGTCGCCGCCGACGACTGCCGCGTGGCGGTGGTTGGCAACCCCTGCAACACCAATGTGATGATCGCCGCCAGCCAGGCCAAGCGCCTGTCCAAGGACCGCTTCACCGCCATGGTGCGCCTGGACGAGAACCGCGGCCGCGCCCAGCTCGCCAAAAAGGCCGGCGTCTCCATCGATGCGGTGAGCGAGCTGTTTATCTACGGCAACCACTCGCCGACCATGTTCGCCGACTTCACCCATGCCAAGATCGACGGCAAGCCCGCCGCCCAGGTGATCGGCGACGAGGCCTGGCTGAAGACCGACTTCCTGCCGGCGGTGGGCAAGCGCGGCGCGGCGATCATCGAGGCCCGGGGCCTTAGCTCGGCGGCCTCGGCCGCCAACGCCCTGGTCGACCACGTGCGCGACCTGACCACGGTGGGCAAGATCCACTCGGTGGCCGTCGAGAGCCAGGGCCGCTACGGCTTCGCCGACGGCGTGTGGGCCGGCATGCCGGTGAAGAGCACCGCGAGCGGCTACGAGGTGATCACCGGCTACGAGATGGACGACTTCGCCAAGTCGAAGATCGCCCTCACCAACGACGAGCTGGTCGGCGAGCGCGACACGGTGAAGGACATGCTCGCCTAAGCGCGGGCTTCTTTACCCGCCGGCTGTCATTCCCGGACACCGGCCCTTCTTCGTCATCCTCCGGTCTCCCGGATCGCCTCTTCGGGCGACCGGAGGATGACGAGATGGAGGAGCGCTGTCAGGCCGCTGCGCGCGCTCCGGGATGACCGGCCTAGTACTCGTCGGGACGCGCGTCGCGGGCCTGGCTGTTCAGCTCGGCGATGCGGGCCAGGTAGACGTCGTGCACCGCCCAGGGCGCCTCGCGGGCCGCCGCCGAGCGGGCGGCGAGCCAGCGCTGCTGCTGGCGCTGCAACTGCACCTCCGGAACCCCGGCGGCGCGGGCCCCCTGGTAGGCGCGCGACAATTGGCGGTCCGCGGCGCCCAGGCTGGGATCGGTGCAGACCAGGGCCTCGCCGGGATCGCGTGAGGCGCAGCGCTGGGCCGAGACCCGCATCAGCCCCGAGGGCCGCGCCTGCGGGACGATCGGCGGCGGGCGGCTGCGGCTCGGCGGCTCGGCGGCGTGCGCCGGCCGGCGGGACTTGAGCGAGGCCGCCTGCATCACCGGCTCATGGCGGCCCTTGTGGGCGTGCTTGCGGTCGACCTTGGCGACCTGCACGGGCGCGGGCGGCCTGGCCGGATGCGGCAGGACCTGGCGCACTACGCGGGCCAAGCTGGCCAGGCGGATTTGCTTGCGCGCCTCGTCGCGGGCCTCGGCCAGGGCTTCGGCGCGGGCTTCCGCCTTGGCCTCGGCGCGGCCGTGGGCCTCGGCCTTGGCGAGCTTGATCTGCTCGGCCTGCGCGGCCTTGGCCAGGCGCGCCTTCTCCAGCCGGTCGGCCTTGGCCTTCTCGAACTTCGCCTTCTGGATTTCCGCCCTCTGGGCCTTCTGGGCTTCGGCGGCCCTGGCGAGTTCGATCCGGTGGGCCGCGGCGGCCTTGGCGGCGGCGAGTTTCTGGACGTGCGCCCGCTCGGCGGCGGCCTTGGCCACGACCGCCCTTTCCGTGGCCGCGTGGGCCGCCTGGGCCGCCTGGGCCAACTGGATCGCGTGCGCCGGCCTGGCCGCGGCCTTCGGCTTGGGCGGCGGCGCGGACGGGGCCTCGGCGAGCTGCGTCGGCGGCGGCGGCGCGAGGCGGACCAGGGGCGGGATCGGCTTCGAGAGCCTGGCCCCGACCGTGCGGGCTTCCGCAAGGGCCGCGACCATCAGCGGGGTGAGCTTCGGCAGGGCGAGAGGCTTGGCCGGCGATGGCGCCGGCCATGGCGGCGGCGCGGCTGCCGGCGTCGGCGGTGGCGGGGCCTGCACGCGCACCAGGGGCGGATGCGCAGGGGCGGCGAGCGGCGACGGGACCGGCGGCGCGGGGGTCGCGAAGGCGGCCGCGACGGGGGTCACGACCGGCCCGGGCGCCGCTGCGGCCGAAAGCGGGGCTTCGATGGGTGTGGCGACGACCGGGGCTGGGCGGTCGTCGACCACGATCCGCAGCTTGCGCGCCGCCGGATCGACCGGCGGCGCGGCAGGCTCCGGCGCCGCTGTGGCCACCCGGCGCTCGTTCATCGCCGGCCGCGCCCATAGACCCAGGCCGACCCCCAGGACGCAGGCGCCCGCCACACCTGCGAACAGCATGCGGCGCGCCCCGCGCCCTGCCCGTCGAACGTGCGGCGGCATGACCAGGCCGAGCTTGTCGCCGGCCTCGGTGTCTTGTCGGTGGTCGTCAGGTGTCATCAGAGATCCAGCCCCTAGCGGATCCCTCGTCAAACGAAGCTCTGGTCGGACCGCCGCGCCCACGGCTAAGGTCCCAACCCCCGCTCCGATCTCTCTCCCGAAACGACAATGAGCCTGAATTATGACGTTTGCGCCAGCCCCAATGCTTGAGACACAACGCCTCATCCTGCGGGCGCCCGCGGCCGAGGACTTCGAGCCCTGGGCGGAATTCGCCGCCGACGCCGAGACGATGCGGCACCTGGGCGGCGTCCAGGCCCGCTCGGTGGCCTGGCGTGGCCTCTGCACGGTGCTGGGCGCGTGGACGATCCGCGGCTTCTCCATGTTCTCGGTGATCGAGAAGTCCACCGGCCGCTGGGTCGGGCGGCTGGGGCCCTGGCAGCCGGAAGACTGGCCGGGGACCGAGGTCGGCTGGGGCGTGGTGCGCGACTGCTGGGGCAAGGGCTACGCCACCGAAGGCGCTTCGGCCTGCATGGACTACGCCTTCGACGTCCTGGGCTGGAGCGAGGCGATCCACACCATCGAGCCGGACAATGTGGCGTCCCAGGCCGTCGCCAGGCGGCTGGGCTCGACGCTGTGGGGACCGGTGACCATGCCGGCGCCCTATGAGGACACCAAGGTGGAGGCCTGGGGCCAGACGCGCGAGCAGTGGCTCGCCCGCCGGGCCGGGCTGAAGGGCTAGATCCAGCCCCGCTCGCGCAGCAGCCGGGCATAGGGGCGGCTGACCGGCACCTCGGCGCCGTCCGTCAGGGTGAGGGTCGCACGGCCGTCGCCGCGGACCGCGTGGGCGATCGCCCCCCGCGACACCCACCAGGAGCGGTGGACCTGGGCGCCCTCGATCCCCTCCAGCTCGGCGACGGCGTCCGACAGCCGCATCAGGATCAGGTCCTGGCCCCTGGAGGTGTGCAGGCGCAGGTAGTGGTCCTCCGCCTCCACCGCCCATACGTCGGCGCCGCGCAGCTTCGGCGGCAGGCGGTCGAGGAACTTCGCCGGGGCCGACGAGGCCTCGGTGAGGCCTTCGGTGCGCCTCGCCACCAGCACATTGATGGTGACCATCACGGTCGTCACGACGATGACCGAGACCAGCAGGTCGGCGATCTGCAGGGGGTCGTCGAAGTTGGAGCGCAGCACCAGGTGGGTCGTCACGCCCACGACGACCGAATAGGGCACGGCCAGCGCCAGGGACGAGATCGCGATCCGAAGCCACAGGGCGCCGGGCCCGCCGACCCGGTTGAAGACGGCGCGCGACACGAAGCCGCCCCACAGCCAGCCCACCACCATCAGGCCCAGCCAGTAGCCGAACCGCACCGGCAGGGCCGCGCGCGACGAGCTGAAGGCGCCGGCGAAGGCCAGGAAGCTGGCCGCGACAAGGGTGATGGCCAGGCCGCGAAGCCAGCCTCGGAAGTCCTCGTAAGGCCCCCAGCCCAGGATCTTCGGCCTCAAGGCCATCCGCCCGTCGCTCCGTGCGCTTAGGTCCGGCAGATAGAGGATGTCGGCGGTTTCGCAAACGCATCGCCGACGCGCCATTGCGCCCGCCTAGCTTCAGCCACCGTGGCGAGGCATAACACCCATCGATTCACCTTGGCGCCGCGCGCACTTCATGGCCGATCTCGTCTTCCACGATCCGACTGGGCGCAGAGCCCGGCGCGTGCGTTTCCTCGGCGGTCTGGTGGCCTCGTTCCTGGCCCTGCTGGTCGCCGCCTTCTTCGCGACCCTGGCCTTCGCCCCGCGCCTGCCGACCATCAGCCTGAAGGACCCGGCCGCGCTCTCGGCCCTGCACGACGCGACGGCCCACAAGCTGAAGGGGCGCCAGCAGTGGAACCGCATTCCGCATCCGCGGGCCGGGACGGCGACCGGCGGCCCGACGCGGCCGCTGGCGGTGGGCTTCTATGTCTCCTGGGACGAGAGCAGCCGGGAGTCGCTGGCCGACCACGTCGATCAGCTCGACGTGGTCTCGCCGCAGTGGGTCGCCCTGGCCGACGCCAATGGGACCCTGTCGATCACCTCGGACCCGCAGGCCCGCGCGATCATCGCCTCGGCCAAGCGGCCGCCCTCGATCCTGCCCGGGGTGTTCAACTTCGACACCGCGACGCGCACCTGGAACGGCCCGATGGCCGACGCGCTGCTGCTGAACCCCAAGGCGCGGACCGGCCTGATCGCCAACCTGGTCATCCAGGCGCAGAAGCGCGGCTACGCCGGCTACGTCTTCGACTTCGAGGAGCTCTCGCCCACCGCGGCGCGGGCCTATCCGAGCTTCATCGCCCAGGCGCGCGCGGCCATGAAGCCGCTGGGCCGGGAAGTCTGGGTGACCACCCCCTTCGCGGACGACGACTTCCCCATCAAGCCCCTGCAGGACGCCGCCGACGCGGTGGTGCTGATGGCCTACGACCAGCACTGGGGCGGCGGCGAGCCGGGCCCTGCGGCGGCGCAGGACTGGTTCGAGTCGACGATCGCCAAGCGCATGGAGACCCTGGACCCGGCCAAGACCATCCTGGCGCTGGGCGCCTACGGCTACGACTGGACCCTGCCGGGGCCGAAGAACAAGGGCTCGGCGGAGACCATCCTCTTCAACGAGGCGACCCAGAAGGCCCACGACGCCGAGGCCCAGGTCGAGATGGACGAGAACTCGCTCAACCCGACCTATGGCTACCAGGACGACCAGGGCCGCAAGCATGTGGTCTGGTTTCTCGACGCGCCCACGCTGTTCAACCAGATCAAGGTCGCCGACGGTTTCCGGCCCCTGGGCTACGCCCTGTGGCGGATGGGCGGCGAGGACCAGCTCGACTACCAGGTGCTGCGCCACGACTACGGCCAGGGCAAACCCGACGGCCTGGAAAACCTGAAGCCTGGCGTCGACGTCGACTTCGACGGCCAGGGCGAGGTGCTGCACGTGGAGTCGATCCCGACGCCGGGCCGCCGCTCGCTGGAGATCGATTCCGACACCGGCCTGATCAGCGGCGAGAACTACGAGGTGATGCCCACCTCCTATGTGATCCAGCGCTACGGCTTCCACCCGGGCTCGGTGGCGATCACCTTCGACGACGGCCCGGACGGGCGCTGGACGCCGAAGATCCTCGACATCCTCAAGGCCAAGCACGCGTCGGCCACCTTCTTCGTGATCGGCAAGAACATGGCCGCCAAGCCCGGCCTGGTGGCCCGCGAGGTGCGCGAGGGCCACGACGTGGGCAACCACACCTGGACCCACCCGGACATCGCCTTCGTGCCGGCGGCGCAGACGGCGGTGGAGCTGTCGGCCACCCAGCGGCTGTTCGAGACCATCACCGGGCGATCCATGCGCCTCTTCCGGCCGCCCTTCTTCGGCGACGCCGAGCCGTCGACGCCGCGGGAGGTTTCGCGAGTCATGTTGGGCCAGACCCAGGGCTACCTGACCGTCGGCCTGCGCATCGATCCCGACGACTGGCGCTCGCCGGACGCCTCGACGCCGGCGCGGATCATCGACACCGCCCTCACGCGGCTGAAGGACACCTCGCGGCCCGGGCAGGTGATCCTGCTGCACGACTCCGGCGGCGACCGGAGCTGGACAGTGAAGGCCCTGCCCGACCTGATCGATGCGTTGCGCGCGCATGGCTACAAGCTGGTGACCATCGCCGAGCTCGCCGGCATGACAAACGCCGAGGCCATGCCGCCCACCAGCCGCAACTCCGTGGAGCTGCTGCTCGACCGGATGGGCTTCGGCTTCTTCCACGGGTTGCAACTGGCCCTGCAGTGGCTGTTCATCACCGCCATCATCCTGGGTGTCGCGCGCCTGCTCATCCTGGGCGTGCTGGCCCTCGTCCACCGCTTCACGATCGTCAAGCGCACGCCGCCGATGCCCGATCCCACGACGGGGCCGCTGATCAGCGTCCTGATCCCCTGCTTCAACGAGGAGAAGGTGATCGAAAGCTCGGTGCGGCGGATCCTGGCGTCCAACTGGTCGAGGATCGAGATCCTGGTGCTCGACGACGGCTCGTCCGACCACACGGCCGAGGTGGTGCGCAAGGCCTTCGCCGACGAGCCGCGCGTGACCCTGATGAGCTTCGAGAACGGCGGCAAGGCGCGGGCGCTGAACCGGGGCCTGGCCAAGGCGCACGGCGACGTGGTGGTGGCGCTGGACGCCGACACCCTGTTCCCGTCCGACACCCTGGCCAAGCTGGCGCGCTGGTTCGCCGACCCGCGGGTGGGCGCGGTGGCCGGCAACGCCCTGGTGGGCAACCGCCGCAACCTGATCACCCGCTGGCAGGCGCTGGAATATGTCACCGCCCAGAACCTGGAGCGCCGGGCGCTCGCCGCCCTGGGCGCGGTGACGGTTGTGCCGGGGGCGGTCGGAGCCTGGCGCCGCTCGGCCCTGGAGCAGCTCGGCGGCTATCCGGACGACACCCTGGCCGAGGACCAGGACCTGACCATCGCCATCCAGCGCGCGGGTTGGCGCGTGGAGTTCGATCCTGACGCGCGGGCCTACACCGAGGCGCCGGAGACGGTGAGCGGGCTCCTGAAGCAGCGGTTCCGCTGGTCGTTCGGGACGCTGCAATGCATCTACAAGCACCGCAAGGCGACGTTCGACGTGAAGCATCCGGTGCTGGGCTTCGTGGCCCTGCCGCAGATCTGGCTGTTCCAGATCCTGCTGACGGCGGTGGCGCCGCTGATCGACCTGGCCGTGATCTGGAGCCTGATCTCGGCCATCTACGGCTTCACCAACCACTCCACGGAATGGTCGCCGGACGACCTGAGCCGGCCGCTGTTCTACTGGGCCGCCTTCATCTTCCTGGACCTCTCGGCAGGCGCGCTGGGCATGGCCCTCGAGCGCCGCGCGCCCTGGGGCGACCTGATCTGGATGCCGGTCCAGCGGTTCGGCTACCGGCAGCTCATGTACTATGTGGTCGTCAAGTCGATCGACGCGGCCCTGCACGGCGCGCGGGTCGGCTGGGGCAAGCTCGAACGCCGCGCCAGCGCCGCCTTCGAAGGGGCCGGATAAAGAACGGGAATTTACGGCCGTCCCGCGGTTGTCTTCCCCCGGAGCGGCGCCTATAACGCCGCCCACTCGCCGAGAGGCGATGCCTCATTCGCAAAGCGCGCTCGCGAGCCTCATGAACATCCACGAACACCAAGCCAAGGCCGTCCTCGCCGAATACGGCGTGGCGGTCCCCAAGGGCTATCCGGCCTTCACCGTCGACGAGGCCGTCGACGCCGCCAAGAAGCTGGGGGGTCCGGTCTTCGTCGTGAAGTCGCAGATCCACGCCGGCGGGCGCGGCAAGGGCCGCTTCGAAGGCCTCGGCCCCGACGCCAAGGGCGGCGTCCGGGTGCTGAAGTCGGTCGAGGACGTGAAGGCCTCCGCCCAGGAAATGCTGGGCCGGGTGCTGGTCACCGAGCAGACCGGGCCGAAGGGCAAGCAGGTCAACCGGCTCTATATCGAAGAGGGCGCGGCGATCGCCCGGGAGCTCTATCTCTCCCTGCTGGTCGACCGCGAAACCAGCCGGGTCTCGGTGGTCGCGTCGACCGAGGGCGGGATGAGCATCGAGGAGGTGGCCCACAACACCCCCGACAAGATCCTCACCTTCTCCATCGACCCGGTCACCGGCGTCCGCGGCTTCCACGGCCTGAAGCTCTCGGAGTCGCTGAACCTGAAGGGCGACCTCGCCAAGCAGGCCGGCAAGCTGCTGGGCCAGCTCTACGAAGCCTTCGTCGCCAAGGACATGGCGATGCTGGAGATCAACCCGCTGATCGTCACGGCGGATGACCAGCTTCGCGTCCTCGACGCCAAGGTCTCCTTCGACGACAACGCCCTGTTCCGCCATCCGGACATCAAGGCGCTGCGCGACGAGAGCGAGGAGGACCCCAAGGAGATCGAGGCCTCCAAGTACGACCTCTCCTACATCGCGCTGGACGGCGAGATCGGCTGCATGGTCAACGGCGCGGGCCTGGCGATGGCGACCATGGACATCATCAAGCTCTATGGCGCGGAGCCGGCGAACTTCCTCGACGTCGGCGGCGGCGCCTCAAAAGAGAAGGTCACCGCGGCATTCAAGATCATCACCGCCGATCCCAATGTGAAAGGTATCCTGGTCAACATCTTCGGCGGCATCATGCGCTGCGACATCGTCGCCGAGGGCGTGGTCTCAGCCGTCAAGGACGTGGGGCTAAAGGTGCCGCTGGTGGTGCGGCTGGAAGGCACCAACGTCGAGCTCGGCAAGAAAATCATCAGCGGCAGCGGTCTCAATGTCATTGCGGCCAACGACCTGGCCGACGGGGCCCAGAAGATCGTCGCGGCGGTGCGCGCGGCCTAGAGCGCGAGGCGATCAGCTTGCCGGCGCGTCCGGCCGGCCGGTCTCCACATAGCGCTTCAGCCGCGCCGCCTGCTCGCCCAGCACGTTGT
>NZ_DATMNA010000110.1:0-16350 GCF_035569475.1 Phenylobacterium sp.
GACATTGACCGCGTGCTCTACGACTTCGGCTTCCCCATGGGCCCGTTCGCCATGAGCGACCTGGCCGGCCTCGACATCGGCTGGGTGAAGGAGAACTCCAAGGGCGAGACCATCCGCGACGTGCTCTGCGAGATGGACCGCAGAGGCCAGAAGACCGGCGCCGGTTACTACGACTACGACGAGAACCGCAACGCCATCCCCTCGCCGGTGACCGAGAAGATCATCAACGATTTCATCGTCAAGTCGGGCGCCAACCCGCGCAAGATCTCCGACGAGGAGATCCTGGAACGCTGCGTCTATCCGATGATCAACGAGGGCGCGAAGATCCTGGAGGAGGGCAAGGCGATCCGCCCCTCCGACATCGACGTGGTCTGGGTCAACGGCTACGGCTGGCCGGTCTACCGCGGCGGCCCGATGCACTACGGCGACCAGGTCGGCGCCGACAAGGTGCTGGCCAAGATGCAGGAGTTCCAGGCCAAGATGGGCGAAGCATTCAAGCCCTCCGCCCTGCTCGAAAAGCTGGTCGCCGAAGGCAAGAAGTTCTCCGACATCAAGGCGTAGTTTTCACCGCCTCCCCGGCGAAAGCCGGGGTCCAAGCCGCGGATCGAACATCCCGGAGCGGGGCCCAGACCAACTCGGCTTGGGTCCCGGCTTTCGCCGGGACGATCGGATCCGGAGTTCGAATTCAACCCTGAGGACCCTCCCCATGCGTGAAGCCGTCATCGTCGCCGCCCGCCGGACCCCCATCGGCAAGGCCTACCGCGGCGCGTTCAACAACACCTATGGCGCGACGCTCGGCGGCCACGCCATCGCCGCGGCCATCGCGCAGGCCGGGATCGACCCGGGCGAGGTCGACGACATCGCCATGGGCTGCGCCCTGCAGCAGGGGACCACGGGCAATAACATCGCCCGCCAGGCGGCGCTGCGCGCGGGCCTGCCCAACACGGTCGCCGGCATGACCATCGACCGCCAGTGCTCCTCGGGCCTGATGGGCGTCGCCACCGCGGCCAAGTACATCGTCAACGACGGCGCCCCGATCGCCATCGGCGCCGGCATCGAGTCGATCAGCCTGGTGCAGAACGACAAGGTGAACCGCTACATGGCGGTCGACCCGTGGCTGCAGCAGCACGTGCCGGAGCTGGGCACCTCGATGATCGAGACCGCCGAGATTGTCGCCGAACGCTATGGCGTCTCCCGCGAGGCGCAGGACGAATACGCCCTGCAGTCGCAACAGCGCACCGCCCAGGCCCAGTCGGAAGGCCGCTTCGACCGCGAGATCGCGCCGATGACCACCATCATGAAGGTGCTGGTCAACAAGGAAACCGGCGAGACCGCCGACAAGGAAATCACCATCGCCGCCGACGAGGGCAACCGCCCGCAGACCACGCTCGCGGACCTGCAGAAGCTCGCGCCGGTGTTCAAGGGCGGCCGCTACGTCCAGGAAGGCAAGTTCGTCACCGCCGGCAACGCCTCGCAATTGTCGGACGGCGCGGCGGCCATCGTGCTGATGGAACGCAAGGAAGCCGAGAAGCGCGGCATGGAGGCCCTGGGCGCCTACCGCGGCATGGCGGTGGCCGGCTGCGGCCCGGAAGAGATGGGCATCGGCCCGGTGTTCGCGATCCCCAAGCTGCTCGAGCGCAACGGCCTGACCATCGACGACATCGACATCTGGGAGCTGAACGAGGCGTTCGCCAGCCAGGTGATCTACTGCCGCGACAAGCTCGGCATCGACCCGGCCAAGTACAATGTCTCCGGCGGCTCGATCTCCATCGGCCACCCCTACGGCATGACCGGCGCCCGCTGCACCGCCCACCTGATGTACGAGGGCAAGCGCCGCGGCGCGAAGTACGGCGTCGTCACTATGTGCGTCGGCGGCGGCATGGGCGCGGCGGGCCTGTTCGAGATTTTCTAGACTTAGCTTCTAAGCCGAAGCTGGAAGGGCCGTCCGTGAGGACGGCCCTTTTTTGCTGGGCGGATTTAGTCGGCGACGCCGGGCTTCAATAGCACTGCAGGATCATCCAAGCCTTCGAGAAGTCGCCGGCTCGGGCGTCCTGCTCACGAATCCAGAAGTAGATCCGTCCGGTGTCTCCCCACATCATTCCGGCGTCGTTGTCGGTGTCGAGTTGCAGCAACAGGCGCCAATCCGCTGTGTCGGCTCTGAGTTCGTCCTTTCGCGCCGCATCGGGCTTTAGGCCGGCGCCATGCTGCAGACCGAAGGCGACGATCTCGCATTCCAGTTCCATCGAATCGGCTTGGATCGGAGCGGGATAGCCGCCGATCTGATGTGCCGGCTCATGTGGTCCCATCGCTACCAGGGCTGTTTCCAGCGCCTTCTCTTCCCGGTCGGATAGGCCGCTCAAGTCGACATTCAAGCGCTCCGGGTCAGGGTTGGAGACGGCGGCAACGAAGGCCACCGGATATTCTGGCCATCGCCCGTCGGCGGGCAAATCCTCCGGCGGCGGCTCGGGCGTCGCCGAGCCGGCTTCGTGGCGCACGGCGAAGCACCCGAGGTCGCCCGGACCCATACCCCAGCCGCTGTAGTCGAGTTCATAGAAGAACAGCAGCCGCCCTTTTCGAGGTAGCCAGTTCGGCCCGCCGACGGCGGCTATCTCCTCCAGATCGAGCTGCGCCACGACGCTCAGTGGACGCCCTTCATAGCGCGGCCATGCGTCCGCGATATTCGGCGCGCCTCCGAGACACGACTTTCCGCCTTCGCGCCCAACCAGACGCAGGCAAGGCTGCGCCGCGGCCTCGATAGCGGCCAGGATGCCGGGCATGCGGTCGGCGCGTGGTTCTTGCGATCCAGAACTCTTCGGCGAGAAGGCGCCAAGCAGCTTCTTCAGGAACGACATCAGACTTCTCCCCCCCTTTGTCGTTCGCAACGATATCGTTTCTGTTTTGTTCTCGCAACAGTCAAGCTAGACGGCCGCGGTCACGTCGCCGGCGTCTCGGCGTCGATCTGGGCGAAGGTCATGCCCTTGGTCTCGCGCGCCCGGAGCGCTGAGAAGGCGCTGATCACGCCGGCGATCGCCAGGTAGATGGCGATCGGGACCGCCGAGTGGGTGGCTTTCAACAGCGCGAGCGCGATGATCGGGGCCAGCGATCCGGCGAAGATCGAGGTCGCCTGATAGGCCAGGGACGCGCCGGAATAGCGCATCCGCGTGGGGAACAGCTCGGCGATGAACGCCGCCTGCGGCCCGTACATCGCCCCGTGCAGCACCAGGCCCACGATCACCGCGATCAGCACGTTGGGCGTCAGTCCGGTGTCGATCATCCGGAAGAAGGCGAAGCCCCAGATCGCCATGCCCGCCGCGCCCACGAAATAGACTGGCCGGCGGCCGATCTTGTCCGACAGCCAGGCGAAGACCGGGATCGCGCAGCATTCGACGGCCGCGCCGGCCAGCATGGCGTTGAGCGCGAAGCTGCGGCTCAGGTGCACGGTCTCGGTCATGTAGCTGATCGAGAAGGTGGTGATCAGGTAGAAGGAGATGTTCTCCGCGAGCCGGAGGCCCATGCCGATCGCGATGCCCCCGGGCCGGCGGCGGATCGCTTCCAGGACCGGCGCCTTGGCCACGCCCGCGTCCTCGATGGCCCTCTGGAACAGCGGGCTTTCGGCCAGGGTGACGCGCACCCAGTAGCCGACCGCCACCAGCACCGCCGACAGCAGGAACGGGACCCGCCAGCCCCAGGCCAGGAAGTCGTGCTCGCTCTGCGCCGCCGACATCACCGCCAGGACGGCGGCGGCCAGCAGGTTGCCCGCGGGAACGCCCGCCTGCGGCCAGCCGGCCCAGAAGCCGCGCCGCTTGGCGTCGCCGAACTCGCAGACCATCAGGACCGCGCCGCCCCACTCGCCGCCCACAGCGAAGCCCTGGACGAGCCGCAGCAGGACGAGGCCAAGCGGTGCGAACAGGCCGATCTGCATGAAGGTGGGCAAGAGGCCGATCAGGAAGGTCGAGCCGCCCATCAGGACCAGGCTCAGCATCAGGAGCTGCTTCCTCCCGATCCGGTCGCCGAAATGGCCGAACACCAGCCCGCCCAGCGGCCGGGCCACGAAGCCCAGGGCATAGGTCGTGAACGCCAGCATGGTCCCGGTCAGGGGGTCGGCCTTCGGGAAGAACAGCTTGCCGAACACCAGCGCCGAGGCCGTGCCGTAGAGGAAGAAGTCGTACCACTCGATGGTGGTGCCGATCATGCTGGCCAGGATGACCTTGCGCAGGCCGGTGGCGGGCGCGGGCGCAGGCCCGGCGGTGATCGTACTCAAGCTCTCGCCCTCCCCAAGCGGCCCGCTCTGGCGGCGGGTTTGGAGGGACAGTGGAGCGCGGACGGCGCGCTTACAAGGGCGCCCTCCTCTCCCCCGAGCGCAGCGAAGAGAGGGAGAGGGCAGGGAGAGGGCGGCGCAGGCAGCTCACCCGGCGCTTCGGGTTCAGCCATGACGCATGAAAGCGGGGGCCCTTGTCTGACCATCGGCGTGGAACGGCTCGGCGAGCCGCCCTCTCCCTGCCCTCTCCCTCTCGGCTTCGCCGGGGGAGAGGAGGCTTCAGGCGAAATCCTTGGCCAGTTCCGCGCGGGTGGCGGGCGTCAGGCCGGCCAGGTGGCTGTAGGCCTCGTGGCCGCAGCCGATCAGGATCTGGGTCGCCGGGTCGCGGAAGCGGGCGATCTGCTCCGCCGTCAGCGGGAAGCGCAGGAAGTGGACCGAGGAGGTCTTGCCGTCCTCCCGGGTGCGTTCGACGTCGCCCTCGGGGACGCCCGGCGCGCGGCTGTCGCCCACCTGGATGAAGAAGGTGTCCTCGACGCCGCCCAGCCGCGCCAGGGTCGCCTCGCGGCGCACCGGATCGTCGATCTCGAACATCACGGTCGCCACCAGTTCCGCGCCCTGCGGGATCAGCGGGTTGTAGGCGGCGAGTTCGTCGGGGACCTGCCCGGCGCCGCCCTTTTCGGTGAGCAGCATCTCCTGCACCTGGAACAGCATGGTGTCGTAGGATTCGAAGATCACGGTGCAGATCGGACCCAGCGCGACCCGGCGCAGGCGCTTGATCGGCAACAGCGCCGCACGGCGGTCGCCACGCTGGCGGGCGTAGTCCGCGTCGGGGATCAGGTCGGCCGGGGTGATCTGGCGGGCGCTGGGCGGCATGGGTCTGGCTCCTTCAGAACGCACCGTAGGCGCGGGCGAAGATCTCGATGGGATGGGCCTGGCGCGGCGCGGCGTGCGCCTCGGGCCTGGTCTCGGCGCTCAATAGCTGGCCGAGGTGCTTGCAGGCCAGCGGGCAGTCGGAGCAGACGGTCTCGGTCCCCTTGCTCGCCACTTGCCGCGCGGTGGGCCGGCCGACCTTGTTGGCCACCTGGTGCGTGGCCTTCATCACCCCGAAGGTGCCGCCGTGGCCGGAGCAGCGCTCCACCAGCTCGACGCGGGTCTCGGGGATCAGGCGCAGCATCTCGGCCGACTTGGCGCCCATGTTCTGGGCCCGGGCGTGGCAGGCGTGGTGCAGGGTGATCCCGCCCTCGACCGGGGCGAGGCCCGGCGCCAGGCCGTGGGCGCGCTGCAGCTCGACGACATATTCGCAGACGTCCCTGGTCGCCGCCGACAGGGCCACCACGTCCTTGCTGTCCGGCGAGATCAGCGGCCATTCGAACTTCATCATCAGGCCGCAACTGGCGGTCAGCGCCACGACGTCATAGCCCTCGGCGATCAGCGGGGCGAAGACCTTGGCGACGCGCGCCGCGCGGCCGGCCACGTCCTTCAGGTCGCCGGCCTCGAGCTGCGGCATGCCGCAGCATTCCGGGTAGACCAGCTTCACCTCGCAGCCCTGCAAGGCGAGCACCCGGGCCGCCGCCACGGCGGTGTCCGGCTCGTTGTAGTCGACGAAACAGGTCGCATAGAGAGCGACCTTCCGGCGGCCGAACGCCGGGCCGTCCGGGTTGGGCGCCAGCGGGGCCTTCAGCCGGTCGGTGGCGGTCCTGGAATGGTAGGTCGGCAGCTCCGCCTCGGCGTCGATCTGGGCGATCGCTTCCAAGAGCTTGCGCAGCGGCGTGTTCTTGCGCGCGCTCATGGCGTTGACGACGCCGGCGAAAGGCTTGGCGAGCTTGCCGTTGCGGTCGGTCCTGCCCAGTTGCTCGCGCACGAAGTCCTTTTCGCCGGCGCGTCGCCTGGCGGCGCGGTAGCGCAGGATCAGGTGCGGGATGTCGATATCGAAGGGGTGCGGCGGGACATAGGGGCACTTCGTCAGGAAGCACATGTCGCAGAGCGTGCAGGCCTCGTCGATCTTGGCGTAGTCGGACTTCGCGACGCTATCGAGCTCGCCGGTCTGGCTCTCGTCGATCAGGTCGAACAGGCGCGGGAAGCTGTCGCACAGGTTGAAGCAGCGGCGGCAGGTGTGACAGACGTCGAACTGCCGCTCCATCTCGGCCTCGACCTTGGCCAGGTCGTAGTAGGCCTCGTCCTGCCAGGCGATGGGATGGCGGAACGGCGCATCGAGGCTGCCCTCGCGCGGCGGGCCTGCCGAGCTGTTTACGTCGTCACTCACCGGTCACCGTCCCGAAAATTCCCCGTCATCCCGGCCGGAGCGCAGCGGAGAGCCGGGACCCAGGGGGGCCAGCCCAAGCCGGCCTGGGCCCCGGATCGGCCTTGGCAGGCCGTCCGGGATGACGAGCTTTGCTGAGAAGGAGATCAGTCCAGCGTGTCGAGGGCGCGCTGGAAGCGGCCGGCGTGGGACTTCTCGGCCTTGGCCAGGGTCTCGAACCAGTCGGCGATCTCGTCGAAGTTCTCCTCGCGAGCGGTGCGCGCCATGCCCGGGTACATGTCGGTGTACTCATGGGTCTCGCCGGCGATAGCGGCCTTGAGGTTCAGCGACGTGCCGCCGATCGGCAGGCCGGTGGCGGGGTCGCCGACGGCTTCCATGAACTCCAGGTGGCCGTGGGCGTGGCCGGTCTCGCCTTCCGCGGTCGAGCGGAACACGGCGGCGACGTCGTTGTAGCCTTCGACGTCGGCCTTCTGGGCGAAGTAGAGGTAGCGGCGGTTGGCCTGGCTCTCGCCCGCGAAAGCGGCCTTGAGGTTGTCGAGGGTCTTGCTGCTGGCGAGGCTCATCGTCGTCTCCCTGGGTTGTCGACCGCCGGCCTGCGCCGGCGCGAGGTGCTTCCAATGACGCACTAACGCCCTTCGGGAAAATAGAGCTAATCGTTTATTTCTATTGAGAAGATAGAGTTCATCTATTCGGAACCGGGGGCGCCGGCCTTGGGTTACGCCCTTCAGAGGCAGAGGAGCGCGGCCATGACCGGCAAGGACAGGATTCAGGGCGAGGGCGACTACGACGCCGCCCGCAAGTTCGACACCGAAGAGCGCGCCTTCGTGGAGAAGGGCGGGATCGAGGAGAAGGCCAAGGCGGCCGAGGCCGCGCTCGACGGGCCGGAAGGCGCGGAGCTGGAAAAAGCCCGCAAGGAAACCGGCGAACGCGGCCATATGGACGAACGCTAGGCCCCGCCATTTCACCGGCGAAGGCCAACTCAGGCTTGCCGCCGGCCCATGGCCGACCCTTAGCTGGCGCCGATCGACGCCAGAGCGAAGGGAAACGCCATGTCCATCGACTTCGAGATCCCGCCGGACGCCAAGGCCGTCCGCGAGCGCGTGCGCCAGTGGGTGCACGACGAATGCATCCCCGCCGAGGCGCGGGTGGTGGACAAGGAGAGCTACAAGACCGTCCTGGCGGAGCTGCGCGGCAAGGCCCGCGCCCAGGGGCTGTGGCTCCCCTTCGTGCCCCAGGAATTCGGCGGCATGGGCTTGGGCCCGCTGGCCAACGCCCTGGTGCAGATGGAGCTGGGCGAGAGCCACCTCGGCGCGCTGTCCATGAACAGCCAGGGGCCGGACGACGCCACCATCCTGACCCTGCTGGCGCACGGCACCGACTACCAGAAGGAGAAGTTCCTAAAACCCCTGCTGAACGGCGAGAAGCGCGTCTGCTACTCGATGACCGAGAAGGCGTCCGGCGCCGACGCCACCGGCATGCAGACCCGCGCGGTCAAGGACGGCAACGAGAACTACGTCCTGAACGGCGAGAAGTGGTTCTCCTCGGCCGCCAGCGCCGCCGACCTGGCCCTGGTCATGGCCATGACCGACCCCGACGCCCCGCGCCACCAGCGCTATTCGACCTTCATCGTCGAGCTGCCGGACCCCGGCTACCGCATCAAGCGCGACATCCCGACCATGGCCCTCGAAGGGCCGCTCAGCCACATCATGGGCGGCGGCCACGCCGAGATCGAGATCAAGGACCTGAAGGTCCCGGCCGAGAACCTGCTGGGCGGCGAGGGCCAGGGCTTCAACATGGGCCAGCACCGCCTGGCCTACGGGCGGCTGCGCCATGGCATGCACAATATCGCCCTGGCCCAGCGGGCGCTGGACATGGCGGCCGCGCGCATCACCGACCGCAAGACCTTCGGGTCGCTGCTCTCCGACCGCCAGGCCGTGCAGTTCATGATGGCCGAGTGCGCGACCCAGCTCTACATCTCGCGCCTGATGCTGCTGCACATCGCCTACAAGGCGGAGAAGGGCCTGGACCTGCGGCAGGAGAACTCCATCGCCAAGGTCTACCTGGCGCACATGGTCCACCATGTGGTCGACACGGCGATCCAGTTGCACGGCGCGCTCGGCTACAGCCGCGATACGCCGCTCGCCGCCTGGTACACCCACATCCGCTCCCAGCGCCTGGTGGACGGGCCCGACGAGGTCCACCGCTGGACCGTCGGCCGCAATGTGATCAAGGCCTTCCAGAAGGACGGCAGCACCGCCGCGGCCTGCGGCGGGGATCTGCTTTAGGGCCCAGCAGAAAGGGCCGCCCGGAGGGGAGCGGCCCTTTCGCCTCATCAAGACCTCCGGGGGGAGGAGCGCTCTTGGACGGCCTTAGCCGGCTTTGAACTCGGCCTCGATGGTGAGGGTGACCTTGTCGCCGACCGCCGGCACATAGGCCTTGATGCCGAAGTCCGAGCGGACGATCTCGGCCGTGCCGGCGAAGCCCAGCGAGTACTTCTTGTCGAGCGGATTGACGCCCGCCTGGTTGAAGACGGCGTGCACCACCACCGGCTTGGTGATCCCGTGCAGGGTCAGGTCGCCGGCGATGTCGGCGGTCTTCTCGCCGGTCTGGGTGACCCTGGTCGCCTTGAAGGTCGCGGTCGGGAAGGCCGCGACGTCCAGGAACTCCTTCGACTTCAGGTGGGTGTCGAGCGCCGGGTTCAGGGTCCCCAGCGAATTGGCGTCGACGGTCACGTCCAGCGCGGTCGCGCCGAGCGCCTTGGGGTCCAGCTTCAGGGCGGCGTCCACATGCGAGAACTGCCCGATATAGGTGGAGAAGCCGAAGTGGGTCACCGACCAGGTGATCTTGCCGTGGGAAGAATCCAGCTTGTAGGTCCCGGCCTGCACGGCGGCGGGGACGGTGGTCGTCTGGGCCTGGGCGGCGCCGGCGGCGGAGAGCGCCAGGACGGCGGCGAAGGCTGCGGATTTGTAGAGGTTGCGCACGATGCGGGGCCTTCCGGTTGGACTGGGCGAATGGGGTTGGGCGATCGTCCGCCGACCGCACCGCGCAAACTTAGCCGTCCCTGGGCGAATGATAATCGCCCGCCGCGGCCCTAGACTCTTTCCAGATGAGAAATTATCGGGCCGGCCCCTCGCCGCGGAAATTGCGGAAGGTGATGGAGTAGCGGTGGGCCTTCACCGGCGGGATGGAGTGCTCCCAGACGCTGCGCGCCTCGCCGGTCATGGCGTAGATCGAGCGGGGTTCGAGCTGGAGCGCCGTGCGCTCGAACCGGTCGCCCACCGCGCGCCTCAGGCGGAAGTTGCACGGCGCGAGGAGCGAAATGCCGACCACCTTCTCGAACATCGGCCGGTCGCGGTGCCAGCCGATCGGCGCGCCGGGCAGGTACTGGTTCAGGAGGCATTGCTGCAGCGCCTGCGGCTCCAGGTCGACGAAGGCGGCCGCCCGCTCGCGCACGGCCAGCAGTTCGGCCGGCATATCGTCGGCGCGGGTCAGGTGGCTCCGCGTGAAGTCGTATTTCCAGCCGAAGGAGACCACGCGCCGCTTGCCCTCGTAGGCGCGGAACTGGAAGGCCTCGAAGGGCAGGGTGGCGAGCCAGGCGGCGAGGTCTGCCTCCTCGGTCCGCGACAGGAACTCCGGACGGTAGGCGAGGCCCTCCGGCAGGCGGGGCTGCGGAGTGGCGTCGAACAGCGAGGGCTGGCGGGCGAACGGCATCGGCGTCCATGTAATGCGCATGGCCCGCCTGTGGGAGCCGCCGCGACCCCTTGCCACCAGCGCCCGCATCCGGCGTTGATGGCGCATGCAGCTTGAGTGCTTCACCACCGGCGACAATCCGCCCCGGCTGGTCCCCGGCCATCCGGACCGTCCGTGGATGGACGCCTTCGGCGGGCGCACGCCCTACCGCTGCCTGCCGCTGACCATGGCCAACACCACCGGCTGGCAGATCCTCTGCCCCTTCGGCTTCACCGCCGAGTGGAACGGCGGTGACGCCACCGGCGACATCGCGATCATCCCCGATGCCCCAGGGCTCGAGACCGCCGGTTTCGTCATGTCGCACTTCGCCTATGCGACGCTCACCTTCCACACCGGCTACCTGTTCCGCACGCCGCCCGGCTGGGCGCTGGCGGTCTCCGGGCCGCCGAACCACATCAAGCACGGCATCCAGGCGCTCGACGGCCTGGTGGAGACCGACTGGCTGCCGTTCCCCTTCACGATGAACTGGCTGTTCACGGCGCCGGGCCGGGTGCGCTTCGAGAAGGACGAGCCCTTCTGCTTCATCAATCCCGTCGAGCACGGCCGGCTCGACCCGATCGCCCCGATGATCCGCACGCTCGACTCCGAGCCGGAGCTGAAGGCCCAGTACGAGGCCTGGTCGAGCTCGCGCGGCGAGTTCAACCGCAAGCTCACCGAGGGCGATCCGGCGACGTTGAAGGAATCCTGGCAGCGCCACTACTTCCGCGGCGCCCCGCCGGAACGCGGCGGCCCCGCGCCCGCGAGCCACATCAGCAAGCGCCGCCTGAAGACCCCGAAGCCTGAGATCTAAGCTGTTCCGCTCGTCAGCGGATTGGGGATCACCCCAGCGTCTCGATCGCCTCCACCACCGCCGCCGTCTTCTCCACCGTGAGCATGTGGCCGGCCTCGGGGATCGAGACCAGCCGCGCGTCGGCGACGCCCTTCTTGAAGGCGTGCGCATAGGTGGGCGAGATCAGCCTGTCGCTGTCGCCCCAGACGATCACCGTCCTGGCCTTGATCCGGTAGAGCCGCTGATGGAGCCCGCGTTCCGGGATCGGGAACAGGATGCGGCCAGCCATGCCGAGCTGGCGGGCGTTGGTCACCAGATAGGCCTGCAGGAAGCCCGGGTCCTCGACGTTGCGTCCGGCGGTCAGGATGGCCGCGCCGGCTTCCGCGTCGTGGAACAGCAGCGCCGGCATCTCGAAAGGCAGGGTCGAGAAGATGTCGGCCACGGGATGGGCGTCGTCCCAGAGGCCGGCCGGGGCGATCAGCGCCAGGCGGGTGACGTCGTTGGGCGCGACGGCGGCCATCTCGGCCGCGATCATCCCGCCCATGGAGTGGCCGACGAGGATCGGGTCCTTCAGCCCCAGGGCCTCGACCACGTCCCAGGTGTGGAGGGTGAAATCCAGCATGTCGCGGATCTCGGGCGCCTCTTCCGAGTCGCCGTAGCCGGGGATCAGCGGGGCGTAGACGCGATGCCTGGCCGCGAGCGCGTTGAGGAACGGATCCTCGGCGGTGAGCCCGCCGGCGCCGTGCAGGAAGACGAGGTCCGGCCCGGCGCCGCCCTCGAAATAGCGGACCGGGACATGGCGGGTCTGGACGGTCTTCAGTTCCATGACAGGCCCCTTCTCACGCGTAGGTCTTGGCGAGGTCGGCGGCGGTCGGCGCTTCCTTCGGCAGGCGACCGGCAGTGACGCGCTTGTCCAGCGGGGTGGTCCAGAAGCGGTTGTCGTCGGCCCAGTCGGGGAACATGCCGCGCAGCTTGGGCATCACCTTCTCGGCGAACAGCTTGGTGGAATACATGCACTTGTCGGCCGGCATGTTCCCGACGTGCATCAGGCAGAAGATGTTGCCGACGTTGAGGTTCTTGCAGAGGTCCTCCATCCGCTGGCGCACGGTCTCAGGCGATCCGGCGATCACGTGGCCGCCCTCCACCAGCTCCTTCCAGGTGAGCGTCGCGTAGCCGCCGCGCGGCGGGGCGTACTGCGACAGGGCGCCGGACTGGATGGTCTTGATCGTGCGGTAGCCCGGGGCGTCGGCGAAGCCCGGATAGACGTGCAGGCAGCGGTTGTAGAAGTAGCTGACGTGCTCGGCGTAGAGCCGCTCGGCCTCGGCGTCGGTGTCGGCCACCAGGATCGTCTGGGCGAAGCCGGCGCGGTAGGGGCTCCTGTCGACGCCGCGCTCCTCCACCCGCTTCCAGTAGCCGCTCATCAGGGCCTGGGCGCGCAGGTAGCCGGAGAAGCTGAGGTAGGAGTAGCTGTAGGTGTTGTCGATGCAGAAGTCGTAGGTCTCCACCGACCCGCCGCCGGGGATGTGCACCGGCGGATGCGGCTGCTGGATCGGGCGCGGCCAGAGGTTGACGTGCCGCAGCTTCGAGTAGCGGCCGTTCCAGGCGAAGGGCTCCCGCGTCGTCCAGGCCTTGATGATCAGGTCGTGGGCTTCCTGGTACTTCTCGCGCGTCAGGCTGGGGATCTGGCCGTAGCAGTAGTTGGTGTCCATCGAGGTCCCGACCGGGAAGCCCGCCACCAGCCGCCCGCCGGAGATGCAGTCCAGCATGGCGAACTCCTCGGCCACCCGGATCGGCGGATTGTAGAGGGCGATGGAATTGCCCAGCACCACGATGGCCGCGTCCCTGGTGCGGCGCGCCAGGCCCGCGGCGATGATGTTGGGGCTGGGCATGATGCCGTAGCCGTTCTGGTGGTGCTCGTTCACGCCCACGCCGTCGAACCCGAGGGCGTCGGCGTATTCGAGCAGGTCCATGTAGGTGTTGTAGACCTCGTGGCTCTTCACCGGGTCGAACAGCTTCTGGTCGATGTCCACCCAGACCGAACGGTTCTTCTCCCGGAAATCGTCCGGCAGATAGGGCCACGGCATCAGGTTGAACCAGGTGAACTTCATGGGCCGACGTCCTCCGGAAGCCGCCTCTGGCGAGCGGTCAGGTGAACGACGATAAGCCTTCCTGGTCGGGCGCCAACCGAGGAATATGGGCGGCATGGCCGACCCGAGACATTTCTATACCGGCTGGCTGGTCGACGAGGCGGACCGCGCGGCCCTGCTGGCGCGCTTCCCGCCGCGCTACGCCGTCGTCGTGGCCCATCACGTGACGCTGAAGTTCGGGGACGAGGCGGCCGCGCCCCCGGCGGCCACGGTGGGCCAGATCGTCGGCGAGGCGGACGACGGCGCGGGCGTCCACACCCTGGTGGTCGCCATCGACGGCAGCCCCGCGCGGCCGGACGGCGGGACCTTCCACATCACCTGGTCGCTGGCCGAGGAGCGCGAGGCGCGCGAGAGCAACGCGGTCATCGCCGAGCGAGGCTGGCGGCCCGTGGCCCCGCCGATTCCGGTGCGCCTGCAGCCCAAGCCTTAGCAGCAGGGACGCTTGTCGAGTGCTAAGATACTGATTTTTAGCAACTTATTCTCGAATCAAGCGTAGCTTGTCCTGCGTGTTCGTCGCGTTTTGGGAGCCACCATGCTGGCCTCGCCCGAATTCCGGAAGCAGATGGAAGGCTACGGCTTGACCACCGCCGAAATCCTCTATCGCCTGCCGGACCATCCCGCTCTGCTGCAGAGCTACATCTGGCAGGACTATGACCTCTTCCCCGACTTCCCGGTGCTGAAGGGTTTCCTCGACTTCTGGCGGCGGACCCTGGATGGGCCGCTGTTCAAGGTGACCGTCGGCCACTGCCGGCTGATCAAGCCCGCCGAACTGCGCGCCCTGGACGGCGAATTTCACCTGCACTGAGACGGGGACGCGGCTTCGCTCCGCCGCCCGCCCCGCCTGCGCGACCGGGCCTAGCGGTATTCCCAATGGCAGACGCGGTGGGTGTTGTTGTGCTTGGCGTACTGGTGGCCGGCCACCGCGCCGACGCCGGCCCCGATGAGGGTGCCGCCGGTCTTGCCGCCGCCGTGGGACAGGGCGTTGCCGAGCAGGCCGCCGCCCACGGCGCCCACCAGGGTGCCTGTGTTGCGTGCGCCGCGGCTGCTTTCGTCGCGGCAGACTTGAACTCTGTGGCGTTCGGCCTGGGCCGCCGTGGGAAGGGCGGCGGTCACGGCGAGGGCCGAGCACACCAGGGTCGCGATAAGCTTGTTGCGCACAGATTGTCTCCTAAGGGGTCGCGGACACGCTCGGAACTTAACTCGCCGCCACGGCGAAGGTTGCAGCCTGGCCGGCGATTATGTCGACAAGGCGACGGGTGTTGCGGCGTGGCGCAGGACGAACTTCGGAATCGATGAGGACACTAGCCGATCGGCACACCCACCACGGCCTTGACGATCCAGCGGTCCTCCGGCCGGCCGTAGCCGTAGCCGATGCCGAAATTCAGGTCCCACTTGCCGAATCCGCGATCGATGACCGCGAAGGTCTGGTTGTCCTGCCGGTCGAGATTGCCGATCTGCCGGGTGGTCCCCAGGCCGTTGTAGGTCTCGATCCCGACAGAGGTCTCCTTGTCGAGCGCGTAGGCGACCTTGATCGCCGCCTGCAGGGTGGGCGAGGCGCTTTGCTCGGGGCCCTGCACCACCCAGTCGACGTTGAGGTTGGCGGCCAGCGTCCAGGGGCCCTTGCGGGTCCCCACGATACCCTTCAGCTCGGCGTTCCAGGGGTTGATGTCGATGTCATGGCGCACCCGGCCGATCTCGAAATTGAGACCCCAGAACCAGTCCTGGTCGGCGGGCCGCGGCGCCACCCACTTGATCCGCGCCTTGGCCCCGCCCAGCTCGACCTGGCCGTCGCGCGTGATCTCGGCGAGCGGCAGATAGGCCCCGAGTTCCAGGTTGGGGCTGAGCGCATAGCTCCACTCCGGCGTGATCCGCGTGCGCCCGCCGGAGGCTTCCTCGCCGGGAAAGTCCGGGGCCACGCGGCCCGAGGGGACGTAGTTCAGGTGGACGTCGAGCCCGAGCGCATGCACCGGCCCGATCTCGTCCATGTAGACCTGGATCTCCTCGTCCGCCGCCCGGGCCTGGCTCGCCGACAGACCAGCCGCGCCCACGAAGGCTGCAACCAACACGCGTCGCAAACTGGACGAGAGCCCCCGCATGGCCATCTCCATGTGAAAGCTCGACGCTAGCCGACCGCGGGTTGAGTCGCGACAGCTATGCCGCCGGCCAGGCGATCGGGGCGACCTTGCGGATCATCGCAGCCCAGCTCGCGGCGCCGGCGACGGCGATCAGCCCGGCGACGGCGAAGGCCCAGGTGAACTGGCCGGTCCGGTCGACCACGGCGCCGGTGACGATCGGGGCGACGATGCCCGCCAGGTTGCCGATGCAATTCTGGAAGGCGATCCATTTGCCGCCGCCGCGCGGGCCCCCCAGCGTCTGGCCGATGGAGTAGAGGACCGGGCTGTTGAAGCCGAACGCGACGCCCGCCAGGAACAGGCTGGCGATCGCCACCGGCGCGCTGCCGACCATGCAGCCGAGCATGGCCAGGGCCGTCAGCAGGTGGCCGGCGATGACGGTCGACTTGCGCACCAGGGTCACCGAGCCGCCCGCCGCCAGCCACCGATCCGACAGCCATCCGGTGACGATCGAGCTGGCCGCATAGAGCACGTAGATCAGGCCCCCGAGCTCGGCCATCTGCGGCACCGTGAAGCCGCGGGTCTTCACCAGGTAGAGCGGCAGCCAGGAGATCACGAAATAGAAGGCGTAGTTGTTGCAGAAGTGGCCGATGCCGGCGCCCCAGGCCTCGCGCCTGGCGAGGATCGCCCGGAACGGCGGCGCCCGGTCGACCTTCGGCTCGTCATCGGCCCGGGAGAGATGCCGCGTCGAAGCGAGCCACGGCCAGAGCCAGAGCAGCGAGGCCAGGCCGAAGAACAGGAACAGGTTGCGCCAGCCGAACTGGGCCATGAACAGGCCGCCGGCGAAGGTGCCGAAGGCGGGGCCCAGCGACAGCCCCATGGCCACCAGGCCGTTGGCCACCCCCAGGCGGTGCTGCGGCAGGTGCTGGGCGATCAGTTGCGAGGAACAGGGGAAGGCCACGCTCTCGCCGACACCCAGCAGCAGCCGCAGCGCGATCAGCATCGAGAAGCCGCCGGCCACGCCGGTGAGCGCGGTCGCCACCGACCACAGGGCCAGGCCGAGCGCGTAGGTGCGGTAGGCGTTGATCCTCTCC
>NZ_DATMNA010000111.1:0-42451 GCF_035569475.1 Phenylobacterium sp.
ACGAAGATCTGGCCGGCCTGGGTCTCGGAGGTCCGCAGGATCGAGATGCGCGGGAAGAGGCCTAGCTGCACCGCCTGCTGGGTGAGCGAGAAGGCGCCGGTGATCACCGCCTGGCTGGCGATGATGCTGGCGAGGTTGGCCAGCAGCAGGACCGGCCAATAGATCGCCTGCGGGATCATCCGGTAGAACGGGTCGACGTGAGCCGCGGGATGATGGATCACCAGGGCGCCCTGTCCCAGGTAGTTGAGCAGCAGGGCCGGCAGGACCAGAAAGATCCAGGCCGCGCGGATCGGGCTTTTCCCGAAGTGGCCCATGTCGGCGTACAGCGCCTCGGCGCCGGTCACCGCCAGGAACACGCTGCCCAGGATGACGAAGCCCAGGAAGCCGTTGTCGACCAGGAAGATGATCCCGTAGTGCGGCGACAGCGCCCGGAAGATCGTGGGGTCCTCGGCGATGTGGTAGACGCCCAGCCCCGCCAGGACCAGGAACCACACCGCGCAGATCGGCCCGAAGAACCTGGCGACGCTGGCCGTGCCGCGGGCCTGCACCAGGAACAGGCAGATCAGGATGCCCGCGGCGATGGGCACCACCAGCTTGGCGATCTCGTGCGGCGCGCCGGGCGCGTCGCGCACTCCTTCCACCGCCGACAGCACCGACATGGCCGGGGTGATGATCCCGTCGCCGTAGAACAGCGCGGCGCCGGCCATGCCGAGCAGCAGCACCCAGCCGGAGCGCCGGGGCACGATGCGCTGGGCGAGCGCCATCAGCGCCAGGGTGCCGCCCTCGCCCTTGTTGTCGGCCCGCATCAGGAAGACGACGTATTTGACCGTGACGATCAGGATCAGCGCCCAGGTCACCAGGGACACGACCCCCAGGACGGCGAGTTCCGGCGAGACGGTCGACCGCGTATGGCGCAGGGCCTCGCGCATGGCGTAGAGCGGGCTGGTCCCGATGTCGCCGAAGACGACGCCCATGGAGCCGAGCGCCAGGGCGAAGAAACTCTCTTTGATCGGGGAGCGATGCGACTCCTCGGGCGCCTCCAAGGCGCCGCCGGCCGTATCAGCCATCCAGTCTCTCCGGGGACCGAAACGGCATCCCCTTGGGCGGCCCGATGCCGTCTCGCGGCGGGCGCGATACACCCATTCCGAACCCCATTCAATGCTGCGCCGCAGCACGATGCCACAAAGGCGCCGCTTTTCCTTGAATGCCGGGCCCTGGGGCCTAGTTTCACACCGACGACTCGGAGGCGGGGATGGATCGCAGATTGGCGCTGGTGACCGGCGCCTCGGCCGGCATAGGCGCGGCCTTCGCCCGCATACTGGCGAGCCATGGCTATGACGTGGCCCTCACCGCGCGGCGCGCCGACCGGCTGGACAAGCTCGCCGAGGAGGTCTCGCTGCGTTACGGGGTCGAGGCCCTGACCGTGGCGGCCGACCTGGCCGATCCCGAGGCGCCGGGCCACGTCCTCGATTTCCTGACCGCCCATGGCCGGACGGTGGACGCGCTGGTCAACAACGCCGGCTACGGCCTGCCGGGCGCCTACGCCGACACCCGCTGGGACGACCAGCGCGCGGTGATCCAGGTGATGATGACCGCGCCGGCGGAACTGGCCCACCGGGTCCTGCCCGGGATGCTGCACCGGAAATTCGGCCGCATCGTCAACGTGGCCTCGCTCGCGGGCCTTGTCCCCGGCGTGGCTGGCCATACGCTCTATGGCGCGACGAAGGCCTTCCTGGTGCGCTTTTCCCAGAGCCTGCACCTGGAGACTCAGGCGCAGGGGGTGCATGTGAGCGCGCTCTGCCCCGGCTTCACCTTCTCCGAGTTCCACGACGTCGCCGGCACCCGGGCGCAGATCACCCAGTCGACGCCGCCCTGGCTGTGGCTGGGGGCCGACGAGGTGGCGGCGGCCGGCTATGAGGCGGTGGAGGCCAACCGCGCGATATGCGTGCCCGGCGCGCCGAACAAGGCCATCGCCGCGGCGGCCAAGCTGATCCCCGACGACTGGGCCATGGCTCTGATGGCCTCGCAGAGCTCGCGGTTCCGGAAGCTGTGATGCGCCTCTCCCTCTCTCGCTGCGCCCGGGGGAGAGGCTATTTGGCGTAGGGCGCGGCCGCCTCGGGTCTGATCAGCCCGTGGGTGGAGGCGGCGATGCCGGCCAGCAGGAACTGCACGGCCATGGCGCAGAGGATCAGGCCCAGCACGCGCACGATGATCGACAGCCCGATCTTGCCCAGCAGACGGCCGACGATCGGCGAGGCCAGGAACGACAGCAGGGTGGCCACCGAGACGGCGGCGATGGCGCCGACGCCGAGAGCCGCGCCCGGCAAGCCGTACTCCTTGGCCTGGCTGGCGTAGATGATCACCGTCGAGATCGCGCCCGGCCCGATCAGCAGCGGCATGGCGAAGGGCACGATCATCTGCTCGACGCGGCGGCGCACATAGGTGCGGCTGTCCTTGGCGTCCTCCGCGGCGTCGGCGAAGCCGGAGGTGAAGTCGTCGCCGAGCATCTTCAGTCCCAGGACGAACAGGATGACCCCGCCGGCGATCCGGAAGGCCGGAAGAGAGATGCCGAAGAAGGCCAGCAGGCTCAGGCCGGTGAAATAGAACAGGGTCAGGAAGCCCATGACGAACAACGAGATCACGAAGGCGATCTGCGCGCGTTCGCGGCCGGTGGCGCCCGCCGTCGAGGCGACGAACACCGGCACGTTGCCCGGGGGATCGAGCAGCGCGAACAGGGCGACGAAGAAGTTGACCGCGAAGTCCCAATGGATCATCCCTGGGTCTTAGCCCAAATCGCTGCGCGCGCCGAACCCCCTCGGCCCGCGCGTCCTTGCCCGGAGCCTTCGTCATGGCCGAAGCCGCGCTCGCAGATGCGCCCGTGAAAGCCGACCGCCGACTGATCGTCCCGCTCGACGTCCCGAGCGCAGAGGAGGCCCGCGCCACCGTGGCCGCGCTCGGCGACGCGGTCAGTTTCTACAAGATCGGCCTCGAACTCTTCGCCACCGAGGGCATGGCGCTGGCCCACGAGCTGAAACGGCAGGGCAAGCAGGTGTTCATCGACTGGAAGCTGCACGACATCGGGACCACCGTGCAGCGGGCCGCGGCCGTGCTGGCCGAACAGGGCTGCGATTTCCTGACCGTGCACGGCGAGCCCCAGGTCATGGCCTCGGCGGTGCGCGGCCGCGGGGCCTCGTCCCTGAAGATCCTGGCGGTCACCGTGCTGACCAGCCTTTCCGACGAGGACCTGCCGGAGATCGGCTACGAAAGCACCGTGCGGGCCCTGGTCGAGCGCCGGGTGCATCAGGCCATCGCCGCCGGCTGCGACGGGGTGATCTCAAGCCCGCGCGAGGCGTCCCTGGCGCGGGCGATCGGCGGCCGCGACTTCCTGGTGGTGACGCCCGGCGTGCGCCCCGACTGGTCCGCCAAGAACGACCAGGCCCGTGCGGCCACGCCGCTGGACGCCCTGAAGGCCGGCGCCTCGCACATCGTCTGCGGGCGGCCGATCACCGCCGCCAACGATCCGCACGCCGCGGCCCTCCGCGTCGCCGCCGAGATGGCGCAGGCGGGGTAGGCTTCCCTTCCCGCCAAGCGGGAGGGGAAGGATCAGAAATCGACGGCGATGCCCTTGCGTTCCCAGTCGCCGAAGCGGGTGGGTTCAAGGCCCTTGGGGCCGCCCTGTTCGGCGCCTGCCGCGGCGGCGGCCTCGGCTTGCGCGTGGCGCTGGGCGGCTTCTTCCAGGGCGCGCCGGGCTGCGGGCGTCAGCGGCTTATCCGGCGCCGCATTGGGCACATCTTCGTTCATGGCCCCGATTTTAGACCCGGCGGGCGCGTCCGCAAACCGCTTGCTTTGACGCCCCGGAGCGGGCACGCCGCGCCGCGTGACCGATCTTCCCGCCCAGACGCCCTCGCAGAATCCTCCCAACGACGCCGCCGGGCTGCCGGCCCGCGCCGCGGCCCTCGACCTGCTGACCGCGGCGCTCGGCGGCCGCGCCGGCATGGACGAGGGCCTGAGCCATCCCGCCCTGGCCGCCCTCGACGGGCGTGACCGGGCCTTCGCCCGCGCCCTGGTGATGGCGACCCTGCGCCATCTGGGCCCGATCGACGCCGCCCTGCAGGCGCGCGTGAAGAAGGCGCCGCCGGACAAGGTGGTGCAGATCCTCAGGCTGGGCGTCGCCCAGGCCTTCGTGCTGAAGACCCCGGCCCACGCCGCGGTCGGCACCTCGGTGGATCTGGTGGCCCAGGACAAGGGCCTTTCGATGTTCAAGGGGCTGGTGAACGCCGTGCTGCGCGGCCTGCTGCGCGAGCCGCCGCAATTGGACGATCCGGAACTGCTGGCCCCGGGCTGGCTCTACGCCCGCTGGCGCGCGGCCTTCGGGGCGGGCGAGGCGCTGAAGATCGCGGCCATGATCGCCGAGGAGCCGGCCACCGACCTGTCGCTGAAGGACCCGGCGCAGGCCACCGCCCTGGCCGCGGAGCTGGAGGCGACGGCGCTGCCCGGCGGATCGCTCCGCACCGAGCGGCGGGGCGACATCGCGACCTGGCCGGGGTTCGCCGAGGGCGCCTGGTGGGTGCAGGACGCCGCCGCCGCGATCCCGGCGCGCCTGCTGTCGGTCCAGGCGGGCGAGACGGCGCTGGACATGTGCGCGGCCCCGGGCGGCAAGACGCTGCAGCTCGCCGCGGCGGGCGCCCAGGTGGCGGCCGTCGACCGCGCGCCCGCGCGGCTGAAGCGGGTCGCCGAGAACCTGGCCCGCGTGGGCCTCGCCGCCGAGACCGCGGCCGCCGACGCGGCGACCTGGCCGGATAGGCGAAGCTTCGACGCCGTCCTGCTCGACGCCCCCTGCTCGGCCACCGGCACATTCCGCCGCCATCCGGACGTGCTGTGGGCCGCCAAGCCCAGCGACGTGGCGGGCCTGGCCGCCGTGCAGTCCAAGCTGCTGGACGCCGCCGCACGGCGCCTGAAGAGCGGCGGGCGGCTGGTCTACTGCGTGTGTTCCCTGGAGCCGGAGGAGGGCGAGGGTCAGGTCGCCGCCTTCCTCGGCCGCACGCCGGGCGTGGCGCTCGACCCCATCGCCGCGGGCGAGGGCGGCGCGCCGGCCCCCAGCGTCCTGCCCGACGGGACGCTCCGCATCCTGCCGCACCATATCGAGGGCGGCCTGGACGGCTTTTACGTGGCGCGGTTCAGGAAGGCCTAGCCGCCGAGCGGGGGGCGACGGCGGCGTTTGGGGGCTCCCCCTCTGGCCGGAAACCTCGCATCACGTTATGCGGACGCCATGGTCCGTTCCGCCCCCCTCATCGCCCCTTCGATCCTGGCGGCGGACTTCGCGCGCCTGGGGGAAGAAGCCGCCGCCGTCCAGCAGGCCGGGGCCGACTGGCTGCACGTCGATGTCATGGACGGCCACTTCGTGCCCAACATCACCATCGGGCCGGACGTGGTGAAGGCTCTGCGGCCGCACGTGACGATCCCGATGGACGTCCACCTGATGATCGCGCCGGCCGATCCCTACCTGGAGGCGTTCCGCAACGCCGGCGCCGATATCCTCAGCGTCCACCCCGAGGCCGGGCCGCACCTCAACCGCACCCTGCAGCGCATCCGCGCGCTCGGGGCCAAGGCGGGCGTGGTGTTCAACCCCTCCACCGACCCCTCGGTGATCCAGTGGATGATGGAGGACGTCGACCTGATCCTGGTGATGTCGATCAATCCGGGGTTCGGCGGCCAGAGCTTCATGACCTCGCAACTGCGCAAGATCGCGGCCCTGCGGGCGATGATCGACGCCACGGGCCGCGACATCCCGCTGGAGGTGGACGGCGGCGTCACGCCGCAGACCGCGAAGCTCTGCGTCGAGGCCGGGGCCACGGCGCTGGTGGCGGGCACGGCGGTGTTCAAGGGCGGGCCGGCCGCCTACGCCGCCAACATCGCCGCCCTGCGCGGCGCCTGAGCCGGGCGCGCCGATGGCCGGCCCGGCGCTCGACCGAATTCCGGGCGGCTATCCGATCTACGCCGCGGCCCTGGCGCTCTGGCGGCGCCCCGGCCTGGAATGGCGCGCCTCGCGGCTGAACCAGCTCCTGCTCGGCTATCCCGAGCCCGAGGGCCTGGCCGCCCAGCCGCGCGACCTGCGCCCGGCCAACGAGGAGGCCGGGCGGCGCATCCTGGCGGGCGGCCTGGTGTTCGGCGGCGAGACCCTGGCGGTCGGCCCGCGCGGCGATCCCTGGGACCGGCCCGCGCCCAGCCGCCGGTTCGCCGTCGCCCTGCACCGCTTCGGCTGGCTGAAGGACCTCACCGCCCATGGCGATCCCGGCGCCTGGGAGGCGCTTCGCCTGACGCTCGCCTGGCGGCGGCTGTTCGGCCGCTGGAACCGGTTCTCGTGGGAGGCCGGCGTGATCGAGCGGCGGGTGTTCAACCTGGCCTGCGCCATCGCCGCCCTCTCGGGTCCGGCCTCCGACGCCGAGGCCGACCAGATCGCCGCCGACCTGGCGCGGCAGGCGCGCTATCTGCTCAGCCTGGGCGACGGTCCGGCGCGAGCCGCGGAGCGGGCCGCCGCCGCGGCGGTGGCCGGCGCGGCCCTGGCTGGCGCCGCGGGCGAACATCTTCTGGACCGCGCGCTCGGCCGCCTGGCGCGGGCCCTGCCCGTGTCGGTGCTGCCCGACGGGACCCACGCCAGCCGCTCGCCGCAGGCGGCGCTGGAGCTGTTCTTCGACCTGCAGACCTTGGACGACGCCCTGGCCCAGCACGGTGTCCACGCGCCGGACGAGATGATGCGCGCCCTCGACCGGCTGGGCGGCGCGGTGCGGTTCTTCACCCTCGGCGACGGCCGCCTGGCGGCGTTCCAGGGCGGCGAGGCGCTGGCGGGGCCCTATGTCGCCGCCGCGCGGGCCGGGGAGGATTCGATCGACCGGGCGGTCCCGGCCGCGCGGGGCGGTTATCACCGGCTGGAGGCGCGCACCCTGCAGGTGATGGCCGACGCCGCCGCGCCGGCGGCGGGGGCCTGGAGCGAGGCCGCCTGCGCCCAGCCGCTGGCCATCGAGGTGCTGGCCCATGGCAAGCGCCTGATCGTCGGTTCCGGCTGGTCGCCGGACGCGGCCGGGCCACAGGCCCTGCGGCTGGTGGACGCCGCCTCCACGCTCTGCGTGTCGGAGGCGGCCTGCGGCGCGCCGTTGCAGGGCTTCGCGGCCCGCGCGCTAGGCCCGCGGCTGCGCGACGCCTATGCGGTCGACGGCGTCGACCGGCAGGCCGCCCGCGGCGGCGCCTGGCTGGAGGCCGGCCACGACGGCTGGGCCCGCCGCTTCGGCCTGCGCCATCAGCGCCGGCTCTATCTCGACCTCGACGCCGACGAGCTGCGCGGCGAGGACGCCCTGGTCCCGCTGGCCCAGCGCGGCGGGGCGGCCGGCCGCCGGTTCGCCCCCTTCGTGGTGCGCTTCCACCTGCACCCGCAGGTCAGCGCCCTGATCGCCCGCGACAGGACCAGCGTGCTGTTGAAGGTCGAGGGCCAGGCGGCAGGCTGGTGGCTGCGCAGCGACGCCCAGGAGGCGACGCTGGAACCCGCGGCGCACCTCGAGGACGGCCTGGTCCGCCACGGCCAGCAGATCGTCCTGCGCGGCCAGGCCCGCCTCGACGCCGGGGGGAAGCTGCGCTGGAAGCTCTCCGCGGCGCATCAGCCCAGCGACCAGAGCCAAGTTGACGCCGAGGCGGCGCCAGCCTAAGCCCCGCTCATCCTTGCGTGACTGGCGAAACTGAGGTGGGTGACCACCGGGGAGCGCAAAGGACCATAGCGCCGCTCGCCTGGGCCTTTCTCTTCACGCCAGGAGGATGCCGTGCCCGCCGCTCCCGATTTTCCGCCCGCCCCCGACCGCGCCCCGCTGAAGCGCGCCCTGCTGTCGGTCTCCGACAAGACCGGCCTGGTCGAAGCCGCCCGCGTGCTCGCCGCCGCAGGCGTCGAGCTGGTCTCCACAGGCGGCACCCGCAAAGCGATCGCCGACGCCGGCCTGCCGGTGAAGGACATCTCCGACCTCACCGGCTTCCCCGAGATGATGGACGGCGGCGTGAAGACCCTGCACCCGGTGGTGCACGGCGGCCTGCTGGGCGTGCGCGACGCGCCCGACCACGCCAAGGCCATGGCCGACCACGCCATCGGCGGCATCGACCTGGTCTATGTGAACCTCTACCCCTTCGAATCCACCGTGGCCGCCGGCGCCGACTACGCCACGGCGGTGGAGAACATCGATATCGGCGGGCCGGCGATGATCCGCTCGGCCGCCAAGAACCACGGCTACGTCGCCGTGTGCACCGAGATCGCCGACCTGGAAGAGGTGCTGGCCGAGCTGCAGGCCGACGGGACCACGAGCCTCGACCTTCGCAAGCGCCTGGCGGCGCGGGCTTATGCGCGCACGGCCGCCTACGACGCGGCGATCAGCGCCTGGTTCGCCGAGGCGGTGGGCGAGCAGTGGCCCAAGCGCCGCGCCTTCGCCGGCGAGCTGGTCCAGACCATGCGCTACGGCGAGAATCCGCATCAGGCGGCAGCCTTCTACCGCTTTGCCAACCCGCGCACCGGCGTGGCGACGGCCAGGCAATGGCAGGGCAAGGAGCTCAGCTACAACAACATCAACGACACCGACGCGGCCTTCGAGCTGATCGCCGAGTTCGATCCGGCCGACGGCCCGGCCTGCGCCATCATCAAGCACGCCAACCCCTGCGGCCTGGCCACCGGCAAGACGGTGCTGGAGGCCTATGAGCGGGCGCTGGCCTGCGACCCGGTGAGCGCCTTCGGCGGCATCATCGCGCTGAACCGGAAGCTGGATGCGGCGACCACGGAGGAAATCCTCAAGCTGCTCACCGAGGTGGTGATCGCCCCCGGCGTCGACGAAGACGCGCTCGCCCTCTTCGCCAAGAAGAAGAACGTCCGTCTACTGACGACCGACGGCCTGCCCAACCCTTTGTCGGCGGGCCTGACCTTCAAGTCGGTGGCCGGCGGCTTCCTGGTGCAGGGCCGCGACAACGCCCGCCTGACGCCCGCCGACCTGAAGGTGGTCACCAAGCGCGCGCCCACCGAGGCGGAGGTCCGCGACATGCTGTTCGCCTTCACGGTGGCCAAACATGTGAAGTCCAACGCCATCGTCTATGCCAAGGGCGGCCAGACCCTGGGCGTGGGCGCCGGCCAGATGAACCGCAAGGACTCCGCGCGCATCGCGGCCCTGCGCGCCGCCGACTTCGGTCTGGACCTGAAGGGCTCGGCCTGCGCGTCGGAAGCGTTTTTCCCGTTCCCCGACGGCCTGATCCAGGCGGCCGACGCCGGCTGCACCGCGGTGATCCAGCCCGGCGGCTCCATCGGCGACCAGAAGGTCATCGACGCCGCCGACGAACGCGGCGTGGCCATGGTCTTCACCGGCGTGCGGGTGTTCCGGCACTGAGCCGGCGACAATACCTCCTCTTCAGGGGAGGGCGGACCGCGCGGAGCGCGGGACGGGTGGGGGTTTGTGGGCCAGAACTCCGCGTTCGACCTTGAACCCGACTCCCCCCACCCCGGCCGCTCCGCGACTCGTCCCTCCCCTAAAGAGGAGGGACGGCGCACCGCTACCGCTTCTTCTTCACGCCCTCGGCGGCCAGCTCGCGCAGCGCTGCGTTGGCGATGGTGAGCTTGGCGAAGGTCCAGCCGCCGCCCGAGGCCTCGATCTCGTCGATGGTGCGGCGCGCGAGGCTGGCCTTGTCGGGCCGTAGCGCCGTCCAGGCCGAGGCGGCGTCGCGGGCGTGGTGGGCGTCCTCGCCCGCCTGGGCGCCGCCGGCGAAGGCCATCACCGTGCGCGTCAGGTCCGCCTGCTGGGTCAGCAGGTCCTCGATCAGCCGGCGAAGCGCCATCCGCTCGAAGTTGTCGCCCACCGCATAGGCGCCGGCCGCCTGGCGCACCCGGTCGAAGCCGAAGGCCTCGCCGACCGCATGGTAGAGCCGCGCCACATTGGCGAGCGGCCAACTGGAGGCCTCGGCGATGTCGACCAGGTCGCCGGCGATGGTCATGGGTTGCAGCACCGCCACCGCGCGGGCCTTGTCGGCCGGCGCCCCGGCCTCGGTGAGCTGGCGCACGCGCGCCTCCACCTGGGCCTGTTCGATGGGCGACAGGATGGCGGGCATCAGCTTCAAGAGGCCCTGGAAGCTCGGGCCATAGGCCTTGACCAGGGCGTCGACCTCGAGCTTGTCGCGCGCCGCGCGCCGGGTGAGCCAGAAGGTGGCGCCGCGCAGCGCCGCGCTCAGCCGGCGGAACAGGGCCATCTGCCCCGCCGCCGGGGCCTTGCCGTCCAGGGCGGCCACCGCATCCCACAGGTCCGCAATCCCCAGCACCGCCTTGGCCGCCTCATAGCCGGCGGTGAAGGCCCGCGCGTCGGCGCCCGCCGCGGGCATCAGCCGGGCCGGGAAGCTCGGGCCGCAGCGGTTGATGACGTCGTTGGCGACCACGGTGGCGATGATGTCACGCCGCAGCCGGTGGCGGCGCATGGGCTCGGCCCACTTGCGCATCGCCTTGGGGAAGTAGTCTTCCAGCAGGCGCTCGAAGAACGGGTCGTCCGGCGCGTCACTGGCGACGATGTCCCGCTTCAGCTCCAGCTTGCCGTAGGCCAGGAGGACCGCCAGTTCCGGGCGGGTGAGCGGGCGGCCCGCCTGGGCGCGCTCGGCCATCCCGGCCGCGTCGGGCAGGCCCTCGACGGCGAGGTCGAGGCGGCCGGCGTTGACCAGCTCGGTCATGAACTGGGCGTAGGGCGCCATCTCGCCCAGCGCGTCCATCTCCATCAGCGAGAGCGCGAGCGTCTGGTCGTAGTTGTGCGCCAGGACGTGGTCGGCGACGTCGTCGGTCATCGACTGCAGGAGGGTGTCGCGCCGCTTGCGGGTCAGCTCGCCGGTGCGCTCCAGCATGCCGGTGAGGATCTTGATGTTCACCTCGTGGTCGGAGGTGTCGACGCCGGCCGAATTGTCGATGGCGTCGGTGTCGATCCGCCCGCCGCCCAGGGCGTATTCGATGCGGCCCGCCTGGGTGAGGCCGAGGTTCGCGCCTTCGCCGACCACCTTGACCCGCAGCTCGGCGCCGTTGATCCGCACCGCGTCGTTGGCCTTGTCGCCGACGTCGGCGTTGGCCTCGGCTTGCGCCTTCACATAGGTGCCGATGCCGCCCAGGTAGAGCAGCTCCGCCTGGCTTTTCAGGATGGCGTTGATCAGCTCGGTGGGGGCGAGCGCATCGGCCTTCACCTCCAGCATCGCCTTCACCTGGGGCGACAGCGGGATCGACTTCAGCGTGCGGGAGAAGACCCCGCCGCCCTTGGAGATCAGCTTCCTGTCATAGTCCTGCCAGGACGAGCGCGGCAGGGCGAACATGCGGGCGCGCTCGGTCCATGACCGGGCCGGGTCGGGGTCGGGATCGAGGAAGATGTCGCGGTGGTCGAAGGCGGCCAGCAGCCGGGTCTGCTTGGAAAGCAGCATGCCGTTGCCGAACACGTCGCCCGACATGTCGCCGCAGCCGACCACGGTGAAGGGCTCGGCCTGGATGTCCTTGCCGAGCTCGCGGAAGTGGCGCTTCACCGCCTCCCAGGCGCCGCGGGCGGTGATGCCCATGACCTTGTGGTCGTAGCCGGCCGAGCCGCCGGAGGCGAAGGCGTCGCCCAGCCAGAAGCCGTAGGCCTCGGCGATGGCGTTGGCGATGTCGGAGAAGGTGGCCGTGCCCTTGTCGGCGGCCACCACCAGATAGGGGTCGTCCCCGTCGAAGGCGATGACGTTCTGCGGCCGGATCACCTTGCCGTCGGGGGCCAGGTTGTCGGTGATGTCCAAGAGGCCCGAGAGGAAGGTGGTGTAGGCCGCGACCCCTTCGGCGCGCACCGCGTCGGGCGACCCGCCCTTGGGCAACTGCTTGGGATAGAAGCCGCCCTTGGAGCCGACCGGCACGATCACCGCGTTCTTCACCTGCTGGGCCTTCACCAGCCCCAGCACCTCGGTCCGGAAGTCGTCGCGCCGGTCGCTCCAGCGCAGGCCGCCGCGGGCGACCGGGCCAAAGCGCAGGTGCACGCCCTCGACGTTGACGCCCCAGACGAAGATCTCGCGGTAGGGCTTGGGCGCCGGCAGGTCCGCGAGCTCGCCCGAGGCCACCTTGAACGAGATATAGGGCTTGGGCTCCCCGTCCGGTCCCGGCTGGTAGAAGTTGGTCCGCTGCATGGCGCCCACCAGCAACGCCAGGCGGCGCAGGACGCGGTCCTCGTCCAGGCTCTCCACCGATTGCAGGGCCTCGACGATGCGGGCCATCAGGGCGTCGGCCTGATCGCGCCGGGCCTCGACGCCGGCCCCGGTCTGCGGGTCGAACTTGGTCTGGAACAGGCTGAGAATCAGCCGCGCCACTTCCGGGTGGGCCGACAAGGCTTCTTCCTGCACCCGCTGGCTGGGATCGAGGCCGGACTGCTGGCGATGGCGGGCGAGCGCGCGGATCAGGGCCGCGTCGCGCCAGGGGATGGAAAGCGCCAGCACCAGGCGGTTGAAGCCGTCGTTCTCCGTGCGGCCGGTCCAGACGGCGACGACGGCGTCCTCGAAGGCGGCCTTCAGGTCGGCGAAGACCAGGTTCGCCCCGAGCGGGTCCTCGATCTCGAAGTCGTGCACCCAGACGGCGGGCATGCGCGGCCGGCAGACCGGGAAGCCGGCCTCGGCGAGCGCCTTCAGCCCCATGTTCTCCAGGATCGGCAGCACGTCGGACAGCGGCGCCGGCTGGGCCGGGCGATAGAGCTTGAAGCGGAACTGCAGCTTGGAATCGCCCGGCGAACGATAGGCGCGCACGCAGACCGCCTGGCCTTCGGCCATGCTGTCGATCACCGCCAGGTCCGCCAGGCCCTCCGACGGAGGGAAGCGGTCGCGGTAGCCGGCCGGGAAGGCCTCGCGGTAGCGGCCGAGGACCTCGGCCACTTCGCCCGGCGGGCGGCCCGAAGCGCGCACGGCGTCCTCGAAGCGGTCCTCCCAGGTGCGGGCGGCCTCGGCGATGGCGATCTCCAGCGCCTTGAGGTCGGGCTGGTCATGGTCGCGCGGCGAGAAGCCGATGATGTAGTGCACCCGCGCGAGCGGGGCGTCCGAGAAGCTCGGGTAGGAGGCGGAGACCCGGCCGCGGTAGGCGGTGGCCAGGATCCTGCCGGCCCGCGCCGCCAGGTCGGAATCGTAGTGGTCGCGCGGCAGGAACAGCAGCACCGAGGCGAAGCGCTCGAACGGGTCGCGCCGCTCGAACAGCCGCACGCGCGGCCGGTCGTAGAGGTGCAGGATGCCGAGCGACTGGGTGAGCAGCTCGTCCTCGGTCATCTGGAAGAGTTCGTCGCGCGGGTAGTTCTCGACGATGTTGCGCAGCCGCTTTTCGTTGTGGCTGCCGGGCGCGGTCTCCGCGCGGACCAGGGCGTTGGCCACCTTCTCGCGGATCAGGGGGACGGCGCTGGCCGGCTCGTCATAGGCCTCGGCGGTGAACAGGCCCACGAAGCGGACCTCGCCGAACGGCTTGCCCTGGGCGTCGTAGCGCTTGATCCCGACGTAATCCATGTAGCCGCGGCGGTGCACCCGGCTCTTGACGTTGGACTTGGCCACGGTGAGCGCCGGGTCCGACAGGATGCGGTGCTTGACGTCGGCCAGCAGGATCGCCGGCTCATTGGCGCGGCGCAGGACGTGGCGGGCCGGGTCGCGGAGCACGCCGAGGCCGTCCTTGGCCTGGTAGAGCGGCTCCTCGGCGGCGAACTCGCCGCTCTTCAGGCGTGGATATTCGTAGACCCGCGCGCCCAGGAACACGAACTGCTCGGCCTGCAGCCAGCTCAGGAAGGCGATCTCCTCGGGCCGCGCCTTCTCGCCGCTCAGCTTCAGTTCGGCCAGCGTCTTGCCCATCAGCTCCAGCATGGCGGGGAAGTCGTCCACCGCGGCGCGCACGTCCTTCAGGGTCTCGGTGACGCCGGCGACCAGGGCGTGCTCACGGTCCTTGCCGACGGGATCGAGGATCACCTGGATCATCGACTCGCGGCGCGCCAGGCCTGTCCCTCCGCGAACGCCGGCGCGGTCGCGCTGCACCTCGACGATGGGATGGAACAGGGCGCGCACCGAAAGCCCCTGCTCGGCGATCTCGCCCATGATCGAATCCACCAGGAACGGCGCGTCGTCCTGCACGATCTCCAGCCGGTCGAGGCCGCCGGCGTTTCCGCCGATCACCGGCGCGATGCGCACCGTCGGGCCGCGGCCGCGGCGGCGTTCGCCGAACCGCCAGAAGTCGGCTAGGTTGGCGGCCAGGTCCGCGGTGCTGAGTTCGGGCAGTTCGTCGGGGGCGGCGTCGGCCGCCGCCTGGGCGGCGAAGGCCTTGGCGTCGGTCAGGGCGGCGTCGTCCTTAAGCGCGGCGACGATGGCTTTCGGGAGGGCTCCGAGGGCGGGCGCGCGGGTCATGCGGCGGCTCCCGGAACGAGGACGGCGCCGGAGGAGAGTGTCCGGCGCCGTTTGGTTCCGCCGTGGGGGGGCGACGGAACGCTCTCTGCTCGCTGGGTCCGCGTGCTTGGGGGGAAGCGGACGCAGGCGCCGGACGTTTCACGCCCGGGGCCAACCATAGATAGGAGCCGATTTCGCAAGTTGAAGACCCTTGGATTTTGTTGTCGACGTCAGGCGGCTTTCGGGCGGCGCCGGGAAGGTTCGGAGAGGGGGCCCTTGGAGGGTGGCGGATCGGCGGCGTCGGGCGGCTCGTTGGGCATCTTGTTCTTCAGTTGCTGCGGGTCGCCGTCCGCCGAGAGAATCACCGCGATCCAGCGGCTGCCGTCGAACTGCGCCAGGATCACCATGGCCATGACGGTCAAGGGCGTCGACAGGAAGGCGCCCGTGAGCCCCCATATGGCGCTCCAGAAAGCCAGGGACAGCAGCACCATCACCGGGTCGATGTTGAGGCTGCGCCCCTGCATCCGCGGATAGACCACGTTGCCGATGATCACGCCGACCGCCTGCAGGGCGAGGAACAGGACGAACGCGCGCCCGTAGCCGTCGAACTGGACCAGGGCGAAGAGCGGCGGGGCGACGCCGGCGAACACCCCGCCGGCCACCGGGATATAGACCGCCAGGAAGATCAGGAAGGCCCAGAACAACGCGTCGTGCAGGCCCACCGCGACCATGGCCACGAAGGACAGGCTCGCCACCATCAGGCCGGTGACCGTCTGGACGAAGAGATAGCGCTCCACCCCGTCGCGGATGCGCAGGAAGGCGATCACCGCGTCCTGGCGCTCCTCGCGCTGCGGGAAAAGGCCGATGGCCTTGCGCTCCCAGCCCTTCCGCGAGGCCAGGATGAAGGCCAGGTAGACGAGGACGAACAGGGCGGTGGACGCGAAGTCCTGCACCGCGCGCGCCGCCAGGCCCAGGTACTTCGAGGCGTCGAGACCCTTGATGACGCTGAGCACGGTCGGCGGGTCTTTGACCCGGGCCATGCCGGCGAGCTGGGCGATGATCGCGTCGAGCTTGGGCTCGTAGGCGACCAACTGCCCCACGAAATTCGCCCCGTTCATCGCCACGAACACCGCCGTGCCGCCGAACAGCACGAGCGAGATGGTCACCGCCAGCGGCAGGGCGGCCCGGCGCGAGACGTGCGGCAGCCGGTGCTGCAGCACCCGGGCGAAGCCGTCGATCATCACCGCCAGGAACATCGCCAGCGCCAGCGGCGTCAGGATGCTGGCCATGAAGTAGAGCGTGGCGCCGGCCGCGATCACCGCCAGGACGACGAGCGCGTTGCGGGCGACGGTGGTCACGCCGGCAGGAGGGGCTGAGGCGGGCATCTGGGGCTTTCGCTTTGGGCGATCCCTACCCCGCTTCGACTCAGAAGGGGAGGGGTTTGCCTCTCCCGCCCGGGGCGTATTGCGGCGTCATGCCTCGTTCAGCGCCTTATCGAGAATGGCTTCGAGCCGCTCGGCCTTCCGGTCCGAACCGGATGGACAACCCGGCGCGAGTTCGCAGCTAGCGCGGCGCCATGCGGATCGCGCCGTCCAGGCGGACGTGCTCGCCGTTGAAGTAGCCGTTGGTGATCATCTCCAGCGCCAGGGAGGCGTACTCCGGCGCATTGCCGAGGCGCTTGGGGAAGGGCACCGAGGCGGCCAGGCCCGCCTTCACGGCTTCCGGCGCGAACTGCATCAGGGGCGTGTTGAAGATGCCGGGCAGGATGGTGTTCACCCGGATGCCGTCGCCGGCCAGGTCGCGGGCGATGGGCAGGGTCATGCCGACGATGCCGCCCTTGGAGGCCGAATAGGCCGCCTGGCCCATCTGGCCGTCGACCGCCGCCACCGAGGCGGTGTTGACGATGGCGCCGCGCTCGCCGTCCTCCATCGGCTCCAGGTCCAGCATGCCCTTCGCCGACTTGGCGATGCAGCGGAAGGTGCCGACCAGGTTGATCTGGATGATGAAGTTGAAGCTATCGAGCGGGAAGTGCTTGGTCTCGCCGGTCTGCTTGTCGCGGCTGGCGGTCTTGATGGCGTTGCCGGTGCCGGCGCAGTTGACCAGGATCCGCTCCTGCCCGTGCGCCGCGCGGGCCTTGGCGAAGGCCGCGTCGACGTCCTCTTCCGAGGTGACGTTGCACTTGCAGAAGACGCCGCCCACCGACTTGGCGACGGCCTCGCCCTTCTCTTCGTTCATGTCGAAGATGGCGATCTTGACGCCATGTTCGGCCAGCTTGCGCACGGTGGCCTCGCCGAGGCCCGAGGCCCCACCGGTGACGACCGCGGCGACGGAGGAATCGAGTTTCATGGGCGTGGCGCTCCCGCTTTGCGTGCTTGGACCTGGGTCCAGGCCTTTAGCCCCAAGCCTCGCCGCGAAAAAGTGTCACCTTACGTCAACGTCAACCTAGTCCTCGGCGGCGGGACCGAATTCCGGGAACAGCTGGGCGAAGGGCGAGGGCCCGTTCGGGTCCCAGCTATGGCGTGCGCCGACGGTGATGCCGCCGTCGACCACGATGTGCGTGCCGGTGACGAAGGCGGCGTCGTCGCTGGCCAGGTAGAGGGCCGCCTTGGCGATGTCGTCGGGCGCGCCCGCCTTGGGGATCGGCTGCACCTTGGCGCCGTGTTCGGCCACGCGGGCGGCCATCTGGTCGGCGACCTCGCGCGGCAGGCCGAGCGAGGCGCCGAAGATCGAGGTGGCGATCAGGCCCGGGCAGATGGCGTTGACCCGGATCTTCTGCGGCGAGAGCTGGGCCGCCGCGCAGCGGCTCATGTGGATCACCGCGGCCTTGGCGGAGGAATAGGCGATCGGCCCCCAGCCCGCCTGCAGGCCCGCGATCGAGGCGGTGTTGACGATCGAGCCGCCGCCGCGCTCCAGCATCAGGGGCGCGGCGTACTTCATGCCCAGCGCCGGTCCGCGCACCAGCACGTCGAAGATCCAGCTCCAGCGCTCGGCCTCGATCTCGGCGACCGAGCGCATGGCGTCGGAAATGCCGGCGTTGTTGAACAGCACGTCGAGGCCGCCGAACTCGCTCTTGGCGAGGCCCAGGGCGCCGGCGATGTCGCCCTCGACGGTGACGTCGCAGCGGACATAGCGCACCGCGCCCTTGAACCGCTGCTCGAGCATGCGGCCCTTCTCGTCCTGGATGTCGGCGGCGACGACCTTCGCGCCCTCCGCCACGAACAGCTCGACCGTCCCCAGGCCGATGCCCGAAACGCCGCCGGTGATGACGGCGACCTTGCCGTCCAGACGTCCCGCCATGCGGCGCTCCTTTACAATCTTCCTTTCCCGCGGAGCGGGAGAGGGAATGGTGGAGAGGGCACGGACTGGGCGCCGAGCTTGCGGCTTCCCCTTTCCAGCCCCCGCTCGGAGCCCGTCCTCGGGCCGACCTCCGGTCGGACCCGCGGGGCGGGCGGTCCCCTTTCCCACAGGTGGGAAAGAAAGAAGCGCCTCGGCGTCGGTCAGACGGTGATGACCACCTTGCCCATGGCCTGGCGGCTGCCCAGGTGGGCGATGGCCTCGGCGCCCCGGGCGAGCGGGAAGCGCTCGGAGACGTGAGGCTTGATCTTGCCCCGGGCGTAAAGCTCCAGCAGGTCGTCGATGCTCTTGGCGAAGGCTTCCGGGTTCTTGCCCGCCCAGCTCCCCCAGAACACGCCCACGATATCGCAGCCCTTCAGCAGGGCGAGGTTCAGCGGGATGCGCGGGATGTCGCCGGCGGCGAACCCGATCACCAGATAGCGGCCTTCCCAGGCGATGGAGCGCAGCGCCGGCTCGGCGTAATCGCCGCCGACGGCGTCATAGATCACGTCGGCGCCGTTCGGGCCGCAGGCGTCCTTGAAGAGGGCGCCCAGCGCCCGCTGGCCGTCCTTGTCGAAGGGCCCGCGGCCGTAGACCACGCCGGAGTCCGCGCCATGGGCGATGGCCAGGTCGACCTTCTCCTGGGTGGAGCAGGCGGCGATCACCCGTGCGCCCAGCGCCTTGCCCAGCTCGACGGCCGAAAGGCCGACGCCGCCGGCCGCACCCAACACGAGCAGGGTCTCGCCGGCCTTCAGGTGACCGCGATCGGTGAGCGCGTGCCAGGAAGTGCCGTAGGTCAGGATGAAGGCCGCGGCGATATCGTGCGGCATGGAATCCGGGATCTTCCAGACCCGGCCGGCGGGCAGCAGCACCTCCTCGGCCATGGCGCCCCACCCGGTGTTGGCCAGGATGCGGTCGCCGGGCTTCACATTGGTGACGCCCTCGCCGACCGATTTGACCACGCCCGACAGCTCGCCGCCCGGCGCGAAGGGGCGCTCGGGCTTGAACTGGTACTTGTCCTCGATCATCAGCACGTCGGGGAAGTTGACGCCTACGGCCTTTACCGAGATCACCGCGTGGCCGGGCTTGGCCTCGGGGCTGGGCACGTCCTCCAGGACGAGCGTCTCCGGCCCGCCAACGGCCTTGCTCAACAGCGCCTTCATGCCCGCTCTCCCGGTCAGCTCTTTGCAGTCGGCCGGACGCTAGCCCAGCGGCTGCGAGGGCGGAAGGCGGAAACCGAACGGACGTTTGAAAGCCGGGAGGTCAGAACCGGTGGGCTATGCCGAAGTAGACCTCCACGTCGGGCGTGTTGCGATTGAGCGCGAGGTTCAGGCCGGCGTCCAGTTGGCTGTTCTTGCCCACGGCGCGGGCGGCGATCAGATCGAAGCTGGCCTGGTAGGTCCGCGCCGCCGGATCGTCGTCGACCTGGCCCCAGAGCTCCGCGCCCAGGGTGGTGTCGCCGAAGCCTCGGGTGATCGAGACGGTGGTGCTGGCCGCCATGTGGACGCCACCGCCGGCGGCGTTGCGGACCACGTCGACCTCCGGCGTGAGGCCGAGGCCGAAGCCGACGCCGTTCAGCAACGGGCTGGTGATCGGCATGCGGACGCCGCCGCTCCAACCGCCCGCGCCCAGGCCGTGCGTCGCGGTGGGCGCATTGACGAAGCCCTGCACCGAGACCGCCACGCCGTCCTTGGCGTCGGGATTGGTGAGCGCCCAGCGGGCGCCCACCGTCAGATCGCCCACGCCGGTGACGTTCGGCGCGCCGCGCTGGTGCTCCACGATGAGCGGCGTCCAGGCGACCTCCGCCTCCAGGCGCGACGTCAGGCCGAGTCGGACCTCGCTGGCGCCCAGGCTGTAGGTCTCCGAATGAACGCCGCCGCTCCGCCGGAACACGGCGTCCGCCAGGGCCGTCTCGATCTGCACATGGCCGGCGTCGAGGATGCAGGGCGGCGTCGCCTTGCCCGGCCGGTCTGCGCAGAAGTCGCGCAGTCCCTGGCCATCGGCCGAGGCCGCCGCCGGGGCCGCGGCCTCGGTTTGGGCGCGCGCCGGCAGGGCGGGCAGCAGAACCAGGATCAGGAGGGCTAGAATTCTCATTCGTCGGGGATAATTCCCACTCGCAAACTTTCGGTAAACCAGCTCTGGGAATTTGGCCGCACGCGCGGACTCCCCTATATTGCCGGGCCTCCACACAGAAAGCCTGTCCCCTTGGGCGTGACCCTAGACCTTTCGCGCGCGCCGGCCACGCCTGCCGCGCCCATGAAGCCGAACCTGTCGGGTCTGACGCGGGCGGAGCTCGCCCAGGCGCTGGTGGCGGCCGAGGTCGTGCGCCCGGAGAAAGCGCGGATGCGCGCCAGCCAGCTCTGGCGCTGGATCCACCACTACGGCGTCACCGACTTCTCGCTGATGAGCGACGTGGCCAAGGAGATGCGCGCCGCCCTGGCCGAGGCCTTCAGCATCGCCCGGCCCGAGGTCGTCGAGCGCCAGGTGTCGCGGGACGGCACGCGCAAATGGCTGATCCGCACCGCGCCCGGCATCGAGATCGAGACGGTCTACATTCCCGACGTGGGCCGCGCCGGGGCGCTCTGCGTCTCCAGCCAGGTGGGCTGCACGCTCAACTGCACCTTCTGCCACACCGGCACCCAGGCTCTGGTGCGCAACCTCACGGCCGCCGAGATCGTGGCCCAGGTGCAGGTGGCCCGCGACGACCTGGGCGAGTGGCCCTCGCCCAAGGAGGACCGCCGGCTCTCCAACGTCGTCTTCATGGGCATGGGCGAGCCGCTCTACAACCTCGACAGCGTGGCCGCGGCCATCGACATCATCGCCGACGGCGAGGGCATCGCCATCTCGCGCCGGCGGATCACGGTCTCGACCTCCGGCGTCGTGCCGGAGCTGATCCCGCTGGGCGAGCGCACCCAGGCCATGCTGGCGATCTCCCTGCACGCCACCAACGATGAGCTGCGCGAGAAGCTGGTGCCGCTCAACAGGAAGTACCCGCTGGCCGAGCTGATGGCGGGCGTGCGGGCCTTCCCGGGCCTGTCGAACACCAAGCGGGTGACCTTCGAGTACGTCATGCTGAAGGGCGTCAACGATACGCCGGCCGAGGCCAAGGCCCTGGTCCAACTGCTGAAGGGCATACCGGCCAAGATCAACCTGATCCCGTTCAACCCCTGGCCGGGCAGCCCCTATGAGTGCTCCGACTGGGGGACCATCGAGGCCTTCGCCGCGATCCTCAACCGCGGCGGCTACGCCTCGCCGATCCGCACGCCCCGCGGCCGCGACATCCTCGCCGCCTGCGGCCAGTTGAAGAGCGAGAGCGAAAAGGTCCGAGCCAGCGCCCGGCGCAAGGCAGCGGCGACCGAGGCCGCCCCTCAATAGTTCCGCTCGTCGTCCCCCGGCTTGTCCCGGGGGGCCTACGATCACGGCGGTCAAGGGCGGGCGCTGCGGCGCCGCCGTGATTCCGCGTCGATACGGAGATCATAGGTGGCCCGCGCAAGCCGGGCCATGACGACCGTTGTTGAGGTGTGGCGCCGTGCTATCCAGGGCGCTCCGCCGAGAGAGCAAGCCGCCATGACCACGCCCCTCCAGTCGCCGGAGATTCAGGCCTTCGCCACAGGCTTCCCGGTCACCCTGCTGCACGCCGGGGTGACGGTGGCCATACTGTTCGCGGCGGCGACGCTTTACGTCATGCTGACGCCCCACAAGGAAATCCGGCTGATCCGCGAGGGCAACACCTCCGCGGCCGTGTCGCTCGCCGGCGTCCTGGTCGGCCTGGCCATACCGCTGGCCGTTTCCCTGAAGGCCTCGACCAGCCTGATCGAGCTGGCGCTGTGGGGCGTGGCGATCACCCTGGTGCAGCTCCTGATCTTCCGGCTGGTCGACCTGATCCTGCACGGCCTGCCCAAGCGCATCCAGGACGACGAGATGGCCGCCGCCGCCATGCTGGTGGGCGCCAAGATCGCCACCGCCCTGATCCTCGCCGCCGCGGTCTCCGGCTAGGACAAGAGCCGGCGCGTCCATGCATTTCCCCAGGCTGCCCGACTGGCTGATCTACGCCGCGGTGGTGGCGGCCCTGCTGTTGGCCGCGGTCGGCCGCCAGGAGCGCGCCGACGCCCCGCCGGCCCCGCCGCCGACCACCGAGGCCGAGGGCGCGGCCCTGGGCCCCGCCTCGCCCTTCGACCCGGCGGTGGTGGTGGAGGTGGCCGACAAGACCGAGGCCGGCGCCGGGACGGCCTTCTCCGTCGCGCCCTCCGGGGTCTGGATCACCGCGCGCCATGTGGTGGAAGGCTGCTCGAAGGCCGCGATCGTGGTCTCACCTGGGCGCGGCGTCGCCGCCAGCGTCCGCATCGACCCCAGCGCCGAGACCGCGATCCTCACCACCGACGGCGGCGCGGCCGCCCTGCCGCTCGGCCTCTCCCAGCGGCTGCGGCGCGGGGAGCGGGCCTTCCACCTGGGCTTCCCGCAAGGCCGCCCCGGCGAGGCGAGTTCGCGCCTGCTGGGCCGCGAGAACCTGGTGGTTGAGGGCCGCGGCGCGCGCACCGAGCCGGTGCTGGTCTGGGCCGAGACCGGACGGACGGACGGGCTGAAGGGCACGCTGGGCGGCCTCTCGGGCGCGCCGGCGCTCGACGACCACGGCCGGGTGATCGGCGTCACCATCGCCGAGGCCCCACGGCGCGGACGCATCTACACCACCTCGCCGGAGACCACCGCCAGGACCCTGGGCGCCGGCGGTCTGCGCCTGCCGGATTCGGCCGGCGCGCCGATCACCGCCGACAACTACGGCCGCGTCGCCGACGACCTTCGCCGCAACCTTCGGGTCGCCCAGGTGGTCTGCCTGACCGCCTAGCCTGGACAGCGCCTAGGCGGGCGCCATGGCCAGGGTGCGGCGGTTCACGCGGGCGAGCAGCAGGAACAGCACCAGGGCGGGAATCGCGATCAGGCCCGCGCCGACGAAGGCGATCTCATAGGCCGGCATCTGGCCGTAGGTCTTCGCCAGCCCCTCGACGATCACGCCCGAAAAGCCCTTCAGGAACTTGCCCAGGAGGGCGTAGGCCGACGACAGCAGGGCGTACTGGGTCGCCGTGTAGCCGAGGCTCGTGAGGCTCGACATATAGGCGATCAGGGCGACGCCGGCGTAGCCCTGCACGAAGTTGTCGCCGCCCATCACCGCGCCGAACATCGGCACATTGCCGGGATAGAGCGCCAGGAGGGCGAAGGAGGCCGTGCCCAGCCCCTGGAGGATCGCCCCAGTGATCAGGGTCGGGAACAGGCCCAGCCGCACCGCGCTCAGGCCCCCGATCGCCACCCCGGCCAGGGCGCCGAACAGGCCGATGGAGCCCCGCACCGCCGCCACCGCGTCCTTGGTCAGCCCCAGGTCCACATAGTAGGGCGTGTACATCGGCCCCATGACGAAGTCGGGCAGGCGATAGGTCGCGATGGCGATCAGCATCAGGAAGCCCAGCGCCTTGTGCTGGGCGAAGAAGTCGACGAACGGCCCGACGACGGCGTCGAAGAAGCCGCGCGGATTCCACAGCGGCGCCTGGGCCTTCAGCGCGGCCTGGGCGCGGGCGGGCTCCAGGGCGAACCAGGTCGCGACCAGGCCGATCGACATGGCCGCCCCATAGGCCACATAGGCCCCGGGCCAGCCGATCCGCGCGGCCACCGCCAGGATCAGGGCGTCGGCCGCGATGATCGCCGCGCGATAGCCGAGCGCGGCGGCGGACGACAGCAGGCCCTGCTCGTCGCTGTCGGACGCCGCCTCGATGCGCCAGGCGTCGATGGCGATGTCCTGGGTGGCCGAGGCGAAGGCGGTCAGGAGGGCGAAGGCGCCGATGGCCGTCAGTCCGCCGGGCCCCTTCGGCCCCACGATGGCGATCCCCACCAGGCCGGCGGCGACCAGGATCTGGGCGAAGGCCATCCAGCCGCGGCGCCGTCCGAGCCGGCCCAGCAGCGGCAGGTCCACGCGATCCACCACCGGCGACCACAGCCACTTGAGCGAATAGGCCAGGCCCACCCAGGAGATGAAGCCGATCGCCTTCAGCCCCGTGCCCTCGTCGCGCAGCCAGTAGCCGAGGGTGTTGGCGGTGAGCAGGAAAGGCAGGCCCGACGAGAAACCCAGCGCCAGGGTCACCGCGACCTTGGGCTGGCGCAGCTCGCGCAGAACCTCCATGGCCGTGCGCTTGCGGCGCGGCGGGGCGCTGGCTTGGCTGGTCATCGGCGGCCTCGTGGGCGAACGGCGCGCCCCGGCGCCCGGTCAGCCGACCTTGGCGCGCCTCAGGGCTTCGGTCCAGCCCGGTCCCGTCCAGCGGGTCAGGGTGGCGCGCAGCGCGTCCGGCGACATCGGCTTGACCAGGAAGTCGTTCATCCCCGCCGCCAGGCACGCGTGGCGGTCGTCCTCGAAGGCGTTGGCGGTCAAGGCCACGATGGGGGTCTCGACGCCGAGCTGGCGAAGGGCGCGGGCGGTCTCCACCCCGTTCAGGCCCGGCATCCGCATGTCCATCAGGATCAGGTCATAGGCCCCGACCTTGGAGGCTGCGATGGCCTCGTCGCCGCCGCTGGCGTGGTCGACCTCGCAGCCCTCGCGGGTCAGGAGCGCGCGGGCCAGCAGGGCGTTGATCGGATTGTCCTCGACCAGGAGCACCTTCTTGCCCGGCGCGGCGGCCGTGGCGATCCGCTCGTCCTCGGCGCCGGCGGAGGAGGCCTGCTCGGCGCCGGCGGCGATCAGCACCCGTTCGGCCAGGGAGGCGCGGCGCAGCGGCTTGATGAGATAGCCGGCGAAGCCCGAGCGCCGGTAGCGGCCGATCAGGGCGCGCTCTTCCGGAGCCAGCAGGATGATGGCGCGGCGCTCCGGCGGCCGACGCACCAGCCGCGCGCCGGTGGCGAGCGCGTGGTCCACCAGGACCACGTCGCCGAACTGGGTGCGGGCGATCAGCTCGTCCATATGGGCGGCCGGGACCGGCCGGCCGTCGCAGGCCTCGATCTGCCGCCGGGCGGCCTCGCGGACCATGGGATTGGCCGAGGCCACGCCCACCTTGCGGCCGGCGAGACCGGCGGCCGCAGCCGGAGACGCGGCGGGCCGGAACGCCGCCTCGAACCAGAAGCAGGCGCCGCCCTGCGGCCGCGCCTCGACGCCGACCGCGCCGTCCATGGCCAGCGCCAGCCGCCGGGCGATCGCCAGGCCCAGCCCCGCGCCGCCCAGGTGGGCGTGGGCCGGGTCGGCCTGGGCGAAGGCCTCGAAGATGCGTTCGCGCTGGTCGGCGGTGACGCCGGGGCCGGTGTCCTCGACGGTGAAGCGCAGCCGCCCGCGCTCGCCGGGGACCACGCCCACCAGCACGCCGCCGGTCTCGGTGAACTTTACCGCGTTGCCGGCGAAGTTGAGCAGGATCTGGCGCAGGCGGCCTTCGTCGGCGCGGATCGCGCCGGGAACCGCCGGCGCCGCCCAGGCGATTTCGACACCCTTCTCCCGGGCCCGCGGCGACAGCAGCTCGCAGACCCCGCGCAGCAAGGCGTCGACCTCGACCTCGCCCGGATGCAGCTCGATCTTGCCCGCTCCCAGCTTGGCGAAATCCAGCACGTCGTTGACGAGGGTGAGCAGATGCTCGCCGGAATCGCGGATGGCGGCGGCGTAGGCGCGTTGCTCGGCGGTCAGGCGCGTGCCCTCCAGCAGCCGCGACATCCCCAGCACGCCGTTCAGCGGGGTGCGGAACTCGTGGCTGAGGGAGGCCAGTTGCTCGGCGCTGATCTGGGCGCGCCGCGGACGGCGTTGGGCGAGCGGTCTGGCGGGCCTTGCGGGAGGTCTGCGCATGACGCCTGCGATAGCCGCAAACGCCTTAACGGTCGGTCAAGCGGCCGCGCCGCCCGCCATCTCGCGGGCCAGGGCCAGGAGGGCCATGCGGGTGCGCGGATCGGGAATGGCGTTGAACGCCTGCAGGATCTCGAGCGCGCCGGGGCGGGAAAGCGCGCGGAACACGTCGTCGTCGTCGTCGCGGCCGGACACCTCCTCGCCCACCAGCCAGGAGATGGAGGTGCTGAGCGCCTGGGCGGCGGTCAGCAGGGTCGAGGCCGCGACCCGGTTCGCGCCGCGCTCGTACTTCTGCACCTGCTGGAAGGACACCCCGAGCCGTTGCGCCAGGTCGCTCTGCGAAAGCCCGAGCTGGCGGCGGCGGGTGCGTAGCCGTGCGCCGATCATCAGCTCCAGTTGTGCGGTGCGGCCGGGGTCGGGTGTGTCCATCGCGACGCCTCCAATGCGTCACAGTGTAGCTGATCGCTCGCGGGCGGGCGTGTTAAAGTAGACGCCAGCCGCAAGTCATCGTTAACTGCCGGCGCTATGCGAGCACGCGACATCATCGTCGAAGATCCGGTGGGCCTGCTCACACCGCGCGAGCGCGAATGCCTGCGGCTGGTCGACCAGCACCTTTCCTCCAAGCAGATCGCCCGCCAGCTCGGCATGTCGAAGACTTCCGTCGACACCTATTGCGACCGCGCGCGCCGCAAGCTGGGGGTGGAAGACCGCTACGCTGCGGCGCGGCTGGCGCGTCAACTGGACGTCGACCTGCCGGTTAACCATGTCCTGACCGGATCAGGACACGACGCGATCAGGACAGACGCCGCCGTTAACCTCTGGCCGGATGAGCCGGCAACAGAGGGGGTGGCCCATGGGCGACTGGCAGAACTTCGACAACAGAGCGGTGATCGGCAAGGCCTTGCGGCTGCGCCGGGAGATCGACGACTTCGAGGCCCGCTGGCCGACACCGGCGGCCCGGGAGGAAGCCCTCCCGACCTTTACCTGGGCGCAACTGGAACGACAGCTCGTAGATCTGGCGGCCACGGAGGCGCAAGCCTCGATGGTCCGGCATTTGGTGTCGGGTACGCGGAAGCTGGCGCCGTTCAAGCCTTCGGAAATGGTCCTGCGGGAGATTCTCTGCATGACCTGGGTTCTGCTCGACGAGAACTTCAAGTCGGAACCCGACGCTGGCTTGGCCGAAATGATCTGAGTCCCGTCGCCCGGCTCGGCGCCATCGTGGCGATCGCCGTCATCACCGCCCTGGCTTTCGGGGGGATGTTGGCGGGCCTCCATGCGCTCCAGGACCTCGGGCGAACTTTTTTCCGGGCCTGAACCGGACCGAAACCATACCCGGCTTAAACCTTTAGGCGCCCGTCGCAGCCCGGCGAGCGCAGGAGAGAACTCATGCTCAAGCAACGTCGTATGATCGCCGAGCAAGTCGCCGGCGCCCTGTTCGAAGCCGAAGCCGCCATCGACGCGGCGCTGGCCAAAACCGCTGCGCTCACCGGGGTCATGCCGAGCCTCCGCCGGCAGGCCGGGGCCTCGGCCCTGATCGGCCAGGACGCCGTGGAGCGCGCCAGCCAGGCGATCGCCGCGCTCGCCGACGCCCGCCGCGCCATCGTCGAGACCCACAAGGAGCTCTCGATCGTCCAGACCCAGATCGGCCTGGGCGCGGTGGTGATGACCGACCCGGGCAGCGGCGACAAGCCGCCGCCCTCCTTCGCGTCGACCGAGGAGGTCCAGGTCGGCCGCCGCGCCCTTCGCCCGGTCCGCGCCGCGTAGAATCCCTTCCGCCCTCACGGGCTGTCTGGCAGATTGGACCCTCGGCTCTCGCCGGGGGTCTTTTTTCTTGCATCCGCACAGCTACGCCCTGCCGCCCTGGGTTGGACTGGCGATCACGGTGATCGTCGGTGGAGGCGCCTTCTGGAAGGGAGGGCGAGAGGAACAGGTCGCGGCCGGCGGTCTGATGCTGAGCTGGCTGACCACCCTCGTCCTGCGCGATCCCCGCTGGTCGGGGACCCAGTGGGGCGCCTTCGGGGCCGACATTTGCCTGCTGGTCCTGCTCGCGGCGGTCGCGCTGCGAACCCGCCGCTACTGGCCGCTGTTCGCGGCGGCCTTTCAGTTGCTCTGCGTCGTCACCCACATCGCCCGTATCGTGGACCCCGGCGTGCGGGCCTGGGCCTATGCGACCGGGCAGGTCATCTTCAGCCAATGGGTGTTCTTCGCCGTGGGTATCGGCGTGTTCAACACCTGGCGCGCCAGCCGTCAGCCGGCCAGCGACGGCGATCCGATGACCGATCCCGGGGCGATGCGGCGGTAGATCAGCGCCTCGGCCACGTGGACCCGCCGCACGGCGTCCGCGCCCTCCAGGTCGGCGATGGTGCGCGCGAGCCTCAGGGTCCGGGTCCAGCCACGGGCGGTGAGGCCGCCGGCCTCCGCGGCGCGGGTCAGCAGCGCGCGGGCCGGCGCGTCGAGGGCCGCGATGGTCTCCAGCCATTCGCCCTCGGCCCGGGCGTTCAGCGCCGCCGCGCCCTCGCCGCCGCGGACCGCCCGCTCGGCCTGGGCGCCGCGGGCCTCGGCCACCCGCGCGGCCGCCTGGGCGGTCCCCTCCGCCGGCGCGGGCAGGGCCAGATCGGCGGCGGTGACCGGCGGCACCTCCACCTGCAGGTCGATGCGGTCCATCAGCGGACCCGAAATGCGGCCCAGGTAGTCGCTCTGGCAGCGGGGCGCGCGACCGCAGGCGCCGCGCCCAGGCCCGCCCAGGCCGCACCGGCACGGGTTCATCGCGGCCACCAGTTGCACCCGGGCCGGATAGCGCACATGGGCGTTGGCGCGGGCGACGATCACCTCGCCGGTCTCCAGCGGCTGGCGCAGGCTGTCCAGCGCCTGGGCGCTGAACTCCGGCAGTTCGTCGAGGAACAGCACCCCGTTGTGCGCCAGGCTGACCTCGCCCGGCTTGGTCTTCAGGCCTCCGCCGGTCAGCGCCGCCATGGTCGCCGAATGGTGCGGCGCGCGGAACGGCCGCGCGCGGGTCAGCTCGCCCTTGGCGATCAGGCCGGCCACCGAATGGACCATGGAGGTCTCCAGCAACTCCTCAGGCGTCAGCGGCGGCAGCAGGCCCGGCAGGCGGGCGGCCATCATCGACTTGCCCGACCCCGGCGGCCCGACGAAGGCCAGGTTGTGGCCGCCCGCCGCGGCGATCTCCAGCGCCCGCTTGGCGTTCTCCTGACCCTTCACCTCGCGCAGGTCCGGCCGGCGCTCGCCGTCGCGCATGGGTCCGGGCTTGGGCGCCGAGAGGACCTGGGTCCCCCGGAAGTGGTTCACCAGGGCGATCAGCGACGGCGCCGCCAGGATCCGCGTCTCGCCCGCCCAGGCGGCCTCCGGCCCGCAGGCCTCCGGGCAGATCAGCCCCAGGCCCATGCCGCCTGCGGCCACCGCCGCCGGCAGGGCGCCCGAAGTCTGCACGATGCGGCCGTCCAGAGACAGCTCGCCCACCGCGGCCCAGTCGGCGAGCGCGTCGGGCGGGATCACGCCCATGCCGGCCATCACCGCCAGCGCGATCGGCAGATCGTAGTGGCTGCCCACCTTGGGCAGGTCCGCGGGCGCGAGATTGACGATGATCCGCTTGCCCGGCATCGCCAGGCCAAGGCCGGTGAAGGCCGCGCGGACCCGTTCCCGGCTCTCCCCCACCGCCTTGTCGCCCAGGCCCACCACGATGAAGGCGAATTCGCCGCCGGTGAGCTGAGCCTCCACGTCGACCCGGCGCGCCTCGACGCCTTCGAACGCCACGGTCACAACCCGTGCGGCCATGCCCTTTCCCCAGCCCCCCAAGACCTTGTGGTCAATCGTCAGTTATCCACAAGATCGCACCACACGGCCGCGCTCAGATCAAGAACAAAAATAGAACTTATGGGGAAAACGAGACGTTTCCGTGACTTGAGGGCGCGTCTTGCGGGGACAACCTAGGCGGTAGAGCGAAGGGTTTCAATCCGTTGCCAGAGGATATCGGCGGCGTCGATTCCGGTGAAGGTCTTGAGCGCCACGGCCCCCGTGGGCGAGGTGACGTTGATTTCGGTCAGATAGTCGCCGATCACGTCGATGCCGACGAACAGCAGGCCGCGCGCCTTCAGCTCCGGGCCGATGGCGGCGCAGATCTCCCGGTCGCGGGCGGTCAGCTCCACGGCCTCGGCGCGGCCGCCGACCGCCAGGTTGGAGCGGATCTGGCCCTTCTGCGGCACCCGGTTGATCGCGCCCACGGCCTCGCCGTCGATCAGCAGGATCCGCTTGTCCCCCTGGGTCACCGACGGCAGGAATTTCTGCAGGATCACCGGCTCGGGGCTGAGCTGGGCGTGTATCTCCAGCAGGGCTTCGAGGTTGGGGTCGTCGGCCAGGTGGCGCGTCACGCCCGATCCGCCGCGGCCGTTCAAGGGCTTCAGCACGACGTCGCCGTGCCGCCGCCGGAACTCGGCGATCGCCTCGCGGTCGGAGGTGATCAGGGTCGGCGGCTGCAGGCGGGGGAAGTCGGTGACGAACAGCTTTTCCGGGGCGTTGCGAACCGAGACCGGGTCGTTCACCACCAGGGTCCCAGGGTGGACCTTCTCCAGGAAGAAGGTCGAGTCGATGTAGTTCATGTCGAAGGGCGGGTCCTGGCGCAGCAGGATCACGTCGAAGGCGGCGAGGTCCACCCGCTTGAAATCCCCCAGCGTGGCGTGGTCGCCCACCCGGCGCTGGACGCTGACCTGCCGGCCGCGCGCGAACACCCGGCCCTCCTCCATGGCGAGGGTGTCGGTGGTGTAGACGAACAGGCTGTGACCGCGGGCCTGGGCCATCTCCATCATCAGGAAGGTCGTGTCGCCCTCGATGTTGATCCCCTCGATGGGGTCCATCTGCACCGCGACCTTGAGGGACATGGAGAGCTCCGGGCGACCTGGACCTTGGGAGATAGGCCGCTGCGGGCCGCAGCGCCAGCCGTGCAAACGTGAAGGATCAACGATCCTTCCGAGACCGCAAAGCAAACTGGCTGCCATGAGATTTATGGCGCGGCCTGTCCGCTGGACGAGGCCTTCACCTCGAAGCCGAAGGGTCGCCCGCGCTAGTTCAACTGCAACCGCACCCGCTCGCGCTGGGCGCGCGCCGCCAGGGCCGCGCCGCCGTCGAGTTCCGTCGCCCGCGCCAGGGCCTCGAGCGATCCGGCCAGGGCGCCCTGGCCCTCGCGGGCGGCGGCCACGTCGAGCCAGGGGCGGTGGTCGCTGGGATCCAGCAGGGCGCGGCGCAGGGCGGCGCGCTCGGCGCGGGGGAAGTCGCGCATCTGGATGGCCCGGGCGTAGATGGTGTTCTGCAGGCGCATCAGCACTGCGCGGTCACTGACCGGCGCCATCAGCCGGTCCAGCCGGTCGGCGACGTTGGGGGTGAGGCCCGCGTGGAGGGCGCGCCGGGTCAGCTCGGACGGCAGGACCACGCGGCCCTCCGAGAACGGGTCCAGGGCCAGCGGGCCTTCCTCGGTCTCGATGCGCAACAGGAAGTGGCCGGGGAAGTCGACGCCCTGGACGGTGAGCGCGCATTTCCGCGCGGCGTGCAGGTAGAAGACCCCCAGCGCCACCGCCAGCCCCTTGCGCCGCTCGGCCACGGCCACGACGTCGGCGTTGTCGGGGTCCTCGTAGGTCAGGAGGTCGCCGGCCAGCCGAAGATCGCCTGCCATGCTCTCGGCCAGGGCCTCCTCGGCGCTCTCCTGCTTCAGGCGCAGCCCCAGTCGCTCGACGCCTGCCGCGCCCAGGTCTCGGGCGGCCTGCGGGTCGCGCGCGGGGTCCTCGTGGATGGCGCAGGCGATCGCGGCTTCCAGCAGCGGGAAATCGGCGTCGGGCGCGGCGCCCGCGCCAAGCAACAGGGTCTCAGCTTCCTCGCGACTCATGGCGTTGTCGGCTGGTCCCTCAGTTTCCCTTCCAGGCGTCGGGAATATGCCTGGGGAGTCTGCCCGGCGCGAGGGCTATCAGGTCGAGACGCACCGCCGCACCGCCGAGGGCGGGCCGCCCGGCCGCCAGGGCCCGGCCGGCGCGCCGCAGCCGCTCGCGCTGGTCGAAGGTCACGGTCTCCAGGGCGGCGAGCAGGCTGGTGCGGCGCTTGACCTCGACCACCGCCAGCACCTTCCCGCGCAGGGCCAGGAGGTCGATCTCCGCCTGGCGCGTCTTCAAGCGGAAGCCCAGGATGCGGTAGCCCTTGGCCATCAGCCATAGCGCGGCCAGCACCTCGGCGCGGCGGCCGGCCTCGCGCCCCGCGCGGCCGCGCGCCTGGCGGACCTCGCCGCGTCTCACCGGCCCGCCCGCAGGGCCATGGCCCGCTGGTAGACGTCGCGGCGCGAGAGGCCGAGCGCCTTGGCCACCTCGGCGGAGGCCTCGGCCGGGCGCAGGCGTAGAAGCGCGTCGGCGAGCGCGGCGTCGATGTCGCCGGCGCTGGCCTCGGCTTCGTGGCCGGGACCGACCAGGATCACGATCTCGCCCTTCGGCGCGTCGAGCCGCGGATCGGCGGCCAGCTCCGCCAGCGGGCCGCGGTAGAGGGTCTCGTAGAGCTTGGTGAGTTCGCGGCAGACGACGGCCTCGCGCGCGGCGCCCAGCACGGCGGCCATGTCGGCCAGGCTGGCTGCCAGGCGCGAGCCGCCTTCGAAGAACACCAGGGTGGCGCGGATCGGCGCCAGTTCCTCCAGGAAGGTCCGCCGCGCGGCGCTCTTCGGCGGCGGGAAGCCCGCGAACAGGAAGCGGTCGGTGGGCAGGCCCGCGGCGGAGAGGCCGGCCAGCAGGGCCGAGGGGCCGGGAATCGGGAACACCGCCACGCCCGCTGCGGCGGCCTCGCGCACCAGCTTGTAGCCGGGGTCGGAGACCAGCGGCGTCCCGGCGTCGGAGATGAGCGCGACGCGTTTGCCCTCCGCCAAGGCCGCCATGGCCTTGGGCCTCGATCGTTCGGCCCCGTGCTCGTCGTAGCGTTCCAGCTTCGCCGACAGGCCATAGGCGCCGAGCAGCTTGCCGGCCACCCGGGTGTCCTCGGCCAGCACCAGGTCCGCGGCGGCCAGCACGTCCAGCGCGCGCAGGGTAATGTCGCGCAGGTTGCCGATCGGCGTGGCCACCACATAGAGCCCCGGCGCCAGGGTCGAGTCGTCCAGGGCGGGCGGCGGAAGGCGTTGGGCCATGGCGGAGGGTTCGCCGGTCATGACACCGATGTCAAAGGGCCAGCTCCTGAGTCAGCCGATCCAGCACCAGCCGCCCGGCGGGCGTCGCCCGTAGCCGGCCGGGATCGTCGGCCAGCAGGCCGAGCATCACGAGTTCGGCGATCCGGGCGGACGGGATCGCCAAGGCGGCGACATCCGCCCGCGGCACGCCTTCGGTGATTCGCAGGCCGCTGAGCAACCGCTCCTGGGCGGCCTCGCGGGGGCTGAGGGTCTCAGGGGCCGCGAAGCCCACGCCGGTTTCCGCCACACGGGCGATGTAATCGGCCGGCCTCGCTGCCGCATGGGTGGCCCGGCGCGCGCCCTCGACGGTGATCCGGCCGTGGGCGCCCGGCCCCGCGCCGATGTAGTCGCGGCCTTGCCAGTAGATCAGGTTGTGGCGCGACCGGGCGGCCTCGCCGCGGGCGTGGTTGGAGACTTCGTAGGCCTCGAACCCGGCGGCTTCGAGCACCCGCTGGGTGGTGTCGAACAGCTCGGCGCCGGTGTCGGCGTCCGGCGGCATGAAGGTCCCGCGGCGCACTGCGCGGTCGAAGGCGGTGCCGGCCTCGATGGTGAGCTGGTAGGGCGAGACGTGCTCGGCGCCCAGGTCGACGGCCGCCTTCAGCTCCGCCGCCCAGACCTGCGGCGTCTGGCCGGGCCGGGCGTAGATCATGTCGATGGAGAGCCGCGGAAACGCCCGGGTCGCCGCCCGCGCCGCCCGGATCGCGGTCGCCGCGTCGTGGTTGCGACCCAGGAACCCCAGCGCCGCGTCGTCGAGCGACTGCAGGCCGAGCGACAGGCGATTCACCCCGGCGTCGGCGAAGCCCGCGAACCGCTGGGCCTCGGCGTCCGTCGGGTTGGCCTCCAGGGTGACCTCGAGGTCCGCCGCCGGGGTCCAGAGGCGCCTTGCGGCCGCGATCATCTCGCCCGCCCACTCAGGGTCCATCAGCGACGGCGTGCCGCCGCCCAGGAACACCGAGGCCAGTTCGCGCGGCCCGGTCAGCGTCGCCTGCGCCTCCAGGTCCGCGACGATCGCGCGGGCGAGCGCGGCGGGCTCGTCGCCACGCCGGTCCTTGAAGACGTTGAAGTCGCAGTAGGGGCAGATGCGCGCGCAGTAGGGCCAGTGGATGTAGACCCCCACCTTCGGCGCCGTTGTCACAAGAGCGCGGCCTTCAGCTTGGCGAAGGCCCTGGCGCGGTGGCTCATGCCGTCCTTGGCCGAAGGCTCCATCTCGCCGAAGGTCTGGGCGAACCCCTCGGGGACGAAGATCGGGTCGTAGCCGAAGCCCTTGTCGCCGCGCGGCGGGAAGCTGAGCGTCCCGTCCACCCGGCCCTCGACCACCACCGCCGGGCCGCCCGGCCAGGCGACCGCGAGCGCGCTGGTGAACCAGGCGCTGAAATCCTTGGCGCCGGTCTCCTCCAGGCGCTCCTCGACCTTCTTCATGGCCACGGTGAAGTCGCGCCCCGGTCCCGCCCAGCGCGCCGAGTAGATGCCGGGCGAGCCCTCCAGGGCCGCCACCGACAGGCCGGAATCGTCGGCCAGGGCGATCAGGCCGCTGGCCTCGGCCGCCGCGCGGGCCTTCAGCAGGGCGTTGCCGGCGAAGGTCGTCTCGGTCTCGTCCGGTTCGGCCAGGCCCAGCTCGCCAGCGCTCACCAGCGCGAAGCGGTTCTCCAGGATCTCGCCCAGTTCGCGGGCCTTGCCGGGGTTGTGGGTGGCCACCACCAGCCGGCTTCCAGGCTCCAGCTTCAGCGCCATCGATTCACGCTCCCTTTACGCGTTTGCGACCATAGCCGCGCCCCGTCGTGTTGCATTGCAAAAGTTTAATATCGTTACTCGATATTAATTTGATCGCTAATCGATGCGGCCGTATTGAATACCGACATCGGGACGGGACACCGACCCACAAATACGCTGCACCGCAGCAATTCGAACGAAAGGAACCGACCAATGTTCTCGAATGTGATGAAGACCTTCGACCGCGTTTCCCTGGGCATCTTCATGGCGCTCGCCGTGACCCCGATGCTGGCAGTCGCCGTCGCCGCCACGATCAACTAGGCTCATCGCCTTGGGGTTCGTCCGACCCGCTCCCGCCGCGCTCTTCGCCAGCGCCGCCGGGGCGGGTTTTGGCGTCGGCTGGGGAGCTTCTCGATGCGCGCGCTAGGACCGGGATCGGTCTCCAGTTTCCTGAAGATCATCCTCGATGTGGTCTTCGCCGCCCTCTGGATCGCCCTGGGCGCCGTGGCGCTGGCCACCCTGGCCGCCCTGCTGTTCAGCTTCAATCCCGACCTCTTCCCCGACATCATGAGCAGGAACGCCGCGGTCGTCGCGACCCGCGGGCCGCTGTTCGCCGGCATGCTGCTGGTGTTCGGCCTGTCGATCGGCGGCGTGCTGGTGATCGTTCATTCCCTGCGCCAGATCTTCACCACCCTGACCGCCGGCGATCCCTTCCACCCGACCAACGTGCGGCGCCTGCGCCTGATCGGCCTGATGCTGGCGGCGCTGGAGATCGGCCGCTATTGCGTCTGGGGCCTCAGCCCCTTCCTGCCCTGGATCAAGGACGTGAAGCCCGACTTCAGCCTCACCGCCTGGTTCTCCGTCCTGGTGGTCTTCGTGCTGGCGGAGGTGTTCCGCGAAGGCGCCCGCCTGCGGCGCGAAGCCGAGCTGACGATCTAGGCGGCGCCCCAGACCATGCCCATCCGCGTCCAACTCGACCGCGTCCTGCTCGAACGCCGCATGTCGCTCACCGAACTCGCCGACCGGGTCGGCGTGACCATCGCCAACCTGTCGATCCTGAAGACCGGCAAGGCCCGCGCCGTGCGCTTCTCCACCCTGGCGGCGCTTTGCCGGGAGCTGGAGTGCCAGCCGGGCGACCTGCTCACCTACGAAGCGGGGCCTTCGGATGATCAGCCGGACGACGACGAGTGATCCTCGGCTCCTCCCTCGCTTGCGGCGGAGGAGCTATCGCAGCGCGGCGAGGAACTTGGCTTCACCGTGAGAAGCCTTGCAATCTCAAAGCTCCATTTCTATATGCGGCGCACAATGCTGCACTGCACACAGGAGTGTTCCCGATGATCGCTGCGATTGAACGGGTTCTGAACGCCCTCTTCGCGCCCCTGGCGCGCGAGCTGAACCGGATGCCGCCTTCGGCCTTCCGCTATTTCGTGGCCGGGCTCTAGGACCAGACGACCGCTCTCGGCGGTAAGCGAAGCGGGCGGCTGGGCGACCGGCCGCCCGCTTTGCGTTCTCAGCCGCCGGTCGCCGCGCGCTGCAAGGCGACCAGTTCGCCGATCCCCTTGCGGGCCAGCGAGAACAGGGACTCGAACTCGGCCTCCGAGAAGCCGCGCTTCTCGCCGGTGGCCTGGATCTCGACGATGTCGCCGCGGCCGGTGAGCACGAAGTTGGCGTCCGCCTCGGCGTTGGAGTCCTCCTCGTAGTCGAGGTCCAGCACCGGCGTCCCGGCGAACACCCCGCAGCTTACCGCCGCCACCTGATCGAGGATCGGGTCGGTGGCGATCACGCCCTCCTCCAGCAGGTATCTGGTGGCCAACCGCAGCGCCACCCAGGCGCCGGTCACCGAGGCGGTGCGCGTGCCGCCGTCGGCCTGGATCACGTCGCAGTCGATGGAGATCTGCCGCTCGCCCAGCGCCTTCAGGTCGACGATGGCGCGCATGGAGCGGCCGATCAGCCGCTGGATCTCCTGGGTGCGGCCCGACTGCTTGCCCTGGGCGGCCTCGCGCCGGCCGCGGGTGTGGGTCGCGCGGGGCAGCATGCCGTACTCGGCGGTGACCCAGCCCTGGCCCTTGCCGCGCAGGAAGCCGGGGACGCCTTCCTCGAGGCTGGCCGTCACCAGCACCTTGGTGTGGCCGAAGCTCACCAGGCAGGAGCCTTCCGCATAGCGGTTGACGCCGGTCTCCAGGGTCACGGGCCGCAGCACGTCGGCGAGGCGTTCGGACGGGCGCATGGGGAGACTCCTGGGGATGGCGGCTTGATTGGGCGCGCGGCTTGCGCGGACTGAGGCCGCGCTTATCCTAGATCGGCAAGGTCCCGTCCATGGACGCCACCCGAGAACCCGCCGCCGCAAACGTGAGCACCCCCCTCTTCGCCTCCGGTCCCTCCCTGGCCGAACTCGACGAACGCGCGCGCGACATCTTCCGCCGCATCGTGGAGAGCTATCTGGAGACCGGCGAGCCGGTGGGCTCGCGCACCCTGTCGAAGGGCGGCCTGCCGCTGTCGCCGGCCTCGATCCGCAACACCATGCAGGACCTGACCCAGCTCGGCCTGCTCGGCGCGCCGCACGTCAGCGCGGGGAGGCTGCCGACCCATGCAGGCCTGCGCCTGTTCGTCGACGGCCTGCTGGAGGTGGGCGACGTGGGCGCGGTCGACCGCCAGGCCATCGAGGCGCGCCTGCACGCCCACGGCCGCAACTTCGAGGACGCGCTCAACGAGGCCTCCTCGATCCTCTCCGGCCTGGCCGGCGGGGCGGGCGTGGTGGTGACCCCGATCCGCGACGCCGGCGTCAAGCATGTGGAGTTCGTCTCGCTCGGCGTGGAGCGCACCCTGGCGATCATGGTCTTCGCCGACGGCACGGTGGAGAACCGGCTGATCCGCCTGCCGGCCGGGGTGACGCCCTCTGCGCTCACCGAGGCCTCGAACTTCCTCAACGCCCGCCTGCGCGGCCGCACCCTGGCCGAGGCCAAGGTGGACCTCGCCGCCGACATCGCCCGCGCCCGGCGCGAACTCGACGCCAGCGCCGCGCGGCTGGTGGAGGACGGCCTGGCCGCCTGGGGCGGCGGCGACGCGGAGGACCGCGCCCTGATCGTGCGCGGCCGCGCCAACCTGCTGGACGAACCGGGCGCCGTCGACGACCTGGAACGGGTGCGCTCGCTGTTCGAGGACCTGGAGCAGAAGGAGCAGTTGATCTCGCTGCTGGACGGGGTGCGCGAGGGCCAGGGCGTGCGCATCTTCATCGGGGCGGAGACCAAGCTGTTCTCACTTTCAGGTTCCGCCGTGATCGCCGCACCCTATATGACGGGGTCGCAGCGGGTGCTGGGCGCGATCGGCGTGATCGGCCCGGCCCGGCTGAACTATGCGCGGATCATCCCGTTGGTGGACTATACCGCGCGCGTGCTGGGTCAGGTGATGAAAGCCTGAGCGACAAGAGCTGAGAGACGAGAGCTAGATGTCCGAAGACAATACGCCCGACGAAGCCGACGCCTTCCTCGCCGAAGCGGGCGAGGCCGAGCTGTCGGCGCTGAAGGCCGAGAACGCGGCGCTGAAGGAGCAGATCTTGCGCTACGCCGCGGAAGCCGAGAACACCCGGCGCCGCGCCGAGCGCGAGGCCAACGACGCGCGCGCCTATGCGATCCAGAAGTTCGCCCGCGACCTCTTGGGCGTGGCCGACAACCTCTCGCGGGCCCTGGCGCACGAGCCGGCCGACGGCGGCGACCCGGCGATCAAGAACTTCGTGCTCGGCGTGGAGATGACCGAGAAGGAGCTGCTCGGCGCCTTCGAACGCAATGGGCTGAAGCGTATCGCGCCGGCCAGGGGCGACAAGTTCGACCCCCACCAGCACCAGGCCATGGCCGAGGTCCCGGGGACCGACGTGCCGGCCGGCGGCGTGGTCGAGGTGATGCAGCCCGGCTACGAACTGCTCGGCCGCCTGGTGCGCCCGGCCATGGTGATGGTGGCGGCCAAGGAGGCCGGCGCCCAGCCCGACGCGCCCAAGCCGGGCGGCGCGGGACCGAACCCCTACGCCAGCGGCGATGAGGCCGATCCGGGCGGTTCTGTGGATCGGCGCGCCTGAGGGCCTGAGCGCCCCTTCCGTCAGCCTGCAAAATGGCTAATGTCGCAAGTCCTTCCAGGTCGGGGGGCGCGGGGGCGATTTGCGTTCCGCGCGGTGCGGTTCGGACAAACACATGAAGCTGACGATCGAGCGGGCGGCGCTGCTTAAGGCGCTGGGGCATGTGCAGAGCGCGGTGGAGCGGCGCAACACCATCCCGATCCTGTCCAACGTGCTTCTGTCCGCCGAGCGCGACCGGCTGACGTTCTCGGCCACCGATCTCGACATGGAGATCATCGACGAGGCCCTGGCCCAGGTGGACCAGCCCGGCCAAATCACCGCGCCGGCCCATACCCTCTACGAGATCGTCCGCAAGCTGCCGGAAGGCGCCGACGTGGTGCTCAGCTTCACGGGCGAGGACCCGCGCCTGACCGTCTCGGCCGGGCGCAGCCGCTTCAACCTGCCGGTGCTGCCGGCCGGCGACTTCCCGGTGATGACCTCCGACGGCCTGTCGGGCCGCATGGCGGTGGATGTCACCGACCTGATCCGGCTGATCGACAAGACCAAGTTCGCGATCTCCGCCGAGGAGACCCGCTACTACCTGAACGGCCTCTACCTGCACACGGTGGTCGAGGAGGGCCAGACCAAGCTGCGCGCGGTGGCCACCGACGGCTCGCGCCTGGCGCTGGCCGAGATGGCGGCGCCGGACGGCGCGGCCGGCCTGCCGGGCGTGATCGTGCCCCGCAAAACCATCGCCGAGGCCAGGCGCCTGCTGGACGACGCCGGCGAGCAGGTCGAGCTGCAGATCAGCCCCCAGAAGGTGCGCCTGGATTTCGGCGGCGCGGCGCTGACCTCCAAGGTGATCGACGGCACCTTCCCCGACTATCCGCGAGTGATCCCCAAGGACAACAACCGCATCGTGCGCGTGGACTCCAAGCTGTTCGCCCAGGCCGTCGACCGCGTGGCCACCATCTCGGCGGAGAAGTCCCGGTCCGTGCGCATGGCCGTCGAGGGCGGAAAATGCGTGCTCACCGTGCGCAACATGGAGGCCGGCCAGGCGGTGGAAGAGCTGGAACTGGACTACGACGGCGACGCCTTCGAGCTCAGCTTCAACGCCCGCTACCTGCTGGACATCACCGACCAGATCTCGGGCGAACTGGCCGAACTGCGCTTCGGCGGCCCGAACGATCCGGCGCTGGTTCTCGATCCGCAGGACGCGGACGTGCAGTACATCCTGATGCCGTTGAGGGTTTAGCGCGGGGCGCCATCCCTCCTCTTTAGGGGAGGGTGGCCGAGGCGAAGCCGAGGTCGGGTGGGGGTGTGTGGGCCAAGCTGAGAGTCCGCCGCCTGAACGCGACTTCCCCACCCTGGCCGCTTCGCGGCCTGTCCCTCCCCTAAAGAGGAGGGATGATCTCAGTGCCCGTGCGACCCTTCGTAGACCCCCGGCGCGGCGTACTCGCTCTCCGGTCCCTCGGTCCCGCTGGCCAACTCGAAGCGGCGGTCGCAGTAGGGGCATTCGACGAAGTCGGCCTCGCCCATCTCCAGATAGACCCGCGGGTGGCCGAGCGCGCCGCCGACCCCGTCGCAGGCCACGCGCTTGGAGCGCACGACGATGACCTCGGGCGCCGGCAGGTTGGGGACCAAGGCCCCCTTGGCCGGCGCCGGTTCGGGCTTCTTCTTCGCGGAAGCGGGTTTCACGAGCGGCTTGGAGGCGGCTTTGCGGGCCATCGGGCAATCCTTCTGAGCGGCCCGATTGTGGAGGGGCCGCCGCGCGCCTAGGTATGCGAGCGCGGCTTTCCCAGTCAATGTGGAGAGGGCGACGACGGGATGCTCATGAATCTGCCGGACTACGCGATTGAGGCCAAGGGCCTGGTCAAGACCTACGCGGCCACCAAGACGACGCCGGAAATGCGGGCGCTGAAGGGCATCGACCTGGCGATCCCGCGCGGCTCGATCTTCGGCCTGCTGGGGCCGAACGGAGCCGGCAAGTCGACCTTCATCAACATCCTGGCGGGCCTGTGCCGCAAGACCTCCGGCACGGTCAGCATCTGGGGCCGCGACATCGACGAGCGGCCCCGCGACGCGCGCGCCGCCATCGGCGTGGTGCCGCAGGAGATCGCCGCCGACCCCTTCTTCACCCCGGCCGAGTCGCTGGAGGTGGCCGCGGGCATGTACGCCGTGCCCAAGGCCGAGCGCCGCACCGCCGAGCTGCTGAATGCCCTGGGCCTCGGCGACAAGGCCAACGCCTACGTGCGCCAGCTCTCCGGCGGCATGAAGCGCCGCCTGATGGTCGCCAAGGCCATGGTCCACAACCCGCCGGTGCTGATCCTCGACGAGCCCACCGCCGGCGTCGACGTGGAGCTGCGCCGCCAGCTCTGGGCCTATGTGCTGGAACTGAACCGCAAGGGCGTGACCATCGTGCTCACCACCCACTACCTGGAAGAGGCCCAGGAGCTCTGCGACCAGATCGCGATCATCAACCGCGGCCAGGTGGTGGCCTGCGAGCCGACCACCACGCTGCTGGCCCGGATGGACATGCGCAAGGTGCTGGTGACCCCGCTGGAGCCGATGACCGCCGCGCCGGCCCTGGCGGGGTTTGAGACCGCCCTGCTGCCCTCCGGCGGCTTCACGGTCAGCTACCGCACCGGCCAGTCGTCCGTCGAACAGGTGCTGGCCGCCATCCGCGCCGCCGGCCTGCACATCAAGGATATCGCCACCGAGGACCCGGACCTGGAAGACGTGTTCGTGTCGCTGACCTACGCCGCGCCGGAGCCGGTAGGGTCCTAGGGCCCGCTCACCGCCAGGTTCCGCATCACCCAGCCGCCGTCCTTGCTGTGGAAGACCGACTGCAGGCCGTCGGTGACCGCGGCCCAGGTCTTCGAGCCCGGCGCGATCTCCTCCACATGCCCCTCGCCTGGGATCGCGTAGGTCCAGGCGCGGATGTCGCCCGCCGCGCGCGCCCTGGCCACATAGGCCTTGCCCTGTGCGGGCGGGGCCGTCTCGTCCAGGGCGCCGTGGATCAGCATCCGGGGCGTGCCGAGCGGCAGGAGGCCCGCGGGTGAGGTATCGCTCAAGGGGTCGGGCCGAGCCGAGCCGGCCAGAAGGCGCGCGACGGTCGCCTCGCCGCAGCCGTCCTTGGCCGTCACCAGATCGGGCAGGCCGCCCAGGCTGACCGTCCAGGCGATGTTCAGCGGTTTCGGATCTTGCAGCGGGCTTGAGGCCGGCAGCTTCGGCCGCGCCGTCAGCCACAGGGCGAGTTGGCCGCCCGCCGAATGGCCCAGCACCACAAGCTTGTCGGTCGCAAGGCCGTAGTCCCGTCCGTGCGCCAGCAGCGCGTCGGCGGCGGCGCTGACGTCCTGGAAGGTTCCAGGATAGCCGCCGCCGGGCCTGTCGACGCCGCGGTATTCGATGTTCCACACCGCGATCCCGCGCCTGCGCAGATCCTCGGCGGCATAGTCCATGATGTGCAGGTTCGCGACGCCGGAGCGCCAGCAGCCGCCATGGATCATCAGCACCGTGGGGAACGGGCCCTTGCCGTCCGGGCGCCAGACCTCGGCCACCTGCAGCGGGTCGGGGCCATAGGCGATCCGCGCCGTCGCCTTCGGCAGGGGCCGGCCCATCAGGTCGGGCCAGTCCATCAGCTTCGGCTGGGCCTGGGCCGGAAGGGCGAGAGCGCAGGCCAGTCCCGCCAGCGCCAAGCTCCTCAGGAGCTCCGATGGCCTCATGCGGTCAGGCTGCGGATGTCGCGCCAGCGATAGGCGACCTCGTAGAGCAGCCGGCCGCCCGGGCCGGGCTCCTGCCGCGCCGCCTCCGGCTCGCCGCCCAGGTGCTCGTAGAAGCCGCGGGCGCGCAGGTTGTCGCGTAGCACCGAGACCATCAGCGAGGTCGCCCCCTGGGCCGCCAGCGCGCGGGCGGTCTGGCCCATCAGCCGCGCGCCCAGCCCGTGCCCCTGCGCCTGGCGCAACACATAGAGCGTGGC
>NZ_DATMNA010000112.1:0-11107 GCF_035569475.1 Phenylobacterium sp.
TTCAGCCGCTCGATGAACTTCACCCGGGTGCCGTCCATGGTGAGCTGGTCGAAATAGCTGGGGGAATGCTCGGTGCCGATCAGCACCACCTCCGGCCCGTCCGGCTCGGCCAGGCGCGCGGCCAGGGCGCCGGCGATCAGCGGCGAGGTGAAGTATTGGTTCTCCATGTAGATGCAGCGCTCCGCCTCGCGGATGGCGGCCAGGTGCAGCGCCTCGACCTCGCGCACCTCCGGATAGCGCCGCCAGGCGCCGATGGTGCGCGAAAGGCCCACCTCGACGTTTCTGAACTGGGCGGCGACACCCTTGGGCCAGGCCGGCTTGAGGACGGTCGCGGGCTCGGGCAGGACCTCGCCCGTGCACCTCGCCCAGCGGTCGCGGAACAGGGCGCCCAGCGCCCGCGCCGGCGCGCCCTCCACGACGCCCATCACCTCATGGCGGCTGTCGAAGTCGTTGGGGTGGCCCCTCTTGGTGGCCCGCCGCTTGGTCTTCGCCCGGCGCGGGTCGTCGTCCAGGTGCTGTGCCGTGTCCCAGCGGTCGGGGCCGATGTCGCCCCCGCCGCAGAAGCCGATGGCGTCGTCGACCACGATGATCTTCTGATGGTGGCTGGCCCCCACGGGCAGCTTGCCGTCGAGCACGAACTTGACGTTGCTGTCCTTGAACTCCCAGCGGTCGGCGATCGGGAACCACCGCTGGGTGGCCGCCACCGGCGCGGCCGATTTCCAGCAGAGGATGCGCACGTCCAGGCCCGACGCCTCCCGCGCCAGGCGCGTCAGGAAGGTGGCGATCCGGTCGCTCTGCGGCCCCGTGCAGCCGGGTTGCGGGTGGAACAGGGTGTCGGGCTCGAAGGCCCAGTTCAGCAGGTGGATGGACCGCCGCGCCTGGGACATGGCCTCCATGGCCGCGTCGAAATAGTCCGCCATGTCGATCAGCAGCGCCGCGCGGTCCGACGTGTCCCGCCGCCAGCAGGTCGATCCCGGTTCCAGCAGCATCCGTGACCTCCCAGCCGCCCGCCATAAGCGCCTCAAGGCCACGGTCGTTCCGCCGATCGGCGGGCGCCGCGGCCGGGCGTGGACGCCCGCGCCAGGAGCGCCCGCCGGAACGCGGCGTCAGCCCATGGCGAGCACCCTGCGGCGGCGGAGCGCTACGCCCGCGAGGCCAAACCCGGCGATCGTCAGGGCCCAGGCACTGGGCTCCGGAACGCCCACGTCAAAGGTCCCCGACCCCTGGGCCAGCAGCCCGCCGGTCACGCCGTGGAGCTGGTAGGTGCCGGTGAACTGGAACGGCTGGGTCCCGAACGAGGCGGCCGCGGCGTCGATGGCCGCCTGCTCCTGCGCCTGGGTGCAGCCTGTGCACAGGCCCTCCAGCGCATTGCCCGACCCGCGGCCGAACAGGGCGTCGACCAACTGGGTGTTCGGCCCGCTGGTGATGAAGACGTCGTCGCCGGTCCCCACGATCCCGTCGGCCCCGGCCAGCACGCCCACGTAGCTGTTGGAGTAGTCGTAGCCGCCGGTCGCGAAGCTGAACCCCAGCGCGTCGCCGGCGTCGGTCGAAACCGCGTTGAACGACAGCTCGCTGATCGAGAACTGCTGGCCGTCGCCCAGGATCGACAGGCCGAAGTGGCCCCGGTTGCCCAGCTCGCCGGCGAAGGCCCCGCCCGGCTCCGCCTGCCCCATCCAGGCGCTGAAGTTGGTGACCACCAGGTCCGACGCCTGCACGTTGCTCTGCGCCTGATAGTAGCTGGGCGTTCCCGGCGTCCCCGCGCTGGTTTGGCCGGTGTAGAGCGCGTTGACGGCGTTGGTGACCCACGGCGCATAGGACGGCGATCCGAACGCGTTGGGCGCGAGCGACGGCGTGACGGTGATGGTCAGGGCGTGGGCCGCGCCGGCGGCCGACATCGCGCCCGCGGCGGCGAGGCCAAGCAAAAGCCTGGGCAATCTGTTCATGGAGTCCCCCAAGGACCTCCCCCGGCGCAGCCCCGCGGCGAAGGCCATGGGCGTCTGTCCTGGAAGTCCAACGACGTTATTTGGTTAACCGGAAGTCGCAATGCGGCTCGCGCCTCAGGCGAGTTCCGGACCACGGCTCTCGAAAGCGCCGGCCCTTTGAATTCCGCGGGAACTCTGCCACCTCACCGGGCGTAGGAGTGTCGATGCCCGCGTACCAGTTCTACCGCCTGTCGCCCGGGGGCGAAGCGGCGGCTCCCGTCCAGATGATGCTGTTCGGCGACGAGGCGGCCATGCGCCGCGCGCTCGGCGGCCAGTTCCCCACCGGCTGCGACGTCTGGCAGGATGGCCGTTTCGTCGGCCAGTTCCACGCGGCCTCGCCGCACCGCACGGCGATCGAGGCCGACGGCCAATAGAGCCGGCTGCCCCGCCGAGGGCGATCTGTCGCAGGCGGCCCTCGCCTCGGGCCCCTGGGCGCGGGCCGCCCCGATTTTCGCGGCGACGCTTGTTTTTGCGCAAAACTACACAATCTTGTCCCGGACGGTCATCGCCCTGGGATCCGCAAAAATGAGCATCGTTCTGTTTGTCGCCCTGGTGAGCGGCTCGGCCTCGAGCGGCTACCGCGCCCGGTTTCCCGACCTGCCGGACTGCGAAGCCGAGGGCCGCGACCTCGGCGAGCTGCTGGTCAACGCCCGCGCCGCCCTGACCCGCGGCCTGGACGCCATGGCCGGCGCCGGCGAGGCCTGGCCGACGCCCACGCCGCTGGAGGAGATCGCGGCCCCCCCGGGCGTGCTGGCCATCCCCATCGACGTCTCCGTCGACGATCCGCCCATCCGGGTGAACATCTCGCTCGGCGAGCGGCTGGTGCAGCGGCTGGACGCCGCCGCCGAGGCGCGCGGCATGACCCGCTCGGGCTTCATCGCCCAGGCCGTGCGGGTGAGCCTCGGCGAACGCGGCCCGGCGGCCGGCGAGTTCGACGCCGCCAACCGCCGCCTGCAGGAAGAGCTCAGTGCGCTCGGCCGCAAGATCACCGAGAGCATCGGGCCCGAATCCCCGTTCAGCCGCCGGATGGCCGACTTGGACGACAAGGTCTACGAGGGCGTCCGCCGCGCGGCCGACAGCGTCTCGGCGGCCATGAGCCGCCGGCGCGAGGCCTACCGCGCCGCGACCGCCCAGGCCGAAGCCGGCGGCGAGACCGCCCCGGGCGCCGCCGAGCCCCACCCCTGACGCCATGCCCCGGACACCTCATATGGAGACGACCATGAAGAGCGATACGGAGCTGCGCGCGATCAGCGACAGCGTGGCCTTCGTCGGCCGCATGTCCGACAGCATCGTGCGCCTGGGCCCCTTCAGCCTCGGGATCGACGGCGTGCTGAGCTGGGTGCCGGGGGTTGGCGAGCTCTACTCCACCCTCGCCGGCGGCTTCATCCTGGTGCAGGGCGCGCGCGCCGGGGCGCCGCCCTCGGCCCTCCTGGGCGCCGCGGCGCTCCTCTTCCTGCGCACCACGGTCAGCGCCGTGCCCCTCGCCGGCGCCCTGGCGGCCGACATGTTCACCGCCCACAAATGGGCCGCCGCCATGGTCGTCCGCGCCATCGACCGCCGCCTCGAAGGCGCGCCCGCCCGCCCCGCGCCCGGCCCGTCCACCGGCCTGGCCCAGGCCTCCTAGGCGCCGCCCCAAGATCCTCCTCCAGCGCGAAACAGGATCAGGCGCCGGCCCAAAAACCGTTTGTAAGCACGGCTGATCGCAGGAGATAGTGTGGCGTCGGGCCATCGGGTCCAGGCCACGCGCGGGAGGACGTCGGATGCCTTATGCTCAGGGGCGGGTCTACCACGACGCCGACAGCCATCTGATGGAGCCGGCCGACTGGCTGGTCCCCTTCGCCGAAGGCGCGATGAAGGATCGGCTGCTGCGGCGCGACCCGCCGTCCACGCGGCCGCCGGTCGTGGCGCCCAAGGAAAAGGTGATCGAGGGCTTGATCGCCGGGCCGAAAGGCCGCCTGGCTTTCGGCGCCTGCGACCCGGCCGAGCGAGCCCGCGCGCTGGACGAGCTGGGTTTCGCCAGCCAACTGGTGTTCCCCACCTCGGCGTTGCGGCCGTTCCGCACCTCGTCGGACATCGACGTCGTCTACGCCGGAACCCGCGCCGCCAACCGCGCCATGGCGGATTTCTGCAAGGATGAGCGCCTGATCGGCGTGGCCTATGTGCCGCTGGACGATCCGGCCCGCGCCGTCGAGGAGGCGCAGGAAGCCATCCGCCTGGGCTGCGGCGCGGTCTGGACGCCTTCCACGCCGGGGGGCGAACGCTCGCCCGGCCACCCGGAGCTGGATCCCTTCTGGGCCTTGCTGGCCGCCAGGAACATTCCGTTCGTCCTGCACATCGGCGCGGGGTCGCGGGTGCTGCCGCCGGCCTACCTCAACAACGGCCGCGCGCCCTCGCCGGACCTCCACGGCGGCGGCGAGAACCTGCGGTTCAAGGACTACGTCGTGCTGCCGCATTCGGCGGAGATGTTCCTGGCCGCGCTCGTCTATGACGGTGTCTTCGACCGCATCCCGGAGCTGCGCGGCGGCGTCATCGAGTACGGCGCCTATTGGGTGCCCGGGTTCTTGCGCCAGATGGACATGGGCGCCCGCAGCTTCGGGCGCACCGATCCCTACCTGCAGGCGCTGTCGGCCAAGCCCTCCGAGATCATTCGCCGGCATGTGAAATTCACGCCGTTCCCGGGAGAGGACGCGGGCTATCTGATCCGCGACTCCGGCGCGGACCTCTACATGTTCTCCAGCGACTATCCGCATCCGGAGGGGACCAACGACCCCATCGGCCGGTTCGAACGGACCTTCGGGGACCTGTCGGAGGCCGACCGCGAGCTGTTCTACTCGAAGAACTTCGAGCAGATGATGGGCCTCGCCCAGGCGGCGTTCGCGTAACAGGTCGTCGCCTATCTCTGGAGCCCTTCCCGCCTCCAGACGGGCGCGAAGGTCAGGGGTCAATGGCCCCCGCGCCTACCGCGCCCCGTCGTAGGGCCGGCCGTAGGCCTCGACCCAGTCGGCCTCCTCCGCCGCGTTGCGGGGCGGGGCCGCCAGCACCTTGCCGTTCGGGGCCCGCTGGAAGCGGACGACATCGATGATCAGCCGGTTCGACGCGGCCTTGGCCTCGCCCTCGGCCTTCGCCGCCTCGGCCCGTAGCGCGGCGACCTCCGCCTCCACCACCAGCCGCTCACAGTACTTCTTCGGCGCCACCCGCGCGGTCTGCCAGCGGATCACATCGAACCGCAGCCGGTCGGACCACACCGTCGCGTGGGTAGAGCCCAGCGCCACCTCGCGCGCCTCGTCGAAATAGTAGTCGGCCTGCGCCTGCCGCGCCTGGGCGTAGAGGTCGGCGAACTCCGCGTGCCGGTGCAGCCAGCCATAGACCGTGCCGCAGCACGGCATGTCCGCATCGCGCGCGATCGCCACCAGGCTCTCGCCATTGGCCAGCCGCGCACAGATCGCCTCGCCCAGCTCGCGGCTGTAGCGGCTCACCGACCCGCCCCGCGGCGCCCGAGGCCGCGCCGCAAGCTCCGCCGCCCGCCGCGCCGCCGCCTCGCGGTCCCGCAGCCGCCGCGCCAGCCGCGCCTCGCGCATCGCCGCCCCCAGCCGCGCGCGGAAGTCCGGGTCCCGCTCCGCCCACCGCCGGAGCGTCGTGCGGTGCGGCATCGCCGGATCGCGCCCCAGCGCCATCAGGCTCTCGCCGGCCGCCACCCGCCCACAGATCGCCGACGCCGCCTCCGCCGTCAGCTCGCAAACCCCCACAAACCGCCCCGCCTCGGAGCGCTCCCCATCCGCCATCGCTGAATTTCCCGCCAAGGCCCGCAGCCCGCGCAAGCGCCGTCAAGGGCGCAGGAGGGCCGGCCAAACCCTCTCATAACCCACTCGCGAAATCAAGAACAAAAGCGGAACATCTGAAGATCCTCCCCCAGCGCGAAGCGCGATCAGGGGGAGGTGTCGGCGAAGCCGGCGGAGGGGGTCGCACCCGCCGAGTCCATGGGCCTGCCAGGCGAAGGGGACAGGTGTTCCTGTCCCCCGAAATTAACCGAAATTAATTTCCACGACGCCGCCTCTTAACTTCAGTTAAGCTTTCCCATAGGCTACTCATGGTGGCATTTGCACACGTCAGGGGCGAAACATGAGAATGATGCGAGGACTTACCGTCGGGATAGCTGCGCTCAGCGCCGTTGTTGGCATGGGCTTAACGTCGAGCGCGCGGGCCGACGTGGTCATCCCGTATACTTTTTCCTCTGATGCCGCGTACTCGGGCGACCAATTCGCGAACCTGTCTGGAACGTTCTCGTGGGACGCCACCACGCATGCAGTCGTCGCTTCCGACATTGACCTTTCCGGTTCTGCGAGCTGCAACAATTGCACGACCGGAATCTATGATGGAGGTGGCGAATATTTTGCCATCAACCTCGGACCCCATGCGCTCTATATTACCTTTGCGAACTCATTGTCCCTGGGCGGCAGCGACGCCCTCAGCTTGAGCGCCTATGGTGGGGCGAATGGCGCCGAGTACCAGGGAGGTTCTCAATTTCGCGGTGTCACTGGCAGCGCGGTGGCCATTCCGGAGCCCGCAACCTGGGCGATGATGCTCGGTGGGCTTGGCATGGTCGGCGGCGGACTGCGGATGGCGCGCCGCAAAAACGCTATGGCGCTTACCGCAGCCTGACCTAACGAACGATCCACGAACGCGAGCGCCGCCGGCCATGGCCGGCGGCGCTTTCGTTTGAGGTGAAGGGGACAGGCGTTCCTGTCCCCCAATTACCCCCGCTAGATCCTCCCCCAGCGCGAAGCGCGATCAGGGGGAGGTGTCGGCGAAGCCGACGGAGGGGGTTGCACCCCCCGAGTCCACCCCGCCAAACCAACCTCGATTTCGCGCGACGGCGACAGGTGATCCCCCCAATTCGAAGCCACTCATAACAGGCTTGCTTCAAGCAGCACAAACAGAGAACATTTGCCCGCCGACGATGATGTAGTTGTAATTTCCGTAGCTACGTTTTTTCTTGCTCGATTCATTTGTTGTCGTTACAAAAACGCACCGGCAGCACTCAAGCCGTCGGACGCCAGGCGCGTAAGGCGCCTCCAGGACGAAGGATATGGACATGACCCGACCGACACCTAGACCCAGCGGAGGCGCCTTGAGTGCTCATCACCTACGACCCGGCCAAACGGGCCGAGACGCTTAAACAAAGGAACCTCGACTTCGAGGATGCGCCCAAGCTCTTCGCCGGAAAGCACTTCCAAATGGAAGACGACCGGCAGGACTACGGCGAGACGCGCTGGATCGCTGTCGGCCGGTTGAACCGCGCCATGGTGGTCGTGGTTTGGACTCTGCGCGACGGCGGCCGCCGCATCATCTCGATGAGGAAGTGCAATGCGAAAGAACGCAAACGATGGCGCGCCCGTCTGGATTGATCCCGACGACGCCCCTGAACTGACCGACGACTTCTTCGACCGCGCCGAGTTGCGCGAAGGCGACCGCGTGCTGCGCCCCGCTGACGGCGCCCTCACCCGACGCGGCCGCCCCAGGCTCGACAACCCCAAGCGCCAGGTCACCCTGCGCCTCGACGGCGACATCCTCGACCGCCTGCGCCAATCCGGCCCCGGCTGGCAAAGCCGCGTCAACGAGATCCTCCGCAAAGCCGTGAAGGCCTAGGCAAACTCAGCGACGGGGACAGACGATCCTGTCCCCCAATTACCCCCGCTAGATCCTCCCCCAGCGCGAAGCGCGGTCAGGGGGAGGAGTCGGCAAAGCCGACGGAGGGGGTTTCACCCGCCGAGTCCACCCCGCCATACCGGCCCATAAACCCATGCTAAGCCCGACGCGCTAAGCGAACGACGCCTGGTACGTGTGCGGCGACAACCTCACCGCCTCCGCCAACGGCGGCCTGATCTCGAACATCCGCGCTTCCCGCGCGAAGGAATAGACCCGCAGCAATCGGAATGCGTCCAAGCGCTCTTCAGCCAGCGAGTTCTCGTTGCGGGTCAGATAGAAGGGCGTCGTGCGACCGCCCAAGGTGGTCTTCACCTCGATCAGCCGCTCGCGTCCGTCCGGATCGAACGAGTGGATGTCGTATCCCGCGCCGTCGCCGTCCTCCTGCGCCACCCACCGCACCTTGCGCGCCAGATCCGGCCTGACCTCGCCTTCCAGCCGATGACGCTCGAAGTGGAACACCGCCTCCTCGCCCGCCTTGCCCAAGGCGCGGTTGCGGAAATCCCGCTCGCCCGGGTCGAACTTGCGCACCAGGCGCTCCAGTTCCGCCGGCCTCGTCTTGGGCGGCATCAGCGGCGGCGCCGGCTCAAGGAACAGCGACAGCGGTTCGGCAAACCCACTGGCGGGCTCAGGCGACCAGCCGGCCTCCGGCTGAAGCAGATGGCGTTCGATCGCCTGCAGGATCGAGCGCTGATAGTTCATCTTCGGCTTGTAGCCGCGGATCGTCGGCCGCCCGAGCTCCTCCAGCACGGCCGAGATGTTCATGTGCTTGAACTCGACCGACCGGTGCGTGCGCCCGATCTGCGCCATCAACCGCGCGCCGTGATGCGACTTCACGTAAGGCCGCCCGGCCTGCTCGGCCGCGAGCATGGCGAAGTAGTCGCCGACGATCAGGTCGAGCTCTTCGTCCGTCCAATCCGTGCCAAGCTTCGCTTCGTCCGCCACCCATCCCCCAGGCGATCAGCATGGGCCGGCCAGGCCCGCGGTCAAGCCAGGCCGTACGCCACACCCGCCCTTAAGCCCATGCCAAGCCCAAAGCTCCGGCGTCCGGCCGGGTCTTGGCCTGCCCTCGGGCCGACCTCCGGTCGGTCCCGGGGGATCGGCGGAGCGGCGCGTAGCCGACCGCGTAGCGGCTCGTCCTTGAGGCGGCCGGACGCTGGAGCACGCTGGATCAGTGGCGAAGGGAAACTTTGGGGATTGGATATCCTGTAACCGAATTCCTCGAGGCGTGGGGGCCGGGACCGGGACCGGGACCGGGATCGGGCGAGCCGCTGCACTAGCCGCCTGTCGCGCGGAAGCCCCTGACCACCCAACGGATCGCGAGGACAAACGCGACGACCAGGCCGGTGATGATGAGATCTCCCACGAACATGACCCCGAGCCGCAGGGACCAGTAGCGGAGCAGTGTCGTCCCTTCGCGCTGGAAGTTCGCCTTGTAGGCCCCGGCCCGCCGCGCGCACACGACAGCGTCCGGGTGATCAGGGCGTGAAAGCTCCACGTCGACGCAGCGGTTCATGGTGGCCTCGTCGAGGCGTTGCCAGACACGATCATCCCGGACCTCGCCCCAGATCGCGGCCGCCGGGACGCCCAGGACTGTCAGCAGAAGCCAGAGCCGAAACCAGCCCGCCCTACGCATGTGACCCCCGTCCACCGCGCGATCCTAAGGCTACGCTACACTTCAAGTTCGCGCCCGGCTACGCCCCCCCCGGCACGCCCCCGATCTGCGCGCGGCAACTGCCCGCCGCGACTCCTGGGGCGGCCCTACAGGCCCGAACCGGCCCCGAGGGCTACCCGGACTGCCTCGCGGCGCTCCCGCGGCCTCCTGGGCGCGGAAATCCCAGCCCGGCGGTAGATTTAAGGGCGGGCGGACAGGAGGTGGCTCGCCAGGGCGGCGACGCCCGCCAGCGCCCCGGCAATCGCGGCCTGCTCGGTGTTCCACATCAGCACGAGCTTGAGCAGCGTGGCAAACACGCCCGCTACACCAACCGCGCCCGCGAACGGCTTCCATAGTCGCCGAAGGGCCTGGGCCACCTGATATCGCTGGAACAGGAACTCGACGCGCCAGCCCGGCCAGTCGAGGACCCGCGTCCCGCGAGCGGTCAGGTGGGCGACCCGCTCCGGCACGGGAACCCGGAGGCTCTTGGTGAAGCGCGCCTCCATCTCGCCGGAGATCAGCTTGCAGCCCTGAAACGCAACCAACGAAGGGGTCAGGGCACCGACGACCGCCGGGAAATCCTCCGCCGTGGTCGGCTTGCCGTCGAGCGGCTCACCGCTGGTGCAGAACATCGTGGCGAGGTCGCGCGTGCTTCGGGCCGGGCCGCTGGCCAGCGTGCGCCCGACGAACTCGAACCACTCGCGATAGGCCCGAGCGTCCGACCGGATGGTCGAAAGGGTCTTGAACATCGACTGGCTCCCCCGCGCGCGGCAGAGCTTAGCCACGGCGGGGTGAGTTGGCGATGAACGCGCCGGTCGTCGGCCTGGCGCTCGGCACCGACGTTCGCGGCGGCGTGCTTCACCCCGAAGCGTGGCCGTGAGAAGCTATCCTCGGGCTCGCGCGTCGGCCCGTAGGGGAGCATCCATGAGCATCCAGCTCCAGGCGGCATCGCCGACCGCGCCTCCACCCTGGTCCTGGACCCAGATCGACTTCGGGGCGACCGTCGGGCTGGTTGTCGTGATTGGCGCGATTGCCTTCGCCGTGGCGCTGCTGAGCTTGGTTCGGCTTCACGACGGCTCGGGCTATCCACGCGATGATGGCGAGTTCAGGCTGAGCATCCGCCCGCGCGTTCTCTGGGCGCGTCTGCCATCGCTCTGGCTTCTCATCTTCGTGGCGCTCTTCGGGTCCGCGCTCATCGGACTGGCCGCAGAAGCTGACCCCAAGGGCCTGTTCGGAAGCGGGACCGCCGCGTGGGTGCAGGCGGTAGGGACGGTCTCGGCAATCATCGCGGCGGCGCTAATCGCGAGCCAGAAATCCCGGCAGCAAGACAAGATGCAGATCGAGGCCGAAGACCGCGCCGCCAACGCCAGACTAGGGGCCATCCTGAGGGCCAGTCTCGATTTCGAGGAGGCGGAGAAGAAGCTGAAGATCACGCAGCCGGGAGGCCTCAGCGGCAACGCGGAACTGAAGACCGAGTTAGGAGACACCAGCCGCGCTATGATCCGGGCCGCCGAGGCGATGTTAGTCAGGCTGCTCAACCAACCGGCGAACGTGCCGGTCTGCGTTCAGGCAAGTCTCGCGCGCGCATCCGAGGTGGCAGCTACGTACCGCGCCAGGATCGAGGGCGGCGACATCGTCTGGGGCGAAGTCAATGGATCGGCGTTCCGCGAGCAGATCGCGGATGCGGGCAAGGAGTTGATGGTAATTCATATGGTTGGGATGAAGGAAGTTGAGGGCGTCCGAAAGCTGGACGAGCGGCGGAAGCGCG
>NZ_DATMNA010000113.1:0-27098 GCF_035569475.1 Phenylobacterium sp.
AGACGCTGCGGGCGCAGAGCAACAACACGCCGGTGCTGTTCCTGTCGGCGATGGCGCAGGTCGACGACCGGGTGCGCGGGCTGAAGGCGGGCGGCGACGACTACCTGACCAAGCCGTTCGGGTTCTCCGAGCTGCACGCGCGCCTCGAGAACCTTATCCGCCGGCGCAGCGAGAAGGCCGTGGAGACCGAACTCCGCTGCGGCGACCTGGTCATGGATCTGCTGACGCGCAAGGTGGTTCGGGCGGGCCGTCCGATCGAGCTCCTGCCGCGCGAGTTCAAGCTGCTCGAATTCCTGCTCCGCAACCAGAACCGCGTGGTCACCCGGGTGATGTTGCTCGAGCGGGTCTGGGACTACCGCTTCGACCCGCACACCAGCATCATCGACACCCACATCAGCCGGCTGCGGAAGTCGCTGGAGACCGGCTTCGACAAGCCGCTGCTGCACACGGTCCGCGGCGCCGGCTACCGGCTGGCGGAAGAGCCCTAGACGCGGTCGTCGCCTTTCCGCCGAAAGCCGTGCGTCTCGGGCGCAGGCGGATCGCCGGTGAGGCCGATGGTGATCAGGGCAAAGCCGCTGAGGACCAGGCTCGCGCCGACAAGCAGGCCCAGGGCGACCTCGGCCCGGAACGGCCAGGCCGCCATCATCACGATGGCGAGCAGGCCGTCGATGAGCGCCAGCCGCCAGAACACCTGCCGCCCGACCAGGCGCCGCCGGCTACGCCGGACGGCCTCGATCGCTGCGAACAGCCCGTCGGCCAGCAGGACGCCGGCGATCAGCAGGGTGATCCCGTCCGCGCCGACCTGCGGAAGCCTAAGCACCACGGCTCCGACCGCCAGGGTAGTGAGCCCGCCGAGCAGCTTCCACCGGTGGCCCCCGGCGCGGTTGAAGGCCGTCAGCATGCGCAGGGCGCCGACCATCACCAGAGTCCAGGCGACCAGGGAGGTCGCCGCTTCGCCGGCCCACAGGGGAAATGAGATCGCCGCCAGGCCGCCCACGGCGACCAGGGCGCCGCCGGCCACCACGGGCCGCGCGTGCGGGATATGAAGCGCGGGATGGCGGGTCGGCGCCGCTGTCTGGGTCATTGGAGGCAACCGCGATTGCGAACGCCCAATCTAGGGCGCGCGGACTACAGGCGTCGGTTCTGCGGCTTACAACTCGGTCAGGTCGCCAGCGCGTTGCCCACGTCTGGCGCAGGCCGGCTCACACGAATGTAAGCGCCGGCGAGTTCCGGCTGACAGGATCGCTTCCCACCTCCACCTGATATGATCGAGCTCCGTCGCCTGAGAAGGCGCCGGGCAGTATCGAAACTTGTCACAGCGTGAGGCGTCGTCATGAAGGTTGGTTTCATCGGGTTAGGGCGCATGGGCGCCGGCATGGCGGCGAGCCTGCTGAAGGCCGGCCACGAGGTGACGGTTTACAACCGCAGGCCCGCGAAGGCCGCGGCGCTGGCCGCGCAGGGCGCCAAGGTCGCCGCGACAGTGGCGGACGCCTGCAGCGGCGCGGCGGTGATGACCATGCTGGCGAACGATCAGGCCGTCGAGGACGTCGTGTTCGGCAACGGCGGGCTGATCGAGACGCTGGCGCCCGGCGCCATCCATATCTCGTCGAGCACCATCAGCGTCGCGCTAGCCGAACGGCTGACGCTGGCGCACCGCGAGCTCGGCAGCCGCTTCCTCTCCGCCCCGGTGTTCGGCCGTCCCGATGTCGCCGCGGCCGGCCAGCTCGCGGTCGTCGCCGCCGGCGCGCCGGCCGTCGTCAAGGAAGCGGCTCCCCTGCTGGACGCGATCGGGCGGGGCACCTCCGTGGTCTCGGAAACGCCGGCCGCGGCCAATCTGGTGAAGCTGAGCGGCAACTTCCTGCTCGCCTCGGTCATCGAGTCGCTGGGCGAGGCGATGGCCCTGATCGGCAAGTCGGGCATCGACCGCAGGCGCTATCTCGACATCCTGACCACGGCGCTCTTCGACGTCCCGGCCTACAAGCTCTATGGCGGCATGATCGCCGACGGCCGGTTCGAGCCCGCCGGGTTCGCCGCGCCCCTGGGACAGAAGGACATCCGCCTGACGCTCGCCGCGGCGGAGGCGCTGGGGGTGCCGATGCCGCTCGCCAGCCTGCTGCGCGACCGGTTCCTGGCCCTGATCGCCCAGGGCGGCGAGGGGCTGGACTGGTCGGCCATCGGCGGGCTGGCCGCCGCGGACGCGGGCCAAGCGCAGCCCGGCCCGGCCAAGACCCTCGCCCTGGTGAAGGCCTGACCCCAGCGCCGCCGCCTTGGCGGCGGCGGCCTGGCGGCGGCCCGGCGCTCTCCGGGCCTTTATGAATCCTTGATGTCGGGGCGCTCGGTTACGAATAGTCCCCTTAGTGATAAAGGTCGTATCAGCGTCATCATTCGATCCCTCCGGGAGAATGCAGTGACCGACCTGATCTATCTGGCAGCCGGCGTCGCCGTTCTCCTTCTCTTCGTGGGCTACGCCGCCCTTCTGAGAAGGACCTGACCATGCTGATGATCCTCATCTACGCCGCCGGCGGCGTCGGCATCGCGATCTACATGGTCGCCGCCCTGTTGCGCCCCGAGAAGTTCTAGTCGCGCCAAGCCGCGCCGCGCCGTCCGGCGCCAATCGCTACGACAGCCGATTCATCGAGCCCAAGACATCGAGAAGGAGACCTCGCCATGGACGTGCGAGGCTGGTCCGAGATCCTCTTCACAATAGCTGTCACGGTCGCGCTCGCGTGGCCGCTGGGCATCTATTTGGCCCGTGTCTGGAAGGGCGAGCGCACCTGGCTCGACCCCGTCCTGCGGCCGGTCGAGGGCGTGCTCTACAGGTCCTTCGGCGTCGATCGCGACAAGAGCCAGAACTGGTTCGCCTACACCGTCTCGATGCTGATGTTCAGCGTGGCGAGCTTCGTCGTCCTCTACCTGATCCTGCGCTTCCAGGACCTGCTGCCGTTGAACCCCCAGGGCTTCAAGGGCGCCTCGCCCGATCTGGCGTTCAACACCGCGATCAGCTTCATCACCAACACCAACTGGCAGTCCTATACGCCGGAGCAGACGGTCTCGACCTTCTCCCAGATGGCGGGCCTGACGTCGCACAACTTCCTGTCGGCCGCCGCGGGCATAGCCATGGCCGCCGCCGTCGCCCGCGCCTTCGCGGCCAACCGGGGGGAAGGATTGGGGAACTTCTGGGTCGATCTGACCCGGATCAGCCTCTACGTCCTGCTGCCGATCTCCATCGTGATCGCGATCGCCTTCGTCGCCCTGGGTGAGCCGCAGACGCTCGCCGCCCACGCCAACGCCGTCGGCCTCGAAGGCGGCAAGCAGGTCATCGCGCTCTATCCGACCGCCTCCCAGGAGGCGATCAAGCAGCTCGGCACCAACGGCGGCGGCCTGTTCAACGCCAATTCCGCCCACCCGTTCGAGAACCCCAACGCGATCACCAACCTCATCGAGGAGGTGATCATGAACGCGCTCGCCTACGCCTGTGTCGTGGCTTTCGGGATCGTCGCACTCGCGCGCCGTGAAGCCCGCGCCCTGGTGGCGGTGATGGCCACCTTCATCCTGGCCGCGTCGGCCGTGGTCTACTGGTCGGAAACCCAGCCCGCGCCCGCCATGCACGCCGTGCACGCCGCGACCGCGGTCAACATGGAGGGCAAGGAGGTCCGCTTCGGCGCGCCGTCCACGGCGGTCTGGACCGCCTTCACCACCGGCGCGTCCGACGGCGGCGTCAACGCCATGCACGACAGCTACATGCCGCTGGGGGGCGGCGTGGCGATGTTCATGATCCAGCTCGGCGAGATGCTGCCGGGCGGCGTGGGCTCGGGCCTCTACGGCATGGTGGTCATGGCCCTGATCGCGGTCTTCGTGGCCGGGCTGATGGTCGGACGAACGCCCGAGTACCTGGGCAAGAAGATCGAGGCGCGGGAGGTGAAGTTCGCCATGCTGGCGGTGCTGATCCTGCCGCTGTCGATCCTGGGTTTCGCCGCGGCCGCATCGGTCATCCCCCTGGCCCTGAAGGCGCTGGAAAATTCCGGCCCCCACGGGCTGTCGGAGATCCTCTACGCCTACTCCTCGGCGACCGGGAACAACGGTTCGGCCTTCGCTGGCCTCTCCGCCAACGTGCCCTACTGGAACGCGACCCTTGGCGTCGCCATGCTGCTGGGCCGCTTCGCCTATGTGGTGCCGGTTCTGGCCATGGCCGGATCCATCGCCGCCAAGCCCAAGCTCGAGCCGTCGACCGGCACCCTGCCCACCCACGGCCCGCTGTTCATCAGCCTGCTGATCGGCGTGATCCTGATCATGGGCGGCCTGCAGTTCTTCCCCGCTCAAGCCCTCGGCCCGATCGTCGAGCACTTCCAGGTGCTCGCCGCCGTCGCCGCTCACTGAAGTCCTCCGGAGCTCAGATTCCCATGACCGACGCTACGGTCCACCTCGGTGAGAAGCGCCGCTCGGCGGTCTCCTCGACTACCCTGTCCTCGGGCGTCATGGCCCGCGCGATCCGGGATTCCTTCGTGAAGCTCGACCCGCGCCGGCTGGCCCGCAATCCGGTGATCCTGGCCACCGAGGTCGTCGCCGTCCTGGCGAGCATCTCGACGGTCTATGACTTCACCACCGGGACGGCGCCCTGGTGGGCGTTCCAGATCGCCCTGTGGCTGTGGTTCACGGTGCTGTTCGCCAACTTCGCCGAGAGCATCGCCGAGGGCCGCGGCAAGGCCGCCGCCGACGCCCTGCGGGCCCAGCGGGTGGACGTGAAGGCCAAACTGATCACCGACGACAAGGGCGCGATCGTGATGACGCCGGCCTACAAGCTGAGCGCCGGCAGCATCGTCCTCGTCGAGGCCGGCGACATGGTCCCCTCGGACGGGGAGATCGTCGAAGGCGTGGCCTCGGTCAACGAGGCGGCGATCACCGGGGAATCCGCGCCGGTGATCCGGGAGTCCGGCGGCGACCGCTCGGCCGTGACCGGCGGCACCACCGTGGTCTCCGACTGGATCAAGGTCCGCATCACCGCCGAGCCCGGCAATACCTTCCTCGATCGCATGATCGTCATGGTCGAGGGCGCCGAGCGCCGCAAGACCCCCAACGAGCTGGCGCTCACCGTCCTGCTGGCCGGCCTGACCCTGATCTTCCTGATCGCGGTGGCGACCCTGCTGGGCCTCGGCCAGTACTCCGGCGTCAAGCTCGACCCGCTGGTGCTGGGCGCGCTGTTCATCTGCCTGATCCCCACCACCATCGGCGGCCTGCTGTCGGCGATCGGCATCGCCGGTATGGACCGGCTGTTGAAGGTCAATGTGCTGGCCACCTCCGGCCGCGCCGTCGAGGCCGCAGGCGACGTCGACACCCTGCTGCTCGACAAGACCGGCACCATCACCCACGGCAACCGCATGGCCACCGAGGTGATCGCCGCGCCCGGCGTGCGGGCCGAGGCCGCCCTCTACGCGGCCATGATGGCCTCGCTGGCCGACGAGACTCCGGAAGGTCGCTCGATCGTCGACCTGGCGCTCGAAAAGGGCCTGACCGGAACCCCGCCCAAGGACTCCACGCCGGTCCCGTTCAGCGCCACGACGCGCATCTCCGGCCTGGACGCCGGCCGGGATAGCTGGCGGAAGGGCGCGGTCGACGCGATCTTCAGGCTGGTGGGCCTCAGCGCGGCCAGCGCGCCGGCGGAGCTCAATGCGGCGATCGACCGGATCGCGCGGGCCGGCGGCACGCCGCTGGCGGTCGCCGAGAACGGCGTGCTGGTCGGGGTGATCCACCTGAAGGACGTGGTCAAGGCCGGCGTGAAGGACCGCTTCGCCGACCTGCGCCGCATGGGCCTGCGCACGGTGATGATCACCGGCGACAATCCGGTGACGGCCGCCGCCATCGCCTCGGAGGCCGGGGTCGACGACTTCCTGGCCGAGGCCACGCCGGAGGACAAGCTGCGGCTGATCCGCGAGGAGCAGGGCAAGGGCCGTCTGGTGGCCATGTGCGGCGACGGCTCCAACGACGCCCCGGCGCTGGCCCAGGCCGACGTGGGCGTGGCCATGCAGACCGGCACCCAGGCCGCCCGCGAGGCCGGCAACATGGTCGACCTCGATTCGGACCCCACCAAGGTCATCGAGATCGTCGAGGTGGGTAAGCAGATGCTGATCACCCGCGGCGCGCTCACCACCTTCTCCATCGCCAACGACGTGGCCAAGTACTTCGCCATCATCCCGGCGATCTTCGTGGTCTCCCTGCCGGCCCTGGGCGCGCTGAACATCATGCGCCTGGGCAGCCCGCACAGCGCGATCCTGTCGGCGGTGATCTTCAACGCTCTGATCATCATCGCCCTGGTGCCGCTGGCGTTGCGCGGCGTCCGCTACCGGCCCATCGGGGCGTCGCGGCTGCTGCAGCGCAACCTGCTGATCTACGGCCTGGGCGGCGTCGTGGCCCCCTTCATCGGGATCAAGATCGTCGACCTGATCGTCACCACCGCCGGTCTGGCCTAGGAAAAAGGCGTCAAGGACATGCTCTCCGAAATCCGCCCCGCCATCGTCTCGACAGTGCTGTTCACGGCGCTGCTGGGCCTGGTCTACCCGCTGGCGATCACCGGCGTGGCCAAGGTCGCCTTTCCCTACCAGGCCGAAGGCAGCCTGGTCCGCGACGCCCACGGCCAGGTGATCGGCTCGGCGCTGATCGCCCAGCCGTTCGCCAAGGACGAGTACCTGCATCCGCGGCCGTCCGCGGCAGGCGCCAACGGCTACGATCCGACCAGCTCGGGCGGCTCGAACTACGGCCCGCTGAACCCGGACCTCGCCAAGCGCATCACCACCGACGCCGCGGCCCTGCGCGCCTCCACCGGCCACGACGAGATCCCGGACGACGCCATCACGACCTCGGGCTCGGGCCTCGACCCCGACATTTCGCCGGCCTACGCCTTCCTGCAGGCCGACCGTATCGCCAAGGCGCGAGGGGTGCCGGCCGAAGAGGTGCGCAAGGTCATCGCGGCCCACGTAGGCTCGCCGGTCCTCGGCTTCCTGGGACAGCCGCACGTGAACGTGCTGATGACCAATCGGGCCTTGGACGCCGTCGCGCCCAAGAGTACGCCAAAGACATCATGAAGCCGGACGAGCCGCGCCGCCCCGATCCCGACGCCCTTCTCCTGGAAGCGGCCAAGGCCGGGCGCGGCCGGCTCAAGGTCTTCCTGGGCATGGCGCCGGGGGTCGGCAAGACCTACGCCATGCTGGCCCAGGGCGCCCGCCGCAGGGCCGACGGCGTCGAGGTGCTCGTCGGCGTCGTCGAGACCCACGGCCGGCGCGAGACCGAGGCCCTCACCGCGGACCTGGAAATCCTTCCGCGCCGGCCCATCGAGTACAAGGGCCGCACCCTCCTCGAGTTCGACATCGACGAGGCCCTGGCCCGCAAGCCGACGCTGCTGCTGGTCGACGAATACGCCCACTCCAACGCGCCGGGGTCGCGTCATCCCAAGCGCTGGCAGGACGTCGAGGAACTGCTCTCGGCCGGGGTCAACGTCTGGACGACGCTGAACGTCCAGCACCTCGAGAGCCTGGTCGACCTGGTCTGGAAGATCACCGGCGTGCGCCAGCGCGAGACGGTGCCCGACTCCGCCCTGTCGCGGGCCGACGACATCGAGCTGGTGGACATCACGCCCGACGAGCTCCGCCAGCGTCTGAACGAGGGCAAGGTCTACCTGCCGGAAACCGCCCGCACCGCGGCGGTGAACTTCTTCAAGCCGGAGAACCTGACCGCCCTGCGCGAGCTGGCCCTGCGGCGCACGGCGCAGACCGTGGACGACCAGCTCCTCACCGCCATGCGCCAGCGCGGCGTCGAGGGCCCCTGGGCGGCCGGCGAGCGGATCCTGGTCCTGATCGGGCCGGACGCCATGGCCCAAAGCCTGGTCCGGGCCGGGCGGCGGCTGTCGGACATGATGATGGATGCGCCGTGGACCGTGGCCTATGTGGAGCGGCCCAACAAGCCGTCGCCCGACGCCGCCGGCGCGGCCAAGATCAACGCCGCCATCAAGCTCGCCGAACAGCTCGGCGGGGCCAATGTGGTGCTCACCGGCGACGACCTGGTGGGAAGCCTGCTGGACTACGCCCGGCAGAACAACGTCACCCAGATCGTGGTGGGCAAGTCGGGGCCCTCCCGCTGGCGGGCGCTGTTCGGCCTGGCGCTGATCCCCGCGCTCGCCGAGCAGGTGACCGGCGCGGCGCTCCATATCATCACCGAGAAAGCCCAGCCCGAGCCGGAGCCGGAGGCGAAGCCCGCGGAGCGCCCCAGCCTGCTGGCCTGGCGCGGGCATCTCATCTCCATCGCCCTGGTGGCTGTCGCGGGCGGGCTTGCGGGCCTCGTCGACCAGTTCTCGCAAGGCGCCAACCTGGCGATGATCTTCCTGGTCAGCGTGCTGATCAGCGGCCTGGCGTTCGGGCTCTGGCCGGCGGTGACGGCCGCTGCGGTGGCGGCCTTCGTCTACAACTTCTTCTTCCTCGAGCCGCGGCTGTCGATCGCCATCGGGCATACGGCCGACGTCATCACCTTCATCGTGTTCTTCGGGGTGGCCATGACCACCGGCTGGCTGACCGGCCGCATCCGCGACCAGGCGATGGCCATGTCGCGCCGGGCGTCGGCTATCACCGCCCTGCTGGCGGCCAGCCGCCGGCTCTCAGCCTCCGCGACCCGCGAGGAGGCCGCCCAGGCGCTGGCGGAGCAGCTCGCGGCGGCCACGGGCGGCGAAGCGATCGTGCTGCTGCCCGGCGGCGAGGACGTGGTGGCGGTCGCCGCCGCCCCGGCCATGCAGACGCTGGGCACCGCCGACCTGGCGGCCGCGCGATGGGCCTGGCAGCACGGCGAGCCGGCCGGCGCGGAGACCGGCACCCTGCCCAACGCGTCCTGGACCTACCGGCCGCTGCAGGGCGTCAAGGCGCGGTCCGGCGTCGCGGCCATCGAGGCGCGGGCCGTTCATGGGGAGGACGGGGAGCGCTTCGTCTCGGCCCTGCTCGACCAGGGCGCCGTGGCGCTGGAGCGGGCGGAGTTCGCCGCCGACGCCGCCGACGCCGAGGCGCTGCGCCGCGCCGACAAGCTCCGCTCGGCCCTGCTCAATTCGGTCAGCCACGACCTGCGGACGCCGCTCGCCACCGTGCTGGGATCGGCCACGACCCTGCTGGAATACGAGGACTCGCTGGAGCCGGCGGTGCGGGTGGACCTGCTGACCAGCATCCGCGAGGAGGCCGAGCGGCTCAACCGCTATGTCGGCAACCTGCTGGACATGACCCGGCTGCAGGGCGGCGGGCTGAACATCCGCGCCGACTGGGTCGATGTCCGCGACGTCCTGGGCGCGGCGCTGGAGCGGGTCTCGCGCCGTCTCGCCCAACGCAAGGTCACCCGCGACTTCCCCGCCGAACTGCCGCTGGTGAAGGTGGATTCGGCCCTGCTGGAGCAGGCGCTGGTGAACATTCTGGAAAACGCTATCGGCTATAGTCCCGACAGCTCGACGATCGAACTGGCGGCCTACGAGGACCGGAACAATGTGGTGCTGAGCATCGAGGACGAGGGGCGCGGCATCCCCACCGCCGAACTGGAGCGGGTGTTCGAGCGGTTCCGGCGGATGGAGGAGGCCAGCGATCGCGGCAAGGGCGCGGGCCTGGGGCTCGCGATTTCCAAGGGCTTCGTCGAGGCCATGGGCGGACGCATCGCCGCCGCCAGTCCGATCCACGACGGCCGGGGCACTCGCATCCTGATCAGCCTCAAGAAGGAGCCCGTGGGGTCGGCGCAGGTCACGGCCCATGCATAGGCTCCGTATCCTCGTCGTCGACGACGAGCCCCAGATGCACCGCTTCCTGGGACCGGCCCTGAACGCCGCCGGCTACGAGCCGCTGCGGGCCGAAACCGGCCGCCAGGCCCTGGCCGAAATCGCCCGGCGCCCGCCGGACGCCGTGGTGCTCGACCTCGGCCTGCCCGACGTCGACGGGCAGGAGGTGCTGCGCATGGCGCGCGCCTTCTACGACGGGCCGATCATCATCCTGTCGGCCCGCGACCGGGAGATCGAGAAGATCGAGGCCCTCGACGCCGGCGCCGACGACTATGTGGAAAAGCCTTTCCGGGTGGGCGAAATGCTGGCCCGCCTGAGGGTCATCATGCGCCGCCAGCTTCGCCAGGCCGAGGCGCCGCCGGCGGTCGTCCATGCCGAGGACCTGACCATCGACATCCCGCGCCGGCTGGTCACCCGGGCGGGCGAACCGGTCCACCTGTCGCCGAAGGAATACGACCTCCTCGTCAAGCTGGCGCAGGCCGACGGCAAGGTGCTGACCCACAAGGACCTGCTGATCTCGCTCTGGGGCCCGGCGCACGTGGAGGACATGCAGTACCTGCGGGTGTTCATCGGCCAGTTGCGGCAGAAGATCGAGGCCGATCCCTCGGCGCCCCGGCTGATCCTGACCCAGCCGGGGATCGGCTACCGTTTCATGGCCGACGAAGTGACCCGCGCCGGGGGCTAGTTCGCCGGTCTCGCGGCGGCCGCGGCCAGGTAGCCGCCGACGATCTCCACGAAGCGCTCCGGCTTGGCGGGACGGTCGCGCCCCGAGCGGGTGAAGTCGACGCCGATCACGCAGGCGCCGTCCTTGGTCACCGGAACGGGCCAGAGGTCGAACGCCGAGCGATCGTAGGGATAGGTCTCCGCGCGAGCGGCGACCTTGGTTTCCAGCGCCCCCTTCGCGGCGTCTTCTTCCGCATCCGTGATCCGGGCGCCGCCGGCGGTGGCGACGGCGCGCAGGGCGCCGGCCTGCCCCATGAAGATCACCGCCGGTGCGCGGAAGATCTGGGCGAGCGCGGCCGCCGCGCCCTCGACGATCTGCGCCTGCGGCGCCGACCTGATCACCAGATGCGCCAGGCCCTGCAGCGCCTGGGCCTGTTCGGCCGCGCGGCGCGCCTCGCCCATGCGCCGCCGGGACTCGGCGGCGAGCGTGCTGACGCTGGCGGCGATCACCAGCAGCAAGGCCGTCGCCCACAGGTCCGACGGGCTGGCGATGCGCAGCGAATAGTAGGGCTCGGTGAAGAAGAAGTCGTAGGCCAGGACGCTGGCGCCCACGGCGATCAGCGACGGGCCCCAGCCGAAGGCCATGGCCGCGATCATCACCGGCAGGACGAAGATCAGGGTCAGGTTCGGCGCGGCGACCAGATGCTCGACGATGAACGCCAGGCCGGCGGCGAGGGCCACCAGCAGCAGGGCCAGGCCATATTGCGCGGCCAGCGGCAGCGGGCCGGGCGCCTCGCCCCGGCCGTCCTGCGAGGGCGCGCCCGCGCCGTTCGCGACGCCCAGGGGCGCGAGATCACCCGTCAATGAGTCCGACATCTGCGGCTCCAACCTTGCCTGGCCTTCGATAGGGCCAACGACAGTTTACGGCGGCGCGGCATAAGCGATCGATGTGGATTTCCCGCGTCACGCCGCGTTCGCCGCGTCGCCTGTGGCCTCGCGCGCGATGTCGGCCACCGCCTTGACCACCGGCAGGCGCCAGTTCTCGGGCGTCGTCACCATCCAGCAATGGTAGATCGACTCCCACTGCACCGGCACCTGCACCAGCGCGCCCGAGGCCAGGTCGTCCGCGAACACGAAGCGGGCGCCGCGCAGGGTGTAGTTGGCGGGGAAGTGCGCCTTCAGCATGTCGACGTCGTTGCTCACATAGGCGTCGACGTTGTGCGCCTCGACGCCCGAGAGCTCGCCGATCCAGGCGCCGAAGTTGGAGGTGATCCCGACGCTGGCCATCGGGTACTGGAGCAGCTCCGAGGCGGTGAGCGGCGCATTGGCGTTTGCCGCCGGGTGGCCCGGCCGCACCACCACGATCGCCTGATCGTCGAAGATCTTGATCCGGATCAGGTCGCCGTAGGGCTCGGCGTTCTCGCTGTAGCCGAACGCGACGTCATAGCGCCCCTGGTCGACCCCGCGCATGATCGCCAGCCCGTTGTCCAGGTTGGCCTCCAGCTTGATGTCCGGGAACCGTGCCAGGACGCCGCGCACCACCTGGGGCAGGGGTTTCAGCCGCGTCGTCGGCCCGACGCCGATGCGCAGGCGACCCGAGACGCCGCTGGCCCGTTGTCCGAGTTCGCGGCTGAGCGCGTTGGACGAGATCAGCAGCGCGCGGCCCCGCTCGGCGATCAGCTCCGCGAGCCCGGTCGGCTTGGCGGCGCCGCCCGTGCGTTCGAACAGATGCAGACCGAGCTGCGATTCCAGCCGCGATATGCTCTTGCTGAGCGCGGGCTGGCTGATCTGCAGGCGCCGGGCGGCGGCGCTGAAGCTGCCGGCGCGGCAGATCTCCAGCACATGTTCGAGGTGCTTGAGCTCGATACGTTCGAGCCCGGAGGGGTTCGCGAGGCTCCGCTGGCCGGTTCGCGGTGCTGGCCGGATCTTGGTCTGGTCCATGCCCGGAGGTTATAGCCGGGCTCCAGCCGGTGTACATGCGCCGACCGGCCCGGGGCCGTCAAAGATCCGCGAGCGGCGCGGGCCGCCTAGCCCGGATTCGCGCCCCGCCGCAGCGCCACCTTGGACGCCTTCGCGGGCGTGAACCAGATCGGCGAGCTCCAGGCCCGTTCCTGGATGGTCGCAGGAACCTCGGTCGGAATCGGCAGGTGGTTGTTGATGGCCAGCAGGGTGCTCCAGCGCGGCGTCGGGATCTCGAGCACCCGGGCGTAGTAGACCGCGGGCCGGGACGCATCGAAGGTCGGATCGGTCCACTGCGCCGACAGCACGGGCGCGCCGATGGCGTTGGTGTATTTGCCGGTCTTCAGGTCCACCGAATTGCCCACCGGCGGCGCCTTGCCGGTCTTCGGATCCTCATGCCGGCCGCCGGAAAGCGCGACGTTGAAGATGCGTTCCTTATAGCCGTCGCCGTCCTGCCACATCTTGATCACCTGGATGCGGTCGAGATTGGCGCCGTCCGGATCCTTCATCGCCTGCAGCAGCAGGGTCGGCGCCTTGGGCCGGGCCGCCGCCGGCAGGTCGCTGCCCATGGCGACGCCCTTGGCGTAGGCCGCCTTCACCCAGTCCGGGCTCGCCAGGAGCTTGGCCGGATAGGACCAGCTTCCGAACATCCGCACCCGGATGCGCGTGCCGGAGGTCGCGAAGGTCTCCTTGCGCTTCAGGGCCGCATAGATCGAATTGCGGGTGTTCTCCTCGGCCCAGACGCCGGTGACGCCGCCGGTGCCGACCTCGAGGGTCTTCTGGAACGAGTGCGGCTGGCCCTTCGCGTCGGCGTCGCTGTCCAGGCGCGCGGGAATCCGGATGATCTGCAGCGCGCGCTTGGCCGCGTCGCCGCTCGGAACCATGCCGGCGGGCGCGCCGAACGAGCCGCCGATCCCGTTCTCGTCGGTGAAGCTCAGCCCGTTGTGGATGTCGGTGGCGCCCACCAGGCCGTACTTGTAGGGGTTCGCGCCGACCCGGCCGAGCAGGGCGAGGCCGCGCCCCAGCGCCTGGCGGACATAGCTGCCGTCCTCGCGGCTCTTCACGGTCGGGCGCGAGATCAGGTGGTCGTAGAGCTCGAAGTTGGCGAACTCGTCGTTGGGCGACAGCGTCGGCGTGGTGTCCGAAACCCCCTTGTTCTGGGCGATCTCGGTCAGCGGCTCGTTGGTCAGGCGCCGCTGCGCATAGGCCTCGCTGATCGGCCGCCCGTCAGAGTCGTTCCAGTCGTACATCAACCCGTCGGAGGCGTTGGCGTTGTGCGGAATGGCGATCGCGTCGATGCCGCTCGCCCGGACCTTCTCGAGGAAGGTCCACAGGTCCTCGGGCCGGTTCGACTGCGCCGAGGTGAAGGGCTGCGGGCCGTGGTCGCTGTTGAAGAAGACGTTGCGGTGCAGGTTCTTGCCGTCGGGGGCCGAGGTCCACTCATAGGCGACGAAGGTCGTGAACTTGCCGGGGACGTAGTTGTCGTTCGCCGCCTTCATCTGGAGGTTCCAGGTGTTCATCATGGCCTCCTGGGCATGGAACGCCTCGCTGTTGGAGCCGCCCAGCTTGCCGCCCGCGGCGGGGGCCACGGCGAGGAACGCCTGGTGGGGATCGGCCAGGATCTTCGCCCCCAGCGGGGTCTTGCCCAGCGGGTTCGACGGATCGTCGAGCTGGTTCATCACCCCCATGAATTCCGAGTGGTCGGTCACGGCCATGAAATCGAGGGCCCAGCGGCGGCGGGCCGGGACCATGCCCGTCGGGGTGAAGCCCTCCTCGCGGGCGACCTGCGAGGCCGGAATCATGACCGTCTCGCCGCGAGCGAACTTGTAGGCCTGGTCCGGCGTCACCTTGGTGCCGAAGCTCCAGGCGTCGAACGACATGGCGGTGTGGAGGTGCAGGTCGCCGAAGAAGGCCCGGCGGGCGTCCGGCGGGCGGTGGCTGACGTAGGTGACGCCCGGCGGGGTGGGCGCCTCGGCCGCGGCCGGGACGGTCGTCGCCGCCACGGCGTGGCCGCCGGATCTCGGCGCGCTGGAAAGGGCCCACAGCCCCAGCACGGGAACAACTACGGCCGTCGCCAGCCACACGCTCTTCCGGGTCATCGCCTCGCTCCCCTTTATGTTTGTTGGGAACTTTATTTGGCCGCGGCGGAGGCAAGTCCAGCCACGCCGCGCCGCCGAGCTCCCGCCAACCGGGAATAGGCCCATGCCATCAGGGCATGGGCAAATTCATTGATCCGGCGCGGCGGCAGTCCCAGGTTCCCCGCAAGAGGCGACAAAAGAGCGCTTAGGAACAAGGGGGAAACATGACTTTCGCGAGTTCACGCCTTCGGCTGCGCGTTTTGGCAGGCGGGGCCGCGCCGGGCGCGCTGCTGGCCGCGGCGCTGATCGGCGCCCCGTTGGCCGCTCAGGCCCAGGCGAAAGCCACCGGCGCCGCGCAGGCCTCGGCCAGCATCGAGGAGATCGTCGTAACCGCCCGCAAGCGCGAGGAGCGCCTGCGTGACATCCCGACGGCGGCCACGGCCCTGGGCGCCGATCAGCTCCGCGAGATCGGCGGCGTCGCCACGGCCCAGAGCCTGCTCACCAATGTTCCCGGGGTGAACTTCGCCAACACCTCCAACCCGGTGACCTCGGAGGTTTCGATCCGCGGGTCCGGCACCTCGCGGGCGACCACGGCGGAGTCCGGCGTGGGCCTGTTCCGCGACGGCGCCTTCATCGGCGGCGGCACCGTTCTGGGCCGCACCTTCACCGACCTGGACCTGTTCGACGCCAACCGCGTCGAGATTCTGCGCGGCGTGCAGGGTGGCCTGAACGGCCGCAACGCCGAGGGCGGCTCGGTCAACGTCGTCTCCGCCCGGCCCACGCACCAGTACGAAGGCTTCGCCATGGGCGACGTGGCCAACAACGACCACTACGAGGGTCAGTTGGTGGTCAACCTGCCCATCGACGATCACTGGGCGATGCGCTTCGGCGCGGACTTCATGGACCAGTCGAAGGGCTTCTACTATCTGCCCCTGCTCGATCGGTACGCGGACCAGCAGTACAAGCAGTTCCTGCGCTGGCAGCTCAATTTCAACCAGGGTCCGTTCACCGCCAACCTGCTGATCGAGCACGGCGCCGAGGAGCTCCCGGGCCTGGTCTATCAGGTCAACACCTTCCCCAGCGCGACCTATCCCAGCGGCTTCCATCAGGACCGGTTCAGCCTGCCCTGGAACTCGACGTCCGAAGCCAAGATGCGGATGGACAACTACGAGTTCACCACCAACACCGACTTCAGCCTCGGCAGCTTCGTCACCACCACCATGTACCGCGACCGCAGCGGCCAGAACGCCTATGACCGCGACGCCTCGTCCCTGCAGTACGCCCAGTCGCTGGTCGCGGCGGGCAAGGTGGCCGCGGCGGCCATCCCGACCGTGCTGGGCGCCGACTACGGCCTGGGCGGCAATCAGCTCGATCACGCCAAGATCTTCTACCAGGACGTCCACTTCACCGGTCAAAAGGTCGGCGATTTCACCTGGCTCGTGGGCGCGGAATACTACCTGCTGCGCGACCTGCCGCAGAGCGTCCTGGCCAAGACCCCGACGGCGGCCAGCCCGAGCATCGGCACCAACGACGTCGGCCGCGAGCGGTTCGAATCCTACGCCGCCTACGGCTCCGTAGGCTACGACTTCACGCCCAAGTTCAACGTGTCGGGCGACCTGCGGGTGACCCACGACAGTGAGGATTTCAGCACCCAGCGCGTGGATTTCGGCACCGGCCTGCCGGCGGCCAATGGCGTGGCCTTCGACATCACCGGATCGCAGCGCGACACCAGGACTTCCTACACCGTGACCGCCGGCTACAAGCCGATCGCCGACTGGCTGCTCTATGCGAAAGTGGGGACGGCCTTCCGGCCCGGCGGGTTCAACACCTCGCTGGGCGATGTTCGCCAGCCGACCCCGGTGCCGACCTCCTACAATTCCGAGACGCTCACCGCCTACGAAGTCGGCTTCAAGGGCAATGTGCTCAGCAACGTCTATTTGACCGCCGACGTCTATGACAACGAGTTCGACAACCTGATCATCCAAGGCAACAACGGCTGCTTCGTCGGCAGCCCGATTTGCCCCGTGCAACAGACGGCCTTCGCCTTCAACGCCGGCCCGGCCTCGCTGTGGGGCGTCGAGTTCGAGAGCACCAGCCACTTCGACATCTTGGGCGGCCCGCTGCAGTTGACGCTGAGCGGCTCGCGCCAGGGCGGCAAGATCGGCGGCACGATCTACAACGGCCGCCGCCAGCCGCAGCAGCCCGACTGGACCGCGACGCTCGACGCCTACTACACCCACCCGATCACCGAGGCGGTCACCGGCTTCTTCAATTTCAAGGGCAACGGCCGCTGGGGCGGCGTGCAGGAAGTGGCGCAGATCCCCTTGCTCGACGACTACACCGACTTCGATGCGCGGATCGGCGTCGACTGGGGTCGCTATGAAGTGGCGCTGCACGCCGAGAACGTCTTCAACACCACCTATGTGGTCTTCGGCGCGCCCACGGCGACCAACAACGTCGTCCGCTACAACTTCCCGCGCACCTACGGCCTGCAGCTTCGCTATAGCTGGTAGGGGCGCCTCGGCCCGCGGCCGCAGCGCCGTCGGGCCGGCGCTGGATGGGGCCGCGCGGGGTCTGTAAGGTCCTGCGGCGGCCGGGCTTTCCGAGGCGCCGCGGGGGGGCGCCGCATGAGGGTGATCGACCGGGACGAGGTGGCCGCGCGGCTGACCTACGAGGTCTGCATGCCGCTGGTGCGCCGGGCGATGATCGCGCTCTCGCGCGGCGAGACCCGCCAGCTCCTGCGCTCGATCATCCCGCTGGGCGGCGGGCGGATGTTCGGGATCATGCCGGGCGCGCTGGGCGAGCGGGCGATGTTCGGCGCCAAGCTGATCAGCGTCTTCCCGGAGAACTTCGCCAAGGGCGCGCAGTCGCACCAGGGCGTGGTCGTGCTGTTCGACAGCGAGAGCGGGGCGCCGATCTGCGTCGTGCACGCGGGCGAAGTCACCGCGATCCGCACCGCCGCCGCCAGCGCCGTCGCCACCGACGCCCTGGCCCGCGCCGACGCCATGCGGCTAGCGATCCTCGGCTACGGCGAGCAGGCCCTGACCCACGCCCGCGCGATCTCCAAGGTGCGGCCGCTCAGCGCCGTCACCGTCTGGGGCCGCTCGGCCGACCGGGCCCGGGCTTTCGCCCGGCGGCTCGAGGGCGAACTCGGCCTGGAGGTTGCCGCCCATGCGGACGCGGAGAGCGCCGTCGCCGAGGCCGACATCGTCTGCACCGTCACCAACGCCGCCGAGCCGATCCTGAAGGGCGCCTGGGTGCGGCCGGGGACGCACGTGAACCTGGTGGGCTCGAGCTTCGCGGGGCCCGTGGAGGTCGACAGCGAGCTGGTGGTGCGCGCCCGCTTCATCGCCGACTTCCGCGAAGGGGTGCTGGCGCAGGGCGCGGAGTTCCTGCGCGCCAAGCAGGCCGGCCTGATCGGCGACGACCATGTCGTGGGCGAGATCGGCCAGGTGCTGGACGGCGTGCTCCCCGGCCGGGAGGCGCCCGACCAGATCACGGTCTATAAGTCGCTCGGCCACGTGGTGCAGGACCTTGCCGCCGCCCAGGCCCTCTATGGAGCGAGCCCCTCATGACGCCCATCTCCCGCCGCGCCGCTATCGCGCTTGCCGCCGCCCTGATCGCCGGGGCCGCCGCGGCCGCCGACTACTATCCGCCCGCCAATCCCAAGAGCCCGTTCTCGGAGGCGGTGAAGGCGGGCGGCTTCCTGATCGCCTCGGGCCAGCTCGGCCTGCGCCCCGGCGAGCCGCCGCCGCCCTTCGAGGACCAGGCCAGGCACGCCATGGACAATGTCGCCGCCGTGCTCGGCCGCCACGGGGCGTCGATGGACAATGTGGTGAAGTGCACGGTGCTGCTCACCGACATGGGCAGGTTCGCCGCCTTCAACGACATCTACATGAGCTATTTCAAGCCCGGCCGCCTGCCGGCCCGCACGGCCATGGGAGTCGCCGCCCTGGCCGCCGGCGGCAACGTCGAGGTGGAGTGCTGGGCCTACGTGGGCGGCAAATAGTTTCGCCTGCGCGAGGGGTGGCGTCCGGCCCGCGCGCCGGGCTAGCTTGTCCCAAACGGGGGAGCCGCCATGACCTTTGAAACCGCCGGCCGGATTGCCGATGCCTGAGGGCCCAGCTTCGGAGCCGCCGGCGGCGGCCGCCGCCTGGTGGCGGATCATGGACCTGCGGATCGGGATCGTGCCGGTTCCCGTGGCGATCCTGGGCGCGGCGGTGGCGGCGGCCTTCGTGCGGCTGGGCGCGGCGCCGTCCGACATCCTGATGAACATCGTCGTGCTGGCGATCGGCGGCTTCGTCTGCGCCGAGCTCGGCAAGCGCACGCCGGGGCTGAAGAACCTGGGGCTGGCGGCGATCCTGGCGACCTTCCTGCCCTCCTGGCTGGTCTACGCCCACCTGCTGCCGCCGGCCCTCGTGAAGTCGATCTCCGCCTTCACGGACAACTCCAACTTCCTCTACCTGTTCATCGCCGCGATCATCGTGGGCTCGATCCTGGGCATGGACCGGCGGGTGCTGATCTCAGGGTTCCTGAAGATCTTCGTGCCCCTGGCGGCGGGCTCGGTGGTCGCCACCGCGGTCGGCTGCGCCGTGGGGACGGCGCTGGGGCTCGGCCTTCGCCACACCTTCTTCAAGGTGGTGGCGCCGATCATGGCCGGCGGTGTGGGCGAGGGCGCGATCCCGCTGACCATCGGCTACGCCCAGTTCAGCCACCAGCCGCAGGGCGAGCTGTTCGCTGAGGTGCTGCCGGCCGTGATGCTGGGCAGCCTGACGGCGATCCTCTTCGCCGGCGCCCTCAACGCCGCCGGCAAGCGCTGGCCCAGCCTGACCGGCGAGGGGCGTCTGCAGCCCGGCGAGGTCGACGACGAACCCTTCGCCGCGCCCGAAACCCCGCGCGCGCCGGTCAGCGCCGCCGACGTCGGCGCGGCCCTGGTCATGGCGGTGACCCTCTATCTGGTGGGCGCGCTGACCCAGAAGCTGTGGAACTGGCCGGGGCCGGTGGTGATGCTGGCGCTGGCCGTGCTGATGAAGTTCGGCCGCGTGGCCTCGCCCCGGCTGGAGCGCGGCGCCTTCGCCAATTTCCAGTTCTTCTCCACCGCGGTGACCTATCCGCTGCTGTTCGCCATCGGCGTGGCCAAGACGCCGTGGGAAAAGCTGCTGGGGGCCTTCAACCTGCCGACGCTCGCAACCATCGTGGCCACCGTCGCCGCCCTGATGGCGACCGGCTTCGTCGTCGCCCGCTGGGTGAGGCTCTATCCGATCGATGCGGCCATCGTCACCGCCTGCCACTCCGGGCAGGGCGGAACCGGCGACGTGGCGATCCTGACCGCCGCCAACCGCATGCAACTAATGCCCTTCGCCCAGATCGCCACCCGCATCGGCGGCGCGATCATGGTGACCCTGACGCTGATCGTGTTCGCGAAGCTCGGGTTCTAGTTGGTGGCCTTGGCGACGTAGGCGTCCAGCGCCTCGCGGGCCTCGGCCTTGCAGCCGCTCTGGTCGGCGAGCTTGAGGATGTCGTCCAGGGTGGTCGCGCTGGCCGCCGGCGGGCAGAAGCCGCCGCGGCGGGCCCCGAAGGTGCGGCCTTGCGGCGGCGGGTCCAGCAGGGCTTTCAGGCTGTCGAACTTGGCGCCGTCATTGGCCGCCAGCCTGGCGCCGGGCAGGGTGACGCCGGCCGGGCCGGCCTGCAGGGTGGTGACCTCGCCGGAGGCGCGCATCACCGTCAGGGTCTTGCCGGCCGCCACGGGCACCCGCATGCCGGCGTCCAGGGCCTGGCCGCGCTTGATGCCCGGGTCTGTCGAGTTGACGACGATATAGTCACTGGCATTGGCGGCGCCGGCCAGGCCGGCGGCGAGAAGAAGGCCAATAAGAAGGCTACGCATACGAACCTCTCGTGCAACCACCGCGCGAACGGTGAGGCTTGTTCTTTCTAGTTACCACAAAGGTACGGCGGACCGCAGCTTTTAGCTTCACCTTAGGGTTAAGGCTGATCGTCGCGCCTCACGGAAACCTAACCACCCCATATTTGGCCAACCACACCAGGGCCCGCTCGAGGAACGGCCGCCGTTCCGGCGGGAACCGCGCCAGAAGGGCCCCCACGCCCGCCGGCCGGTCCTGCGACAAGGCCGCGATCAGGGCTTCGGTTTCGCGGAACGTGGGCAGGCGGCCCTCGGCGCCGCGCACCGAGGGCGCGGTCATGATCGCCGCCAGCTCCGCCGGCGCGAAGGCCCGCGTCAACTGGACCGTGTCGGTGTGGGCCAGGGTGTGGCTGGGATAGGCCGCGAACATCCGGAAGGGATCGAGGCGCCAGGGATCCTCCACCCCGTGGCCCGCCCGTTGAACCGGCGCGGCCTGGCGGCGCCGCGCGAGTTCGGTCCAGAGCGCCTGGTACTGGGGGATCACCGCGCGCCAGTCGAACACGGTCCGCGCCCGCTCGGCGGCAGCCTTGCCCATCCGCGCGCGCAGGTCGGGATTGGCGAACAGGGCCGCCAGCGCCTGGGCCGCCTGTTCCACATCCACCGCGGTGAACTGCGATTGGGCGGTGAAATAGTCCGCAGAGTCGCCCATGCCGTTCGCATAGCGGAAGGCGAGGTCGGCCCCGAGGCCCGGCCGCGGCGCCGTGGTGCGGATCAGGAAGCCATCGGTCTGGTGGCGCAGGGTGAAGCGATAGCCGTCCCAGTCGGACACCACGCAGGGCAGGCCCGCGGCCATGGCCTCCGGCACGGTCAGCCCGAAGCTCTCCTGCACATTGTCGGAGAAGGAGATGAAGACGTCGGCGGCCGACCAGACCGGGCCATGGGCGTCCGGCGCGGCCTCGCCCACGAAGCGTAGGCGGACATCGGGGCAGAAGGCCGCCGCGGCGTCGCGGAACGCCTGGTCTTCCTCCGGCTTCCGCGCCCCGCCGTAGAGGATCCAGTAGACCGGCTGGCCGGTCCGCTGGGCCGCCTGCTGCAGGGCCAGGCCCATGGGCGCGGGGTTCATCTTGGTGGCCACGCTGAAGCGGCCGAAGAACAGGGCCGCCACGGCGTCGGCGGGCACGTCAAGGGCCTCTCGCCAGCGTCGCCGCGCCTCCGCATCGAAGGTGAAGTCCTCCGAATGCACGCCGAGCGGGATGGTGACGAGCTGGGCGGCCGGCATCCGCGTCACGCCGAAGCGCTGGTGCAGATAGTCGGCGACCGCCTCGAGTTGGGTCTGAACGGCGCTCTGCACGGCCGGCGAGGTGCAGACCAGGGCGTCCCAGGGCTCGACCGGGGCGATCAGCATCCCGGCGATCTCGCCCATGATATAGGTCTCGGCGATGGTGTGGGTGACGCCGGTCAGGGAGTAGGCCGTGGCGCCCACGCTGCGCCGGGCCCAGGCCTCGCGCTGCAGCTCGGGGCTGGGAATGTGCAGGCCGCCGGGTGCGGCCAGGCCCTCGCGCTCGCCCGCCCCGATCCAGGCGATGGGCGCCTTCGCCGGTCCCAGCCGGTCGAGCAGCGGCTGGAAGCTGTCGTGCGCGTCGCCGTGGACGTTCCACAGGTAGATCCGGTCGACGTCTGCGTAGCGCAGCAGGCCGCGCAGGAACCCCTCGCCGGCGGAGTTGCGCCCCATGGGCCGGGGCAGGGCCGCGTCATAGGGCTCGCGACCGAAGTGGATCGCGGCGTTGCCGGGGCGGCCCCTGGTTGAGAGAGTTGGGGCGATGGCCCGCGTCCGGCCTAGCGCGCGGCGGCGGAGGTCGGCATCGCCCGCGCCCCGTCGCCGACGATGGTGAAGGGCGCCCAGAAGTAAGGGTGCGACCAGTCCGGGCTCTGCTGCAGGGCCAGTTGCGCCTGCTGCAGGGCTTCGGCCTCGGTGGCCGCCGGGGCCGAGAAGAGGCCGGTCATCAGCCGCACCGTGGCCGCCGAGTCCACCGACCAGTGCGAGACCACGAGGGCCCGGCCGCCGGCGTAGATCACCGCCCGGGTCAGGCCGCCCAGCGCCTCGCCGCCGCCTTGCAGGCCGGTGAGGTCGGTGGCTTCCGAGCCCGCGCCGCCCGTGTCGCAGGCCGACAGCACCACCAGGTCGGCGTCGAGCTTCAGGTCGAGGATCTCGCTGGCGTCCAGCAGGCCGTCGCTGTCCTCGTTGGCGCCCACCGAGGTGACGAGGGCGGGCTCCGGCAGACAGGCCGAGGGCTGCGGCAGCAGGCCGTGGGTGGCGAAGTACAGCACCTTGAAGTCGCCCAGGTCGCTGCGGCTCTTCACGGCGTCGTCGGTGAAGGACTTGCCGATCATCAGCTCCTCGCCGGAGGCGCTCTTGAAGCTCGCGCCCACCTTGCGGACCTCGTCGGCGGTGTCGGGCAGCTCGGGCAGACGCAGCAGGGCCTGGCGGGTGCCCTCGCAGATGTTGGCGCCGTTGCCGCCGGTGATCGCGCCCGAGCGCTTCAGGACCGAGGCATAGGCGCGCGGTTCGGCCTTGGCGCTGGCCGGATCGGCGAAGGCCAGGAAGGTCTGCTTCGCCCGCGACGGACTGAAGGCCCGCGACTGCATGAAGCTCGGCGCCGACAGCACCAGGGACGAGTCGAGCCGCGCGCCCAGCCAGGCGACCTTGCGGTAGTCCGGGTCCTTGCCGCGGGCCACGCCCGCCAGCAGGGGCGCCGGATCCTCGGTGACCAGGGTGGCCACGGGCAGCGAGATCAGCGCGCCGTCCGGCTCATAGATCAGGTGCTTGGCGCCCAGGATCTCGGCCTTCACCGGGCCGGCCAGGGTCTGGAAGAGCGCATAGGACCGGGCGATGTCGAAGGCCGGCAGGCCGTCCTCGGCCTCGAACGGGGCGCGGATGGCCCGCACGGCCGAGGCCGCCTGCTCCCGCGACAGGTCGAAGCGATAGGGCTTGGCGCCGGCCTGGGAGACCAGGACGCCGTAGCCGCGGCCGCCCAGCAGCACCACCTTCAGATAGACCTCGTCCTTGTGCAGCGTCTTCTGCAGCTCCGGCAGGCTGGCGGTGGCGGCCACCAGTTGGGCGTAGCGCGGATTGGCGGCCAGGAGCTGGGCCTCCAGGGTGTCGGACTGCTGCTGCAGGGTCTTGAGCTGGGCGTCGAGGCCGGTCCTGACCTCGCCGGCATAGGTGGCCTGCGCCTGGGCGTTGGCGATCCGCGCCTCGGTGGCGCGCAGCTCGCGCTTGGTGTCGTCCAGGGCGCGCACCAGGCCGGTGATCGCCCCGTCGCCGGAGGCCACCCGCGCGGCCAGTTTGGAGACGGTCTGGGCGGTGGCGTTGGAGACCACGCTCTCGGCGGCGGAGAAGTAGCGGCCGCGGTAGTCGTCGGCCTTTGCCGGCTCGGCGGCGATCTTGGCGAGCAGCAGGTCGAAGTAGGGCGCGGCGTCGTCCGCCGAGGCGCCCAGCGAACCGCGCTGGGCCTGGAAGAGGGTGAAGGCGCGGCCGAAGCTGACCAGGGCCGCGTCGTCGCGGCCGGCCGCCATCTGGGCGCGGCCGAGCTGCAGCAAGAGGCCGCCCTCGGTGGCCGTGCCGGCGTGCCGGGCGCGCAGGATCAGGATCGAGCTCGCCAGCCGGTCGGCGGCCGGGCCGGGCTGGCCGGCGGCCATGTCGAGGTCGGCGAGATCCGCCTCTACCCGCGAGCGTAGCAGCACGTTCAACGCCCCGCCGGCTTCGCTGGCGGTCAGGGCGCGGCCGGCCTGAGCCAGGGCTCCGCGCGCCCCGGCGGTGTCGCCCTGGGCGGCGAGGGACGAGCCGATCACCTCCCAGGCCTGGGCGTCCTGCACCAGCAGCTCATCAGAGATCGAGATCGCCGCGCCGCCCATCAGGTCGCCGCGGCCGGATCGGCTGTTGAGGGCGTGCGACAGCTCCGCGCCGATCGCCACCTCGCCGGTGGAGACCGCCGTGACGGTCGGCCCCTTGTCGGTCAGCCCGCGGGCCGCGCGCGCCTGCTGGCGGGCCTGCAGGGCCGCGCGCCCGGCCTGCACGGCCTCGGCGAACTTGCCCTGGTTGCGCAGATGGAGCGCGCGGTAGCCCATGGCCTGGGCGGCCAGCACCGGGTCGGCGGCCCGGGCCACCTGGGCGTCGGCCAGGGCGAACTGGCGGTCGGCCTCGGCGAAGCGGCCGTTGTTGGAGATGTTGAGCGCCAGGTTGAGCATCGCCTCGCCCTGTTCGCGCGGCGGGGCGTTGCGGGCCTGTGCGTCGGTGGCCAGGGCCTGGAAGTCGGTCTCGGCCTGGTCGAAGCGCCATTCGTTGTTCTGCACATAGGCCCGGGCGCGCAGCCGGGCCGGATCGGTCGCCGCGGCCGCCTGGGCGCGGGCGAGGCCGCCGGAGGCGCCTCCGAAGTCGGTGGCGATTTCGGCGCTGGCGGCGGACACCTGGACCTCGGACATCTGCGGCGGCCTGGCGGCGCCGGCGACCACCCGCAGGCCGGTCTCCAGGACGTCGGCGATCTGGCTCGCGCCCTCGGCGGCGAAGACCGTCTGGCCGTGCCTGGCGCCGTAGCTGACGTAGGTGGCGTTGCTGCCGGTGGCGTGGCAGGCGCGGCGGCTGACGGCGCCGAGTCCAGCCACAGCCTCGGACTTGGGCTCCGCGCAGGCCGCGCGTTTGGCGAGCGCCTGGCTCCAGGCGGTCTCGGCGGCGGTGTTGGGCAGGACGTAGAGCCGGCCCAGGCTCACGTCCCAGCCGCGGCAATGGATGTTCCAGCCGCGCCGGCCCTGGGCCTGGACGACCGGGTCGTCGTAGTCGCGCACGGCCTCGCAGACCGCGCCGCTGGCCCCGCTGCGCCCCAGGGGGATCAGGTCCGCACGGGTCTGGGCGTGACCGGCGCCGGCCAGGCCCATCAGGATCGCCGCGCCGCTCAGGGCGGCCAGGACGCGAGCGCCGTTCATGGCTTGGCCTCCGGCTTCTTGTCCGGCGCCGCCTGGACGTGCGGGCGCCAGATCTCTTCACTGCCCGCGCCGGTCACCACCGGCTCGGCGAGCACGGCGTCGGGATCGGGCGGCGCTGCGGCGAGCAGCGGCGGCCCGTTGTTGCGGCCCGCGTTGCTGCGCGCGGCCGCCTTGCCCCCGGCGGCCTTGCCGCCGCCGGACTCGTCCGCGCCGCCGCTGTCGGAGGATCCGCCGCCGGCGTCACCGCCGCTCAAGGCATCGCCGGCGCCGCCGGTGGTCGAGACGGTCAGGACCGGCGTGTTCTGCTGCAGGTTGCCAGTGACCTGCGAGGCCGCGGAGCACTGGGTGGTGTCCACCGCGCAGCTATTGAAGCGGTAGACCGCGCCGGCCGGCGGCGTGGTCGGATTGCCGGCCGCGTCGACGATGGCCACGGCCACGCCGCTGCCGGCCGAGAAGCTGGAGACCACCACGCCGGCGGGGCTGACGAATGAGCCGTAGAGGTCGACCAACTGCGGCGGGTCGAGGGTCAGGTTGGGCGTGCCCTTGCCGGTCAGGAACAGGCCCACGGACTGGTCGCTGGTGGGCGCGGTGTTCTGCGACACGACCTTGCCCGCGGCCGACAGCTCAAGGTCGCCCGCCACCACCAGGACGCGGTTCTGCTCGCCGCCCGTCGGCGCGACGCCGCTCGGCTTGTTGCGGCCGATCTCGATGTCGGCGTTGGCGGTCTGCTGGATCAGGTTGATGAAGCGCTGCGAGCCGATGATGATGTCCTGGGTCGCGAACAACTGGACGTGGTCGAACGAGCGGACGTTCGAATAGGCCCCGCCGCTGAAGGTCGCCGCGCCGATCGTGCCGCTGACCAGCACCGAGGCCGGCTGCCAGGCGGTGTTGGCGTGGTCGCCGACATGGATGATCCCGCCGGACGCGGTGGGCGCCAGGACGCCCTGGATCAGCGCGTTGTGGCCGCCGCCGACCAGGAAGTTCACCTGCGGCGTGGAGGCCGGATTGACGTCCAGTTGCAGCACGGTGAGGTCGCCGCGCGCGCTTCCGGCGGTCGGGCCGGCGTAGAGGTTCACCTGGCCGGTGGCGTGGATGCGCCCGAACTCCGCGTTGTCGAGCCACAGGCCCGAGGCCGGCGCCGGGTCGCTCGCCGATCCGCCGACGCGCAGGGCCCCGCCGGCGGACTCGATCTGCACATTGGCCGCCGTGACCGTCCCGCCCAGGGTCAGGTCATTGGCGACGATGTCCACGGTCCCCGGGCCCGTCAGCCCCTTCACGGTGGCCATGCCGCCGACCGCGAGCGTGATATTGCGCCCGGCGGTGAGGTCGCTGGCCGCCGTGAAATCGCCCGGCGTGGTGATCGACAGGTCGCGGCCGATGGGTGCGAGCTGCTGGCCGAGCGACAGGGTCGAGCCCTGCACGATCAGGTCGCGTCCGGCCTGGAAGCTCGCCACCTGCACCCCGCCGTTGGAGGCCTTCAGCGTCAGGTCCTGGGCGGCGTTGAGCGCCCCGGCCGCGACCGTGCGCCCGGTGAGCGTGATCGAGCCCGAGGAGGCGGTGATCGCCCCCACCGTCAGCGCGCCGCTGGCCCCGATGGTCAGGTTGCGGGTGGCGACCAGCGGATTGGTGCTGGAGAAGTCGCCGGCGGTGGTCATCAGGGTGACGTCGCGCCCGGCCTGGATCGCGTTGAAGCTCACCGTCGGCGCGCTGAGCGTGGCGTCTCGCGCGGCGCTGACGGTGAGCGCGCCGGGGAGCGCGCTGGCGACCTGGACGA
>NZ_DATMNA010000114.1:0-15949 GCF_035569475.1 Phenylobacterium sp.
TCGCTCTTCGTGCACATGGGCCTGGCCGGTCCGATGCACGTGATGACCGACTCGCCCAACGCCACCCACGCCGCGCCCTTCACCGTCACCGAGAACCACGAGAGCCTGCTCGACAAGTCGGACCTGGTGTTCCTGGACGCCATCGGCGCCGGCTACTCCCGTCCGCTCGGCGACACCAAGGGGACCGAGTTCTGGGGCGTGGACCAGGACATCGACGCCTTCGCCCGCGGCATCCAGCGCTACATCACCATCAACCACCGCTGGAACTCGCCGAAGTTCCTGTTCGGCGAAAGCTACGGCACGACCCGTTCGGCGGGCCTGGTCTACGCCCTGCAGCAGCGCGGCATGCAGGTGAACGGCGTGCTGCTGCTCTCCTCGGTGCTGAACTACGGCGCCCATGACTCGGGCTTCGACCACTCCTACGTCAGCTACGTCCCGAGCTTCGCGGCCACCGCGGTCTACTGGAAGAAGTCGGCGACCCAGCCCACCGATCTCAACGCCTATCTGAAGGAAGTCCGCGCCTGGGCGGCGGGCCCGTACCTGGCGGCGCTCACCAAGGGCGGCGATATCTCCCCGCAGGAGTTCGACGCCACCGCCAGGCAGCTCTCGGCCTACATCGGCATCCCTGTGGACTTCATCAAGCGGGCCAATCTGCGCGTGGACCTGAGCCGCTTCCGCACCGAGCTGCTGCGCGACCAGGGCCGGATCCTCGGCCGCTATGACACCCGCTTCACCGGCATCAACGCCGACAACGCCGGCGAGAACCCGGAATACGATCCCTCCGACACCGGCATCAACGGCGCCTATGTCGGCGCCCTGCACGACTGGCTGGAACAGGGCCTCGGCTACACGACGGACCTGAACTACTGGCCGTCGGGCCCCGGCATCAACCAGGCCTGGGACTGGAAGCACCGTCCGCCGGGCGGCGGCTTCGGCGGCGGCGGTCGCAAGGAGCCGGTGGCCAATACGGCGGCCGACATGGGCGTCGCGATGCGCCAGAACCCGCACCTGAAGATCTTCTCGCTGAACGGCCTCTACGACATGGCCACGCCGTTCTTCGGGACCGAGTACGACATCGCGCACCTCTATCTGGACCCGTCGATCAAGAACAATGTGCGCTTCGGGTACTACCCGTCCGGGCACATGGTCTATCTGAACCAGGACGCCCTGAAGACCATGAAGGCCGAAGTGGCGAAGTTCTACGACGACGCCAAGTAAGGGCCGGGCCTGAAAACCTCCCCCGTCTGCACGGGGGAGGTTTTTGATTCAGGGCTCGAGGTTGGCCGCCGCCAGCTTGGCTGAGCCTTTCAGCGCGGCCGTGGCGGCGTCGGGACCCACGAAGACCTGGTAGGCGCCGCCGTCGAGTCGCCAGCCGTGGGCGTTCGAGCTCCAGTTGGCGAGCATCCGCGGCGGCGCCGTCACGGTGACCCGGCGCGCCTCGCCGGGCTTCAGCGTCACCTTCGACCAGCCGATCAGGCGCTGCTGCGCGCGCTTGGGCGCCGCGGCCAGGTAGAGTTGCGGCGTGTCGGTCCCGGCGCGGTTGCCGGCATTGGTGACGGTGAAGCTGGCCGTGAGCGACTTGCCGCCGGTGACCTTCAGGCCGGAGTAGCGGAACGTCGTGTAGGAGAGGCCGTAGCCGAACGGGTAGAGCGGCGCCTGGCCGGACCTGGCGAAGGCGCGGTAGCCGACGTCGGAGCCCTCCGCATAGACGACGTCGAAAGGCTGGGCGGCCGAGGGGGTCAGGGTCTCGACGATGTGCTGGTCGGCGCCCGGCAGGACCGGCCGGGCGAGCTGGTCGAGGCTGGCCGGGAAGGTGGCGGGCAGGCGGCCCTGCGGATCGACCTCGCCGAACAGGGCCTTGGCGATCGCCTCGCCGCCGAGCGCGCCGGGGTACCAGGCCTCGAGGATCGCGCCCGCCTTGTCGCGCCAGGGCATTAGGACGGGCCCTGCGGTCTCCAGCACCGCCACGGTCTTCGGATTGGCCTGGGCGACGGCGGCGATCAGGGCGTCCTGCTGACCGTCCAGGGACATGGCGATGTCCATGCCCTCGGTGGACCACTGGGTCGCGAAGACCACCACGACGTCGGCGGACCTGGCGAGCGCGGCCGCGGCGGCCGGATCGGCGCCTTCGTCGAACACCACCTCGGCGCCCGGCGCGCGGGCCTTGATCGCGGCCAGGGGCGCCGACGGATCGTAGATCTGGCCGCCGCCCCACTGCGGGGCGCCCTTGGGCTTGGGGAAGGCCTTCGAGCCCAGCGGGATCACCTGGGACGAGCCGCCGCCGGAGATCACGCCCAGGTCCGCGTGGCCGCCGATCACCGCGATCCGCCTGGCCGAGGCCAGCAAGGGCAGGAGGGCGCCGTCGTTCTTCAGGAGCACGACGGCCTGCTCGGCCGCGCGGCCCGCCACCTGCGAGTCGGCGGCCGTATCGAGGCCGCCGGCGCTGACCGGATGGTCGATGACGCCCGCGGCGAACAGGCTGCGCAGATAGCGGTGGGCCATCTCGTGAATGCGGGCCTTCGAGACCTCGCCGCCGGCCACCGCGTCCTTCAGCGGCTTGTCGAAGAACACCTGCTTGTCGAGCTGCTGGCCGCTCTCCTGGTCGAGGCCGGCCTTGGCCGCCGCGACGCCGTGCACCGCGCCCCAGTCGCTCATCACCCAGCCCGGATACTTCCAGTCGGTGCGCAGCACGTCGGTGAGCAGGAACGGGTTCTCGCAGGCGTAGGTCCCGCCGACCCGGTTGTAGGCGCACATCACCGAGCCCGGGTGGCCGGCCTCGATGGCGATCTCGAAGGCCAGGAGGTCGCTCTCGCGGAACGCCGCCTCGTCGATGCGCGCGTCCAGCACCATGCGCCCGGTCTCCTGGTCGTTGAGCGCGAAGTGCTTGACGGTGGAGACGATGTGGTTGGACTGGATCCCCCTGATGGCGGCGCCGGCCAGGGTCCCGGTCAGCAGCGGGTCCTCGCCCAGATATTCGAAGTTGCGGCCGTTGCGGGGGTCGCGCAGCAGGTTCGCGCCGCCGGCCAGCAGGGTGTTGAAGCCCTTCTGCCGAGCCTCCTTGCCGATCATGGCGCCGGAGGCGAAGGCGGTCTGCGGGTCCCAGGTGGCGGCGAGCGCCATGCCGGAGGGCAGGGGCGTTGCGTCGTCGTCCTTGCGCCCGGCGTTGGCGACGCCGAGGCTGGCGTCGCTCTCGGTCAGGTCGGGAATGCCGAGTTCGGGAACGCCCGGCATGTAGCCGGCCGAGATCGCGACATTGGCCGGCTTCCTGGCGCCCAGGAACATCGGCATGCTGCCGTGCAGCAGGGCGATCTGCTGGTCGAGGGAGAGCTTGGCCAGCACCAGTTCGGCGCGGGCGTCGGGGCTGAGCCTGGGGTTCATCCAGGGCCGGGCGACCGGCGGCCTGGCCGCATCCGCCAGCCCGGGCAAGGCCAGCGACAAGGCCGCCGCGCACACGCCCACCCTCAGACCCCGACCCATGACGCACCCTCCGCAGCTCTTGCCGGACGGAGTCGTAGCCCAAGGCCGCGGCGGCGGCGAGCCGCGCCCCAAAGTGAAGCTTGCGGCGCAGCCGCGTCCGGGCGCACCCTCGCGGCCAATAAGAAATGGGAGGATGTCTATGCGTTGTGTGATCCTGGCCGTGGGCCTGTTCGCCGCCCTCGGCCTTTCAGCCTGTGATTCATCCAAGACAGACGACACCAAAGCCGCCGCCGCCGCGCCGGCGGCGCCCAAGTATTTCGGCCGCTCGGCGCAGATGTATGCGGGCCAGGAAATGATCGACAAGGTCGACACCGCGACCGTCAAGGTCGGCAAGGGCGGCGCGCTCGAGATGATGGCGAGCGGCAGCGTCGGCATGCCCGGCTACAACAAGTCGGGTTTCCTGCAACGGATCAATCCCGGCGCGCCCAAGGACGGGATCTACGAGGTGGACGTGGTCGCCGACAAGCCGGCGAGCGGCGCCGCCGCGCCGACGCCCATCGCGGTGAAGGGCGCCTGGTCGGGCTACCCGGCGGACCGCCTGAAGGGCGTGAAGTTCATCTCCAAGACCAACTCGGTCACGGCCATGCTGCCGCCCGCCTGAGTTGACGCGCCACGGCTGATCGCGGCCTGATCCCGCCCGGGCTTAGGAGAGGATCGGGCATGGCGCAGGGCTCCGCACGGGTGGTGCTGACCGCGCTCGCCGGCAACGGCGCGATCGCGCTGGCGAAGTTCGTGGCCGCGGCCATCTCCGGCTCGACGGCCATGCTCACCGAGGCGATCCACTCGCTGGTCGACACGGGCGACCAGTTGTTGCTGCTGGTCGGCCAGGCGCGGGGGCGGCGGCCGCCCGACGAGACCCATCCGCTGGGCTACGGCATGGAGGCCTATTTCTGGTCGTTCATCGTCGCCCTGATGGTCTTCGTCCTGGGGGGCCTGCTGTCGGTCTACGAGGGGGTGCGCCACATCCTGCATCCCGAGCCGGTGGTCTCGCCCTGGATCAGCCTGGGCGTCCTGGCGGTCTCGGCGGTCTTCGAGGGCCTGTCGTTCCGGGTCGGCTACCGCGAGTACAAGCGGGTCGTGCGCGGCGCGCCGATCCGCCTGTGGGCGTTCATCCGCAACTCCAAGGACGCCGGAATGGTCTCGGTCCTGCTGGAGGATTCCGCCGCCCTGGTCGGCATCGTCCTGGCGGCGGCAGGCGTGATCGCCTCCGGATTCTTCCACATCGCCTGGGCCGATGGCGCGGCCTCGGTCGCCATCGGCCTGCTGCTGGCCTGCGTGGCCTTCGTCCTGGCCAACGAGACCCGCAGCTTGATCGCCGGCGAGTCCGTCGCGCCGATCGTCATGGAACGGCTGAAGGAGACCCTGGACGCGATCAACTGCATCACCAGGCTGGACGAGATCGCCACCCTGCACCTGGGCCCCGGCGCGATCCTGGTGGCGCTGACCCTGACTTTCCGGCCGAAGGCCACCAGCACCTCGATCGACGCCGCCATACTCGAGATCACGCAATGCCTGCAGGCCACGGACGGGCGCGTCGCCTACGTCTATGTCCGCCCATCGCACACGGATGAAGCGCCCGCCGCCAGGGCGGCGGAATAGTCCGTCCCGGCGGCTTGCAAAAGCCTGGCAATTGCGGGCCTGATCGGCGTCCGCGCGCGCCTCAAGGACGGTCTTGCATGGACATCGGCGTCTTCATCCCGATCGGCAACAACGGCTGGCTCATCTCGGAGACCTCGCCGCAGTACATGCCGAGCTTCGAGCTGAACAAGCGGATCGTGCAGGCGGCGGAGGGCTACGGCTTCGACTTCGCGCTCTCGATGATCAAGCTGCGCGGCTTCGGCGGGAAGACGCAGTTCTGGGAGCACAACCTGGAGAGCTTCACCCTGATGGCGGGCCTGGCGGCCGTCACCAGCCGGATCAAGATCTTCGCCACGGCCGCGACGCTCACCCTGCCGCCGGCCATCGCCGCGCGGATGGCGTCCACCATCGATTCCATCGCCGGGCCCGGCCGCTTCGGCATCAACCTGATCACCGGCTGGCAGAAGGCCGAGTACGACCAGATGGGTCTGTGGCCCGGCGAGAGCCACTACAAGGACCGCTACAACTACCTGGCCGAATACGCGACGGTGCTGAAGGAACTGATGGAGACCGGGGTCAGCGACTTCAAGGGCCAGTACCTGCAGATGGAGGACTGCCGGGTCAGTCCCAGGCCGCACGACGTGAAGATCATCTGCGCGGGGTCCAGCGACGAGGGCCTGGCTTTCACCGCTCAGTATGCGGACTACAGCTTCGCGCTCGGCAAGGGGACCAACACGCCCACCGCCTTCGCCCCGGTCAATGGGCGGCTGGCGGCGGCGAGGGCCAAGACCGGCCGCGACGTCGGCTCCTACATCCTGTTCATGATCATCGCCGATGACACCGACGAGAAGGCCATGGCCAAGTGGCGGCTCTACCGCGAGGGCGCCGACCAGGACGCGCTGGCCTGGCTCACCAACCAGGCCGCGCCGAACGCCCAGGGCGGGACCAGCAACACCAACACCACCCAGCTCGCCGCCCCGGAATCGGCGGTGAACCTGAACATGGGCACCCTGGTCGGCTCCTACGGAAGCGTGGCCGCGATGCTGGACGAGGTGGCCGCCGTGCCGGACACCAAGGGCGTCCTGCTGGTCTTCGATGACTTCGTGCGCGGCGTCGACGACTTCGGGACGAAGATCCAGCCGCTCATGAAATCGAGGGCGAACGTCCATGCGCCGGCCTGAAACCTCACCCGCAAGGCGGGGGAGGGGGACCGCGTTAGCGGTGGAGGGGGCGCTGCCGCCGCACTGCGTTCCCAGCGTCCCCTCCACCACGTCGTGGTCCCCCTCCCCCGTCGTCTTCGCGACGGGGGAGGTTTGGAGCGCCTCATGACTGACCGTCCCACCGTGCCGCGCGAGGGCGCGGTCACCCTGCCGGCCCGGCCGGAGAACCTGCCGATCAACCCGGGCGAGACCGCGCTGATCGTGGTCGACATGCAGAACGCCTACGCCTCGCAGGGCGGCTACCTGGACATCGCCGGCTTCGATATCGGCGGGGCGGCCGCGGTCATAGAGAAGATCGCCCTGGCCATCGAGGCGGCGCGGCGCGCAGGCGTGCAGGTGGTCTATTTCCAGAACGGCTGGGATCCGGACTACGCCGAGGCCGGCGGGCCGGGCTCGCCCAACTGGTGGAAGTCCAATGCGCTGAAGACCATGCGCGACAAGCCGGAGCTGGAAGGGACCCTGCTGGCCAAGGGCACCTGGGACTACGCCCTGGTCGACAGGCTGAAACCCCAGAAGGGCGACATCGTCATCCCCAAGCCGCGGTACTCGGCGTTCTTCAACACGGCCCTCGATTCGATGCTGCGGGCGCGCGGGATCCGGAACCTGGCGTTCTGCGGCATCGCCACCAACGTCTGTGTGGAATCGACCCTGCGCGACGGCTATCACCTGGAGTACTTCGGCGTGCTGCTGGAGGACGCCACCCACCAGGCGGGCCCGGCCTTCCTGCAGGAGGCCTCCGTCTACAACGTCGAGAAGTTCTTCGGCTGGGTGGCCAACACCGCCGATTTCTGCGGGACCATCGGCCAAGCGCCGCCCGCCAACTAAGAGGAAGTCCAAATGCCCAAAACCGTCGTCCTGCCGCCCGGGACCCAGAAGCCGATCGCCCCCTTCTCGCCCGGAACCCTGGCCGACGGGGTGGTCTACGTTTCGGGCACGCTGGCCTTCGACAAGGACAACAACGTCGCCCATGTCGGCGACTGCGAGGCTCAGACGCGCCAGGTGCTGGAGACCATCAAGTCGGTGATCGAGACCGCCGGCGGGACCATGGACGACGTGACCATGAATCACATCTTCCTGAAGGACTGGGCCGACTACGCCACGATGAACAAGGTCTATGCGGAGTACTTCCCGGGCGACAAGCCGGCCCGGTTCTGCATCGTCTGCGGCCTGGTGCGGCCCGACTTCCTGGTCGAGATCGCCTCCATCGCCCACATCGGGAGGTTATAGCTTCCTCGCTCCCTCCCCCGCTCATCCCCGCGAAAGCGGGGACCCAGGCCTATTTCGTTGCAGAGTTTGAGGTGTCCCCGGCCGGGGCGAGGCGGACTCTGAAACACAAAACACCTTGGGTCCCCGCTTTCGCGGGGATGAGCGGATTGAAGATGCCCCTGACCCTGAACACCCGCACCGCCGACCACGACATCGACCCGATCTTCCTGACCCGCTGGTCGCCGCGCGCGTTCACCGGCGAGGAGATCCCGCAGGAGGTGCTGCTGTCGATGTTCGAGGCGGCGCGATGGGCGCCCTCGGCAAGCAACATCCAGCCCTGGCGCTTCGTCTACGCCCGGCGCGGGACGCCGCAGTGGGAGCCGCTGTTCGGCGCGCTGATGGACATGAACCAGGCCTGGGTGGTGAACGCCTCGGTCCTGGCCTACGTGCTGTCCGACCGCTTTCGCCGCAAGCCCGGCGCCGACCCCACGCCGAACCGCAGCCACAGCTTCGACACCGGCGCCGCCTGGGCCTACCTGGCGCTGCAGGCCCAGCACCTGGGCTGGGCCGCGCACGGCATGGGCGGCTTCCACGTGGACAAGGCGTACGAGGCCCTGGGCGCGCCGGAGAGCGACTACCGCGTGGAGGCCGCCATCGCCATCGGCCGCCCGACGGAGGCGAGCGTGCTGCCTGAGGCCTATCGGGCGCGGGAGGTTCCGAGCGGGCGGGAGCCGGTGGAGAGCTTTGTGTTCGAGGGACGGTTGGGGGCATGACTTCAGCGGTCGTTGCCGACTTCGGCTGGCCCGAAGGCGACGGGCCGCCATGAGATTTAAGCCGCAGCCCGCCGGCGGCTCTCCTTCCCAAATTGCTCGTCATCCTCCGGTCGCCCGAAGAGGCGATCCGGGGGACCCATGATCTCAATCGCTGCGGGTTATCTCAGGATTGCGACGCCGCGCTTCCAACTACGACCGTGGAGATCATGGGTCCCCCGGACCAGCCTGCGGCTGACCGGAGGATGACGAGATTTGTAGGGTGGTTGGAGCTAGGCCCCCGGCGCGCCCGCGCCGGCCAGGAAGTCCATCTTGCCCAACGGCACGCCGGCGCTGCGCAGCAGGTCGTAGGCCGTGGTCACGTGGAAGATGAAGTTCGGCAGCGAGAAGGTCAGCAGGAAGCTCTTGGCGGTGAAGGTCATGCTTCCGTTGGGGAATTTCAGGACGATCTCGCGGCTGTCGTCGCCGTCGAGTTGCTCGGGCTTCAGGGATTCCACGAAGGCGATGGTCTTCGCGATCCGCTCGCGCAGTTCCGGGAAGGTGGTCTCGGTGTCGGGCATCGAGGGCGGTTCGACGCCGGCCAGGCGCGCGGCGCCGCCCTTGGCCGCGTCGCTGGCGAACTGGATCTGGCGGGTGAAGTTCGCCATGCCGTGGCCGAAGTTCAGCTCGGTCAGGCTGGCCAGGGTGACGCCCTCCTCGGCGGCGAAGGTCTCGGCCTTGCCCAGGAAGTGGTTCAGGTTGCGCAGAAGCTGCAGGTAGACGGGGATCGAGGCGTCGTAGAGCGAGAGCGACAAGGGCGTTTCTCCGGTTATGAAGCTTGGCAGATAGTGCGCCGCGCGGGCCACGGCCACCGCTGTCGCAACATCTTCACGCGGATGACCGGGCTATTCGACGCCCTGCAGCACCCCGCGCAGGATCTCGACCAGGCGGCCGATCTCCTCGACGCTGATGGTCAGCGGCGGCGACATGGCGATGGTGTCGCCGGTGGTGCGGATCAGGGCCCCGGCTTTCAGGGCGCGGACCAGGGTCTCGTAGCCCCGCACGCCCGGCGCGTCGGGGCGCGGCGCCAGCTCCACGGCCGCCATCAGGCCGAGGTTGCGGATGTCGATCACGTTGGGGCAGTCCCGCAGGCTGTGCACCGCCGCTTCCCAGGCCGGCGACAGCTCCGTGGCGCGGGTCAGCAAGCCCTCGCGGCGATAGATCTCCAGCGTGGCCAGGCCCGCCGCGCAGCCGGCGGGGTGGCCAGAGTAGGTGTAGCCGTGGAACAGCTCCATGGCGTTCTCGGGCCCGCGCATCATGGCGTCGTGGACGCCGCGGCTGGCGAACACCGCGCCCATGGGGAAGGCGCCGTTGGTCACCCCCTTAGCGGTGGTCATCAGGTCGGGGGTGACGCCGAAGAACTGGGCGGCGAAGGGGGCGCCCAGGCGGCCGAAGCCGGTGATCACCTCGTCGAAGATCAGCAGGATCCCGTGCTTCGTGCAGAGTTCGCGCAGGCGCTCCAGGTAGCCGACCGGCGGCGGCAGGACGCCGGCCGAGCCCACCACCGGCTCGACGATCACCGCGGCGATGGTCTCCGCGCCATGCAGCGCGACCAGCCTCTCCAGGTCGTCGGCCCTTTCGGCGCCATGGGCCGGCTGGCCCCTGGAGAAGGCGTTCTTCGCCAGGTCATGGGTGTGGACCAGGTGCTCGGCGCCCGGCAGGGTCAGGAAGGCCCGGCGGTTGTTGACCAGGCCGCCCACCGAGATGCCGCCGAAGCCCACCCCGTGATAGCCCTTCTCGCGCCCGATCAGCCGGGTGCGCTGCCCCTCGCCGCGGGCGCGGTGGTAGGCGAGCGCGATCTTCAGGGCGGTGTCGACCGACTCCGAGCCGGAACCGGTGAAGAAGATCCGGTCCAGGCCGGGCGGGGCGAGCCTGGCCAGCGCGGTGGCGAAGTCGAAGGCCAGCGGATGGCCCATCTGGAAGGACGGCGCATAGTCGAGGGCCAGCAACTGCTGGCTGACCGCCGCGGCGATCTCCTCGCGCCCGTGGCCGGCGTTGACGCACCACAGCCCCGACGAGCCGTCGATCACCTCGCGCCCGTCCTCGGTGCGGTAGTAGATCCCCTTGGCGGCGACGATCAGGCGCGGATCGGCCTTGAACTGCCGGTTCGCGGTGAACGGCATCCAGTAGGCGTCGAGGTCGGGGCGGTTCAGGCGATCGGAGACGTCGTTCATGGGGCGACCCTTGGCTATGGCGCCTACGAAATCAGGTTCGCGGCAGGCCCGCCAGATGATTGAGCCGGGCCCAACTGCGCGCGTGGCGGCTGGCGCCCGCCGAGCCGCGGCCCTGGAAGGTCCGCGCCCAGTGCGCCTCGAAGGCGTCGGCCTCCCGCCAGCACTCGACGACGGCGTGCCACAAGGCCTCCGGCCCGCCGGCGAAGGCCGCGTCGACCTGGGCGATGAAGCCGGCCTCCAGCCGATCGCGGTCGCCCGCGATTTCGGCAAGCGCCGCCGGAAGATCGCGCAGCATGGCCCGGTGCAGCTCCTCATGCCGCCACCACAGGCTCTGCGGATCGTACCAGTCGTTGGGTTCCGCCTCATGGAACGGCAGGCCGGTCTCGAACAGCACCGGCTTGAAGATGGCGGTGCAGGGCGCGGCGCTCGCGGTGACCCAGTGGACGGTCCGGCCGGGGCGCAGCTCGCTCACCATGGAGGCCACCGACTGGCTGCGCCGGGGGCCCTCGGCGGCGTGCATGCAGATGGTGCGCCCCACCGTATTGGCCGGGCTCCAGTCGCGCGCCTCGCCATGGTCGCGCAGGATCGCCATCATCTCGCGCGGGTCGAGCCAGGGCGCGCCCTTGGACAGCAAGGCGTTGCCCCGCGCGCAGCGGCCGCGGCCGAAGCTGACCGCATCGCGCGCCTCGTCGATCAGGTGGGCGGCCACGTCGAAGCGCCCGCCGAATCCCGTCCAGCCCTCGGCGCGGGCGTGGGCCGCGAGGTCGTCGCTGACGGCGTCGTACGACCGGCCGATCGAATAGGCGTTGGAGAGCGCCCGGTGGCGGCGCACCCGCTCGACCGCCCACCAGCGCCCGGCGGTCTCCAGCACATAGGCCTCGGTCGGGTCGGCGATGATGAAGCCGTTGTCGTAGTAGAAGCGCCCCAGGTGGCCGCAGTCGCCGCCCTGGCCGTACTGCTCCAGGAGGCCGGTGATCACCTCCACCGCCTCCGCCGCCGTGGCCGCCCGCTCCAGGCCAAGGCGCACCAGGTCCATGCCGGTGAGCGCGCGCTTGCGCTGGGCGGGCGTCTTGGCGTGCAGGGCCTCGTTGCCGATCGCCACGCCATGCTCGTTCGCGCCCATCTCCGCGCCCCACATCCAGAACGGCCGACTGAGCAAGCAGGCGTAGGTCGCGGGCGCGTCGGGAATGACGATGTAGGTGGCCTTCAGAGGGCCGCCGCCGACGCGGCGGGGGGTCATCTCCAGGCCCTGGGCCTCGTTGCGCTCCCGGTCGCTGTTCTTGGCGAACAAGGTCGCCCCGCGCGCGGTCGAGCCCGCCAGGGCCACGGCGGTGTCACACATGGCCTACCCGCTTTCCCAATTGAGCCGGATTGTCGCTCGATTCTTGCGCGTTGCGCGGCATGGTTGCGGACCGACCGGTAGGATCGCAACCCCCGTGCTGTAGCTAGGGCCACCCCCCTTCGCTATAGCCGATTCACGGGAATAAAACGCCGTTCGGTAAAGCTTGTCTCCAGGCTCTCCGTCTCCGGCGAATTCATGCGGATCCCGCCGCGCCACGCCAGGAGCCTAGATGGCCGCCGATTCTCGAACACCTCGCAGCGGCGCCACCGATGTCGCCCTGGGCGAGCGCATCCGCCGCCGACGGCGCGAGCTCGGGCTGTCCCAGTCGGCGCTGGGCGGCAAGCTCGGGATCACGTTCCAGCAGGTGCAGAAGTACGAGAACGGGGCCAACCGGGTCTCCGCGAGCATGCTGGTCAAGCTGTCGGACGCGCTGGCCCTGCCGGTGATGCAGTTGCTCCACGACATCGACCCCGCCGCCCCGCCGGCCGATCCCGAAAGCGACGCGGCGCGCCTGCTGGCGGCGTTCGGCAAGATCCGGTCTCCCGAGATGCGGGCCGCGCTTCTCACCCTGGTCCAGGGCCTCGTCTCCCGCTGATCGGCCGTCTTATCTCCGCACGACGCAGCGGAAACCCATGTGCGACGTGGTGGTGTCGATCGGCTGCGGCCAGCGCGCCGCGGGCCGGTAGCGCCGGCAGTAGTTGGGGGCGCACAGGTGGGAGCCGCCCTTGGCGACCCGCCGCGGGATGCCCGCCACCGGCGAGTCGGGATCGCAGCTCTGCGCCGCCGCCAGGGCCTCCGAGCGCGGCTTGCCGCAGCAGGCGGCTCCCGGCGTCGAGGGCAGCGCGTAGTAGTCGTCGGTCCACTCCCAGACGTTGCCGATCATGTCGTGGAGTCCGAAGCCGTTGGGCGGATAGGCGCCGACCGGCGAGGTGCGCGCCAGCCCGGGCGGCGCGCGGTTGTCGTGCGGGAAGACGCCTTGCCAGGTCTTGGCCAGGCTGATCCCGCCGGGCTCGAACTCATCGCCCCAGGCGTAGGCGGCGCCCTCCAGGCCGCCGCGCGCGGCATATTCCCACTCCGCCTCGCTGGGCAGCGCCTTGCGCGCCCACCGGGCGTAGGCCGCGGCGTCGACGTGGGCTATGTGGACCGCCGGATGGTCGGGCGCGGCGTCCGGCCCCTGCGGGCCTAGCGGCTTTTTCCAGTCGGCGCCGAAGACGAACCGCCACCAGGTCGCCGGGCCCTGCACGTCGACGGGCTCCTCAGGCGGCCAGAACACCAGCGATCCGGCCCGGGCCATCTGCGGGTCCATGCCCGGATAGTCGCGCGGATCCGGCGGGACCTCGGCGAAGGTCCGATAGCCGGTGGCCTCCACGAAGCGGGCGAAGGCGGCGTTGGTGACCGGCGTCTCGTCGATCCAGAAGTCGCCCACCGTGGCGGGCCGCACCGGCCGCTCGTCGGCGTAGAAGTCCTCCGAGCCCATCAGGAAGGTCCCGCCGCGCAGCAGGCGCATGCCGGCGAAGCGGCCGCCGTTCCCGGGACGGCCCGAGGTTTTGGTCTTCGATGCGGCGGCTGCGCCCAAGCGGGTCGTCCCCTCGTTTCCCGAGTTATGGGCGAGCCGGCGGTTTCGCGCTACAGACCCGCGACGGGCGAGCCACCCGCAGGAACCGCGATGCCGAAGATCCTGGCGATCGAAGACGACGCCACCACGGGCAAGGAGATCGTCGCCGAGCTGGGCCAGCACGGGTTCGACATCGAGTGGGTGGCCGACGGGGCGGTGGGCATGGACCGGGCGCTCAGCGGGGCCTTCGACGCGGTGATCCTCGACCGCCTGCTGCCCGGTGGGGACGGCCTGGCCATCGTCACCGCCATGCGCGGCGCCGGCATCGACGCGCCGGTGCTGATGATCAGCGCGCTCAGCGACGTGGACGAGCGCATCCGCGGCCTGCGGGCCGGCGGCGACGACTACATGACCAAGCCCTTCGCCTCGGAGGAGCTGGCGGCGCGCATCGAGGTGCTGCTGCGCCGCCGCGCGGCCCCGACGCCGGCCCCCAGCCTGACCGTCGGCGACCTGGACCTCGACCTGATCACCCGCACGGCCCATCGTGCTGGCACGGAAATCCGGCTGATGCCGACGGAGTTCAAGCTGCTGGAATATCTGATGCGCAACTCCGGCCAGGTGCTGACCCGGACCATGATCTTCGAGGCGATCTGGGGCTACCATTTCGACCCCGGCACCAACCTGATCGACGTCCATCTGGGGCGGCTGCGGCGCAAGATCGACCGCCCCGGCCTGCCGGCGATGATCCACACCATCCGCGGCTCAGGCTTCGCCCTCCATGCGCCCGCGTGAGCTCTGGCGCACGACGCCGTTCCGCCTGACCCTGTTCAACGGCGCGGTCTTCGCCCTGGCGCTCATGGCCCTGCTGGGCCTGATCTACCAGCAGACCGCGGGCTATGTGTCCGGCCAGATCGACGGCATCGTGACCTCCGAGGCGCGGAACCTGGCCGCGGGCGGGGCCGAGCGGCTGCCCGAACGGGTGACCCAGGCGGTGGCCAGCGACACCCGCCACATCGAGTACTACGGCCTGTTCTCCGCCGACGGCATCTGGATCTGCGGCAACGTCCGGACCCTGCCGCCCAACCTGCCGCTGGACGGCGCGCCGCGCGAGATCCGCGTCCCCAACCTGCAGCCCGGCTCGCGCGCCCTGGCCGAGCGGCTGCCGTGGGGCGAGATCCTGGTCGTGGGCCACGACGCCCTGGTGCTGTCCGGCCTGCGCGACATCATCGTCAATGCGCTCGCGCTCAGCGGCGGGCTGATCCTGGTGCTCGGCCTGGCCGCCGCCGCGGCGCTCAGCCTTCGGCCCCTTCGGCGCATCGACAACCTGCGCGAGGCCAGCCGCGCCGCGCTGCAGGGCGAACTGGGCGTGCGCCTGCCGGTCTCGCGGCGGCGCGACGAGATCGACATGCTGGCCGGCGTCGCCAACGCCATGATGGACGAGACCGAGCGGCTGCTCTGGGAGGTCAAGAGCGTCGGCGAGAACGTCGCCCACGACCTGCGGACCCCGCTGAACCGCCTGCGCGCGCTGCTATGGCGGGTGCATCAGGAGACCAAGCTGGCCGGCCCCGAGCGGGCGATGATCGACCAGGCCCTGGCGGAGACCGACGAATTGCTCACCCGCTTCCGGGCCCTGCAGCGGATCGGCGAGATCGAGCGGCGCGACCGCCAGGCCTTCTTCGCGCCGGTGCGCCTGCAGAGCGTCCTGGAGCATGTGATCGAGCTGCACGCGCCGGCGGCGGAGGACCGCGGGGTCGAGCTGGCGGCCGACATCGCGCCGGACGCGCCCGAAGTGCGGGCCGACTCGACCCTGCTGTTCGAGGCGGTGAGCAACCTGGTGGACAATGCGCTCAAGTTCACGCCCGAGGGCGGCCGGGTCACGGTGCGCCTGACGACCTGCGCGGACGGGCCGCGGATCGAGGTGGCCGACAACGGCCCCGGCGTGCCGGCGGCCGAGCGCGACGTGGTGCTGCAGCGCTTCTACCGCGCGGCCCGCGCGCGCACCGAGCCGGGCTCGGGGCTGGGCCTCAGCATCGTCACGGCGATCGCGCGGATGCACCACTTCACCCTGGCCCTGGAGGACGCCCGGCCGGGCCTGCGGGTGGCGCTGAGCTGCTGGCCGCGCGGCATCGACGCCTGAGCGAACGGCGAACTTAAAACTATCTTCATTGGCCTTGGCCTGCGGTCTGGGTTCATGGAGCCGCCGGGCTGTCCGGCGCGCCGCCCGGCGCGCGGCGCCCGCGACTGCATCGCCCGGAGCCCGGCCGCTTGAACGCCCTCGTCCGCATCGCGCTCGCGCGCCCCTACACCTTCATCGTGATGGCAGTGCTGATCATGATCGGCGGGATCATGGCGGCGCTGCGCACGCCCACCGACATCTTCCCGGAGATCCGGGTGCCGGTGATCGGCGTGGCGTTCAACTTCGCAGGCATGGCGCCCGGCGAGATGTCCAACCGCATCGTCACGCCCTTCGAGCGGTTCCTGACCACCACCGTCAACGACGTGGAGCACACCGAGAGCCAGTCGCTGCCGGGGATCGGGATCATCAAGATCTTCTTCCAGCCCGGCGTCGACATCCGCACCGCGACGGC
>NZ_DATMNA010000115.1:0-23601 GCF_035569475.1 Phenylobacterium sp.
AACAGTCCGGCGGCCGCCTGGTGCTGAAAAGCCAGCCGGGCGAGGGGACGCGGATCGAACTGTGGCTGCCGCGGGCGGAATCGGCCGGCGTCGAGCGGGCGGCGACGCGCCCACCCCAATCCCCGGCGACAGGGAACGTGCTGACGGTGCTGGCGGTGGACGACGACGAACTGGTGCTCACCAACACCGCCGCCATGCTGGAGGACCTGGGCCACCGGGTCCTGGCCGCGACCTCGGCCGCCGACGCCATGGTCCTGCTGGCCCGCAGCACGCCGGACGTGGTGATCACCGACTTCGCCATGCCGCAGGTCACCGGCCTGCAGCTCGCCGAGGAGATCCGCGCGCGCCATCCGGGGATGCCGGTGGTGCTGGCCACCGGCTACGCCGAGCTGCCGCCGGGCGTCGGCGAAGACCTGATGCGGCTTTCCAAGCCCTACGGCCAGGCAGAGTTGGCGGAGATGCTCCAGCAGGCCTGCCCGCCACGCCCCCGGCGCGGCGAGCCGTCGCCCACGGTCAGCGCGACCGGCTGAAGCGCGCCGGAGCGCGTCAGGGCGAAATGGAGGCCGGTTCGCCTACGCGCCGTGCTCCGATCTCTTGAAGATGGGCCCTGCTTGCCCGGTTCAGGTGATTCCACCTGACCCGGGAAGGGTCTAGGCTCGCCCGGGACGGGGCCAACCGAGATTTCAGGAGTATCGACCATGAAGCGTCTTGTTATGGCGGGCTTGGCGGCGGCCGTGGCGTTCGGGACGGCGGCCTGCGCCTTCCAGGCGTCGGCGGCGGAGGACAGTTGCCTGCGGCCCGAGTGGTTGCGCAACCACACGGTCGGCGACGATCACACCCTCTACTTCGACTACAACGGCACGGCGGTCTATCGCCTGACCATGAGCGACAACTGCCTCGCGGCCGCGACCTCATCCGATCCGATCGTGCTGAAAAGCCTCGGCATGGGCCTGATCTGCAAGCCGATCGACTGGGACGTCAGCGTCCGCGGCGCCCACTGCATCGTCTCCAGCGTCACCAAGCTGAAGCCCGCCGAGGTGGCCGCCCTGCCCAAGGGCAAGCGGCCTTAGTTTTCCCTCCCCCTCATGGGGAGGGCCGAGCCGGCGCAGCCGGCCGGGGTGGGGCGGTCGCGCTCACGCGCTGACTCAGCACGCCGGCCCACGCTTCCCCACCAGTCTCGCCGGCGCTCGCCACCCTCCCCAGAAAGGGGAGGGAAATCGCTGCGGGGGGCTGTCCCTTGGGTCAAGTTCGATGTAAGCGCGGGCCCCATGCATCTGTCCCGCTTCAATCCCGTCCGCTTCGCCCATCTTCCCACGCCGCTGGAGCCGCTTCCCAGGCTCACCCAGGCGCTCTCCGGATCGCCCGGCGGCGGGCCGGACCTGTGGATCAAGCGCGACGATTGCACGGGCCTCGCCGGCGGCGGCAACAAGACCCGCAAGCTGGAATACCTGCTGGGCGACGCGCTCGCCAACGACGCGACCACCCTGGTGACGCAGGGCGCGGTGCAGTCGAACCACGTGCGCCAGACCGTCGCGGCGGCCTGCCGCTTCGGCCTGGACTGCGAGGTCATCCTGGAGGAGCGGACCGGCTCCAACGCCATCGACTACACCCAGTCCGGCAACGTCCTGCTGGACGAGCTGATGGGCGCCAAGATCCGCCGCGTGCCGGGCGGCGCGGACATGAACGCCGAGCTGGCCAAGGTGGCGGCCGAGGTCGCCGAACGCGGCGGGCGGCCCTACGTCATCCCGGGCGGCGGCTCGAACATCATCGGCGCGCTGGGCTATGTGGAGTGCGCGCTGGAGCTGGTGAACCAGGCCAATGAGATGGGCCTGGAGATCGACCGCATCGTCACCGCCACCGGCAGCGCCGGCACCCACGCGGGCCTGGTGGCCGGCATCGCGGTGATGGGCGCCGACATCCCGATCCTGGGCATCGGCGTGCGCGCCGCGAAGGAGGCCCAGGAAGCCAATGTCTTCAAGCTGGCCGTCGAGACCGCCGACCTGCTCGGCCACAAGGAGCGGGTCACCCGCGACATGGTGGTCGCCGACTGCGACTACGTGGGCGCGGGCTACGGCCTGGTCGACCAGGAGGTGATCGAGGCCCTGAAGCTGGCGGCCCGCACCGACGCCATCCTGCTGGACCCGGTCTACACCGGCAAGGCGATGAAGGGCCTGATCGCGCTCTCCCAGGCCGGCAAGTTCGACGGCGAGACGGTGGTGTTCCTGCACACCGGCGGCGCTCAGGGGCTGTTCGGCTACCAGTCGGTGCTCGACGGGCACCTGTAGATGAGCGACTCCCTCGTGCTCGGCGTGCTGGGCGGCATGGGCCCGGCGGCGACGGTGGACTTCCTGGCCAAGCTGCAGGCCTTCACGCCGGCGCAGAGCGACCAGGACCACATCCGCGTGCTGGTCGACATCAACCCCAAGGTGCCGGACCGCAACGCGCCGGGCTCCCTGGCCGGGCCGGTGCTGGCGGAGATGGCGGGCGCGCTGCAGGGCGCGGGCGCCGACGTCCTGGCCATCGCCTGCAACACCGCCCACGCCTACGCCGACCTGATCCAGCGGGCGAGCGGCCTGCCGCTGATCGACATGATCGAGACCGCCGCCACCGCCGCCCGCGACCTGGGCGCGCGCCGGGTGGGCGTGCTGGGCACCAAGGGGGCGCTGCGCCTTTACCGCGAATACCTGGCGGCCCAGGCCATGGGGCTGGTCGCCCTGCCGCCGGCGCGGCAGGATCAGCTGCTGGACACCATCTACAAGATCAAGGCCGGCGACGTGGGCCCCGACGTGCGGGCCGAGATGGCCGCCTACGCCGCCGACCTGATCGCCGACGGGGCCGAGGTGGTGATCGCCGGCTGCACCGAGGCGCCGCTGGCGCTGGGGCCGCAGGACGTCAAGGCGCCGTTCATCGACGCGGGCGAACTGCTGGCCCGGCGCTGCGTGGCGGTGTGCCTGGGGCACGAGCCGGTCCCGACCCTGCCGGTCGGCTGAAACCCGGCGGCCGGTCGGCGTCGCGCCTGAAACAGTCTTGGCGCCTTGATGCCGAAGTTCTGTCGTAGGGTCTCTGCGGATTCGACTGGGGGAAACCTATGCGGCGGCGGCTTGGCGCACTGACCATCACCCTGGGCCTGGCGGCCCTCGCCGGCGGCATGGCGGCCCAGCGCAGCGCCGCCCAGGGCCAGGCCCATATGGTCGGCGGCTTCACCCAACTGTTCGTCAGCCCCTGCGGCGAGCCCTATCGCGGCAAGGCCGGCGAGCCCTATCCGGTGGCCCTGTGGTTCAAGCAGGCCGACCTGAACCACGACGGGGTGATCACCCGCGAGGAGTTCCGCGCCGACCACAAGGGCTTCTTCGAGGCGCTGGACTATGACGACGCCGGCGTCCTCGACGGGCCGAAGATCGCCTTCTACGAGACCAAGGTGCTGCCGGACCTGTTCGGCATGGGCCGGGTGTCGCAGTTGGCGCGGCCGCTCGCGCGGATGGCCGGCGTGGCGCTGGCGGGCGATGTCCCGGGGCGCGACGGGGCGCGGCTGATCCGCGTGCAGGCGGGCTCCATCGCCGGCATGCTCGGCGGGCCCGCCAACGAGAACGGCCAGGGTGTGCAAGGCGCCCAGGGCCCGATGGCCGGGCTGAACGCCCAGCGCCGGGCGCCGCGCGAACTGATCGGGGCGGCCGCCTATGGCCTGCTGGCCGAGGCCGAGCCGATCCGCGCCGCCGACACCAACCTGGACGGCCTGGTCACCAAGGCCGAGTTCCTGGCCGCCGCCGATCGCAGGTTCAACCAGCTCGACAAGCGCCACGACGGAAAGCTGACCCTCGACGAGCTGCCCCAGACGGCCGCCCAGATCGAACTGGCGAAGCAGGAGCGGCGCAGATAGGCCCGGCGGGCCGCTACCGCCAGCGCAGCAGCCGCGAGCCGGCCGCGGCGCCCAGGGCCGCCATCAGGATCATGCCCAGCGTGTACCAGATGGCCAGGAACGGGGCCGAGGTCTCGTTGCAGGCGACGGCGTAGACCGCCGCGCCCAGCGCCCCCGCGCAGCCGCCGGCGACCAGACCCGCCGCCCGCAGGCGCGTGGGCGCCAAGCCCCGCACCGCCCAGACCGCCCCGGCCAGCAGCGGCAGGCCGATGGCCGCGATCCGCCAGGGGCAGATCATCGAGGTGTGGCCCATCAGCATGGCGTGGTGGGCCTGCGGCGGCGCCTGGACGAAGCGCATCGCCGCCATGGCTGCGACCACAATGAACGGGATCGCCGCGACGGCCACCAGCGCGCCGGCCCGCGCCGCGGGCTTGGCCAGGCGGGCGAGCAGCACCGCCAGGATCAGGCCGGTGACCGCCGCATAGCCGAACTTCATCCAGAACATCGGCGTGGCGATGGCCTGGGCGAGGTCGTGCCGCGGGCCGAGCCAGGCCAGCATCACCGCGGTCGAGCCGAGGGCGCCCAGGCCCAGGCCCAGAGCCACCCGGCGGGCCACGGCGCCGGGCGCGACCCTGCGCAGGTCGGCGGACAGGCTGGCGATCAGCTCGTCAGTCTTCATCGAGGCTATCGCCTCCATATTTGCCGCCCAGGGCCTTCAGGCCCCGGTGGATGGCGACCTTCACCGCCGATTCCGTCATGCCGTGGCGTTCGGCCGCCTCGCGGGTGGAAAGCCCCTCGATCTTGGTCTCGCGGATGAGGCTGCGGGTGCGGGGCGGCAGGTCGGCCATGACCCGGTCGAGGTCGCGGGCGGCCATGGCGGCGTCGGCCCCGGCGGGGACAAACAGGGCCTCGGCCTCCTCGGCGGGCGCGCGCAGGTGGGCCCGGCCGCGGCGCAGCGCATCGATCAGCTTGTAGCGCGCGATGGCATAGGCCCAGGCGGTGAAGGGCTGGCCGGCGTCGTAGGTGGCCCGGCGGGTATGCACGGCGATCAGGGTTTCCTGCACCAGGTCCTCGGCGTCCACGCCCGGCGGGCAGCGGCGGCCGTAGTAGGCGCGCAGGAGCCCGCTCAGTTCATCCAGCAGCCGGCGATAGGGTCCGGCCTCCCCGGCGAGGCCGGCGAGCATCAGGCCTTTCAGTCTGGGTTCGATCTCGTCCAACGCCGCCTTCGGATGAGTTCGCGCTGCCTGGCGAAAGGTTACATGCTGCGGCCTTGGTAACCGAACGGCATTGCGTTGCGAACCAGGGATCGAGCTTTACCGGAGACGACCATGAAACGCCTGATCGCCAGCCTGCTGACCGCCGCGGCCCTGGCCGCACCCGCCGTCGCCGGCGCGCAGCCCGCCGCGCCCGTGCAGGTGGTCGAACTCTACACCAGCCAGGGCTGCTCCTCCTGCCCGCCGGCCAATGCGGCGCTGGCGGCCATCTCAGCCCGGCCGGAGATCCTGGCGCTCTCCTTCGGGGTGACCTACTGGGACGACCTCGGCTGGAAGGACACCTTCGCCCAGAAGCGGTTCACCGACCGGCAGTGGGACTACGCGCGCGGCCTGCGCCACACCCAGGTCGCCACGCCGCAGGTGGTGGTGAACGGCCGGCTCGACACCGTCGGCGGCAGCGTCGGCGAGATCGATGCGGCGTTGAAACGCGCGATCCTGCCGGCCGGCGGCCCGACCGTGACCCTGGGCGGCGGCGGCGCCGCCGTCGCCGGGCCCGCGCCGGCGCGGCCGGCGGAGGTCTGGCTGGTGCGTTATGACCCCAACGTCGTGCAGGTGCCCATCAAGCGCGGCGAGAACACCGGCAAGACCCTGCCGCACAAGAACGTGGTGCGCGAACTGACCCGGCTGGGCGACTGGAACGGCGGCGCCAGGCGTTTCCCGGTCCCCGCCGGGCCGATGGGGCTGAACACCGCCATCCTGCTCCAGGCCGGGCCCGGCGGCCCGATCCTGGCCGCCGCCAAGGGCTGACCCACCCCTCATCGCTGAACGCCCCAATTCTCCGCATCCCCGCGGAGGAGACCCTGCCGGCTTGCCCGGCTCCAACCCCAAGGAAGACCTGAAATGACCCTCCGCAACACCCTCGTCGCGCTGGCGGCCGCCACCCTGGCCACCGCCGTCGCCAGCGCCGCCGGCGCCGCCGGCGCCCAGGACAAGCCCGCCACCGGCGCGATGTCGACCGGCGCCATGGCGACCTCGTCGATGAAGACCGACGGCATGAAGACCGACGGCATGAAGAAGCCGATGAAAAAGAAGGTCATGAAGAAGGACGCGATGACCAAGACCGGCGCCATGGCCACCGGCTCGATGTCGACCGGCGCGATGACTACGCCGAAGCAGTAGGACTCCCCAAGGGGTCGTCATGGCCGGGCTTTGTCCCGGCCATGACGATCGGATCCTTGCGTCGCCGCGCCTAGAGCTGCGCCAGCAGGTAGTCGGCCGCCGAGACCTTGAACTCGCCGCCTTCCTCGACGTTCAGCTCCTTCACCACCCCGTCGTCGACGATCATGGAGTAGCGCTGCGAGCGCTTGCCCATGCCGAAGCGCGAGGCGTCGAAGGCCAGGCCCACCGCATCGGTGAAGGCCGCGCCGCCGTCGGCCAGCATGACGATGTCCTCGCCCACCGCCTGGTCCTCGGCCCAGGCGCGCATCACGAAGGCGTCGTTGACCGACAGGCAGGCGATCACGTCGACGCCCTTGGCCTTGATCTGGGCGCCCAGTTGCTTGAAGCCCGGCAGGTGCTTGGCCGAGCAGGTGGGGGTGAAGGCGCCCGGCAGCGCGAACAGCGCCACCTTCTTGCCGGCGAAGAATTCGTCCGTGGTGACAGGCTTGGGACCTTCGGCGGTCGCCTCCGTCAGGGTCACGCTGGGCAGCTTGTCGCCGACTTTGATGGTCATGGTCCGTCCTCCTGAAATTACCGCTAGACCCTGTCCCGGCCAGTCAGCCGGGATCAAACAGGATCGTCGCCCATATCTGGAGCCCTTCTCATCCCATCAGGTTGATTCAACCTGAGTGGGAAGGGCTCTAGCCCAGATAGCGTCATCTCCGCGCAGGGCAAGCGCGGGCTGGCGATGAGGCCTTGAATGCGTCCCATCCGAGGTCAAATGTCGAGGTCATGGAAGACGGCTTCTTCTCGGGCCAGTTGCTGATCGCCATGCCGGGGATCTCCGATCCGCGGTTTGAGCGCGCCCTGATCCTGGTCTGCGCCCATGACGAGGAACACGCCATGGGCCTGGCGGTGAACAACCCCGTCGAGGGCCTGACCGTCCCGGATCTCCTGGACAGGCTCGACATCAAGGCGACCATCGAGCTGCCGCCGGACCTGGTGCTGATGGGCGGGCCGGTGGAGCGCGAGCGCGGCTTCGTGCTGCATTCCACCGACTACGCCGGCGAGGCGAGCCTGGACGTCGGTCCCGGCGTGGCGCTGACCGCCACGCGCGAGGTGCTGGAGGCCATGGCCACCCACAATGGCGCGCCGTCGAAGAGCCTCCTGGCCCTGGGCTACGCCGGCTGGGGCGCCGGCCAACTGGAAGATGAGATCAAGGCCAACGTCTGGCTGACCTGCGAGGCCGACGAGGAGCTGATCTTCGGCCGCGACTACCCGCGCAAATGGACCCGCGCCCTGGGCAAGCTGGGCGTCGACCCGGAACGGCTGAGCTCGGTGGCCGGGCGGGCGTAGGGGCGCTGAACTACTCCCTGGACCCCTTGGCCTTCACCGGGGCGGCGCCGTCGACGTAGCTTTCGTTGAGGTAGACCTCGGCCTCCTGGGCCGAGAGCGCCGGGGCGTAGCCGAAGCCCTGGCCGTAGTCGCAGCCCAGCGCCAGGAGCTGGCGGGCCATGCCGGCGTTCTCGACGCCTTCGGCGACGACCTCCAGATTGAGGTCCTGGCCCAGCTTGACCACCGAGGAGACGATCTTCAGCGACCCCTCGTTGGTCGCCATGGTGCGCACGAAGTAGCGGTCGATCTTCAGCGTGTCGAAGGGCAGGCGCGTCAGGTAGCTGAGCGAGGAGAAGCCGGTGCCGAAATCGTCGAGCGCCAGGGCCGCGCCGGCGGCGCGCAGCTCGCCCAGGATCACCGCGGCGCGCTCGGGGTCGCGCATGACGTCGCCCTCGGTGACCTCCAGCTTCAAAGCGCCGGGCGGCAGGCCGGTCTCGCGGCGGATGGCGGCCACATCGGAGACCAGGTCGGGGCGGTCGATCTCGTGGGTCGACAGGTTGACGGCGACGGTCAGTTCGCCGGCCGCCTTGTGCTTCTGCCGCCAGGCGGCGAGCTGCTGGGCCGCCTCGCGCATCATCATCGCGCCCAGCTCTTCCATCAGCCCCATCTCTTCGCAGAGCGGCAGGAAGGTGTCGGGCATCAAGAGGCCCCGGCGCGGGTGGCGCCAACGGACCAGGGCCTCGAAGCCGGAGAGCGCCCCGGTCGAGAGCCGCACGATCGGCTGGTAGAAGGGCGTCAGCTCGCCGCGGCCCAGCGCGCCCTTGAGGTCGCCCTCCAGGGCCAGGCGCGACAGGCCGTCGCTCTCCATGCCTCGCCCATAGGCGGCCGCCCCGCCGCGGCCGTTGGTCTTGGCGGCTTCCACGGCCAGCTCCGCGCGGCGCAGCAGCTCGGCGGCCTCCGGGGCGTCGGGCCCGCCGCGGGCGTCCACCGCGCCGATCGACAGGGTCGGATGGATGTCGAAGCCGGCGACGCGCAGAGGCTGTTCCAGGGCGCGGCGCAGGACCTCGGCGCCCGGCGAGGCGCCGGCCGGGGCCATGGCGGCGAACTCGTCCTCGCCGATGCGGGCCAGGACGGCCTCGGCGGGGAAGGCCGCGGCCAGGCGCGACCCCAGGGCCGCCAGCACCAGGTCGGCGCGCTCGTGGCCGAGCGCCTCGTTCAGGCGGCGCAGGCGGTCGAGGTCGGCGACGATGACTTCGTAGTGGCCGGGGATCGCCAATTGCTCGCGGGCGCGGATGATGAAACTGCGGCGATCCAGGAGGCCGGTCAGCATGTCCTGGTCGGAGGCGGCGAAGCGGGTTTCCGGCGCCACGACGCCGGCGGCGCGCACGCCCTCCTCCAGCCAGACGCCGCGCCAGATGGAAATGCCCGCGCCGCGCATGCGCAGGCGCACGGCGACTTCGGTCCCCGGCTCCTGAACGCGCAGGATGTCCTCGGCGTAGGCGCGGTCCTGCGGCAGGGTCAGCGCGCGAAGGGCGGCGGAGGAGCAGTCGGGGGCCAGCGGGCCCAGCCCAAGCGCGCGGGTCGAGCCGGTCAGCCGCATGCGGTCGCGCTCGGGCTCCCACACCCACAGCGCGACGTCGGCCGCGCCCAACGCTTCCAGCGTCGAGGTGGCGTCCCACATCCAACGGTCGCTCGGCATCGCCAAGGAAGAAACGCCCCGCCAACTTGAGGCCGCCGAGTGGCGGGCCCGAACCCAAAGTCTAGAGCCTTATGGTTTCCGAAAGGCTCTCAAGACCGCCCGTTTCGGGCGGCCGGGGTCAGACCGAAACGCCCTCGTCCGGACCGTCTGGCCGCTTGAAGGGCGAGATCAAGCCGAACAGGACATGATCACGCCAGACGCCGTTAATTTTAAGATAAGCCCTGGCGAACCCCTCCTCGTCGAAACCGGCCCGCACCAGCAGGCGCCGCGAGGCGTCGTTCTCGGGGATGCAGGCGGCCTCCAGGCGATGCAGGCCCAGGGTGCGGAAGGCGAAGTCGCTGATCGCGCGGACGGCCGCCAGCGTGTGGCCGTGCCGTGCGAAAGGCTTGCCGCACCAGTAGCCCACCGAGCCCATCTGGGCGACGCCGCGGCGCACATTGGAGAGGGTGATGCCGCCGGTCAGCGCCCCGTCCTCGTGCCGGAACACGAAGAACGGATAGGCGGCGCCGGCGTCGCGGTCCCGGGCGTAGGCGATCAGCCGGCGGCGGTAGGCGCCGCGGCCCAGGTCGTCGGCCGGCCAGGTGGGCTCCCAGGGCTGCAGGAACGCACGGCTGACGGCGCGCAGCTCGCGCCACTCGGCGTAGTCGCCGGCGCGCGGCGGCCGCAGGCTGATCCCCTCGCCATCGACGCGAAGTCCGCTCTCCGGCACGATCCAGTCCAGCAAGGCCATGGGCGGTGAAGGTCGCGCGATTGCGCGTCCGCGGCAAGTCGGGAGCGCCTCTCCGAAGGGCGCCTGACGGAAGGGCCCTAGCCGAACAGCGCGGCCTCGAACGCCGGGGCGGCCTTCAGCGAGGCCCTGGGGCCCAGGACGGCGACGGCGGCTTTCTTCGGGGCGAGGATGCGTTCGGTGAGCCTGACCAGGTCGGCGGGCGTCACGGCGTCCACCTGGGCGGCGACCTCGGCAGGGTCGAGGGTGCGGCCGAACAGCAGCACTTGGCCGGCGGCCTGCTCGGCGCGGGCCAGCGCGCCCTCGCGGCTCATGAACATGGCGCCCTTGAGCTGGGCCTTGGCGCGGGCCAGTTCCGCCTCGGGGACGGGCTTCAGCATGCCGGCGATCTCGCCGGCCGCCACCCGGGCGAGCTCGGCGGCGTCCTTGGCCGCGCAGCCGGCGAAGACGCCCAGCACGCCCACGTCGGAATAGGTCTCCGAATAGGCGTCGATGGCGTAGGCGAGGCCCCGGTTCTCGCGCGCTTCCTGGAACAGACGCGAGGCCATGCCGCCGCCGAGGATCTCGGCCAGCAGGCGCAGGGCGAAATAGGCCTCGTCGGCGACGCCGACCGCGGGCAGCAGCAGGACCAGGTTGGCCTGCTCCAGAGGCTTGGCGACCACGCGCTGGCCGCCGGTGAAGGCCCCGGGCCGATGCGCCGGCGAGGCCCCGGCGGCGTCGGGGGCGTGGCCAAAGTCGCGCTCGGCCAGGCGCAGGAGGTCGTCTTCGTCCACCGCCCCGGCGGCGCTTACCACCAGGGTCCCGGGCGCGTAGAGATAGCCGCGCCAGGCATTCAGGCTTTCCGGCGCCGTGGTCGCGATGGAGTGCGGCGTCCCGAGGATCGGGCGGCCCAGGGGCTGGCCGTCGAAGGCCGCGGTCTGGGCCAGTTCGAAGACCAGGTCGTCGGGGGCGTCGGCGGCCTCGGCGATCTCCTGGGCGACCACCTGCTTCTCGCGGGCGAGGTCGCCGGCGTCCATGGTCGGGCGTTGCACCAGGTCGGCCAGGACCTGCGAGCCGAGATCGAGGCCGCCGGCGAGCGCGCGGACCTGGAAGCTGGTGCGCTCATAGCCGGTGGCGGCGTTGATGTTGCCGCCCTCGGCCTCGATCACCTCGACGATCTCGCGGGCCGAGCGGCCGCCGGCGCCCTTGAAGACCATGTGCTCCAGCAGGTGCGACCAGCCGGAACGGGCTTCGTCCTCGGCCCGCGCGCCGCGGCCGGCCACCACCGACAGGGCCACGGTCTGCAGCCCCGGCATCGAGTCGCAGACGACGCGGACGCCGTTGCCGAGCGTGTGGACCTTGGGTGTCGTGGCGGGCGCGATGGGCTCAGCCCTCCGAGAAGGCGCGGACGTAGGCCTTGATGGTCTCGGCCTCCGCCGGCAGGCGGTCGAAGCGTTCGGGGCGGGCGGCGAGGTCGAAGGCGCCGCGCGGCAGGGTCGGCGTCACGCCGCAGGCCTTGGCCACGGCCTCGGGGAACTTGGCCGGATGGGCGGTGGACATCACCACCACGGGCCCGTTCAGGCCGCCGGTGCGGGCCAGCGCCGAGAGCGCCACGGCGGTGTGCGGATCGACGAGCTGGCCGGTCTCGTTGAGGGTCGAGAGCATGGCGCGGGCGGTGTCGCCCTCGCTGGCGCTGGCGCCGCGGAACAGTTCGCGCATGGCCGCGTAGGCCTTGGGCGGCAGGTCGATGGCCCCCGTGTCGGCGAAGGCGGTGAAGGCGCGCGCGGTGTCGGTCGCCTCGCGGTCCACGCCCTCGAAATAGAGCCGCTCGAAGTTGGACGCCGACTGGATGTCCATGGCCGGCGACATGGTCTGGTGCACCTTGCCGCGGGCGTAGCGGCCGGTCTCGAAGGCCTGGGCCAGGATGTCGTTGCCGTTGGTGGCCACCAGGATCCGCTCCACCGGCAGGCCCATGCGGTGGGCGACGTACCCCGCGAAGGCGTCGCCGAAATTGCCCGAGGGCACGGCGAAGCTGACCTTGCGCTGCGGCGCGCCCAGGGCGGCGGCGGTGGTGAAGTAGTAGACCGCCTGGGCGGCGATGCGGGCGAAGTTGATCGAGTTGACGCCCGAGAGGTCCACAGCCTGGCGCAGGGCCTCGTCCTGGAAGGCGGCCTTCACGATGGCCTGGCAGTCGTCGAAGGAGCCCTTCACCGCCACGCAGGCGACGTTGGGCTCCGTGGCCGTGGTCATGAACCGGCGCTGCACCTCGCTGATGCGGCCCTCGGGGAAAAGCGCCACGACCTTGACGTTCTTGCGCCCGCGGAAGGCCTCGACCGCCGCTCCGCCGGTGTCGCCGGAGGTGGCGCAGAGGATGGTCTGGGTCCGCCCCTGCCCGCCCAGCAGGTGGTCGTAGAGCCGCGCCAGGATCTGCATCGCGACATCTTTGAACGCCAGGCTCGGGCCGTGGAACAGCTCGGCCAGGAAGACGTCGGGCGCGAGTTGCACGAGCGGCGCGACCGCGGCGTGGGTGAAGGTCCCGTAGGCCTCTGCGCACATCTCGCGCAGGTCGGCGGCGGCGATCTCCCCGTCGGCGAAGGCGCCGATCACACGCGCGGCGACCTCGGCGTAGGGCTGGCCGGCGAAGCCCGCGATCTCGGCCGCGCCGATCTGCGGCCAGGCCTGCGGCACATAGAGCCCGCCGTCCGGCGCGAGCCCGCCCAGGACCGCGTCGACGAAGCCCACAGGGGGAGCCTGCCCCCGGGTGGAGACGTAGCGCATCAGCCTCTCATTCGCTTGAAGACCGCCGCGCCATAGACGCCCGCCAGGGCGCCCGCAAGGCCGAACCAGGTGAGCGCGTACTCCAGGTGGCGGTTGGGGATATCCACCGGGAAGGGCGCGGGGATCAGGGCCTTGAAATCGGGGTTGGTCGAGGTCTCGGCCATCAGGAACAGCGGCGCGGTGGGCGCATCGGCGTGCAGGGCCGCGGCCATCCGCCTGGCGTCGTGCAGGTACCACTTGCTCGTCGTGGCCGGCGGGGTGGTGAAGTTGCCGCGCTCGCCGGGACGCAGCACGCCGGTCACCTCGATCGGGTCGCGGCTGGCGGGGTCGGGCGGCGGGCGGGCGGCCACCGTGTCGGGGATGAAGCCGCGGTCCACCAGGATGGAGCGGTAGGCGCCGCTCACCACCGGGCAGGCCGAGATCAGCCGCGCGCCGATCTGGCCCTCGCGCAGGCTGTAGAGCTCCAGCGCCGGCGCGCGCGCCAGGCCCGGGCAGGTGACCTTCACCCGCACGAACTCCTCGTCGCGGCCGAGCGCCAGGCGGTCCAGCACCGGCTCCAGGGGCCTGGGCTGCGCGGCCTCGGCGCGGGCGATGCCGGCCAGCAGGGCCTCTTTCCACTTCAGGCGCTGGAGCTGCCACACGCCCAGGCCGATCAGGATAACGAAGGCGATCGCCGCGGCGACCGTCATGCCGACGGGAAAGCCCTTGGGGTCGGGTCGGGTCGGGCCGGCCTCGACGCGAGGCTCCCAGGAGCTAGTCATGGCGTGCTTGGCTGGCCTTGTTCTTGAACTGCGCCGCCAGCATCAGCCCTTTCATGGGCCGCAGCAGCACGAGCACGATGACCAGGGTCATCGGCAGCCAGATCAGCAGGGTGAGCCAGACCGGCGTGCGGAACGCCACCATGGTGAAGAGCGCGCCGAAGGCCACGATCAGGCCCGCGATCAGGATCACGAAGACCGCCGGCCCGTCGCCCGAGTCCGCCGCGGCGAGGTCGAAACCGCAGGCCTCGCACAGGGGCGAGACTTTCAGGAAGCCCTCGAACAGGTGGCCCTCTCCGCAGTTGGGGCAGCGCCCGGCCGCGCCCGACAGCAGAGGATCAGGCTTCGCCATTCAAGCTAGCCGCCGTGCGCTCCGAAGATCACGTAGATGAAGGCGAACAGGAACAGCCACACCACGTCGACGAAGTGCCAGTACCAGGCGGCCGCTTCGAAGCCGAAGTGCTTCTGGGGCGTGAAGCCGCCGGCCAGCAGGCGCGCCAGGCAGACCGTCAGGAAGATCGTTCCGATCAGCACGTGGAAACCGTGGAAGCCGGTGGCCATGAAGAACGACGAGCCATAGAGCCCGGCGTTCACCGCCTCGGGGTTGAAGAAGTACTTGTGCTCGATGATGTGGCTGTACTCGTAGGCCTGGATCGAGGTGAACAGCACACCCAGGATGATCGTGAGGACGAGGCCGATCTTGGCGCCCTTGCGGTCGCCGGTCTGCAGCGCGTGGTGGGCCCAGGTGACCGTCGTGCCCGAGAGCAGCAGGGTGAGCGTGTTGACCAGCGGAAGCTGGAAGGCCGGGACCGTCTCGACGCCCTTCGGCGGCCAGGTGGCCCAGGCGGTGCGGACGTCGTCGATGGAGGACAGGGCGCGCACGTGATGGAACAGCGCCATCTCGAAGAAGATCCAGAACCAGGCGACGAAGAACATCACTTCGGACGCGATGAACAGGATCATGCCGTAGCGCAGGCCGATGGAGACCACCGGGGTGTGGTCGCCCTCGTTGGCCTCGATGACCACGTCGCGCCACCAGACGATCATCGTGAACAGCACGCCCGCGAGGCCCGCGAAGAACAGCCAGGAGGTATGCGCCGGCAGGCCGAACAGGCCCTTCATCCAGGTCACGCCGCCCAGGGCCATCACCGTCGCCGAGATCGAGCCGACCAGCGGCCACGGGCTCGGGTTGACCAGGTGGTAGTCGTGCTTCACGCCTGCGGCCATCGGTGGTCCTAGTCCCTCACAAATCCCGCGGTCCGACGCACGAAGACTCAGGCCCGCGCGCATAGACCGGTTCGCGTGACGCTATAGCCCTGCCGCGCGGGTCCCGCCAAGGGGAAAGGCGGGCTTCAGTCCGCCGCCTGGGCCTTCGGCGCCTTCACGTCGGTGGCGGGGAAGAAGGTGTAGGAGAGCGTGATGGTCTTGCCCTTCCGGGTCTCGAAGTCCGTCGCGTATTTCGGGTCGACGAAATAGAGCACCGGCATCTCCACCGTGGCCCCGGCCGCCACCGTCTGGTCGGAGAAGCAGAAGCAGGAGAGCTTGCGGAAATAGACGCCGGCCTGGTCGGGGGCGACGTTGAACACCGCGCGTGCGGTGACCGGATGGTCGGCGTGGTTGGTGACCTTGAAGATCGCCACCTTGGTCTCGCCGATCTTGACCGTCTGCGAGCTCTGTTCCGACGAGAAGTCCCAGGGCAGGCCGCGCACGTTGGTGTCGAAGTGGATCTCCAGGGTCTGGTCCAGCACCGCGCCGGGCGCCGCCTCGGCCTTGCGGATGGTGCCGCCGTAGCCGGTGGCCTGGCAGAAGGCGCGGTAGAAGGGGATCGCCGCATAGGCCGCCCCCACCATGGCCACGAACACCACGCCGCAGATCAGCGCGACGCGGCCGTTGCGGCCGATCCGGCGCCGGGCCGGCGGAGTCCTAGAGGGGTCGGTTTGCGACATTGCCGCCCAACTTCACGATGGTGACGACGAAGACCAGGATCACGAAGATCACCAGGCCGAGCGCGAGCGCGATGTTGCGGCCGCGCCGCGCGCGGGCCTCGACGTCCGTCTCGCGGGCGGGATCGCTCATGACAGCAGGTCCAGGGGCGTGACCCTCATCAGATGCTCGCCCAGCAGGGTGGCGAACAGCAGGGTCAGGTAGAGGATCGAGAAGGCGAACAGGTTGCGCGCGTCCTTGGCGCCGGCCCTCACGTCGTAGAGACCGTCATCCTTGCGCTGCGCCTGGGCGTCGCCGGCGCGGCTGCGGAACAGCCGGACCGCCAGCAGCAGGAAGACCAGGCCGCCTAGACCCGCCACCGCCAGGTAGATCGGCCCGCCCAGGCCGGTCAGCACCGGCGTCAGGCACAGCGGGGTGAAGAGCAGGCTGTAGATGAGGATCTGCTTGCGGGTGGACGACGCGCCGGCCACCAGCGGCATCATCGGCACGCCGGCCTTCTTGTAGTCCTCGCTGGTGTAGAGGCTGAGCGCCCAGAAATGCGGCGGCGTCCACATGAAGATGATGCCGCAGAGCAGCCAGGCGTTGAGCGGAACCGTGCCCGTCGCCGCGGCCCAGCCGATCACCGGCGGCAAGGCGCCCGCGAGGCCGCCGATGACGATATTCTGCGCCGTCCAGCGCTTCAGCCAGACGGTGTAGACCACGGCGTAGAAGAAGATGGTGAAGGCCAGCAGGCCCGCCGCCAGCCAGTTCAGCGCCATGCCCATCAGCATGACCGAGAACATCGACAGCACCACGCCCAGCGCCAGGGCGTCGGCGCCCTGCACCCGCCCGGCGGGCACCGGCCGACCGCGGGTGCGGCGCATCTTGCCGTCGATGTCGGCGTCGTACCACATGTTGAGCGCGCCCGAGGCGCCCGCGCCCACCGCGATGCAGAGGATGGCCACGCCCGCCAGGAACGGGTGCACCGGCGTTCCCGCGCAGACCAGGCCGGTCAGCCCCGTGAACACCACCAGCGACATCACGCGCGGCTTCAGAAGCTGCAGGAAATCCTGCCAGCGGGCGGGCGCACGGGTGGGGGCGGAAACGGCCTGGATCATGGCCATGGAAGTCTACTCTCAAAATGGCCGGGGGGCGCGAACCCTAGGATCCGCGCCCCCCGACGTCTTGTCGCGGTTTGCCGCCTTAGTGGCTGTCGGCCGTGACCACCGGCAGTTCGTTGAACTGGTGGAACGGCGGCGGCGAGGGCAGCGTCCATTCCAGGGTGGTGGCGCCTTCGCCCCAGGGGTTGGCCTCGGCCTTGCGGCGGAAGACCATGGCGTCGATCAGGACGACCAGGAAGACGCCCACGCCCACCAGGGTGATCGCGTAGCCGATCGAGGACACCTTGTTCCAGAAGGCGAAGCCCTCCGGATAGTCCACGTAGCGGCGCGGCATGCCCTGCAGGCCCAGGAAGTGCTGCGGGAAGAAGATCACGTTCACGCCGATGAAGGTGATCCAGAAGTGCAGGGCGCCCAGCCACTCGCGGTACTTCACGCCCCACATCTTCTCGAACCAGTAGTAGAAGCCCGCGAAGATCGCGAACACCGCGCCCAGGCTCAGCACGTAGTGGAAGTGGGCCACCACGTAGTAGGTGTCCTGGAATTGGTAGTCGACGCCGGCGTTGGCCAGGACGACGCCGGTGACGCCGCCCAGGGTGAAGAGGAAGATGAAGCCGATCGCCCACAGCATGGGCGTCTTGAAGTCGATCGACCCGCCCCACATCGTGGCGATCCAGCTAAACACCTTCACGCCCGTCGGCACGGCGATGACCATGGTGGCGGCCACGAAATAGGCCGTCAGGTTCACGTTCATGCCCGTGGTGAACATGTGGTGCGCCCACACCAGGAAGCCGATGAAGCCGATGGCGACCATGGCGTAGGCCATGGCGAGGTAGCCGAAGACCGGCTTCTTCGAGAAGGTCGAGACGATGTGGCTGATCATGCCGAAGCCCGGCAGGATCAGGATGTAGACCTCGGGGTGGCCGAAGAACCAGAACAGGTGCTGGTACATGACCGGGTCGCCGCCGCCGGCCGCGTCGAAGAAGTGGGTGTGGAAGTTGCGGTCGGTGAGCAGCATGGTGATCGCGCCCGCCAGCACCGGCAGCGACAGCAGCAGCAGGAACACCGTCACCAGGATCGACCACACGAACAGCGGCATGCGGTGCAGCGTCATGCCCGGCGCGCGCATGTTGAAGATGGTGGTGATGAAGTTGATGGCGCCCAGGATCGACGAGGCGCCGGCCAGGTGGATCGACAGGATCGCGCAGTCCATCGCGGGGCCTGTGTGACCCGAGGTCGATAGCGGCGCGTACATGGTCCAGCCGCCGCCGAAGCCCCGTCCGGGTCCGCCGTCGACGAACATCGAGGTCACCAGCATGATGAAGGAGGCGATCAGCAGCCAGAACGAGATGTTGTTCATCCGCGGGAAGGCCATGTCCGGCGCGCCGATCATCAGCGGCACGAACCAGTTGCCGAACCCGCCGATCATCGCGGGCATGACCATGAAGAAGATCATGATCAGGGCGTGGGCCGTGACCACCACGTTGTAGCCGTGCTTGGAGCCCTCGATCAGCCCGAGCTGGGCGATCCACGAGTGCGGCTGGAAGATCTGGATCCCGGGTTCGTAGAGCTCCCAGCGGATCAGGCCGGACAGGGCGCCGCCCACCAGGCCCGCGAAGATCGCGAACAGGATGTAGAGGGTGCCGATGTCCTTGTGGTTGGTGGAGAACAGCCAGCGGGTGATGAACCCCGGCTTGTGGTCGTGGCTGTCGTGACTGTCGTGGCTGTGGTCGTGCGCGGCGGAGGCCATCTTACGCGGGTCCTCGGATCAATTCTTGGCCGCGGCCGGAGCCGCAGGCTTGGCGGTGGGCGCGGCGGCGGCAGGCGCCGGCGCGGCGGGCGCCGCTGCAGCCGGGGCCGTCGCCGAAGCGGGCGTGGCGGAGGCGCCGGCGGACGGTGCGGCAGGCGCAGCGGCGGCGGGCGCAGGCGGCGGGGCGGACCCGATCGGCACGCCCTTCTTGGACAGCACCCAGGCGTCGAAATCGGCCTGGCTGACCACCTTCACCTCGATGGGCATGAAGGCGTGGTCGACGCCGCAGAGCTCGCGGCAGGAGCCGTAATAGGTGCCGATCCGGTCGACCTTGAACCAGGTGGAGTTCACCCGGCCGGGCACGGCGTCCATGATCACCCCGAAGGCGGGGACGGCGAAGGCGTGGATCACGTCGGCGCCGGTGGTCAGCACCTGAACCGTCTGGTTGACCGGCACCACCAGGGGCTCGGTCGCCGCCAGGCGATAGGGCTTGCCGGCCGCCTTGGCCTTGTCTTCCGGCAGGACGTTGGAGACGAACTCGGAGATCTTCTGGTCGGGGTATTCGTAGCCCCAGTACCACTGATAGCCCGTGGCCTTCACGGTCATATAGGGCTTGGGCATGTCGTGGTATTCGAACAGCAGCTTGAATGAGAAGACCGCGATGACCACCAGGATCAGGACGGGCACCAGGGTCCAGATCACCTCCAGCGGGGTGTTGTGGCTCCACTTGGCCGGCACCGGATTGGCCCGCTTGTTGTAGCGGATGATGATCCACAGCAGCAGCCCCAGCACGAACAGCGTGATGACCGTGATGATCGGGAACAGGATCATGTTGTGGAAGAAGATGGCGTCATGCTTCAGGGGCGTGACCCCCGGCTGCATCATCACCGACCCGTTGGTGGGCTGGCCGATCAGATCGTCCGCCAGCGCCTGAGCGCCCCAGAACGCCGTCACTGCGCCTGTCGCGATCCCTGCCGCCAGCGCCCGCATTCCCTGAAACCTAGACTGCATGTCCCCTCGGTCTGACTTGTCGGTCACATGGCGCGAATCTGACGATCCAGCCGACTGTACAGAACGGCGCGCGCGAACGCTCGCGCGCCGCCTTGGCCCTTCATCGCGGGTGCATACGCGCATCGCTTGGGCTTGCCAAGGCGCGAGCGCATGCCCATCGGCCGGCCATCCGTGAGCCGGCCGCGCGAACGGCCGGGCCGCCCGCTTTTCAGCCGTTTCGCCGACTCGTGTTCGAAGGACGCCCATGCCGCTGAAGCCCCCGATCCCTCTGCGCCCGGACGAAGAGGACCATATCCGCAAGGCGTTCGATTCGCTGGTGAACCTGAGCCCCGCGGAATTGAGGGCGTGGCTGATGACGCCGCAGAGCCAAAGGGTCGGGACGGTCCGGCGCGGCGAGCGGGAATCGGTCGGCCGCCAGTCGGCCGGGAAGATCCTGGCGATCAAGGCCAAGGCGCCGGCCGACCTCACCGATGACGACTATCGCCACATGAAGAAGGTGATCGGCTATTGCCGCCGCCACCTGGCGCAGCGGCCTCTTGCGCTGCGGCAAGGGGGCGACGTCACCCACTCCCGCTGGCGCTGGAGCCTGATGAACTGGGGCCACGACCCCCTGCGCGGGCCGCACGGCGAGGCGTGAGCGGCGCGAAAAATGCGGTGGGCGAACGGCGTGCGCCGAGGCATGCTGCGCCGAGAGGCCAAGAGGCGGGGATGGGTTCGAGGGCGCAGGCGCGAAGATTTGCGACGGCGGCGCTCGCGCTGGGCGCCGTGCTTCTGGCCGGCGCCGCCGCGGCGCGGCCGCGTCCCGCCGCCGGGGCCAGCCTCGAGGGTCTCTGGACCAACGTCTCGGCCACGCCCCTCGAGCGTCCCGCGAGCCTGACCGGCCCGACGGCCACCGCCCCCGAGGCGGCCGCCTATCTCAAGGTCTACGCCGCCGACAACGCAGCCGACGACGCCAGCGGCGTGGGCGGCGGCGATTCGGAATGGTGGGAGCGCGGAACGGAGCTGCTGCGGATCGACGGCCGGTTCCGAACCTCGATGATCGTCGATCCGGCGGACGGCAGGCTGCCCTGGTCGAAGGCGGGGCGGGCGACCGCGGCGCGGATCATGACCTCCGACTACGACAACCCCGAACGGCGCCCGCCCGGCGAGCAATGCCTGATGGGCGGGTCGGGCTCGGCCAGCGTGCCGATGCTGCCGCACCGTTCCAGCAGCCTCTACATGTTCGTCCAGACCCCCGACCACGTGGCGATCTGGATGGAGTCCGGCCACGACCCCCGGATCATCCGCCTGAAGACCGGCCCGCGGCTGCCGGCGAACATGCATCCCTGGGCCGGCGATTCGATCGGCCGCTGGGAGGGCCGGACCCTGGTGGTGGAGACCACCAACCTCAATCCCGGCGAAGGCTGGAAATTCCCGCTCGGGGTCTACATTTCGCCCGACGCTAAGGTGACCGAGCGGTTCACCCGCCTGTCGAAGGGCGAGATCCTCTACGGCTTTACGGTGGACGATCCGCAGATCTACGCCCGGCCGTGGCGCGGCGAGCTGATCCTGCGCGCCGCGAAGGGCCCGATCTTCGAATACGCCTGCCACGAGGGGAACTACTCCCTCCCCGGCATCCTGGCCGGCGCGCGCCGCGACGAGGCGGTCAAATAGGCGCGGCTCATCCCGGGAAATCGGTCGAAATCCTTACCCGGCGCTAACCGCGCCGGGCGAACCTGGGCCTCGGCCGCGACGTTGCACACGCGCCGATGTACCGAGTAACACCGAGTGCCCCCGGCGCGCCCACCCCCCTCTCGCGCCGGGGGCATGCCGGAGCCGGACCCGCCCCGCGCCCGGCAGCCGGGAGACCGCGGCGCCGAAGCCCACGTGACGCGGGCGGGCGGGCTCCCTATCTTCCTGGCATGAACGCCCATTCCCCTGCTCCTTCGATCCTCGATTCCGCCGGCGTCGATCCCAAGCGCGCCGAAGCCATTCTGGGTGAGGCCCTGGCCGGCGCCGACGACGGCGAGCTGTTCGTCGAGCGCTCCGAGAGCGAAAGCTTCCTGTTCGACGACGGACGGCTGAAATCCGCGGCCTATGACGCCGCCGAGGGCTTCGGCCTGCGGGTGGTGGCCGGCGAGACGGCGGGCTACGCCCACGCCAGCGAGATTTCCGAAGCCGCCATCGGCCGCGCCGCCGACAGCGCCCGGCTGGCCAAGCGCGGCTATGCCGGCGTCGCCGCCGAGGCCCCGCGCGCCACCAACGCCAAGCTCTACGGCGAGGACGACCCGCTGGCCTCTCCCGACTTCTCGGACAAGGTCGCCCTCCTCCAGGAGATCGACGCCTGGGCCCGGGCCCGCGACCCGCGGGTGGTGCAGGTGATGGCCTCGCTGGCCGGCGAACGGCGCACGGTGGAGATCCTGCGCGCCGACGGGCGGCTGATCCGCGACGTGCGGCCCCTGGCGCGGATCAATGTGCAGCTCACCGTCGAGCGCGACGGCAAGCGCGAGAGCGGCTATTCCGGCGCCGGCGGCCGCGCCGGCTTCGAGGCCTGGATCACGCCCGAGCGCTGGCAGGAGCAGGTCGACGAGGCGCTGCGCCAGGCCCTGGTCAACCTCGACGCCATCCCCTGCCCCGCCGGCGAGATGGACGTGGTGCTGGGCCCCGGCTGGAACGGGGTGCTGCTGCACGAGGCCGTCGGCCATGGCCTGGAGGGCGACTTCAACCGCAAGGGCACCTCGGCCTTCTCCGGCCGGCTCGGCGAGCGGGTGGCCGCGCCCGGGGTCACGGTCTTCGACGACGGGGCGATCCAGGGCCGCCGCGGCTCACTGACCGTCGACGATGAGGGCACGCCGACCGGCCGCACCATCCTGATCGAGGACGGCATCCTGGTGGGCTACATGCACGACCGGATGAGCGCGCGGCTGATGGGCCTGGAGGCCACCGGCAACGGCCGCCGGCAATCCTACGCCCACATGCCCATGCCGCGGATGACCAACACCGGCATGATGAGCGGCGACACCCCGCGCGAGGAGATGATCGCCTCCACCAAGCGCGGGCTCTACTGCGCCAACTTCGGCGGCGGCCAGGTGGACATCACCAACGGCAAGTTCGTCTTCCAGTGCACCGAGGCCTACCTGATCGAGAACGGCAAGGTCACGACGCCGGTGAAAGGCGCGACCCTGATCGGCGACGGGCCGTCCGCCCTGACCCGGGTGACGATGATCGGCGACGACTTCTGCTTCGACAACGGCGTGGGCGTCTGCGGCAAGTCCGGCCAGAGCGTGCCGGTGGGCGTGGGCCAGCCGTCGCTGAAGATCACCGGCCTGACGGTCGGCGGCACCAGCGTCTAGCGCTCTTTCCCTTCCCGCTCCGCGGGAAGGGAAAGGCATTCCTGTCCGCGAATTAATCCACCTTACCGCCATTTAATTGGCGCGGCGGCGCGGGCGCAGGTCAGTTCCCCTCGTTTTTGGGGAGCCTGTTCCGATGTTGCTTTTCGTCCTCGCCCAGGCCGCGGCGGCTGTCGCCCCGGCCTCGACGCCAGCGCCGCCTCCCGTGGCGGCGACCGTCGCCCAGCCGGCGATCGTCAGCTACGCCCCGGACTTCTTCACCAAGATCAGCCCGAACACGGCGCTCGACATGGTCAACGCCCTGCCCGGATTCGCGCTGGACACCGGCGCCGGGGTGCGCGGCTACGAGGGCGCGGCGGGCAATGTGCTGATCGACGGCCAGCGCCCGGCGACCAAGAGCGAGGGCGTCGATTCGGTGCTGCAGCGGATGCTGGCGACGCACGTGGCGCGCATCGACGTGATCCGCGGCGGGGCGCCCGGCATCGACATGCAGGGCAAGACCGTGATCGCCAACGTGATCACCAAGCAGGAGAACGGCGCCCGCGGCATCTTCCACTACGCCGACCAGCACTCCTCGGACGGCCGCCGCTGGGGCACGCTGCGCGTCGAGGGCTCCGGCAAGGTCGGGGCGCGCACCTGGGAAGGCGGCCTCACGGTCTCCGGCTTCACCGACGACGGCTACGGCGACGGAACGCTCACAGACACCAACGGCGACGGAACGCTGCGCCGGTCGGCGCACATCCACAGCCAGGGCTGGGGCACCCAGTCGACCTTGACCGGCGCCACCGAGGCGCCGCTGGCCGGCGGCAGCCTGCGGGTCAACGCCCGGGTCAGCGATCAGGTCTACGACTCCGCCGAGCTGGACAGCTTCCGCTTTCCCGACACCCACACCCAGCACGACCACCAGGACGACAACTACCTGCAGAGCGAAGCCGGCGCGCGCTACAGCCGCGCCTTCGGCGGCCG
>NZ_DATMNA010000116.1:0-13426 GCF_035569475.1 Phenylobacterium sp.
GTGCCGAAATCGTCGATGGAGATGGAGATGCCGGCCGCCGAGAACCGGTCCAGCATGGCCAGCGCCAGCTCCGGGTTCTCGATGACCGCGGTCTCGGTGATCTCGATGGTCAGGCCGCCCACCGCCTGCCTGGCCTGGGCCTCCGCGAAGTCGGCGAAATCGGCCTCGCCCAGGGTTCGGCCCGAGACGTTCACGGACATGTCCACCACATGGCCCGCCCCGGCCAGGCTGGCCTGGGCCTCGATGGCGCGCTTGAACACCCACTCCGTCAGCGTGCGGATGTGGCCGGTCTCCTCGGCCATGGGGATGAACAGGTCCGGCGGCAGCATCCCGCGCGCCGGGTGGCTCCAGCGCGACAGCGCCTCGACCCCGGTCACCTTGCCCAGCCGCATGTCGAATTTGGGCTGGTAGAAGAGGTCGATCGCGCCCTCTTCCAGGGCGCTCAGCATGCCGCTCATCAGCGAGAGGTTCGCGCCCGGATCGCCGTAGGCCGCCGCATCGAAGAAGGCGACCTTCCGCCTGTCGCCGCGCGCCTGGTCCAGCGCGATATTGGCCCGCTCGATGGCCGCGCCGGGACCCGCGCCGCGCTGGATAGGGGCCAGGCCCAGGTGCAGGGTCACGTCGATCACGTCGCCGCCGACGTTCAAGGGCGCCTCGAGCTCGGCCATCAGCCGCGCCGCGTCGTCCTGCGCCGCCGCCAGGTCCTGGGCGATCAGGACGAAGCCCAGAACGTCGCTCGCCACCCGGGCCACGCCGGAGGCCGGCGCGAGGCCCCCCAGGCGGTTGCCGATCATCCGCACGGCCTGGGCCGCCAGGGCGTAGCCGATGGCGCCGCGCAGGTGGTCGAAGCGCGCCAGGCCCAGCGCCCCCACATAGACCTGGTCGCGCGGCAGGTCGGAGAGCGCCTCCACCACCCGCTCCAGCGCCAGGCGGTTGGGCAGGCCTGTCTCGCCGTCGTGCATCGCCAGGTGGGTGATCCGCCGCTCGCGGTCGCGGATCTCGGTGGCCATGGTGTTGAAGCTGCCGGCCAGGCGGCCGATCTCGTCGTGGGTCTCGATCTCGACCTGGGCTTCCTCGCCGCGCTGCAGGCGGTGCGCCGCCTCGTCGAGCGCAGTGATCGGCCGGGTGATGCCGCGCGCCAGGACCCACGAGCCCCAGCCCACGACCGCCAGGCCGATCAGCCCGCCCAGGGCCACGATGGCCAGCATCAACTGGTAGGGCCGTAGCGCCTGGGCCAGCGGATAGCGCAGCACCAGCACCGCCGGCGCCGTCCGGGTCAGGCTGGGCAGGGGCTTCACCAGCGCCAGCGACGCGCCGCCGGTCTCGTCGATCGCCTGGGCCGTGACCAGCTTCCGGGCCGTAGCCCGGTCGATCAGGCGGCTCAGCGCCTCGCGGTCGCGGTCGCTGACCCGGCCCTCCTGGCGCCAGCCGCGGGCGTCGCGGTTCAGCACCGCCGCGCTCAGCGGGATCGACGACAGCTTCTCGAGCGCGGTCATCTCGCCGCGGTCGAGGCGCACGGCGAACACCAGCCAGCCGATCTGGTCGGGCGACAGCACCGGGGCGGCCACCACCTGGTAGGGCGCGCCGCCCAGCATGACCACGCCGGCGGGGTCGTCTGCGTTGTCGAGCGCCTTTTCCAGCGCCGGGCCGTCGGCGGCCAGCGCCCGGGCGTCGGCGCCGATCATCTGGCCGTCGGTGGTGACGATGAAGGCCGCGTCGATGGTGAAGCGCTGCTTCAGGTTCTCCATCGCCGAGACGATGGTCGGCCCGTCGTGGGTGGCCACTGCCTCGCGGAACCCGAAGTCCCTGGAGAGCAGCGCCGCGCCCTCGCGCAGCCGGTCGGACCGCAGCGTCCAGACCCGGTCGAACACCGTGCCGGTGGCGGTCAGTTCGCCGCGCACCTGGCGCTGGGCGGCCTGGTCGGTGGCCGCATAGACGCTGACCGCAACCACCAGCAGGGTCGCCCCGAACAGGGCGACGTAGAGCACGGTCAGGCGGGTGCGGAGGCGGGTGAACATCTCAGGCGCGCGCGCTCTGCGTTCCGCCGGCTGGGCCGGGGGAAATCGGAGGCTCTCCGGCCCGGGCCGGAGCGGCGCGGCCGGGAACGGCGTTCGGAGGCGCGAACGGGCGCATGGACCTCCTCTAGCCGACCCTTCGTGAAGCCTGCGTAAACCACGGGAAAGTTTTAGCTAATTTGCATCGGCCCGAGGGGCGTCCCGGTTCCCGTTTGCCCTGGCCCCGGCCGCTTGGCACAATCGCGCCATTGAAGACCGACGCCTGCGCGGATTTCCCGCGCCGCCATTTTGAAAGCCTGTGACTTTGAGCATTTCCGCCTCGGCCCCGGTGGGCGCCACCAGCCCCTTCGCGTCGGTGGACGCCCTGGTCGAGGGCCTGGGCGGCGTCGGCTACATCGCCTCGCGCCGCATCGCGACGGCCCTTTACATGGCCGCCCACCTGCAAAAGCCGATCCTGGTGGAAGGCTCGGCCGGGGTCGGCAAGACCGAGCTCGCGCTTTCCACCGCCCGCCTCCTGGCCAAGCCGCTGATCCGCATGCAGTGCTACGAGGGCCTGGACGAGTCCAAGGCGCTCTACGAGTGGAAGTACGGCAAGCAGCTCCTCTACACCCAGATCCTGAAGGACCGGATGGGTGAGGCCCTGGCCGACGCGCCGGACATGGACGCGGCCATGGACCGGCTGCACGGCATGGGCGATCTGTTCTTCTCCGAGCCCTTTCTGGAACCACGCCCCCTGATGCAGGCGCTGCGGCACGACGACGGCTGCATCCTGCTGATCGACGAGATCGACAAGTCCGACGAGGCCTTCGAGGCCTTCCTGCTGGAGGTGCTGTCGGCCTATCAGGTCTCGGTGCCGGAGCTAGGCGTGATCGTCGCCAAGACCCCGCCGCTGGTGTTCCTGACCTCCAACAACGTCCGCGACCTGGGCGATGCGCTCAAGCGCCGCTGCCTGCACCTGCACATCCCCCTGCCGGAGCCGGCGCTGGAGGAGCGCATCGTCGCCACCCGCGTGCCGGGCATCGAACAGGCGCTGACCAACCAACTTGTGGCCTTCGTCCAATCGCTGCGCACCATCGACCTTCGCAAGGCGCCCTCGATCTCGGAGACCGTCGACTGGGCCCGCGCGCTGGTCCTGCTGCACGCCCGCGACCTGGACGCCGCCGTGGTGCGCGACACTCTCAACGTGATCCTGAAGTTCGAGCAGGACATCGTCGCCGTCGAACCGCAGATCGTCGAGCTGCTCGCGCGGCGATAATCCCCTGTTCCGCTCATCCCCGCGAAAGCGGGGACCCAGGTGTTTTGTGTTTCCGAGATTCAGCCGCACAGGCATGGGCCATCATCGCATCGCAACGAAAAGAACCTGGGTCCCCGCTTTCGCGGGGATGAGCGGGTAATCGCCATGCAGCACACCCTGGAAGAATTCCTCCGCGCGCTCCGCGCCGCCGACGTGAAGGTCTCGCCGGCCGAGGCGATCGATGCGGCGCGCACCGCAGCCACCGTGGGCTACGCCGACCGGGAGCTTTTCAAGGACGCGCTCTGCGCCACCCTGGCGAAGTCCCGCGAGGAGGTGGCCCGCTTCGATGCCACCTTCGAGACCTTCTTCGCCCGCGGCGAGGTCTCCCTGCCGCCACCCCCGGACGGCGGCGCGGCGCGGGACGGTGACGGCGATGCGCCGGGCGTGGCGGACTCGGCCCTCGCCCAGATGCTGCTGACCGGCGACGCCGCGGCCCTGGCCCAGGCGATGGAGGCCGCCGCCGACCGCGCCGGCGTCGCAGAGATCCGGCTCTCCACCCAGCGCAGCCGCCTGGCGCGCCGCCTGCTGGACGAGATGGGCCTCGCCGAGATCGAGCAGATCATCGCCGGCGCGCGGAAGCTGCCGGAGCTGCAGGGTGTGGCCGAGCGCCTCGACGCCGCCCGCCGCGCGCTCGCCGCCCAGGCCCAGGCCTTCGTGGAGCGCCAGCACGCCCTCTACGCCGCCGGCTCCGGCCGCCAGCTTCGCGAGGAGATGCTGGCCAAGAAGGCGCTGAACGCCGACGGCGGCATCGATCCCGTCGACCTGGCCATGATGCAGGCGCTGGTCAAGCGCATGGCCAAGCGCCTGGCCGACCGCTACTCGCGCCGCCGCCACACCGCCAACCGCGGCCACCTGGACGTGCGCAAGACGCTGCGCAAATCCGTGGCCCACGGCGGGGTGCCCTTCGAGATCGAGTGGAAGGTCAAGAAGGTCGACAAGCCCTCCATCGTGGCGATCTGCGATGTCTCGAAGTCGGTGGCCGCCGCCGCCCAGTTCCTGCTGACCTTCCTCTATTCCCTGAACGAGGTGGTCGACCGGCTGGACGCCTACGCCTTCTCCGGCCGGCTGATCCCGGTCAACGCCATCCTCGACGACAACGGCGTCGAGGGTGCGATCCTCAAGGTGCTGCAGACCATCGGCTTCCAGCAGACCGACTACGGCAAGGCCCTGGAGGACTTCGTCGAGAACCACATCGACCGCGTCGACCGCCACACCACGGTGATCGTCCTGGGGGACGGGCGCTCCAACTTCGCCGATCCGCGCCTGGACCTGATGCACCTGATCCAGCAGCGGGCGCGCGCAGTGATCTGGCTCAACCCGGAACCCGAGAGCTACTGGGGCCAGGGCGACAGCGTCATGTACCGCTACGCCCGCTTCACCCACGTGGCCAAGACCTGCAACACGCTGGGGCAGCTGGAGCGCATCATCGAGGACGTGCTGAGGACGTATTCAGCGCACTGATGCCATCCCTCCCTCAATGGAGAGGGATAGGCCGCGAAGCGGCCGGGGTGGGGAAGTCGCGTTCAAACGCGGCCATAGGAGTTCTGCCCCACACTTCCCCACCCGTCTCGCTGTGCTTGCCACCCTCCCCGGAACGGGGAGGGATGGGGCTCACCAGCTATCCACCCACCTGAGCTTCTTCTCCGTCCTCGGAGGAACTGGCGGCAGGGCCTTCAGGCCGCCGACGATCCAGCGGCGGGTGTCGGCCGGGTCGATGACGTCGTCCAGCGCGGGGTGCGACCCCCGCGCCATGGCCTTGCCGTTGGCGTAGGCGGCGGCGACCATCTCGTCGAACTTGGCCTTGCGCGCGGCGGGGTCTTCGATGGCGGCCAGCTCGTTGCGGTAGCCGAGCTTGACCGAGCCCTCCAGGCCCATGCCGCCGAACTCGCCGGTGGGCCAGGAGACGCAGAACATCGCCGCCTGATAGCTGCCGCCGGTCATGGCGATGGCGCCCAGGCCGTAGGACTTGCGCAGGATCACCGAGAAGATCGGCACGGTCAGGTTCGCCCCGATCACGAACAGCCGCGAGCAGTGGCGGATCAGGCCGGTCTTCTCGGCCTCCGGACCGACCATGTTGCCGGGCGTGTCCGACAGCGACAGCACGGGGATGTCGAAGGCCTCGCAGAGCTGCAGGAACCGCGCGGCCTTGTCGGAGGCGTCACTGTCGATCGCGCCCCCGATATGCATCGGGTTGTTGGCGAAGACGCCCATGGGCCGGCCCTCGACGCGGATGAAGGCGGTGACCATGGCCAGGCCGAACTTGGGCCGCAGTTCCAGCACGCTGCCCTCGTCGGCGATCAGGTCGATCACCTTGCGGATGTCATAGACCCGCAGCCGGTTCTCCGGGATCGCGCGGCGGAGCAGGCGCTGGTCCGCACACGTCCAGTCGGCGAGAGGGCCCTGGAAATAGGCGAGGTACTTCTTGGCCGTCGCGACCGCCTCGGCCTCATCCTCCACCAGGACGTCGATGGTGCCGTTGGCCTGCATGACCTTGACCGGCCCGATCTCGTCGGGCCGGAAGACCCCCAGGCCGCCGCCTTCGACCATCGCCGGGCCGCCCATGCCGAGCGCCGAATCCTTGGTGGCGATGATCACGTCGCAGCAGCCGAGGATGGCGGCGTTGCCGGCGAAGCAGCGCCCGGAATTGACCCCCACCAACGGCACGGTCCCCGAGAGCTTGCCCCAGAACTCGAAGCCGCGGGTGAAGCCTCCGCCCTCGGTGTCGCCGGGCCGCCCGCCGCCGCCCTCGGTGAAGAACACCGTGGGCGTCCTCCAGCGGTGGATCAGCTCGCTCATCCGGTCGAGCTTCCAGTGGTTGTTGGCCCCCTGGGTGCCGGCCAGCACGGTGTAGTCGTAGGAGAGCACCGCCGTGCGCGCCCGGTCCTCGGCGAACCGGTCGCCGTTCACGGACGCCCAGCCCATGATCATCCCGTCGGCGGGCGTGGTCTTGACCAGCTCGTCCAGGGAATGGCGCCTGCGCCGCGCGGCCACCACCAGCGGCCCGTACTCGACGAAACTGCCGGGATCGACCAGGTCTTCGACGTTCTCGCGCGCCGTGCGCTGGCCGGTCTTGCGCCGCCGCGCCACCGCCTGCGGCCGCGCGGCGTCGAGCGCCAGGGCGTGGCGGGCCAGCACCTCGGCCAGGTCGGGACGGATATAGTCGAGGTCGACGGCCTCCTCCTCGCCGCCCGCGCCGCCCGCCACCTCGGCCTCCTCGATGAAGGCCAGGGGATGGTGCTCGAACACCGTCTCGCCGGCCGCCACCGCCACCTGGCGCACCACGCCCGAGACCTCCGCGGCGATCACGTGCTCCATCTTCATGGATTCCATGATCATCAGCGCCTGGCCCGCGCGGACCTCGTCGCCCACCGCGACGGAGATCCCGATCACCGTGCCCTGTAGCGGCGCGCGCAGGGCCCGGGTCCCCTCCGGCCCCTCGGGCTCGATGTCCTCCGCAGGCTGATCGACCTCCTGCTTGCCGAGCGCCAGCACCGCCAGGGGGTCGATCGCATCCACCTGGTAGCCGACCCGCGGAGGCGCCCCCGCGCCCTTCGCGGGCGCGTCGAAGTAGAGCTTCGGATGCGCCGCAGCCGCGCCGGCGAGCTCGGCCATGTGCTGCTCGATGAAACGGGTATGCACGTCGCCCGCCGCCACCTCGGGCCGCGCCAGCAGGGTCTGCAGGAAGCCGATGTTGGTGGGCGAGCCTTCGATCCGGAACTCGCTGAGCGCGCGGTAGGCCTTGGCCACCGCCCGCTCCAGGCCGCCCGCGCCGGCATGGACGATCAGCTTGGCCAGCAGGCTGTCGAACCGCGCGCCGGTGCGGTAGCCGGCGTAGCCGAAGCCGTCGACCCGGATGCCCGGCCCCGACGGCGGCTCGAAGGCGGCGATGAGGCCGCCCGCGGGCTTGGCCGAGCCGTCCGCCGCCATGGTCTCCAGGTTCACGCGGACCTGCACCGCGTGGCCGCGCGGCGCGGGAACCTGCGCCTGGGTCAGCCCCAGGGCCGCCAGCGAGGCGCCGTCGGCCACCTGGAGCTGGAGCCGCACCAGGTCGAGGCCGGTGACCTCCTCGGTGACCGTGTGCTCCACCTGCAGCCGCGCATTGCCCTCGATGAAGACGAACCGCTCGCGCCCGACCAGGAACTCCATGGTGCCCAGGCTGCGATAGCCCGCGGCCTCTCCCAGGCTGACGGCGGCCGCAAACAGCTGCTCGCGCAAGGCGGGCGCCAGCATGTCGGCCGGCGCGATCTCCACCACCTTCTGCCGCTGGCGCTGCAGGCTGCACTCGCGATCCCAAAGGTGGCTGACCTCGACGCCGTCGCCCCCATCGGCGCCGATAATCTGCACCTCGACGTGGCGGGCGCGCGGCAGGAAGCGTTCCACATAGAGGTCGCCGTTGCCGAACGCGGCCCGCGCCTCCGAGGCGCAGCGCTCAAAGGCCGCCTCCAGCTCCGCGGCGTCCATCACCGGACGCATGCCGCGCCCACCGCCGCCGGCCACCGCCTTGATCATCATGGCCCCGTCTTCGCCGAGCTCCGCGAAGAAGGCCCGGGCCTCTTCGAGGGTGGTCGCCCCCGCGGTGCCCGGCAACACCGGGACGCCGCAGTCCTGGGCCAGCGCCCGCGCCCGGCCCTTGTCACCGAACAGCTCCAGAGTCGCGGGCGACGGCCCCACGAAGGTCAGCCCCGCCTCGGCGCAGGCCCGCGCGAAGCCGGCGTTCTCGCTCAGGAACCCGTACCCCGGATGCACGGCGTCGCAGCCCGCGTCCCTGGCCGTGGCCACGACCTGGTCGATGTCGAGATAGGCGCCCGGCCCCGAGCCCTTCAGCGCCCGCGCCTCGTCGGCCTTGCGGGTGTGCAGCGAGGCCGCGTCGTCCTGCGAATAGACCGCCACCGTGGCGATCCCCATCTCCGCGGCGGTGCGCGCGATGCGGACGGCGATCTCGCCCCGGTTGGCGATCAGAAGCTTCTGCACGTGGACCGTCCCAGCATGGCGCGAGCGGTCTGGCGCCGCCTCGGGGACATTGTGCAAATGCGCGCCGCTCGCGCTACCCCTCCTCTCCCCCGCGAAGCGAGAGGGAGAGGGCTGGGAGAGGGCGGCTCGGCTTCACGGCCCACCCTCCGGTGACGCAAGGATCGCGGCGGCGCGGCCCAGCCATTATGGCTGCGCGCACGGGCAACCACCGAAACCGGCGCCGCCCTCTCCCTGCCCTCTCCCTCTCGGCTTCGCCGGGGAGAGGACCCGCTCCTACGCTTTCAGTTGCTTCGTATCGATTGGCAGGGAGCGGATCCGCTTGCCGGTCGCGGCGAAGATGGCGTTGCAGAGCGCCGGGATCACCGGCGGCAGGGCGGGTTCGCCCAGGCCGGTCGGCGGATAGTCGGTGATCACGAACTTCACCTCCACGGGCGGCGCGTCGGCCATCTTCAGCAGGCGGTATTCCGCGAAGTTGCTGGGGCTGGCCGCGCCGTTCTTGATGGTGATCTTCTGGTAGAGGGCGTGGCTGAGGCCCTCTAGCGCCGCGCCCTGCACCTGGTTCAGCGCGCCGGCCGGATTGACGATCTGGCGGCCCACGTCGCCGGCGACCCAGACCTTCTGCACCTTGATCGCGCCGTCCTTGGAGACCGCGGCCTGCACCACTTCGGCGAAGTAGCCGGCGTGGCTGTAGTGGAAGGCGACGCCCATGCCGGTCCCGGCCGGCAGCTTGCCGCGATCCTTCCAGCCGCTCATCTGTTCGACGGCGGCCAGCACGCCCTTCATGCGCGCGGCGTTGTAGCCGCTGGGCCCCTCGCCCACCATCGGCTTGTCGCCCAGGAGCTTCATGCGGAAGGCCAGCGGGTCGGCGCCCGCCGCATGGGCCAGCTCGTCGATGAAGCTCTGGTTGACGAAGGCGATGGCGTTGGAGCCCGGCGCCCGCATCGGCCCGGTCGGCACGCCCGAGGAGATCGTCGACTGGTCCACCTTGACGTTGGGCACGAAGCGGCTGGGGAACTCCGTCCCGCCCATGCCGGCGCTGGAGGCGACCTTGTCGCCTTCGCCGAAGGTCACGAAGTGGTCCTGCCAGGCCACCACATTGCCCGCGGCGTCCACTCCGCCCTTGAAGTAGTGGTAGCCGGCGGGCCGGTAGAAGTCGTGGTGCATGTCGTCTTCGCGCGTCCACAGGAGCTTCACCGGCGCCCCGGTCTCGCGCGCGATCCAGGCGGCCTCGACCATGTAATCGTTGGACAGCCTGCGGCCGAAGCCGCCGCCGCAACGGGTCATGTGGACGGTGATGTCCTCCGGCTTCAGGCCCAGCGTCTTGGCGCAGAGCTGGCGGCCGGGCTCGGGGTTCTGGGTCGGCGCCCAGATCTCCAGCTTGCCGTCCTTGAACTGGGCCGTGGTGTTCTGCGGCTCCAGCGGCGCGTGGCTGAGGAAGGGATAGGAATAGGCCGCCTCGACCTTGTGCGCCGCGCCGGCCAGGGCCGCATCGACGTCGCCGTCCTTGCGCAGGCTGGTCATCGGGGCGCCGGCGTTCAGCTCGGCCGCGCGCCTGTCGAACTCGGCGGTGCCCTGCTTCGAGGTCGGATGGTCCGCCCACTGAGTATTGAGCGCGTTGCGGCCCTTGCGCGCCGCCCACCAGCTATCGCCGACCACCGCCACGCCGGGCAGCAGGCCGCCCAGGTCCGTGCCGCCCTCGACCACGAAGGCCTTCCGGACGCCCTTCACGGCGCGCGCGGCGTCGAGGTTGGCGCTCGCCACCTTGGCCCCGAACACCGGCGCCTTCTCATAGGTCGCGTAGAGCATCCCGGGCACGCGCACGTCGATGCCGAACAGCGGCTGGCCGGTGACGATCTTGGCCGTGTCGTACTGCGGCTTGGCCTTGCCGATGATCTTGTAGGCCTTGGGGTCCTTCAGCGGCACGCTCTTGGGGTCGGGCATGGCCACGCCGGCGCACTGGCCGGCCAGCGAGCCGTAGGTCGCCTTGCGCCCGGTCGCCACGTGGATCACATGGCCAGCATCGGTCCGGCACTCGCCCGACGGGCAGTTCCAGGCGGTGGCCGCGGCGGTCACCAGCATGGCCCGGGCGACGGCCCCCACCTTGCGCAGGTCGTCCCAGTTCATCGGGATCGAACGGCTGCCGCCGGCGAACTGGGCGCCATAGAGCTTGGGATCGTTGTCCGCCTGTTCGATGCGGACGTTCTCCCAGGCGACGTCCAACTCCTCGGCGATGATCATCGGCAGGCTGGTCTTGATGCCCTGACCGATCTCCGGGTTCTTGCCCATGATGGTGACGATGCCGTCGGGGGCCACGCGCACATAGGCGTTCAGCGCCTGCGCGCCGGCGCCCGCCGCGGCTTCGGCCTTGGCGGCGATGGAGAAGGACAGCACCAGGCCGCCGCCGACGACGGAAGCCTTCAGGAAGTCGCGCCGCGAGGCGCCGGTCAATTCGAGGCCCATGTCCCTACGCCTTCATCTTCTGGCCGGAGGCCTGTTTGATCGCAGCTCGGATGCGCGTGTAGGTGGCGCAGCGGCAGATGTTGGTCATGGCCGCGTCGATGTCGGCGTCGGTGGGCTTAGGCTTCTCCGCCAGCAGCGCCGTGGCCGCCATGATCTGGCCCGGCTGGCAATAGCCGCACTGGGCGACGTCCAGGTCCATCCAGGCGGCCTGAACCTTCTTGCCGATCGGGTGATGCTCCATCGCCTCGATGGTGGTGATCGCGCCGGCGCCGACCGACGAGACCGGCCGGGTGCAGCTCCGCACCGGCTTGCCGTCGATGTGGACGGTGCAGGCCCCGCAGGCGCCGATGCCGCAACCGAACTTGGGACCCGTGATCCCCAGGCTGTCGCGAAGCGTCCAGAGCAAGGGGGTGTCGGGATCGACGTCGGCCTCCATGACCTTGCCGTTCACATTGAGCTTGAAAGCCATGACGCCTTCTCCACGAGAGTCTTCGGCCGAAATCTACCGCCCCACCGCCAGCCGCCGCAAGGAAAGAGCGTTCGGTAGTTGACCTACCGGACGGTCGGAAACTCGACGTGGGCCCGGAAGCCGTCGGGGTCGAAGCTGAACCTGACTTCCCCGCCCTGCGGCCGGAGCACCATCTGCAGCAGCCGCGTTCCGAACCCCGGCGGGTTGTCGGCCGTCACCGGCGGCCCGCCGACCTCGCGCCAGGCGAAGGCCGCGCGCCCGTCCGCCGCAGCCTGCGGCCCGATGGTCACCCGGCCGCGGTGGCTGGAGAGCGCGCCGTACTTCACCGCATTGGTCGCCATCTCGTGCAGCAAAAGGCCCATGCCCACCGCCATCTCGCCGCGGATCGCCACCGCTTCGATCGCAGGGTCGACGTCCACCCGGGTCTTGCCGAACGGCGACAGCGCCTGGCCGATCACGTCCGACAGGGCCACGACCCCGCCGCCCGAGGCGGTGACCAGGTCCTGTGAACTGGCCATCGCCTGCAGCCGGGCCATGATCAGCTCCAGGAAGCCGTCGACGCTTTCCTGGCCGCGGGCGGTCTGGCTGACGATGGCCATCAGGATCGCGATGCCGTTCTTCGCCCGGTGCGCGAGCTCTCCCATCTGGAGGTTCAGCCGGTCCTCGGCCGCCCGGCGATCGGTGATGTCGAGCGAGGTGCCGACCACCAGGCGGGCCTCGCCGGCGGGGTCGTTGGCCACCCGCGCATTGACCAGGATCCAGCGCGTCTCGCCGGCCGGGGTGACGATCCGGTGCTCCAGCGAATAGTCGCCGCCCTGCGGCTTGTCCCGGGCGCCGACGAAGGCCTCGCGCACGTTGTCGCGATCGTCGGGATGCACCAGTTCCAGGTAGCCCTCCACGGTGATCTTCGCGTCCGGCCGCAGGCCGAAGATCGCCTTGTTCCGATCCGACCAGGTCACCTGGCCGGCGGGAATGTCCCACTCCCAGAAGCCCAGGCCCGTCGCCTCGACCGCGACCTCAAGCCGGCGGCGCTGCTCCAGCAGGGCGGCGGCCATGCTGCGGCGGTCGGTGACGTCGATCTGCAGGCCGTCCCACAGCACCGCCCCGTCCGGCTGGGGCCGCGGCAGGGCGGCGAAGCGGTGCCAGCGGACGGCCCCGTCGGCGCGGCGCATGGCCACCTCCACGTCGAAGGGCTCCAGCCGCGCCACGGCCTCCGCCTCGGCCGCCGCGTAGGCCGCGCGGTGCTCGGGCAGGATCATGTCGTAGAGCACCGCGGGGTCGGCCATCACGGCCGTCCCCTCCACCCCGTTCACCGCCAGGCAGCGGGGGCCCGCGAACAGGAAGCGCCGCGAACCGTCGGGGCGGGTCTCCAGGAGGAACGCCATGCCGAGCGCGGTCGCGTCGGCCGCCGACCGCACGATCGGGTCGCTCAGGCCCAGGTCCTCGATGGATGCGCTCACCGGTGCCGCGTCCCGCCCAACCGGGCCGCAATCTGTCGCGGCCTTACGCGCGCGGCAATACCAGAAGAACTATGGTTGAGCCTCGCGTAACCGCGTGCGGCGGATCGCCCCAACGCAGCTAGATCCGCGGCAGGACCAGCACGGAATCCGGCAGCTCGTTGGGATTGTCATCGCCCCGCGCCGGGAATTTCTCGGCCAGGACATCGCCGCAGAGCCGCACGGCCGCCTCGTAGCCCTTCTCCACCTGCCCGGTCTTCAGCCCGTCGGTGAGCGCCGCCATGGCCTTGTCCCAGACGTGCGGCTCGACGTGGTCGGCGATGCCCTCGTCGGCGATCAGCTCGGCCATCCGTTCGCCCAGCGAAACGAAGATCATCACGCCGGTTCGTTGGCGGGTCAGGTGCAGGCCGCGGGCGGCGAACTGCTCGGCCGCGCGGCGCTGCACGTGGTGGCGTTTGAGGCTGCGGGGCGTCAGCGCGCGGCGCACGGGCGGGATCGCCACGATCAGGGCCGTAGCCACGAACAGCAGGCCCTGGACCACGATCGCGCCGATCAGGGCGCTGCGCACCGCCTGCTCGATGGCCTGGCCCACGTCCAGCGCGCTCCAAGTGGCGAACAGATCGGGGACGGTCACATGCACCCCGGCCAGCAGCAGCACCGCCGGCCCCAGCATGGCGACGCCGGCCGCCCAGGCGATCACCGTCTCGGCGTAGTGGCCGCTCTCTTCGGCGACGATGCAGAAGATCTCGCCGGTGGTGCG
>NZ_DATMNA010000117.1:0-19270 GCF_035569475.1 Phenylobacterium sp.
GCCCACCTCGCGGGCCACGCGGGTCACTTCGGAGGAGAAGGAGTTGAGCTGGTCCACCATGGTGTTGATGGTGTTCTTCAGCTCCAGGATCTCGCCGCGCACGTCCACGGTGATCTTCTTCGACAGGTCGCCGTTGGCCACGGCGGTGGTCACCTCGGCGATGTTGCGGACCTGGCCGGTCAGGTTGCCGGCCATGAAGTTCACGTTGTCGGTGAGGTCCTTCCAGGCGCCGGTGACGCCTTCCACCCGGGCCTGGCCGCCCAGCTTGCCCTCCGTGCCCACCTCGCGGGCCACGCGGGTCACTTCGGAGGAGAAGGAGTTGAGCTGGTCCACCATGATGTTGATGGTGTTCTTCAGTTCCAGGATCTCGCCCTTCACGTCGACGGTGATCTTCTTGCTGAGGTCGCCGCGGGCCACGGCGGTGGTCACGTCGGCGATGTTGCGGACCTGGCCGGTCAGGTTGCCGGCCATCAGGTTCACGTTGTCGGTCAGCTCCTTCCAGGTGCCGCCGACGCCCTTAACCTGGGCCTGGCCGCCGAGCTTGCCCTCGGTGCCCACTTCGCGGGCCACGCGGGTCACTTCGGAGGAGAAGGCGTTCAGTTGGTCCACCATGGTGTTGATGGTGTTCTTCAGCTCCAGCACCTCGCCCTTCACGTCCACGGTGATCTTGCGCGACAAGTCGCCGTTGGCCACGGCGGTGGTCACCTCGGCGATGTTGCGGACCTGGCCGGTCAGGTTGGCGGCCATGAAGTTCACGTTGTCGGTGAGGTCCTTCCAGGTGCCGGCGACGCCCTTCACCTGGGCCTGGCCGCCGAGCTTGCCTTCGGTGCCCACCTCGCGCGCCACGCGGGTCACTTCCGAGGCGAAGGAGCCGAGCTGGCCCACCATGGTGTTCACCACCTTGCCGATCCGCAGGAACTCGCCGCGCAGCGGGCGCTCCTCGTTCTCCAGGTCCATGGTCTGGCCGAGGTCGCCCTTGGCCACGGCGCCGATCACCCGGGCCATTTCGGCGGTGGGGTGGACCATGTCGGTGATCAGGGTGTTCACGGCGTCGACGCTGGCGGCCCAGGAGCCCTGGGCGGCCGGCAGGCGGGCGCGGTGGTTGATCTTGCCCTGGCGGCCGACGGTCTCGCCCAGCCGCTCGAACTCGCGGGTCATCCGGTCGTTGAGCTCGACCACGTCGTTGAACGCCTCGGCGATCTCGCCGTTGATGCCGCGATGGCCGCGCGGCAGGCGGACGGAGAAGTCGCCTCGCCGGAAGGCGCGCAGGGCGGAGAGCAACTCGCCAGTGTCGATCGCATCGAGGTCATGGGCCAAATGGCCATTGGCCCGTCCGTTCCCGCGGCCGGCGGTGCGCGGGGCGCGACGGGCGGGAGCGGCGATATCGGCGTTGGACATGGAATTCCCCGAACTTGACGCTTTCGGGGGGTGGATCGAAGGAAGGCGATCATCCCAACGCCTTCATTTCTGATCGCGGCACACCCCCAGTTTCAACGCCAACGCGGTTTGCGGCGCGCCGGTTCCCTAGAAATCGCCGGTCGACGAACGGGCGGCCCGGGCGTGTCAAAAAGTCTCGACTTCGGCGCGTTTCGGAGACGTTGGCGTTACGAAGCGGCCCAACTCGCGCCGCGGAGGGGCGTCAGTTTGGCGTGGTGCGGAGGCGGATCCTCCTCCCCCCGAGCCCCCGCTCCGCACGGAAAATCGACGTCGCAGGCCAACCCCAACCCCCCGGTCCGCGGCGTCGCTTTCGGCTCCTCCGCCCCCAAGCGGAGGAGCCGTTTTCCGTCGCCAAGCCAAGAGCGGGCTGCGCCGCGCGGCGAATTCGGTGTAAGACCCCGTTTCGCCGGCTCGGCTCGCGCCCCGCCTTACCCTCGACGGAGCTCATCATGGCGCGGAAGCCCAACTACAATTTCGAACGCGCCGAGCGCGACCGGCTGAAGGCCGCCAAGGTGGCCGAGAAGGCCCGCGCCAAGGCCGAAGCCCGCGAACGCGCCCGCCTTGAAGCCGACCCGTCCGCGCGGCCCGCCGACGACGACCAGGACTAGGACCATGGCCGACGGCGCGATCTACAATCACGAGACCGTGGCGCTCGACGGCGAGGTGTTCTCGTCCTGCGAGTTCCGCGACTGCCGCCTGGTCTATTCCGGGGGCGAGCCGCCCAGGTTCGAGGACTGCCGCATCGACGATTGCGAGTGGAAGTTCGAGGAGGCCGCCGGCCGCACCCTGGCCTTCCTGAAGGTGGTCTGGGGCGCCGGCGGCAAGGCCCCGGTCCAGGGCCTGATCAAGGAAATCACCGGCGGCGGCGGCCGCTAGCGGTCAATGGCTCGGCGGGCCGCCCGGTCCGCCGGCCGCGATCATGGCCGCGAACTCCTCGCGCGAATTGACCTTGGGCATCGGGAAGTCGGGGACCGGGACCCCCAGGAAGCCGCACAGAGGCTCCCAGCCCTGAGCGACCTCGTAGACCAGCAGGCGGTCGGCCGGGATGACCTCGCGCACCCTGGCGTTGTGCGCGCGGAACACGGCCTTGGCGTGCTCGCGGTCATGGATGCGGCCGTCGAACAGGTCGAAGACCACCTTCTTGAGCATCTTGGGGAAGGCCGCGTCTGGCGGCGGGACGCCGCGGTCCATGAAAATCGTGGCCTGGGTGGACTCGAACCAGTCGTCCGGGTCGCGCTCGGTGAGGATCACCTTGGCGGCCGGATAGGTCTCGGCCAGTTCCTTGTAGTAGGTGGCGTTGGGCCAATCGACGGTGGCGTTATAGCCGGCGAAGATCTTGCCCCAGTCGGCCTTGGCCGGGTTCTCCGCGGCCTCGATCCACCAGCCGGGCGCGGCCGGGTTCTTGAACACCTCGACCATGTGGTAGCAGGGCCCGACGCCGAGCGCGTCGAGCGCCACCTTCAGGGACATGGTCCCCGTGCGGCCGAACCCGGCCCCGATCACCGAAAGCGTCATTGGTTTTCCCCCTGGCGCAGGACTTTGGGCTTCGCAGGCCCCGTCCTCAAGCCCCCAGAAAAGGTCCGGGCGATCCCGGTTCTGCTGAATTGACTCGCGCGCCGGGCGGGGCCTTCTGTTTTGCCGCCGACAAGGGAGACGCGAGATGGCCAGGTACAACAGCATTCTGGGGACCGTGGGCAATACGCCGGTCGTGCGGATCAACCGCCTGGGGCCGGCCGGCGTGAACCTCTTCGTCAAGCTGGAGGCCTTCAATCCGCTGGGCTCGGTCAAGGACCGCCTGGCGCTGGGGGTGATCGAGGCGGCCGAGAAGTCGGGCGAGCTGAAGCCCGGCCAGACGGTGGTGGAGGCGACCAGCGGCAACACCGGCATCGGCCTGGCCATGGTCTGCGCCGCCAAGGGCTATCCGCTGGTGGTCACCATGGCCGAGAGCTTCTCCATCGAGCGGCGCCGGCTGATGCGCTTCCTGGGCGCCAAGGTGGTGCTGACGCCCGCGGCGCTGCGCGCCACCGGCATGGTGGCCAAGACCGTCGAGCTGGCCGAGACCCACGGCTGGTTCATGACCCGGCAGTTCGAGAACGAGGCCAACGCGGCGATGCACGAGCGCACCACGGGTCCGGAGATCCTGAAGGACTTCGAGGGCGAGCAACTGGACTACTGGGTCACGGGCTATGGCACCGGCGGCACGCTGAACGGGGTCGGCCGCGTGCTGCGCGCCAAGAGCCCGAAGACCAGGATCGTGGTCTGCGAGCCCGCCGATGCGGCGCTGATCGCCAGCCACGAACCGCAGGCCTACAAGCCCGACGGCTCGCCCGCCGCCGGCCACCCGGCCTGGAAGCCGCATCCCATGCAGGGCTGGACGCCCGACTTCATCGCCAAGCTGACCGGCGATGCGGTGGATGCGAACTACGTCGACCAACTGATGGCGATCCCGGGCCCCGAGGCGATCAAGCTCAGCCAGGAGCTGGCCACCAAGGAAGGCATCTTCTGCGGCATCACCTCCGGCGCCACCTTCGCCGGCGCCCTGAAGATCGCCGAGAGCGCGCCCAAGGGGACCAACATCCTGGCCATGCTGCCGGACACCGGCGAGCGCTATCTCTCGACCCCGCTGTTCGCCGACGTCCCGAGCGACATGACGGAAGAGGAGATCGCCATCTTCCGTTCGACGCCGATGTTCGCGGAACCGGCTCCGGTCTAGAGCCCTTCCCACTCAGGTTGAATCAACCTGAGTGGACAAGAAGGGCTCCAGATATAGGCGACGACCCTGTTCTTTCCCGACTGACTTGATCCAAGTCAGTCGGGACAGGGTCTAGACTTCGGCCGCCTAGCGGAAAACGTGGATGCCGCCGGCGCCGCGCGCCGGCGCCTCGGCGAGGCCGCGGATCTCCAGCCGCGCCCGGCGCGCGCCGCAGACGCAGCGCAGGCGGCCCTCGAGGCCGGCGGTGGCCTGGCGGGCGAGCCCCTGGCCCACCCAGGGTCTGGGATCGATCACCGCCTCGCGGCCGCAGCGGCAGACAGCCCACAGGCTGGACCGGGCGGCCAGCGCCTGGTTGAGCCGGGGCCAGGCCGGCCAGCCCTCCAAGACCCGATGCGATGCGCCGTCCGCCATGATCCGCTCTCCATCCGCAGTCCGACGCGAACAAAAGCAGAACTTTCGGAGTCGCGCGAGTCCCTCAGAGGTGTGGCGGCGGGGCCGCGCAACCGCGCGGCGACCGTATTTGAGCGCGGGCCGTGCTTGGCTTCTTGAGGCGGAGGCGGCATTACGGCGTCGTAAATAGACGGGTGGCCGGCAACACAGGTCTGAAGAACTACAATCGTCTGTCGAGGGCGCCTCGCGGCGTCGGCGGTGGGCCCGACTGTCACATTCCTTCACACGCGATATGAGCCCAGATTGTCGGTGGGCGTCCCTGTCGCCATGTTGGCCCGCCGGACTGGGCCTTCTCGGAGTTTCTGGATGTACGACGCGCCCGCCCCCCAATTGACGGAATCCGAACTGCGAGCGCTCGATGCGCAATATTGTTCCTGGGGGGACACCGTCCACTACCTCGCGCAGCCGAAGTTCTTCGAGACCTGCGAAGGCTCGTACATGTACGACGCCGAGGGCCGGGCCTACCTGGACCTGCAGATGTGGTACTCGACGGCCAACTTCGGCTACCGCAACCCGCGGCTAAACGCCGCCGCCCACCGGCAGTTGGACACCCTGCCGCAGATCGCCTCGCAGCACCTGCACCGTGAGAAGGTGGAGCTGGCCGCGCTGATCGCCCGCGACGCGGAGGCGAAGTTCGGGGCCAGGGGCCGGGTGCACTTCAACGTCGGCGGCGCCCAGGCCATCGAGGACAGCCTCAAGGTCGTGCGCAACGCCAAGGACGGCAAGGGCTTCATGTTCGCCTTCCAGGGCGGCTACCACGGCCGCACCCTGGGCGCGTCTGCGATCACCTCGTCCTACCGCTACCGCCGCCGCTACGGCCACTTCGGCGACCGCGCGCATTTCGTGGAGTTCCCCTACGCCTTCCGCGGCCCCAAGGGCATGAGCAAGGAAGAGTACGGCGACTATTGCGTGCGCAACTTCGCCCGCCTGTTCGAGAGCGAGTTCCACGGGGTCTCCGACCCGCGGGCCGGCGAGAGCGAGTTCGCCGCCTTCTACGCCGAGCCGATCCAGGGCACCGGCGGCTATGTGATTCCGCCCAAGAACTTCTTCATCGAGCTGAAGAAGGTGCTCGACCAGCACGGCATCCTGCTGGTGGTCGACGAGGTGCAGATGGGCATCTGGCGCACCGGCAAGCTGTGGTCGATCGAGCACTTCGGCGTGCAGCCCGACGTGCTGGTGTTCGGCAAGGCGGTGACCAACGGGCTCAATCCGCTGTCGGGCCTGTGGGCCCGCGAGGAGCTGATCAATCCGGAGGTCTTCCCGCCGGGCGCCACGCACTCGACCTTCAACGCCAACCCGATGGGCACCGCGGTGGCGCTGGAGACCCTGCGGATGGCCGCCGAGGGCGACTATGACCGCACGGTGCCGGAGAAGGGCGCCTATTTCCTGGCGGGCCTGCAGGAGCTGCAGAAGCGCTGGCCGCAGATCGGCGACGTGGACGGCCTGGGCCTGGCGCTGCGCGCCGAACTCTGCGGCGCGGACGGCTTCACCCCCGACAAGTCCCTGCTCGACCGCATGGTGGCCGAGGGGCTGAAGGGCGACCTGGACGTGGGCGGCAAGAAGATGGGCCTGATCCTCAACGTCGGCGGCTACTACAAGAACGTCATCACCTTCGCCCCCTCGCTGGACATCACCCACGAGGAGATCGACCTGGCGCTGAAGCTGCTCGACGCTCTGCTGCGCCGCTGCGTCACCACCTGAGCGCCACCGCAATGCGCGCGGCGCTCCTCCATCTCGACGCGGCGCTCACCGGGCAGGAGACGCTGGCCGCCAGGGTGGCCGAGGGCGGCGGGCATGCGCTCGACGCCCGCGAGCTCGGCCCGGCGCTGCGGCTCTGGAGCCGGCCGCCGGCGCTGGAGCGCCTGCGCGCGCGGCTGCGCGACGACCTGCCCGCCGCGGCCGGCCCGGCCATGGTGTTCTCCGGCTCCGGCGACTTCCACCACGTCAGCCCGCTGCTGCTGGAGCGGGCCCTGGAGGCGGCGGACTGTTCATCGGTGACGGTGCTGCATTTCGACAATCACCCCGATTGGGTGCAGTTCGGCCCCGGCGTTCACTGCGGATCCTGGGTGGGCTGGGCGGCGCGCATGCCGCAGGTGGCCCGGGTCCTGACCGTGGGGGTCTGCAGCCCCGACATCCGCCGCCCGAGCCCGCGCCGCGCGGACCTCGACCTGGTGACCGAGGACCGGCTGGAGCTCTACGCCTACCGCGAACCGGACGGCGCCGAGGCCGTGGCGCTCTGCGGCCGGAGCTGGCCCACCATCGAGACCCTGGGCGAGGCCGCCTTCGCCGAGTTCCTGGCCACCCGCGTGCCCACCGAGGCGATCTACATCACCATCGACAAGGATGTGCTCGCGCCCGCCGACGCGGCCACCAACTGGGACCAGGGCCGAACCAGCCTGGAATTCCTGAAGCGGCTGATCGCGCCGCTGCTGGCCGGCCACCGGCTGATCGGGGCCGACGTGGTCGGCGACTGGTCGCCCGCGGTCTATGGCGGCGGGGCGCTGGCCGGGCTCATGAAGCGCGGCGAGGCCCTGCTCGACCAGCCCTGGTCGCGGCCGCCGCCGGCGGCGTGCGCGGCCAACGAGGAGGTCAATCTGGAACTGTTCGACCTGATCGCGGGAGCCCGCGCCTGATGGCCAAGGACCGCAGCTTCCGGATCCGCGGCGAGGGCGACCGAAAGGGCGTCCTGCTGATCCACGGCCTGACCGGCGCGCCGGCCGAGATGAAGGCCGTGGGCCGCGTGCTGCACCGCCAGGGCTTCAGCCTCTACGCCCCCCTGCTGGCCGGCCACGGCGGCACGGAGGCCGACCTGCTCGAGACCGGCTGGCGCGACTGGGTGGACTCGGCCAAGGCCGCCTATCTGGATTTCGCGCAGGAGGTCGACGAGGTCTATGTGGCCGGGATCTGCGCGGGCGGCGCCATCGGCCTGGAGCTCTGCGCGGCCTTCCCGGAGATCAGGGGCGCGGCGGTCTATTCGATGCTGTTCGAATACGACGGCTGGAACATGCCCCGGATCACCACCGGCGCGCCGCTGATCCAGGCGGTGGCCAACCTGCCCCTGCTGCGCAGCCTGAGCTTCGTACAGCCGCACCCCTATGGCCTCAAGGACGAGCGGCTGCGAGGCCTTGCGGAGAACGCCCTGCAGGCGCTGATCCCGGGCGCGCTCGACCGCATGCCGCTGGGCTGCATGCACCAGCTCTACCGCCTGGCGCGTCACGTGGAGAAGATCGCCCCGGGCATCGAGGCGCCGGTGCTGATCGCCCACGCCCAAGAGGACGACATGGCCAACCCGCGCAACGCCTACCGGCTGCAGCGCGCGCTCGGCGGGTTCAGCGAGGTCGTGATGCTGGAGGACAGCTATCACATGATCCACGTGGACAAGCAGCATGCGCGGCTGGGCGAGCTGACGGCCGGCTTCTTCGGCGGTCCCGTGCTCGCCCCCGCGGCGGTTCGACGCGCGACGGTCGAGGCCTAAGGCCCCCGATGCGCCAGGCCACTGTCGTCGGCAGCCTGGAGGCGGTCGGCCGGGCGGAATGGGACGCGCTCTTCCCCGACGCCCTGGAGGGCTACGACTACCTGCTGGCGGTGGAGCGGGCGGGCCTGCCGGATTTCCGCTGGCGCTATGTGCTGGTGCGCGACGAGGGGGCTCTGGTGGCCGCCGCGCCGGCTTTCCACACGCGATACGACCTGGAGACCACGCTGGTGGGGCCGGCCAAGCGGGCGATCGCGGCCGCCCGGCGACTGGTCCCGGGCCTGCTCAGCCTGCGCCTGGCCGGCATCGGCTCGCCCTGCGCCACCACCGCCGGCCTGGGCATCGCGCCCGCCGTGGCCGAGGCGGACCGTCCGCAGGTGCTGGGCGAACTGCTGGCCGCCTTCGAGGTCGACGCGCGCGCCGCCGGGTGCGGCCTTTTCGCCCTCAAGGACGCGCCGCAGCCGCAGCAGGCGCTGTGGGACGCCGCGGCGCTGCCGCGCGGCTATCGCGCCATGGCCAGCCTGCCGATCGCGTCGCTGGACATCGGTTTCGCCGACATCAACGGCTACCTCGCCCGCCTGACCTACAGCGCGCGCAAGGACATGCGCCGCAAGCTGCGGGTCGCGCCGGAGCTGCGCATGGAGGTCCGCACCGACGTGGACGATGTGGTGGGCCAGCTCTGCGCCTTCTACGAGGCGACCCGCGCGCGGGCCGACATGGCCTTCGAGCACCTGACGGCCGCCTACTTCACCGGGGTGCCGCGGCAGATGGGCGGGCGCGCCTTCTGGGTGCTCTATTTCCAGGGCGAGGCCCTGGTGGGCGGCAACCTGCTGGTCCAGGACGAGACCACCCTGCTGGACAAATACATCCTGATGGACCCGGTGCGCGGGCGCGCGCTCAACCTCTATTTCGTGAGCTGGTTCACCAACCTTGGGCTTTGCCTGGAGCGCGGCCTCAAGCGCTACGTCCCCGGCCAGGCGGCCTATGAGAACAAGCTGCGGCTCGGCTGCCGGCTCACCCGCACGGCGATCTATTTCCGCCATCGCAACGTCGTGCTCAACGCGATCATGCAGGCGTTCGCGCCGCTCTTCGCGGCCGACCCCACGGCGTGACCATGGGGGCCGGCTCCAGGTGCGGCGGGTTGACGCTTGGCGCCGGCGGGCTGAGGCTGTAGGCCTCCGGCGGCGTCCGGAAGGGTGTAGGGGCCGCGCTGTCAGCGGCCGGTTTTGTGGAAGATACGTCGTCATGGCCCCAGTCATTCCCAGCGACGACGAGCTCTTCGACGTGATCTCCAAGGAAGCCCTGATCGACCGCGCGACGCTCAAGCGCGACGCGAACCTGGAGGATCTCGGCATCGCCTCGCTGGACGTGATCAGCGTGCTTTTCGAGGTCGAGGAACGCTACGGCATCGTGGTGGAGGCCGAGGAGCTTTCCGACTGCAAGACGCTGGGCGAGCTGATCGACAAGCTGAAGGACCGGGCCCAGGCCACGGCCTCCGCCTGAAGCGAGGCGCCTTGGTGAACCGCATCGCCGTGACCGGGCTGGGCGCGATCTCGGCGCTCGGAGGCTCGGTCGAGGAAAACTGGCAGGCGGCCCGCGACGGCCGCGGCGGCATCGCGCGCACCATCATGGGCGACAGCCCCTACGGCCCGGGCGGGCTGGAACTGCCCATGGCCCGCGTTCCCGACGGCTATGAGGCGGCGCTGGACGAGCGGCTGGGCAAGCCGGTGGCCGGCGGCCTCGATCCCTTCGCGCGGCTGGCCCTGGCCCCGGCGCTGGAGGCCCTGGAGCAGTCGGGCCTGCGCGGCGACCCGGTGCTCGACGAACGCACGGCGGTGATCTTCGGCCACGGCCTGGGGGGCCTCGCCACCCTGGAGGCCGGCTACGAGCGGTTCTTCGGGATGAAGTCGCCGCGCCTGCACCCTTCGACCGTGCCGCGGGTGATGGTCAGCGCGGGCGTCAGCGCCGCGGCCATGGCCTTCGAGATCCGCGGGCCGGTGTTCGCCACGTCCAGCGCCTGCGCCTCGTCGGCCCACGCGATCGCCCAGGGCGCGGCGATGATCGCCATGGGTCAGGTGGACTGCGCCCTGGTCGGCGGCAGCGAGGCGGTCTCGACGGCCGGCTCCGTCCGCGCCTGGGAGGCGATTCGCGCCATGTCGCCCACGACCTGCCGCCCATTCTCCGCCGACCGCGACGGCATGGTGCTGGGCGAGGGCGGGGCGGTGCTGATGCTCGAGGCGTGGGACCACGCCAAGGCGCGCGGCGCGCCGATCCTGGGCGAGCTGGTCGGCTGGGGCATGTCGTCGGACGCCTTCCACATCACCCAACCCTCGCCGGAGGGGCAGGCCCGCGCCATGCGCCAGGCGGCGGCCCAGGCCAAGGCGCTCGACCGCGACGACATCCTGATCTCCGCCCACGGCACCGGCACGCCGCTGAACGACGCCGCGGAGACCCAGTCCCTGGTGGAGGTGTTCGGCGAGCGGGCGCGCGCCCTGCCGGTGATCGCCACCAAGAGCGCCCACGGCCACCTGATCGGCGGCTCAGCGGCCCTGCAGGCGATCATTGGCCTGCGGGCGCTGGCCGAGGGCCTGGCTCCGCCGATCCAGAACTTCACCGCGCGCGACCCGGCCTGCGACCTCAACCTGGTGCTGGGCGAGGCCCAGCCGATCGCCTCCAGGCTCCTCCTCCAGAACGCCTTCGCCTTCGGCGGCCTGAACGTGGCCCTGATGTTCGCGGCCCCAGAGGGCTAGACCGCCGACATTGGCGATACTCAATCTTGACCCCACCCGGCGGTGACCCGGCGCGGCCTAGATCAAGCGCGGGCTCTCGGCCCCAGTGGGAGTGACATGCGACGACTTGCCGGTTCGGTGGCGCTGCTGGTCGTCAGCAGCGCGGCGCCAGCCTTTGCGGAGGCCCCAGCCGCCAAGCCGTCCGGCGCCCCGTCGGTGGCCGAGGTCGTGGTCACGGCCGAAACCCCGCCCGCCCAGACCCAACTCGACCGCAAGGTCTACAGCCTGACCAACGAACTGCAGGCCACGTCGGGCTCCGCGGCCGACGTGCTGAACCAGGTGCCGTCCGTGGCCGTCGACGCCGACGGCAATGTCAGCCTGCGCGGGGACGGCAACGTCACCATCCTGGTGGACGGCAAGCCCTCGGCGCAGTTCTCCGGCTCCTCCCGGGGCCTCAGCCTGCAGCAGTTTTCGGCCAGCGACATTGCGCGGATCGAGGTGCTCACCACGCCGCCGGCCCAGTTCAAGGCCGAGGGGTCGGGCGGGGTCATCAACATCATCACCAAGAAGACCCGGCGCGCGGGGCTCTCCGGCAGCGGCCAGATCAGCGCCGGCGAGTCCGGCCGCCTGGTCGCCGCGCTGAACGGCGCCTACAACAGCGGGCCCCTGAAGCTGTCCGGCGGCCTGGGCGTGCGCCATGACGTCCGGGAGCGCCTGACGACCAGCAACCGCGACGTGCTCGACCCGACCTCCAACGCCCTCGTCGCCAGCCAGCAGAGCATCGACGAGCGCCAGAGGCGCTGGACCCCCTCGGCGAAGGCCGGCATCGACTACGACCTGAACGACCGGCAATCGATCGGCGCCTCGTTCAGCCACCGCGAGCTGTTCGGCAAGCGCTACTTCGACCAGAACAACTCCGACGGTCCGGCCGGCGGCGCCATCGCCGACCTGTCCGCTCGGCACGACGACGGCCACGACTGGAACGTCGACGCCAGCGAGGGCCTGCACTTCGACCAGAAGCTCTGGCGGCCGAACGAGACCCTGAGCCTCAACCTGCAGCACAGCACCGATCGCGAGCGGGAGACCAACAACTACCGCAACAGCTTCACCCTGCCGCCGTCGGGCCAGACCTTCGACGAACTGCGGCTCAGCCATGACATCGTGAAGACCGAGTTCAGCGCCGACTACGACCTGCCGCTGGCCGACGAGCGCGAGGTCAAGCTCGGCTACGACCTGGAAAGCGACCGCAACCGCTTCGATCCCAGCGGCGGGAACGTCGATCCGGCCACCGGCCTCATCACCGACAACCCCGCCATCACCAACCACTTCCGCTATCACCAGACGATCAACGCGGCCTATGGCCAGTACCAGGCGCCGCTGGGGCCGTGGCAGGTGCAGTTGGGCGCGCGGTTCGAGGCGGCCCAGGCCACGGGCCTGCAGGTCACCGGCGACCTCATCAACCGGCGCAGCGACTCGGGCCTCTACCCCAGCCTGCACCTGGACCGCGCCGTGGGCGCCGACGGCAAGCTTTCACTGGGGATCGCGCGGCGGCTGACGCGGCCGGATCCGGAGATCCTCAACCCGTTCATCGACACCCAGGACACCCACAACCTGCGGGCCGGCAACCCGAACCTCGCCCCGCAGGACACCTGGTCCTACGAGGCCGGCTACAACATCGCCGCCCAGGCGCTGAGCTACGGCGTCACCGCCTACTACCGGTTCGACCGCAACAGCCTGACCGACGTCGTCCGCCCGATCAGCGACGAGGTGCTGCTGACCACCAAGGCCAACCTGCCGAAGAGCCGGTCGGCGGGCGTGGAGTTCACGGCCAACGGCAAGCTCGGCCAGCAACTGGCCTACAACCTGAGCGGCGACCTGTTCACCGCCCAGATCGACGCCACGGCCCTGGGCGCGCCCGGCCTGAAGTCGACCACCGGCCTCAACCTGAAGGCCAGCCTGGATTGGCGCCCCACGAAGGTCGACACGGCGCAGATCTCGTTCAGCCGCGCGGACAAGCGCCTGACCCCGCAGGGTTCGGTCGACGCGATCAACCTGGTGAACCTGGGCTACCGGCGCCAGTTGCGGCCCGACCTGGCGGCGGTGGTGACCGTCACCGACCTGTTCGACGGCCAGAGGTTCCAGCGCCTGATCGTCACGCCGCAGTTGCGCGACAGCTACCTGCGCAACCAGTACGGCCGGATCGCCTTCGTGGGCCTGATCTACACCTTCGGCGGGCAGGGCAAGGCCAAGTCCAACGGCTTCGACTATCAGTCCTGACGGCGCCGGCGGTCAGCCCGTTTGACGCGTCCCGCTCTCGCGTGGCGCGCCTGCGGCCTCGATGCGCGCGGCGAACTCCGAAGGGTGGACGAACTCGGACCGGTACCAGGGGCGCCGGCGGGCGTCGAAGATCGACTTCAGCCAGTCCTTCACCAGGCGCACCCGCGCCGGGCGCACGGCGTCGCGGTGGTGCACGAGCCAGAGCTTCGCCGGCCCGACCTTCAGGACGTCCAGCATGACCAGGTCCGGCTCCACCGACGCGATCGCCGTGGGCATGGCGCCGATCCCGATCCCGTTGCGCACCGCCTGGATCACCACGGCGCTGGCGTTGGTCTCGATGCGCTTGTGCGTCAGCACCTGCCAGGCCTCCACCCGCGGGCCCCAGAGCTCCTTCTGGTGCGTCTGAGCGGAGTGGTGGACGTAAGGATGCAGCAGCACCTCCTCGATGGTGGCGGGCGCGCCATAGAGGCTCACGTATTCGCGTGAGGCGAACAGGGCGTAGTGCACGTGGGCGATCGCCTGGGCGACGGCGTCCGGCTGGGTGGGCTCGCTGAAGGTGAGGGTGAGATCGGCCTCGCCGTCGAGCGGACGGTCGGGCCACAGGCCGCAGTCGATCGACAGGTCGAGCCCCGGGTGCGCCCGCATGAACTCCGGTAGGAAGGGCGTGATGAAATAGGCCGCCACGCCATCGGGCGCCGCGAGCCGCACCCGGCCTTCGGGAAGGGTTTCGCTGTCGGCGACCTCGAGTTCCAGGGACTCGGCCATCTTCTCCATCGTCCGGACGCGCGCGAACGCCGCCTCGCCCGGCTGGGTGAGCGTGACGCCGCGGGGCCCGCGCAGGAAGAGCGTGACGTTGAGCTGGCGCTCCAGCTCCTCGACGGCCCGGGTCACGGTGGAGGGGTTGAGGTGCAGGGCCCGCGCCGCGGCGTTGATGCCGCCGGTCTGCGCGACCGTGAAGAACACCCTCAGGTTCGACCAGTCCGCGCGCCGCTTCGTGACCTCGCCCATTCCGACCCCCGGCAGTCCTGCAGGGACCCTATTGCAATCTTCGCGGGCGCCCAAGGCCGCATGCACGCGCCAGACCTCGGGGATCGGGAGGTGGACCCATGGGCGGAGATCCGATCCGGCATTCAGCGGCGTTCACGACAAGACTGCGGCGCGAACTCGCCGCGTTCGATGTCCGGCCCGCGGCGCCGGGCGAGGTGGCGGCGGCGAGGGACCTGGCTGCGAAACTGATCGGAGCGGGCATCGCCACGACCGGCGAGCTCGACCGTGTCCAGACCCTGACCGGCGGCGCCGCCCTGTTCGTGACCGAGGAGGCGGGCGCGCTCTGCGGGGTGCTGGCCTTCATCCTGTTGAGCGCCGGGGGGGTGCGGGCCGTCCGCCGGGGATCGTTCGACGCCTGCGCGCCGGCGGCGCCGCACCTGGCCCGCCCGGGCGAGGCGATCCACGGCTTCTATGGCTGGGGCGTCGCGGCGACCACGAAGCTGTCGGCGCGGCGGGTGGTCGAGGGCGCGCGGGCGGTGATGGCCGGGGCGGTGGGGCCGCTTCCGAAGTTCGCGCGCCCGACCACCGAGGCGGGGCATCGGCTGATGCGCGAGCGCCTGGGGTTCGTGGACCTGCCCGGGTCGGACAGCGGCCTCGTATGGCAACCGCCCGCCGAAGCGGCGGTGGCGGCGTGAGACCGCCCTCAGACCCCTGCGCCCGCGCCGGGGCCGCCGGCGGCTATAGCGTCGGCGTCGTACGCACCCTCGATGAGCTGGCCCAGGTCCAGGCCGTCCGGTCGCTGGTCTACATGGGCGACCAGGCCTGCCCCTACGACGAGGAGTTCGACGGCAACGATCTGAGCGGCGCCACGCATCTGCTGCTGCGCTTCGGGCGCGAGCCGGTCGGGGTGGTCCGCCTGCGCTGGTTCGGCGAGTTCGCGAAGCTGGAACGGCTGGCGGTTCGACAGGCGCACCGTGGGGGGCCGGCCCTGCTGCTGCTCTGCCGCGCGGCCTTCGACCTGGCGGCGCGCAAGGGCTACCGGCGGCTGATCGGCCACGCCCAGGTCCGGGGCGAGGCGTTCTGGCGGCGCTACTTCAAGGGGCGGCCGCGCGCCGGCCGGCCGGTGTTCACCTTCTCCAGTTACGCCTATCGGGAGATGGAGTTCGAACTGGCCCCGCACGCCGCCGCGGTCGGCCTGGCCAGCCCACCCATGGTGCTCCTGCGGCCGGAGGGCGACTGGGACCGGCCGGGCGTGCTGGAAGCGGCGCCGGCGGACCTCGCCGCGTGACGGGGGCGCCGGGCCGCGGCTCGGACAGCGTGATGCTCCTATGCCTGGACGCCGTCAGCCTCGCCGCCGACACGGACGCGGAAGCCGATCCCGCCTTCTCCGGGTGGAGCGTCAACGCGGCCACGCTGATGGGCCGGGCCCGGCTGCAAGGCTGGTCCGTCCGCCATGTGGTCTCGCGGCGGCCGCGGCCGGGCGAAGACTCCTGGCGGCCCATGGCGGGCCTCGCGCCGGAACCCTCTGAGCCGGTCTACCACCGTGAGCAGCCCTCGGCCCTGTCCAGCCCTGAACTCGCCGCGGCGCTCGGCGACGGACCTCGATGGGACGTCGTGCTCTGCGGCGTCTCGGTTCGCGGGTCAGCCCTGGCGACCGCCCTGGACGCCCTGCGGCTGTCGCTGCGCCTGACCCTCGCCTCGGACGCCGCCTGGGTTCCATCGGCCGAGCGCGACGGCCTCGCGGGCCTGCTTGAACTGCAACGCGCCGGTCTCGCCCACAAGGCGTTCCGGCTCGCCTCGACGGAAAGCCTGCTGAGGTCGTGGCGGCCGCTTCGCCTGGTGCAGGGCGGGCGCGACTGACACCCGCGCCTCTTCCCTTTATCCAGGCGAAGACTAGGATTCGCACGAAAAGGGGGCGAGCGATGCGCGAAGGTGAGGGGCCCGATCCGATCGACGTCGCCGTCGGCGCGCGGATGCGTATCCGCCGTCAGGCGGTGCGCATGAGCCAGTCGACCCTGGCCGAGCACCTCGGAATCACCTTCCAGCAAGTGCAGAAATACGAGCGCGGCGCCAACCGGATCTCGGCCTCCATGCTGGTCAAGGCGGCGCGGGCGCTTGACTGCTCGGGCGGCTCGCTGCTGGGCGATCCCGGCTTCGACAGCCCGGCGCCTTCGCCCCAGGACGACGCCATGCAGGCCGAACTCAACGCCCTGCTCGCCATGCCCGGGGCTGTCGACCTGCTGCGCGGCTTCGCCCGGATTCCGCCGGGTGACGCCCGCGCGGGCCTGCTTGCGATCGTCAGGGGCCTGACGCCGGACCCCTGCTCGGCGCGGCTCCCGATCCGGCAAGACCCGCAGGAGTCCCCGGCGCGACCGGCCTGACCTGGCGGCCGCAGGTCGCCTTCAGACGCGTGGAGCGCGTCGGCTAGAACCCGTTCCCGTTGCGCCGGACCTCGTCGCAGATGGTCGCGTAGTCCGACGTGAGCTCCTCGCCCGCCGCGAGGTCCCGCGCGGCGTGATCCTCGCCGAAGGAGATGGCGTTCGAGACGGTGCTCGGCGTCGGCGAATGATTGAAGAAGCGGCCGTTGTCGCCGCACAGGACGAAGAGCCGGCTGGCCTCGTGCCAGGTGGAGTAGGTGCGCAGATAGGCTTGAACGTGCTCCGGCAGGGAGGCGACCTCGGCCAGGGTGTAGACCCGGTCGATGCGCGAGTCGAAGCGCCAGATCAGGCCGCCGCGCGGCACGGGCGCCGTCAGAAACACCCCCAGCCCATGGATCGTGCTGGTCTTCAGGACGGTCTCGACCATCATCATGGAGGCAACGAACCTTTCGCAAACAGAAGGCGGCGGTGGATCAGGGATCGATGAGGCCGAGGCTTTCGACCCGCCGATAGGCCTCAACAGGTGTTGCGGGCCGCGGTTCCGCGCGCGCGGCTCGACGGGGAGAACCCCAGGCGCGCGAGCGAGTTTAACTGCGATGCCGCCGCGCTGGCCCAGCCGTCTTTGGATCGTCCGGCGCCGCGAGTCCGGGGCGCGCCTCGCCCGTCGGCTGGGCCCGACGGGGTTTCCGGCTCGCCGGGTTTCCGCCGAGGCGCCCGCCATCCGCGCCGTGTTCGGCTGAGGCCGTGCCACGGCCCGAACCCTTCGTCGGGACCGCCGGCTGGACCGTTCCGCGCACGGTCCGGGACCGGTTTCCCGCCGGCGGCTCCGGCTTGGAGCGCTATGCCGGCGTGCTCCGGGCGGTCGAGATCAACAGCACATTCTACCGTCCGCACCGCCCCGAGACCTTCGTGCGGTGGCGCGAGAGCACGCCTCCGCATTTCCGCTTCTCGGTGAAACTGCCGCGCGCCCTGACGCACGAGGCGCGCCTGCAGGGCTGCGAGGCCGGACTGGATGCGTTCCTGCGGGAACTCGGCGGGTTGGAGGACAAGCTCGGTCCGCTGCTCGTGCAGCTTCCTCCCAGCCTCGTCTTCGATGCGGCCGTGGCGGGCGACTTCTTCGGCGCGCTTCGGCGGCGGACCGCCGGTCCCGTGGTGTGCGAGCCGCGCCACGCGAGCTGGTTCGCAGGGGACGGCGACGCCTTGCTGGCGAGGCATCGGATCGCGCGCGCGGCCGCCGACCCTGCCCGCAGCCCCGCGGCCATGTCCCCGGGCGGCTGGCCGGGCCTTGCCTACTGGCGCCTGCACGGGTCCCCGCGGATGTACTATTCCGCCTACGCCGAGCATGAGCTGGCCGCCCTGGCCCGCGCCATAGCCGCGAACCCCGCGGGCGAGCGATGGTGCATTTTCGACAACACCGCCTCCGGCGCAGCCGCCGCGAATGGCCTGGCCCTAAAGGGCATTCTGGACCGCGCGCTGGCCTGATCCCCGGCGACGGCCGCGGCGGTGGGCGGCCGGCCTCAGCCGGTCGTCCCCCAGACCCGCGAAATCAGCAGGGTCCCGACGATCAGAACGACGACGCTGAGGGGCGCCCCCAAGCGGGGATAGTCGGAGAACCGGTAGCCGCCCGGCCCCATCACCAGGGTGTTGCACTGGTGGCCGACGGGGGTCAGGAAATCGCTGGCCGCGCCGACCGCGACCGCCATCATGAAGGCGTCGGGGCTGTAGCCGAGCCGCTGGGCGAAGGTCGCGGCGATCGGGCCGAACACCAGGACGGTGGGCGCATTGTGCATGAAGGGCGCGCTCAGCATGGCGAGCAACATGATCGTTCCCAGCGAGAGCAGCGGCGGAGCCCCGCCCAGGACGTGGGACAGGAGACCGGCCACCAGGTCCGCCCCGCCGGTGGCGTGGATGGCTTCGCCGACGGGAATCAGGGCCGCGATCAGGACCAGGACGGGGCCGTCCAGCGCCGCATAGGCCTCGCGCATCCGCAGGCCGCCGACCGCCACCATCGCGACCGCCGCGGCGAAGAAGGCGATCGCCACCGGCACCACATGGAAGGCGATGGCCAGCATGGCCGCCGCCAGGATCGCCACCGGGGCGAGGACCCGGCGGATACCGCCCAGCCGCACCTCGCGCTCGGCCAGGGGCAGGAGCCCGAGGGCCTTGATCGCACCGGGGAGGGTGCGCTCGCCGCCTTGCAGCAGCACGATGTCGCCGGCGCGGAAGCGTACGCTGCGCAGGGTCTGGCGCAGGCGATATCCGCTGCGGCTGACGGCCAGAAGGTTCACCCCGTGCTCGCCGTGCAGGTTCAGGCTCCGGGCGCTCTCCCCCACAAGGCTGGAGCCGTCCATGACCACCGTCTCCACCAGCCGGATTTCCTCGGTGGCCTCTTCCATCGCCACGGGCCGATCGGAGCGGGTGAGCTTCAGCTTGGCGCGCGCGATCACGGCTTCCAGGGCTTGCTGGTCGCCCTCCAGCAGCAGGCGATCGCCGGGATGCAGGTGGGTGTTGGCGTGGGGCGAGGCCCGGCGCTTGCCGTCGCGCATCAGGGCCATGACCGAGACGTCGCCCTCGGCGCGCGCCCGGACATCGCCGACCCTGGGCTTGGCGGAGGTCCAGCCCTCGGGCACCTCCACCTCGGTGACGTAGGCGTTGCCGGCCAGGGCGGCGTCCATGGTCTCGGTCGGCGAACGGCTGGTGGGCAGGATCCGGTAGGCGAACGACAGGAAGAGCACGCCCAAGGCCGTCAGGCCCAGGCCCACAGGGGCGAAGTCGTACATGCCGAACGGCTTGCCGTAGAGTTCCTGCCGCACCTGGCTCACGATGA
>NZ_DATMNA010000118.1:0-3492 GCF_035569475.1 Phenylobacterium sp.
CGCCGGCACCCCCACCTGGCGGGCCAGCAGGATGTGCTCGCGGGTCTGCGGCATCGGGCCGTCCGCGGCGCTCACCACCAGGATCGCGCCGTCCATCTGCGCCGCCCCGGTGATCATGTTCTTCACATAGTCGGCGTGCCCGGGGCAGTCGACGTGGGCGTAGTGACGGTTCTGCGTCTCATACTCCACGTGCGCGGTGTTGATCGTGATCCCCCGCGCCTTCTCCTCAGGCGCCGCATCGATGTCCGCATAGGACATCGATTTCGCCCCGCCCGTCTTCGCCAGCGTGTAGGTGATCGCCGCCGTCAGCGTCGTCTTCCCGTGGTCCACGTGGCCGATCGTGCCAATGTTGCAGTGCGGCTTGTTACGTTCGAATTTCTCTTTGGCCATCGGGGTCCTACGGGCGTTGTTTCAAGTGGAAGGGGAACCTGGAGCGGGTAGCGGGAATCGAACCCGCATATTCAGCTTGGAAGGCTGCTGCACTACCATTGTGCTATACCCGCCGCTTCAATCTCCTACAGCGCTCCGGCGCGTGGTGGGGGAAGTAGGACTCGAACCTACGAAGGCGTACGCCAGGGGATTTACAGTCCCCCCCCTTTGCCGCTCGGGACATTCCCCCTCGCGCTCGGAGCCGGTTCAGGGCCCTTCGAACAAAAGGCTTCCGCCGCAGGCTGCGAGGGGCATAAAGCCCGTTCGCAAGGCACCTGGAGGCGGCAGCCCGTCCAAGGGCCCCAATTTGGAGCGCGTCTTATAGTGGCCTCGCATCCCGAACGCAACGACGCCCGGAGAGGGCGAAATCGGCATGGCCACGGAGGGTTCCGCAAGGCTCCGCACGGCCTCTCCGACGACTGGCTTTGGGGATGGCACGCCGTGGCGGCCGCGCTGGCCAATCCGCGCCGCGAACCGCCGCAACTGATCCTGGCCACCGCCGAGCGGGCGCGCCAGATCGAGGCCGACCTGGGCCGCCAGGACGCGCTGGAGATCGCCGACAACCAGCGAATCGCTCAGGCCCTCCCGCAGGGCGCCGTCCACCAGGGCGTGGCGCTGAAGGGCGCGGCGCCGGAAGACTGGGCGCTGGCCGACTTCACCCCGACGCGCGGCGCAGTCCTGCTGATGCTCGACCAGGTCACCGACCCGCAGAACGTCGGCGCGATTCTGCGTTCGGCGGCCGCCTTCGGGGCGCTAGGGGTGGTGCTGCAAGACCGCCATGCGCCGAAGCTGACCGGCGCCCTCGCCAAGGCCGCGGCGGGCGCGGTGGACAAGATCGCCGTCGCCCATGTGGTCAACCTGTCGCGCGCCCTGGACGAGCTGACCGACGCGGGCTGGCGCGCCGTGGGCCTGGCCGGCGAGGCCGAGCGGGACCTGGGCGCGGTGCTGGACGGGGCGCCCACCGTGCTGGTGATGGGCTCCGAGGGCGAAGGCCTGCGCCGGCTGGTGGCCGAGCACTGCGACGAGCTGGCCCGCATCCCCATGCCCGGCGGCTTCGAGAGCCTCAACGTCTCCGCCGCCTGCGCCGTGGCGCTCTACGAGGCCTCGCGCCCGCGTTGAGCCTGCCGTTCGAAACCACCGTCACCGCCGGCGCGGTCGCCGCCTTCTTCCAGGTGGTGCTGATCGACCTGGCGCTGGCCGGCGACAACGCCGTGGCCGTGGGCATCGCCGCCGCCGGCCTGCCGAAGCAGCAGCGGCGCACGGCCATCATCCTGGGCCTCGGCGGCGCGGTGGTGATGCTGATCAGCTTCGCCCTGATCACCACGCGCCTGCTGCAGGTGGTGGGCCTGCTGCTGGGCGGCGGGCTGCTGCTGCTGTGGGTCTGCTGGCGGATGTGGCGCGACCTGCGCCGCCAGGGCCGCGAACAGGAGGCGGAGGGCGAAAGCGCGCTCGAGGACGCCACCGGCGCGACGATCGGCGCGACCCCGAAGGCCAGGCCGAAGCCCAAGACCCTCGGCCGCGCCCTGCTGCAGATCCTGCTGGCCGACCTCGCCATGTCGCTGGACAACGTCCTGGCCGTGGCCGGGGCGGCCCGGCAGCACCCGGTGGTGCTGGCCATGGGCCTGATCCTGTCGATCACGCTGACCGGCGTGGCGGCGAGCTGGATCGCCAAGCTGCTGCACCGGGTCCGCTGGATCGGCTACCTGGGCCTGGCCATGGTGATCTACGTAGCCCTGCACATGATCTGGGAAGGCGCCCGCTCGGTGGCCATCGAGACCGGCCAGACCCCCGCCTATAACGCCGCCATGCCCGACATCTTCGACATCAAGCCGAGCGAGCTGAAGAAGCACTAGTCCCGCTCATCCCGGCGAAGGCCGGGATGAGCGGACGATGGTCTCTATTCGGTCTCCGGGCCGCCGAAGCGTTCGCGCCATTCGGCGACCTGCGCATCCTCGACCTTGCGGAACAGCACCTCGGGCGCCTTCACCGGGCGGCCGGGCGGCAGGGCGGCGAGCAGGCCCTCGCCGGTGAGGTCGGGCCAGCGGCCGGGGAAGGCCTCGCCCACCGAGAGCGCGATGGTCTCGGCGCTGAACGGGATGAAGGGCTCCGAGACCTTGGCGAACAGGGCCACCAGGTTGAGCCCGGTGCGCACGGCCACGGCGGCGCGCTCCGGATCGGTCTTGAAGGCGGTCCAGGGCGCGGCCTCGGTCAGGTAGCCGTTGCCCAGCACCCAGAGCTGGCGCAGCGCGGTGGAGGCCTTGCGGAATTCGCGCCCCTCCAGGTGCTCGGTGAGCTCGCGCAGCTTGGCCAGGACATCGGCGTGCAGCTTGGCCTCCAGCGGCCCATCGAGCCCGCCCGCCGGGACGGCGCCGTCGAAACGGCTCTCGGTGAACTTCAGGATGCGGTTGACGAAGTTGCCCAGCACGTCGGCCAGGTCGGCGTTCACCTGCGCCTGGAACTGCTCCCAGGCGAAGGTGGCGTCCGAGGTCTCCGGCGTGTTGGCGGTGATCCACCAGCGCCAGTAGTCGGGCGCGAGCAGCTCCAGCGCATGGTCCATGAAGACGCCGCGGTTCTGGGACGTCGAGAACTTGCCCCCGTAGTAGTCGAGCCAGTTGAAGCCCTTGAGCTGGTCGACCAGCTTCCAGGGCGCGTTGTTGGCTGGCGTGAAGTGGCCGTCGGCGCCCAGCTTCTCGTTGATCCCGAAGAGAGTCGTGGGGAAGCCCACGGTGTGGAAGGGCACGTTGTCCTTGCCCATGAACTCCACATAGGTGACGTCGGCCGCGGCGGGCTCGCGCCACCAGCGCTCCCACTCGGCCTCGTCGGCGGGACCCTTGCCGGCCTCGGCGGCGCGGGCGTCGGCCCATTCCCAGGTGGCGGCGATGTATTCGATGGGCGCGTCGAACCAGACGTAGAAGACCTTGCCGGCCAGGCCTTCGACGTCCGGCGTCAGGCCGTCCGGATTGGGCCCCCACTCGAAGGCGTTGACCGGCACGCCCCACTCCAGGTCGCGGGTGATGCCGCGGTCCTGCAGGCCCTCGTCGAGCCATTTCAGCGCGATGGAGG
>NZ_DATMNA010000119.1:0-48493 GCF_035569475.1 Phenylobacterium sp.
GGAATGCGGCCAAGGAGCGCCGAGACTTCGGAGCCGGCTTGCGTGAAGCGGAAGATGTTGTCGACGAAGAACAGCACGTCCTGGCCCTGGTCGCGGAAATACTCGGCCTGAGCCAGACCCGTCAGGGCCACCCGCGCACGGGCGCCCGGCGGCTCGTTCATCTGGCCATAGACCAGGGTGCATTTGGAGCCTTCGGTCGAGCCGTTCTTCTTCGGGTCAATGTTCACGTTGGACTCGATCATCTCGTGGTAGAGGTCGTTGCCCTCGCGGGTGCGTTCGCCGACGCCGGCCAGCACCGAATAGCCGCCGTAGGCCTTGGCGATGTTGTTGATCAGCTCCTGCATGGTCACGGTCTTGCCGACGCCCGCGCCGCCGAACAGGCCGATCTTGCCGCCCTTGGTGTAGGGGCAGAGCAGGTCCACCACCTTGATGCCGGTGACCAGCACCTCGGCCGAGGTCGACTGCTCGGCGAAGGACGGGGCCTCGCGGTGGATCGAGGAGGTGAAGGTGGTCGCGATCGGGCCGGCCTCGTCGATCGGGTCGCCGATGACGTTCATGATGCGGCCGAGCGTGGCCGGGCCCACCGGCACGGTGATCGGACGGCCGGTGTCGAACACCGGCTGGCCGCGGGTGAGGCCCTCGGTGGTGTCCATGGCGATGGCGCGCACGGTGTTCTCGCCCAGGTGCTGGGCGACCTCGAACACCAGGCGGAAGGGCTGGCCGGTCCGCTGGTCGGTGTTGGTGGTTTCCAGCGCGCTCTGGATCGCCGGCAGGTGGCCTTCGAACTCCACGTCGACGACGGCGCCGATGATCTGCACCAGCTTGCCGGTGGCGACGGCCTTGGCCGCCGTGGCCGGGGTCTTCGCGGAGGCCTTCGCGGGCGCCTTGGGGGCCGCCGGCTTCTTCGCGGCGGCGGGCTTCTTGGCGGTGGTGGTAGCCATGGCTGTCTCTTTCGACTTTCGACTAGAGCGCTTCGGCGCCGGAGATGATCTCGATCAGCTCCTTGGTGATCTGCGCCTGGCGTGAGCGGTTGTATTGCAGGGTGAGCGCCGAGATCATGTCGCCGGCGTTGCGGGTCGCGTTGTCCATCGCGGTCATCTGGGCCGCGTAGAACCCCGCCTGGTTCTCCAGCATGGCGGAGAACAACTGGGTGGTGATGTTGCGGGGCAGCAGCTCCTCGAGGATCGTTTCCTCGTCGGGCTCGTACTCGTAGACCGCGCCCTTCAGGTCGATCGGCTGGGCGGCGGCCTTCACCTCGGCCGGGATCAATTGCACGCCGGTGGCGGTCTGCACGACCACCGACTGGAACTTCGAGAAGAACAGGGTGACGACGTCCACCTCGCCGGCCGCGAACATCTCCCGGATCTTCGCCGAAACCTCCTCGGCCACCGCCAGCGACGGGTTGCCGCCCGCCTCATAGGCGCCCACGGAGCGGTCGAGACGCTTCAACTGGTCGCGGGCCTTGCGGCCGACGGTGAGGATGCTGACGTCCTTGCCCTCGGCGATCAGCTTGCCGATCCGCTCGCGCGCGGCGCGGACGATGGAGGAGTTGAAGCCCCCCGCCAGGCCGCGGTCGGAGGTGGCGACCACGATCAGGTGGCGCCGGTCGGAGCCGGTGCCCACCAGCAGGCGCGGCGCGCCTTCGCCGGAGACCCCGGCGGCCAGGTTGGCGATGACCGCGGCCATCCGCTCGGCGTAGGGCCGGGCGTTCTGGGCGGCGTCCTGGCTGCGGCGCAGCTTCGCCGCCGCCACCATCTGCAGCGCCTTGGTGATCTTCTGCGTGGCTTTCACGCTTCCGATCCGATTGCGCATCTCCTTGAGGCTGGCCATCGCCTAGTTCCTGCTCCCGTCAGCCAGCGTCAGGCGAAGGTCTGGGCGAAGGCGGCCAGCACGGACTTCAGATCGTCCTCGACGTTCTTCAGGTCCTTCTCAATGCGGATCTTGTCCAGCAGGCCCTGATGCTTGGAGTGCAGGTGGGCCAGCAGTTCGCTCTCGAAGCGGCGGACCTGGTTGGTGGCGACGCCGTCCAGGTAGCCGCGGGTGCCGGCGTAGACCACGGCCACCTGTTCCTCGACCTTCAGGGGCGAGTACTGCGGCTGCTTCAGGAGCTCGGTCAGGCGTTCGCCGCGCGCCAGTTGCCGCTGGGTCGTGACGTCCAGGTCGGAGCCGAACTTCGCGAAGGCGGCCATTTCCCGGTACTGCGCCAGCTCGCCCTTGATGGGGCCGGACGCGGTCTTCATCGCCTTGATCTGAGCCGAGGAGCCCACGCGGCTCACCGAGATGCCGACGTTCACCGCCGGGCGGATGCCCTGGAAGAACAGGTCGGTCTCCAGGAAGATCTGGCCGTCGGTGATCGAGATCACGTTGGTGGGGATATAGGCCGACACGTCGTTGGCCTGGGTCTCGATGATCGGCAGCGCGGTCAGCGAGCCCGAGCCGTTGTCCTCGTTCAGCTTCGCCGCGCGCTCCAGCAGGCGGGAGTGCAGATAGAAGACGTCGCCCGGATAGGCTTCGCGGCCCGGCGGGCGGCGCAGCAGCAGCGACATCTGGCGATAGGCGACGGCCTGCTTGGAAAGGTCGTCATAGATGATCACGGCGTGCATGCCGTTGTCGCGGAACCACTCGCCCATGGCGCAGCCCGAGAAGGGCGCCAGGAACTGCAACGGGGCCGGCTCCGAGGCGGTGGCCGAGACGACGATGGTGTAGTCCAGCGCGCCGCGCTCCTCGAGCGTCTTGACGATCTGGGCGACGGTCGAGCGCTTCTGGCCGATCGCGACGTAGATGCAATAGAGCTTGGCGCTCTCGTCGGTGCCGGCGTTGATCGACTTCTGGTTCAGGATGGTGTCGATCGCCACCGCGGTCTTGCCGGTCTGGCGGTCGCCGATGATCAGCTCGCGCTGGCCGCGGCCGACCGGGATCAGGGTGTCGATGGCCTTCAGGCCGGTCTGCACCGGCTCGTGCACGGACTTGCGCGGGATGATGCCCGGCGCCTTCACGTCCACGCGGCGGCGTTCGGTGGCGACGATCGGGCCCTTGCCGTCGATCGGCTCGCCCAGCGGGTTCACCACCCGGCCCAGCAGGCCCTTGCCCACCGGCACGTCCACGATCTCGCCAAGGCGGCGGACTTCGTCGCCCTCGGAGATCGAGCGGTCTTCGCCGAAGATCACCACGCCGACGTTGTCGCGCTCCAGGTTGAGCGCCATGCCCTTCACGCCGGCCTTGGGGAACTCGACCATCTCGCCGGCCTGGACATTGTCGAGGCCGAACACGCGGGCGATGCCGTCGCCGACGCTCAGCACCTGGCCGACGTCGGAGACGTCAGCTTCCTGGCCGAAGTTCGCGATCTGCGACTTGAGGATGGCCGAGATTTCGGCGGCGCGGATATCCATGGATCTTACGCTCTCTTGAGGGCGAATTTCAGGGAGTCGAGCTTCGACTTGAGCGAAGCGTCGAACAGACGGGAGCCGACCTGCACCTTGATCCCGCCGAGGATGGCGGGGTCGACGCGGGTCTGGATTTCAGGGTCCTTGCCGAGCGCCTGGCGAAGCGCGGCGGCCACGCCCTTGGACTGGGCGGCGGACAGCGGAATGGCGGTGGTCACCTGGGCGGAGACCGCGCCGCGGGCCTTGGCCGACAGGTCCTCATAGCCGGTGATCACCGAGGCCAGCAGGGCCGTGCGTCCGTTGGCGGCCAGCAGGCCCAGGAACTTTTTCGTCGTGGCGGCGAATTTCGCCTTGGCCGCGATGGCCGCCAGGCCCTTGGCCTTGTCCTCGGCGCTGAACGCCGGGGAATGCACCAGCACGCGCAGGTCGTTGCTGTCCGCCAGCGCGGTCTTCAGGGATTTCAGGTCGGCCTCCACGGCCGCGACCTGCTTCTCATCGCTCGCCAGATCGAACAGGGCCTGAGCGTACCGGCCGCCCACATTCGATGCCTTTGAATCGTCCGCCACTTAGTTGTCCGCCCAGTGCGTCTAGGGAGCCGCGGCGGAAGGTCTCCGCAGCAGCCTTAAAGGCTTGAAAGCGCTTGGAAAAAGCACATCAGTCCGAAAGGTCTCAAAGACCCCCGTCCCAAAGCCGCGCGCCTGATAGCACGCGACCTCCCGCGCCGCAACACGGAGGGGTCACCCTGGGACCTGACGAATAGTCACGGGGTCCGCGCCTTTTCACCCCCCTGAACCGAAGGGCCCGGGGAATGCGCAAAGAAGAAGGGCGCCGGTCCCGGACCGGCGCCCTGCAGTTTCAGAAGCTCGACAACAGAGCTGCTGGGAGATCGAAGGATCGGCCTACTGCTTGGCCATCTGCGGGCCCGCGGCGCGCGCCACGGCGACGCTGTTGCAGGCGCTCAGGCGCGTGTCGTCCATGGCCTTGGCGCCGGTGTAGGAGACGATGGTCCCGAACTTGGCGGCCACGGCCTTGCAGGTCGTGCTCGAGAAGGTCAGCGAGGTCGGGGAGGTGGCGACGCAGGTGTCGCCTTCGCAGTTGAACACGGCCTCGCCGGCGATGATCTTCGTGGCCTGGGGGACAGGTTGCGCCAGCTTGGCGACCACCGGATCGGCGGCGAAAGCGGGAGCGGCGGACAGGGTGGCGACAGCGGCGCAGGCGGCCGCAAGGGTCAGGAGTTTCATAGTAGCCCTCCGGGGCGTTGGGGAGTGTCGGCGTCCCTGCTCAAGACGCCGGCCCCGTTCGCCGCGTGGGATCGCTTCGGGTATCCCCACCCTAGGCGCGCCACGAACTGAGCATCGCTAAGATAACAGTGTTAAGATCACTGGCAACTGCTATTTTCGCACAGCCGCTATGCAGGAATGTCGCAGGGCCGACGCAGCGGCGCCCATGGCTGAGCAATCTGCACTCCCCATTCCCGGGGAGGCAGCAGCAAGTTTCTCCCTAGCCGCCCGCCGCCTTGATGGCCGCGTCGATCTCGTCGAGCGTGTGGTAGCCGGGCTCCAGGGTCTTGCCGTTGATGACGAAGGTGGGCGTCGAATTGACGTGGTCGTCGCGGCTGTGGTGCTCGACCCGGTCGTTCAGCGCCTGCATGGCCTTCTCGTCGCTGGTGCACTTGTTGAAGCCGTCCTCGGTCATGCCCACCGACTTGGCGACGTCCAGCAGGGTCTCGCGCGGCGCCTGGAAGGCCTGTTCCTGGCTCGTGAAGATGGCGTCGGTGACGGCGAAGTACTTGTCCTTGCCGGCGCAGCGGGCGAGCAGGAAGCCGGAGGCCGCCACCGCGACCTCGGGGCCCGCGCCCACCAGCATCTCGCGGAACACATAGTGCACCTTGTTGGTGTCGACGTACTTGGCCTTGAACGCCGGCCACACCTCGCGCTGCCACTTGGCGCAGACCGGGCAGCCCACCGAGGCGTACTCGACCACCGTCACCTTGGCCTGGGGGTTGCCGAGATCCATGTCGTCGGCGGTGAGCGCCGTTCCGCCGCCGCCCTTGGAGCAGGCGGCCGCGCCGAACATCGTCAGCGCCATCAGCAGCGCAACCTTCATCCGCAACATCGCCTTAAAATCCCTTCCAGGGCGCGCCGGCCCGAACCGATCCCGAAACTCGGCGCGGAATGTGACGCAAGCTTGGCCTCAAGTGAAGCTGAGAGGCCATCGAACGCCTCTCAAAGCCCGCCGTTCACATCTCGTCAATCTTGTCGCGTGCTTCTGCGGCGTGGGCTATGACCCGCGCCGGGTCGGGGACCCCGCGCGACCGTAGGACGACGAGCAGATGGCCAAAGCGCCGCCGCCAAGCGACGGAGCCGGAACGCCCCGGCCGGGCCGTTCCCCCCTGCAGGCGGTGATCTACTGGGCCCTGGTGCTGGGCGTCTGGGCGCTGATCTTCGTGGTCGCCTTCTTCGCCGTCTTCTCGGTGGACCTGCCCGACACCTCCAAGCTCTACGACGTCAAGCGCCAGCCCTCGATCTCCTACCTCGACCGCTCCGGCGGGCTGGTGGCGGTGCGCGGCAGCCAGTTCGCCCCGCCGGTCGACCTCGACAAGCTGCCGCCCTACGTGCCCAAGGCCTTCGTCGCCATCGAGGACCGCTGGTTCTACTGGCACTTCGGCTTCAACCCCTGGGGCATCGCGCGCAGCCAGTTCTACGACATGACCCACCGCGGCGGCGGCCCCTTGCGCGGCGGCTCGACCATCACCCAGCAGCTCGCCCGAAACCTCTTCCTGACGCCCAACCAGACCTACCGCCGCAAGGCCCAGGAGCTGATCCTGGCCATCTGGCTGGAGGCCAAGTTCTCCAAGAAGCAGATCCTCGAGCTCTATCTGAACCGGGTCTATTTCGGCGAAGGCGCCTACGGCATCGAGGCCGCCAGCCAGCGCTATTTCGGCAAGCCCGCCGCCCAGCTCAGCCTGGGCGAGAGCGCCATGCTGGCCGGCCTGATGAAGGGCCCCTCGCGCTATTCGCCCATGGCCGACACGGCGCGATCCGAGCGGCGCGCCACCACCGTGCTGGACGAGATGGTGCGCATCCACGCCATCACGCCTGCCGAGAGGGACGCGGCCTTCCAGCAGCCGATCCGGGTCAACCCGGTGCTGGCCAACCAGCGGGCCCAGTACTTCACCGACTGGGTCGACGACCAGGTCCGCCACCTGGTCGGCCAGCCCACCGAGGACCTGGTGGTGGAGACCACCCTCGACCTGCCGCTGCAGGCCTCCGCCGAGCAGGCCGTACAGACCGGCGTCGCCGCCGCCCAGACCCAGGGCGTCAAGCAGGCGGCGTTGATCTCCCTCGACGGCGAGGGCCGGGTCCGCGCCTACGTCGGCGGGGTGAACTACCTGCAGAGCCAGTTCGACCGCGCCACCAGCGCGCGCCGCCAGGCCGGCTCGTCCTTCAAGCCCTTCGTCTACCTGACCGCCATGGAGGCCGGGCGCACGCCCGATACCCCGGTGGTCGACGAGCCGATCACCATCGGGACCTGGACGCCGCGCAACTACACCGGAAAGTACCTCGGCCCGATCACGCTGGAGATCGGGCTGAAGGAGTCCATCAACACGGTCGCCGCGCGGCTGGCCAACGAGGTCGGCACCTCCAACGTGGCGGCCACGGCCCACCGGCTGGGCATCGCCTCGCCGATCCAGCTCGATCCCTCCATGGCCCTGGGCGCCGTCGAGGTGAGCCCGCTGGAGATGGCCCAGGCCTACGCGCCGTTCTCCAACGGCGGCGTCTTCGCCAAGGGCTATGGGATCGAGCGCATCCGCACCGCCTCGGGCCGGGTGCTCTACGACCACAATGTCGGCAACGATCAGCGCCGCGCGGTGATCGGCCAGCCGGCGCTCTCCTACATGATCCGCATGATGCGCCAGGTGATCCAGTCCGGCACCGGCACGCGGGCCAATGTCAAAGGCTATGACCTGGCCGGCAAGACCGGCACGACCAGCGACTACCGCGACGCCTGGTTCATCGGCTACACCGGCGGCTTCGTCACCGCCGTCTGGGTCGGCAAGGACGACAACACCCCGATGCGGAAGGTCACCGGCGGCGGGCCGCCGGCCGCCATCTGGCACGACTACATGATCCAGGCCCTGCCGCGCCTGAAGACCCAAGGCATCCCCGGCGCCGACGCCCCGCCGCCCGCGGAGCCCACCGACGCCATCGGGGCGATCATCAGCGGCGTCAACGACCTGCTGCACGGCGACCACGAGGCCGAAGGGCCCGGCCCCGCGCCGGCGCCGCAGAGATACCCGGAAGAAGCCCCGCACTAGCCGGGCTCCTCCGTCGTCTTCGCGGGGGCTAGGTCTTCACCGCCCGAAGGCGTGCAGCCTCGCGCCCTCGGCGCGCAGCCAGGCGCGGTGCGCCTTGGGTTCGCCGACCAGGGCCTTCACATGCGCCCAGAAGCGCGGGCCGTGGTTCAGCTCCATCAGGTGGGCGCACTCGTGCGCCGCCACATAGTCGGCCACCGCGAAGGGCGCGAGCGCCAGGCGCCAGGAGTAGCGGATCGACGCCGGCTGGCCGTGCGCGCCGGGGCGGCAGGAGCCCCAGCGGCCCTTGGCGTCGGCCACGGTCACCTTCGGCGCCGGCGCGCCCAGCATGGCGGCGTAGACCTCCGTGCGCTCGCCCAGCACCGCGGCGGCGCGCTTCTTCAGCATCAGGATGACCGCCCGCGCATAGCCCTCGCCCCCAAAGTCGTCGGAGACCATGGCGGTGATCCGCGCAGGCTCGCCCCCCGCCGCCGGCAGCCATTTGGCGCGGCCCGTCCCGGCCTCCAGGCGCACCGGCTCACCGAACACGGTGAGCGTCATTCCCGGATGGATCGGCGTCGCGTCAGGCAGCTCGGCGATGCGCTCGGCGATCCAGCCGGCGCGGGCGCGGGCGAAGGCGGCGGCCTCGGGCAGGCGGCGCGGCGAGGGGGCGGTGGCGACGATCTCGCGCCGCGTGCGGTCCAGCCGCAGAGAGACCCGGCGCGCGCGGCGGTTGACCTTCAGGGTGACGGCCGTCCCGGCCACCTCCAGCCGGTCGCCGTCGGCCCAGGTTTTTCCGACAAGCGGGGATCGGCCGAAGAGACTCATCGGGCCTGAATCTAGGCGGCTTTGGTCGCCTTGGGGAGGGCGTTGGCGGGGCTGCGCGACAGGGCCGTCTCCGCCTCCCAGATGGTGCTGCGCACCCGCGGATAGATCTGGTCGCGGAACCGCGCGCCGTTGAACACGCCGTAGTGGCCGACGTGCGGCTGGACGTAGTCTTCCTTGAGTTCCGCCGGCAGGCCCGAGCAGAGGTCGTGCGCCGCCTGGGTCTGGCCGATGCCGGAGATGTCGTCGTTCTCGCCCTCGACGGTGAGCAGGCGGATGTCGGTGATGCGGTCGGGCCGCACCAGCCGCCCGCGGTGCGTCAGCTCACCCTTGGGCAGCAGGTAGCGCTGGAAGACCACGTCGACGGTCTGCAGGTAGAACTCCTCGGTCAGGTCGAGGACCGACAGATATTCGTCGTAGAACTCCAGGTGCCGCTCGGCGCCGTCGCCGTCGCCGTCCATCAACTGGCGCAGGTATCGCTGGTGCGCCTCCTGGTGCTTCTCGGCGTTCATCGACATGAAGCTGGCCAGTTGCACGAAGCCCGGATAGACGCGCCGGCCCATCCCCGGATAGGGCGGCGGCACGGTGTCGATCATGTGCGACTGGAACCAGGTGAAGGGCCGCTCCTCGGCCAGCTTGTTGGTCACCGTCGGCGAGAGGCGCGCGTCGATCGGCGAGCCCATGAAGGTCATCGAACCCGGGCGGCTCTCGTCGCCGTCCTCGGCCATCAGGGCCGCGGCGGCCAGCACCGGCGGGCCCGGCTGGCAGACGGCGACCACATGCGGCCGAGGGCCGAGCGCCTGCAGCATCGCGCGGATGTGGTCGATATAGTCGTGGAAATCGAAGCGGCCTTCCAGCACCGGCACGTCCCGGGCGTTGGTCCATTCGGTGATGTAGACCTCGTGGTCCTGCAGGAAGGCCTGCACCGTGCCGCGCAGGAGGGTCGCGTAGTGGCCCGAAAGCGGCGCCGCGATCAGCACCGCAGGCTCCCGCGTCCGCCGGCCCGCTCGACGCATGTCGGCCATGTCGCGGGCGAAGTGGGTGAGCTTGCACCAGGGGCTCGACCAGACCTCGGTCGGCCGGACGCGCACCGGCTGGCCGTCGATCTCGACGGTGTCGATGCCCCAGGCGGGCTTGCCGTAGCGGCGCGTCAGGTTCGCGAACAGGTCGGCGTTGGCGTAGAGCCGACGCCCGAGGTCGGAGTCCTTCGCCGGGTTCAGGGGCGAGGACCAGAAGTCGCGCGTCACGCGGGCCGCGGCCCGCAGCGGCGAGGCGGCGTAGAAGCCGGCTTCATAGAGGGAGTAGAGCATGTCCCATCCTTTGTGCGCCGCAGCATAACACCCGAACCGTTAACTGGGTCCATACCCAATCTTCAAGCTCAGGCGTGGCAAGATTGCGCGTGAGGACCCTGCTTCATGGCCGAGCGGATCTGGCCGGCCATGGCGTCCGGCGTTTCGCCGTAGGGGATCACGCAGACGAAGTCTCCGCTGGGGCTCATCAGATAGGTAATGGTCGAGTGGTTGATCTGGTAGTCCGGCCCGGTCCCGGCCTTCTGGTAGAACACATGGTAGGCGTGGGCGACGTCGGCGACCTGCTGGCTCGTGCCGGTCAGGCCCAGTGTGCGGTGCGGGAAAGCGCTGTTCGACAGGTAGTTGGCCAGCACCTTGGGCGTGTCGCGCTCGGGGTCGACGGAGATGAACACTGTCTGGAAGTCGTCAGCCTTCGGGCCCAGCAGCTTTTCGGTCTGGCCCAGCGCCAGCAGCGTCGTGGGGCAGGCCTCCGGGCAATAGGTGAAGCCGAAGAAGACCGCGCTCCACTTCTTCTTCAGCAGGTCCGCGTCGCGCGGCGCGCCGGTCTGGTCGACCAGGTGGAACGGTCCGCCGATGGCCGCGGTTTGGCTCTGCGGGCCCAGCAGGCCGCGCTTCACCGCCAGGCCCGTGATCACGGCGAAGGCCACAGCCAGGATGGCGAGAATGACCCAGACGGTCCGGCTCATGCGGCGTCCCTGTTGGCTCCGCGGCCCCAGGGGCGGCCGCATTAGGGCTCGTCACGGCGGCGCGGGCGCGCGATCCTGCCCGGGCCATGCCTAGATCCCAGACCTCCGCCGCGCCGTCGACAGAGCCTGGTCTCGATAGGACCGCCCGCGGCGACGCGCAAGCTGGACCGGCGGCCGGCGAGATCGACGGCGCCGAGGCCTGGCCGCGCGGCTCGGTGAATCGCGGCCGGCTGCGGGTCCGCACCCTGGTCACCCTGCGCTGGATGGTGGTGGCGGGCGAGGCGCTGCTGCTGCTCGCGGTCATGGCGAGGGGGTCGTCGCTGCCCTACGCCCTGTGCTTCGCCATCGTCGGGGCGGGCGCCTGGGTGAACCTGCTGACCGGCGTGGCCTCCCCCGGCCAGCGGGTGTTCGGCGAGCGCGAGGCCGCCGCCCAGCTCAGCCTCGACATCCTGCAGATGGGCACGCTGGTGTTCCTCACCGGCGGGACGGCCAATCCCTTCGTCCTCCTGCTGATCGCCCCGGTCACGCTGGCGGCCGCCACCCTGCCGCTGCGGCCCGTGCTGATCCTGGGCGCCATGGCCGCCCTGATCTCCGTCGCCCTGGCCTTCGCATCCCTGCCCCTGCCGCACGCGCCGGGCATGGCGGCGACCGTCCCCTTGAGCTTCCGCGTGGCCGCCGCCGTCGCCAACCTGGCCGGCATGGCGCTGACCGCCGGCTATGTGCGCCAGGCGGCGCTGGAGTCGGCCCGCATGGCGCTGGCGCTGGACGTCACCCAGGCGGTGCTGGCGCGCGAGCAGCGGCTCTCGGCCCTGGGGGCCCTGGCCGCCGCCGCCGCCCACGAACTCGGCACGCCCCTGGCCACCATCTCCATCGTCGCCAAGGAGCTGGGCCGCGAGGCCCCCACGGCCGCGGTCAAGGAGGACGCCGAGCTGCTGGTCTCCCAGGCCGAGCGCTGCCGCGAGATCCTGCGCCGGCTCACCGAAACCCCGGACGCGGCCTCCGACGAGGTTCACGAACGCATCTCCCTGCGCCAGCTCGTGCAGGACGTGATCGAACCCCACGCCGGGGTGAAAGGGGTGCGGGTCGAGGCCATCGTCACCGGCGCCAAGGGGATGAAGACCCCCGACATCCGCCGCCTGCCGGAGATCGCCCACGCCTTCACCTCCTTCGTGGAAAACGCCGTCGACTTCGCCAGGTCGGAGATCCTGCTGTCGGCGCGGTTCGACGCCGAGACCATCTCCATCGAGGTGCGCGACGACGGCCCGGGCTTCGCCCCGGAGGTGCTGGCCAAGCTCGGCGAGCCCTATGTGACCACCCGGCCGGACGCCGAGGGCTCACGCACCGGCCACATCGGCATGGGGCTCGGATTCTTCATCGCCAAGACGCTGTTGGAACGAACTGGGGCCCTTGTGACGTTTCAGAACAGCAGACCGCACGGTGCGGTTGTGTCGGCCCGGTGGCCGCGCACCAAGATCGAGGCGGGAGCCCTCTAATTCGCCCATCGAGAGTTCCAGCTTGCCCTGAGCTCCATCGCCGCGACAGAATGCCGCACAGTACCGACCCCTCAAAGGGATCCCCGCATGAACGATCTTTCCGCAGATGTGGCCGCCCTGGCCGACAAGACGTTGCTCGTGCTTGACGACGACGCCCCCTTGCGCACGCGGCTGGGCCGGGCGCTGGAGCAGCGCGGCTTCGAGCCGACGCTGGTGGGCTCGGTCTCGGAGGCCCTCGCGGCCGTGAGGGCCCACGCGCCGGCCTACGCCGTCCTGGACATGCGCCTGGAGGACGGCACGGGCCTGAAGGTGGTGGAGGCGGTGCGCGACGCGCGCCCCGACGCCAAGATCATCATGCTGACCGGCTACGGCAACATCGCCACCGCGGTCCAGGCCGTGAAGGCCGGGGCGGTGGACTACCTCTCCAAGCCCGCCGACGCCGACGACGTGGTCCGCGCGCTCCTGGCCCGCGGCGACACCGCGCCGGCCCCGCCGGACAACCCGATGAGCGCCGACCGGGTGCGCTGGGAGCACATCCAGCGGATCTACGAGCTCTGCAACCACAACGTCTCGGAGACCGCGCGCCGGCTCAACATGCATCGGCGCACCTTGCAGCGGATCCTCGCCAAGCGGGCGCCGCGGTAACCCTTCGCCCCGTTCATCCCGGCGAAGGCCTGGACGAGCGGGGTTGGGGTGAGGGCAGCGTCCTAAGCCGCCCGGAACGCCTGGTCCGGCTGGATCGTCTCGCCGCGGCGGATGATGGCGTCGATGCGGTCGCGCACCTCGCGGCCGCGGGCGCTCAGGTGGATCACGTGGCTGCGGGCGTCGGCCGGATTGAGGTAGGCCTCCAGCAGGCCGAGCGCCGGCGCCATCGACCAGCTCGACTCCTTCGGCCCCAGGGCCCGCAGGCTGCGCGAGGCGGTCGACTGGGTCAGGCCCGAGACGCCGGCCATCTCCTGCACGGTCAGCCCCTCGTTCTCCGCCACATAAAGGAAGGCGACCGCCTCGTTGAGGCTGATCCTGGGCTCCAGCCCCTTCAGAAGGCAGAGCACCTGCAGGACCGCGTTTCGCCGGCGCATGGCTTCAGGCCTCCCCGTAGAGATCGCGCGGCGCCGGCGGCCGCGCGCGCGGCAGCGGCGGCTTCGGCTGGCGGCGCTCGCGCAGGGTCAGGGTGGCGCCGGGATAGAGATCGCGGACCATGGCCAGCAGGCCCTCGATCCGCCTCTGGTGGTCCGCGGCCGCGACATAGTCGTCGACGGTGAGTTCGATGGAGATCTGGCCGCTGAGCTTCATGGCGCACCCAGCATCCGATCGCGGGCGGGCGCGATCACGCCGTATTCGATGAAGGCTGCAAATCACGCAGCCAACTGCAGTCACTGCGGCAAGCGGCAGGTTTTGCACGACAAGCGGCGTCGCCTCGGCGGGCCCGGCGGCCTAGTCTGCACGCCGTAACCGGAACGGCGCGGAGGAGCGTCCTTGGACAGCACTTTCGCCGAATCCGAGCCGGTCCGGCGGACGTTCTTCGACCGCTACCTCGCCGCCAACCTGATCCTGTGGGCGTTCACCTACCTGCTGATCAGCGTCCGCTCGCTGGGGATGCAGACGCCCTGGCCCCGGCTGCTGAACTACGGCCTGCGGCGCGCGGCGGTCTGCGCCGCGGCCTTCATCCTCTGCATCGGCTTCCAGCACCTGCTGCTGCGCTCGGCGGGCTGGTCGCGGTTCCGCAGGCTGGCCCTGGCCGCGGCGCTCTCGCTGGCGGGCGCGATCTTCTACACGGCCCTGAACCACCTGGCCTTCTACGTCATCGCCCCGGCGGCGGACGTCAGCCACGAAACGCCGATGGATGTGGTCTGGAACACCATGCTCACCTTCTCGAGCCTGGTCTGGTCGTTCGTGGCCTGGTGCGCGGTGGTCTTCGCGCTCAACTCCGACGACCGGGCGCGCGAGCAGAGCCTGCGGCTGATGGAGGCCCAGGCCCTGGCGGCCGAGAGCCAGAACCAGATGCTGCGCTACCAGATCAACCCGCACTTCCTGTTCAACACCCTGAACGCGCTCTCCTCGCTCATCCTGCAGAAGGACTTCGACCGGGCCGAGCGGATGGTGCTCTCGCTGTCCAACTTCCTGCGCGCCTCCCTCGAAAAGGCCCCCAGCGACAAGATCACCCTCGCCGACGAACTCGCCGCCCAGCGCCAGTACCTGGCCATCGAGCAGGAGCGGTTCGGCGAGCGCCTGGTCCTGGTGGAGACCGCGCCGGTCGAGTTGCAGGACGCCCTGGTCCCCGGCCTGATCCTGCAGCCCCTGATCGAGAACGCGGTGAAGTACGGCGTGGCCCGCACGACCCGGCCGGTGCGGGTGGAGATCACCGCGGCGCTCGGCGAGCGCGGCCTGGCCGTCACCGTGCAGGACGACGCCATCCCCGACATCGCCAAGGCGCCGGCCACGCTCGGCGTCGGCCTGGCCAATGTGCGACGCCGCCTGGAGGTGCTCTACGGCGAGGCCGGCCGGCTGACTTGCGGTCCGCGCCGCGGCGGCGGCTTCGCGGCCACGGTCGAGCTGCCCCTGGAACGCCGATGAACCCCTTGCGCGTCCTCATCGTCGATGACGAGCCGCTGGCGCGGCGCAGGCTGGAGATCCTGCTGCGCGAACAGCCGGCCATCGAGCTGGCGGGCTCGGCCGCCGACGGGGTGGCGGCGACCCGAATGATCGCCGAGCGCGCGCCGGATGTGGTGCTGCTGGACATCAAGATGCCGGGCCTCACGGGCCTGGAAGTGCTCGACGCCCTGGGCGAGGGGTCCGGAGGCAAGGGCCTGCCGATCGTCATCTTCGTCACCGCCTTCGACCGCTTCGCCCTGGACGCTTTCGAGCGCGCCGCCTTCGACTATCTCCTGAAGCCCGTGGAGCCGGCGCGCCTGGCCGCCGCCCTGACCCGCGCCCGCGAGGCCCTGGCCGGCCGCGCGGCCGCCGAACGGGCCCTGGAGCTGGAGGAGATCCTGCGCAACCTGCGCGGCGACCCGGCGAACGCGCCGGCGCCCAGCCTCTACGCCCGCGAGATCTGGATCCAGGAGCGCGGCGGGCGCACCAGCGTGCCGATCGCGGCCATCGACTGGATCGCCGCCGAGCGGGACTATGTGCGCATCCACACCGGCGCGCGCAGCTTCCTGGTCCGCCAGTCCATCGGGGCGCTCGCCGAGCGCCTGGACCCGGCCCAGTTCATCCGCATCCACCGCTCCAGCCTGGTCCGCACCGACCGCATCGTGCGCATCCGCCACGCCGCCGGCCGCGGCGCGGTGATCCTGTCGACGGGCGTCGAAGTCGCAGTCTCCCGCCGGCACATGGGCGCGCTCAAGGCGATGAGTCGGGGCGCTTAGTTTTCCCCGCTCGCCCCTCTACATCGTCATCCTCCGGTCGCGTGAAGACGCGATCCGGGGGACCCAAGCCGAGTCCAGGCCGCCCACCGGCTCACTCCAGGCTGAGCGCCTGCACCCCCGCGGCGCGCAGCGCCGCCAGCCGGCCGAAGGCGAGGGTCAGGGCCTTGCGCCGCGCGCCTGCCAGCGGGACCGCGGCCGCCTCGCGCAGCACCGCCCCGCCGAAGCCGTCGGCGACGATCAGGCCGGGCTCCTGCGGCAGGATCTCGCGCGGAAACTCCGGCGCCACGGCGAAGGCGAAGGCGTCGCAGTAGGGCTGGTACTCGTGCCATTTCTGGTCGGTGCGGAAGTCCTCAAGGCTCGACTTCACCTCGACGATGAAGATCTCGCCCCGGCGCCCGAGCGCCATCAGGTCCGCGCGCCGCCCATTGGGCAGGGTCACCTCGGCCAGGGGCGCGTAGCCGAGCGCCGTCAGCAGCCGCGCGGCGCCGCGGGTGACGGCGGCGGTGGTCTCGGGCCGCGAGACGGTGACGAAGGCGACGGTGGTGTCCACCTCCGCAGAATGTTCCGGCTACGTTCCGGACGCAAGGCCTCAGCGCGTCCCGGGCAACGGCACGCCCCGCGGCCATGGGCGTGGCGCGTCAAGCGCGTCCGACAGTTCCGGATACCGGTAGACGACCCCGCCGCCGGGCCCCACGATCCGGTAGGCCATGGGGGCCGGGTCGTCGAACGAGGCGCCGGCATAGAGCAAGGCCGCCTGCATCCGGGCGTGCTCGTCGTTCCAGGCCTCCAGTTCGTGGCCGCGGTTCACGTCGGCCGGCGCGCCCTCGGGCCATTCGAAATGCATGACGTAGATTGGGTTTGCCGGCACGCCAGCCTCTCGACCAGATCAGGCGGGAGCGCTCTGGACTCTCAGCCGTCGGCGCCCAGGAACTAGGCCGGCGATGACGCATGTTAAGTCGGCAACCCGACGTTGTAAACGTGCGAGTCGACAGAGCGGCCCGTGAACTCAACCGTGGGCGGGCAGCGGGAACTCCAGGCGCCCGATGTCGAAGCCGAGCTGCTTGATGCGCGCCACGGCCTCCGTCTTGATCGCCGTGGGCAGGGTGGGCTTCTGCGACATCAGCCACAGGTAGCGCCCGTCATGGGTGGCCAGGATCAGCCAGCCCTCGTCGGACCTTTGGTCGAGCACCCAGTACTCCTGGCTCACCAGCCCGCCGAAGAAGGTCATCCTGAACTTGGCGTTGGACACCGGGTCGGCGACGCGGGCGTGCGCCTTCCACTCGGCCAGCGGGCCGTCGGGCGAGCCCTTGTGGCAGGTCTGGATCACGGCGAAGCCGTCGCCGGTGCGCGTCCAGTCCGACTCGCCGGCCTGGCAGCCGCGCTGGATCATGTTCGGCATGCGGGCCACCTCGTACCAGCGGCCCATCATCTTGGTCAGTTCGATGTGGGCGACCGGCTCGGCCATGGCGTCGGCCGACGCCGGGGCAGCGGCGATGAACGCCGACGCGACGGCGAGACTCAGGATCAGGCGTTTCAGCATGGGGCCGGTGAATAGCTGCGTCTTGCGACAAAGGAAACGCCCGCGGAGGGATCGCGGGCGCCGCATCAAGACGCATCACAACCATGCCCTTTTGAGGGCAGAGCTGCTCCAGCGGCCGAGGTTTTGCTATTCGGCGGCGGCGGAGACCGGCTCGGCCCCCTCTTGCGACCTGGCCTTGAAGTTGATCGCCTGCAGGTAGCGGATGCCGTCCTCGGCGATGTCGTCGCCCACGGTGCGGTCGCCCTCCGCCGCCAGCTCGTCCATGTCGACGTACATGGCGTAGAAGCCGCGGGTGCGCTCGGTGATCAGCCGGGCCTGCAGCAGGGTCTTGATCAGCACCCGGAAGACGTTGGTCTCGCCCTTGAACTTGCGCGTCGGGTCACGCTCCTTGCGGCGCTGGATGATGTCGGCCACCACCCGCTCGGGATCGAGGTCGAACCGGCCGTAGATCTCCGCCATCTGCCGCGGGTCGCCACGGTCGAAGAGCAGGCTCTGGGCGCAGTGGGCGGTCCAGTCCTCGACCAGGTTGCGCTCGGCCTCCGTGAGCTGCGGGATCGTCCGGTCGGCCCAGATCTTCCCGAACTTGTGGTGGAAGGCCTCGTCGGTCATCACCAGTTGGAACAGCCGCTTGGCGACCGGATCGCGATTGTGGCGGTAGCCGTTGGCGAAGGCGCCCATGGCCAGGCCCTCGACCAGCATCTGCATGCCGACGATCTTCTTGTAGACCTCGGGCGCCTCGATGATCTCCACCAGCAGGCTCTTCAGCGCCGCCCCGCACTCGGTGGGCCGGCCCCAGCGCGCCTTGATATATCTGGCGAAGGCGGTGACGTGGCGCGCCTCCTCGCGGGTCTGGTTGGCGGCGTATTCCTGGGCGCCCTGGTCGTAGAGCACGTGGCAGAGGCTGGCCGACAGGTTCAGCGCGCCCTGCTCCCCATGCAGGATCGAGGAGAAGCCCCTGAGCTGCATGTAGTTGATGAAGGCGATCTTCTGCCTGGGGTCCTTGAGCGTCGCGGCGACGTAGGGCAGGCGCAGGAGCGGCTGCTGCTCGTCGGGGACCATAGCTTCGTTCTCGAGGTCGAAGGGTTCGTCGAAGTCGATGTAGCGCTTGTCCAGCGGGTCCCAGAAATGGTCGTGGGTGGCGCTGATGATCTTGTCGAAGGCCGTGGAGCGCTCGTTGTAGCGGTCCAGCGTCAGCATGGACTCGAAATCGTCCGGGGCCACCGCCCCGTACATGGCGTCCTTGGTGATGTTGCCGTCGGCCATTGCGTGCGCTCCCAGGACGGCCCGCCCATTTGCGCGTGTTCGGCGCGAGCCTGATCGGCGTTCACTGAAGGATCGCCCCGAGGCCGCCGCGCGTCAAAGGAAACCGGACCGGGGACGGCGCGCCGCCGAATGGACCTTGGCGTCAACCGGCGTTCGCCCGCACTATCGCCCGCATGAGCCCGCAGGCCCTGAGCGAGCAGCCCTTCGAGTTCGGCGACTGGCGCGTGGAGCCGGCGCGGGGCGTGCTGACGGCTCTGGAGGGCGGCGCGGAGACCCGCATCGAGCCACGGCTGATGGACCTGCTCCTGCTGTTCGCCGGTTCGGCGGGCCGGGTGCTCGGCAAGCAGGAGATCATCGACGGCGTCTGGGGCCGCGTGGTCGGCGACGATACGCTTGCGGCGACCGTGAGCCGGTTGCGCGCCGCGCTCGGCGAGACGCCGGAGCGCCGCTACATCGAGACCCTGCCCAAGCGCGGCTATCGCCTGGCGATGGCCCAGGACGCTTCGCCGGGCGCCGCCCGCGCCGAGGCCAAGGCGCCGACCAAGGCCGCCGCCCTGGCGGCGCAGGGCCGCGCGGCCCTGGCCTCCCCCTATCCGGCCAGCCAGGCCCAGGCGCGGCTCTATTTCGAGGCCGCCGTGCGCGAGGCGCCGGGCTGGGCGCCGGGCCACGTGGGCCTGGCCCAGGCCCTGTCGGCCCAGCACCTCGCCGGCGCTGGAGGCGGGCTGATGGCCGCCGCCCAGGCCGCCGCCCACGCCGCTGTGGGCCTCGACCCCAACCTCGCCGCCGCCTGGTCGGTGCTGGGGCTGGCCCTGCTGATGGGCGAGCGCGATTTCGCCGCCGCCGATGCGGCGCTGCGCCGCGCGCTGGCCATCGACCCCGGCCACGCCTCGGCGCGCCGCCACCGGGCCTTCGGCTTCGCCGCGCTCGGCCGGTTCGTCGAGGCCGAGCGGGAGAGCCGCCGCGCCGTCGAGCTGGAGCCCGTCTCCCTGGCGGCGCACGGCGCCCTGCTGCAGGTGCTGCTGGCTGCGCGGCGCTATCGGCAGGCCATCGCCGCGGCCAACGCGGCGCTCGCCTTGAGCCCGCTCTCCAGCGAAGGCTGGTACGCCAGGGGCTGGGCCCAGGTCCTGAGCGGCGACGAGGCCGGCGGGGTCGAGGCCCTGCTGAAGGGCCTGGAGCTCTGGGGCGTCGACCGGCCGCGGATCGAGGCCCTGCGCGCCTGCGCCGCCGCGGGCGGCTTCCCGGCCCTCTGCGCGGCCGGGGCCGACCTTTTCGAGACCCAGAAGGTGATGTTCACGCCCAGGCTCACCGACGTGGCCTTCCTGCGCGCCGCCGCGGGCCAGCCCGACCGGGCCTTCGCCGCCCTCCAGGCCGCCGCCGACCTCGACGACCCCTACCTCGTCTTCCTCCCCTGGCTCCCCTATTGCGACCCGCTGCGGGACGACCCGCGATGGCCGCGCCTGATGGAGAAGGTTCGCCTGGTGCGGTGACAATCTCCTGTCCCCAAGGAAATCCCAAGGTTTCCGGCAGGCGGCGGCAAACACATCGGGGGCCCACGGACCCAAGGTCCTTCCATCGCAACCCGGGAGGGTCCCATGACCACCGCCAAGACGATCGTCCGCGGCGCCGCCGCCTTCGGCCTCGCCGCCCTCGTGAGCTTCGCCATCGTCGCATACGGCCAGGGGCTCTGGCAGCCGCTGGTCATCGCCAACATCAAGTTCCATCCGGAGATCCCGTGGGCCGCGCCGACCATGGCGGTCCTGCTGGCGGGGCTGCTCGCCTACCTCTCCGGCCGCGGCTGGCCACGGGCGACAAGCGAACGCCGCCGCGAGCTGTTTCGGTGGAACCGGATGCCGTGGTCGACCTTCTTCCTGGCCGTCGGCGCCGGGGTCCTGGGCCTCGCGGCCTTCGGCGGCCTCTGGATCGCCGCCGCGGACCTGGTTCATATCCCCGCAGGCGTGCAGCCGAAGCTCGGCCACATCCCATTGCCCACGGCGATCTCGTTCCTGGTGATGAGCGCGCTCGCCGCCCCGCTCAGCGAGGAGGCCGCCTTCCGCGGCTACGCCATGGGCATCCTGCAGAAGGCCTGGGGCCATGCGCCCGCGGCCATCGTCGGCTCGACCCTGCTGTTCGCCGCGGTCCACTTCGTCCAGGGGATCGATGCGGTGAAGCTCAGCCTCTATTTCGGCGCGGGCCTGATCTTCGCCCTCTTGGGCTACATGACCAACTCGCTCTACGCGGCGATGGCGGTCCACAGCCTGGGCGACGTGCTGGGCTTCACGGTGCTCTGGCCGCACGACCAGATCCCCCACGCCATGGGCTTCGCGGACCCGCTGTTCGCCCCGGCCCTGGCGGCGCTGGCGGTCTTCGCCCCGCTGACGGTCCTGGCCTTCCGCAAGCTCCACGCAGTCAGCCGCCCCCTGCGCGCCGCGCCTCCGCCCCGAGCCCTCGGCGCCCTGCCGGTTGCGGCATAGGAACCTGCTCCTTGCGGGAGAAGGTTGCCCCGGAGGGGTCGCGCGAACCCCTCCCAAGACGATGAGGGATCGCACAGCCCACGCCGTGCGACCCCTCATCGCTCAGGCCTTCGCCTGACACCTTCTCCCGCAAGGGGAGAAGGAGACTACTCCGCGGCGATCATGATCTTGGCGAGCGCGCGGTCCTTGAAGTTGATCTCCTGGAGGTACTTGATCCCCTCTTCGGCGATGTCGTCGCCGACCATCTTGTCGCCTTCGTTCTTCAGCTCGTCGATGTCGACGTAGACCGCATAGAACGCCTTGGTGCGGTCGGTGATGATGCCGGCGTTGACCAGGGTCTTCACCAGGACGCGGAAGATGTTGGTGGCTTCCTTCATCTCCTCGCGCCGGGTCTCGTCGCTGACCAGCTTGCCCATCTCCTCGATCACCCGGTTCGGGTCGAGGCCGAATTCCTCGTAGAGGCCGACGTTCTGGGTCGGGGCGACCAGGTTGAACAGCAGCGTCTGGAAGCAGTGCGCCGCCCACATCTCGATGACCTCGTGCTCGGCCTCGGTCAGGTGCGGGATGGTGCGGTCGGCCCAGATCTTCCCGAACTTGTGGTGGAAGGCCTCGTCGGTCATGACGAGCTGGGTCAGCTTCCTGGCCAGCGGGTCGGCGGTCTCGTTGAAGATCGTGGCGAAGGCGCCCATGGCCAGGCCCTCGACCAGCATCTGCATGCCGATGATCTTCTTGTAGACCTCGGGCGCGCCGATGATCTCCACCAGCAGGTCCTTCAGGATCGGGCCGCATTCCACCGGCCGGCCCCAGCGGGCCTTGATGTAGCGGGCGAAGGCGGTGACGTGGCGGGCCTCTTCGCGGGTCTGGTTGGCGGCGTACTCCTGCGCGCCCTGGTCCTTCAGCACGTGGCACAGGCTGGCCGACAGGTTTAGCGCGCCCTGCTCGCCGTGCAGGATCGAGGAGAAGGTCCGCAGCGTCTGGGCGTTGGCGAAGGCGATGCGGCGCTTCTCGGTCCCCAGCACCTCGTTGACGTAGTCCAGCTTCAGCGGGCCGATCATCTTCTCCGGCAGGATCATGGTCGCTTCCATGTCGAACGGCTCGGAGAAGTCGATGTACTTGGGGTCCAGCGGATCCCAGAAGTGGTCGTGGGTCGCGCTGATGATCTTGTCGAACGCCGTCGAGCGGGCGTTGTAGCGGTCCAACTCCAGCATGGACTCGAAATCGTCCGGCGCCACGGCGTCGTAGATGATGTCCTTGGTGATGTTGCCGTCGGCGGCCATGGCGTCTGCTCCTGGGGCGCGGGCGAGGTCGGCCCGTCTGGCGTTGGGATGACCCAACCATCTAAACACTGATAAGTCAACGAAAGATGACGCTGGCGTCAGGTTTGTTCGCGACCGACGAATCCTGAAGCGCGGCGAAACATTGCGGCCAAGCTCTGGTCCCATTTGGCGCGCAAGGGTCGCATTGTGCAGCCAGCAGCCACCCAGCCCGGATCGCCCCGCATCCTCGTGGTCGACGACGACGAGGGACTGCGGACGTGCATCGCCGACTACCTCGCGGCGGAAGGCTATGGCGTCGGCGTCGCCCGCGATGCGCCGTCGATGGACCAGGCCCTGGCCGGGGCCGGCTGCGACCTCGTGGTGCTGGACCTCATGCTGCCGGGCGAGGACGGCCTTTCCATCTGCCGCCGCCTTTCCGAATTCGGCGGGCCGCCGGTCATCATGCTGAGCGCGGTGGGCGAGGAGGTGGATCGGATCGTCGGGCTGGAGCTCGGCGCCGACGACTACCTGGCCAAACCCTGCCGGCCCCGCGAGTTGCTGGCCCGCGTCCGCGCGGTCCTGCGCCGCCGAAACGACGCCGCCGACGCGGCGCAGCCCGGCAAGGCCGACTACGGCTTTCTCGGCTTCACCCTGGACGCCGCGCGGCGCACGCTCCGCTCCCCGGACGGGGTTGTGATCCTGTTGAGCGCCGGCGAGTTCTCCCTGCTGCTGGCGTTCCTCACCGACCCCGGGCGGATCCTCTCTCGCGACGAGCTGATCGAGAAGTCCAAGGGCATGGACGCCGACGTCTTCGACCGCGCCGTGGACGTGCAGATCAGCCGGCTGCGGCGAAAGCTCAACGACAACGTGCCCAACGAAGTGATCCGCACGGTTCGCGGCCGCGGCTACATCTTCGACGCCGCGGTGAGCCGCGGTCCGGCCCCGCGGCTCGCCGCCCAGGCCTGACCCTTTCGAAGCGCCGGACCCGGCCGACGGCCGGCCGGCGAGGCCTTCAAACGCCAAGCCCGCGCACCCTCCCGACGAGCCAGGAACGGCTCCCACGACCTTGAGCGGCAGACCCGTCAAAAAAGACCCTCCCTCGGGTGAGGGAGGGTCAGTGGAAGTGTCATGCCCGGCGCAAAGGGGGAGGAGGCCGGGATGCCCGGTTCTTCTCGGCCAGCGCCGCGGCAGGAGCTGGTCCTCGGGGTGGCGACAGAAAGGAACTTGTTGCCGGATCGTATCGTCGCGCGCCCTGGCCTTCCGGGCGCAACGCTTGCCGCGGAGCCGCCGCGTTCGGCTCCCAGCCTAACCGGCGCTCGCCTCGATGGCGTCGATGTCGGCGTCGGAGAGACCCATGTGGTGGCCGATCTCGTGGACCAGGACGTGCGCGACCAGCTCCTCCAGGGTCACCTCGCCATGCTCGGCCCACTCGTCGAGGATCGGGCGGCGGTAGAGGAAGATCATCGAGGGCGCGGCCGCGGGCCCGATCCCGCCGCGGCGGCCGATGTCGACCCCCTGGTAGAGCCCGGTCAGGCCGAACGGGTCCTCGATGCCGAGCTCGTCCAGCACCTCGTCCGAGGGGAAGTCGTCGACGCGGAAGACCACGTCGCCGGTCAACTTGCGGAAGCCCTCCGGCAGGGTCAGGAAGGCGGCCTGCGCCAGGGCCGCGAGGTCGTCCAGCGACGGGGCCTTGCCGAACGGGCCCGGGGCCTGGCTCTCACTCATCGGGGCGATCACTCATCCGGCACCACGATATGCGGGGCCTCGGGCAGGCGGGTCTCGAAGAGGCCGATGTCCAGCGGCTGCTGCGGCTCGATCGGCCTCAGCGGCGCCTGCGCCATCGCCCGCACGGTCTCGGAGTCCAGGGCCTGGCGCTCGCGCCGCGCGCGGCGGGCCTGCGGCGTCTCTATCGGCCGCTCGGCGGTGGCGATCCGCCAGTAGGAGACCATCAGCCGCCAGGCGGTGCGCGGCGGTGCGCCCGCCGGCGCGGGCCAGCGGCGGCCGTCGGCCATGACCGGTTCGGCGTGGGGCGCCTTCTGGCCGGGCAGGATCTGTTCGGTCAGCCGCCGCCAGGGCTCGTCCAGCGCCGCGCCATAGGCCGCCGCGCCCGCCTCCCGCGTGGCGAAGGCCGGGCCGGTCGGATCGGTGGTGAACACCACGGCCTCGCCCGCCACGCCGACCGCCTCGCGCTCCCGCGCCGCATGGCCGAGCGGGCCGGCCATCGCCAGCTCGGCGTTCGCCGCCACAGGATAGAGGATCGCGGTCATGTCACCGATCACTGAAACTGGCCTATCCTAGCGCGCGACGCGGATGCGGCGAACCTCCGCACGGCCTAGGGTAAAAAAGGGCTGATTCGCCGGAGCGGGGCCGAAGCGTAAGAGGCATGGGCGCCAACCAACTGATCCTGGCCGCCGCGGCGGGCGCGGTGTCGCTCGCCATCTGCGCGGTGCTCTGGGCCTTGGCCCAGCGCCGCCAGGCGCAGGACCACGTCTCCGCCATCGCCCGGCGCCTCGCCGCCCTGGAGGCCCGCGCCGAGACCGCCCAGGCCTCGGCGGAGGCTTTCGACTCGGCCCTGCTGGCCGTGGAGGAGGGCCGCGCCCTCCTGGCCTCGGGCCAGGAGTCCCTGGCCGTCTGCGGCGCCGCCCTGGGCCTTTCGGAGCCCGACCCGCAGGCGGTCGTCAACGCCCTGATGCGCGCCGACCCGGACCATGCGCGCCGCCTGCGCGCCCTCTTCGAGCGCGGCGAGGCCTGCGCCTTCGAGGTGCAGGGCGAGGGCGGCCTGGTGGCGGTGGAGGGCCGCGCGGCCGGGGCGCTCGCCTGGCTGCGGCTGTCGTCGGCCACGGCGGAGGACGCGGGCCTGCCGACCGCTCCGCGCTTTGCGGCCTTCATCAACGCCCGCGCGACGCCGGCCTGGATCGCCGCCGCCGACGGGTCGCCCGTCTGGGTCAACGCCGCCTGGCTGAAGGCCGCCGACGCCGTCAGCCTCGACGAGGCCGCCGCCCGCGGCGCCGCCTTCGACCGCTCCGCCGACGCGCTCGCCAGCGAAGCCGCCAACCTCGGCCAGCGGCGCGATACGGTCCGCTGGTCCACCGTCGCCGGCAAACGCCGAGCCTTCCACATCGCCGCCCAGCCGCTGGAGGGCGGCGGCGTCGGGGTCTGGACGGAAGACGTCAGCGAGCAGGAGGACCTGCGAGAGCTGCTGAAGCGCAACGTCGAGGCGCACGACGAGACCCTCAACCACATCGCCGAGGCCGTGGCCGTCTTCGACAAGGCGAAGAAGCTGATGTTCCACAACACCGCCTTCGCCGAGCTCTGGGGCCTGGAGCCGGCGTGGCTCGCCGAACAGCCCAGCCATTCGGAGATCCTCGACCGCCTGCGCCAGCGCCGCCGCCTGCCGGAGACCGCCGACTACGGCAAGTGGAAGGCCGGCGAACTCGACCGCTACGAGCAGCTCGCCGCCGGCCCGGACGAGATGTGGAGCCTGCCGGACGGCCGCACGCTCAAGGTGGTGCGCCAGCCGCACCCCATGGGCGGCCTGCTGCTGCTCTATTCCGACATCACCGACGAACTGAAGCTGACCAGCCAGTACAACGCCCTGATCCAGGTGCAGCAGGCCACGCTCGACAAGCTCTCCGACGCGGTGACCGTGTTCGGCTCCGACGGGCGCCTGCGCCTGCACAACGAAAGCTTCGCCAAGTTCTGGAACGTCACGCCAGCCCAGGTGGAGGCGGCCGGCGATTTCGAGGGCGTGGTCGAGCTCTGCATCCCCAAGCTGCACGACCGCAGCTTCTGGGCCGAGCTGAAGGGCCGCGTCGCCGATCCCGACCCGCAGGCCCGCGCGCCGACCACCGGCGAGGTGAAGACCGCCGACAGCCGCATCGTCCTCTACCAGTCGCGCCCCCTGCCCGACGGGGCGACGCTGATCGCCTTCACCGACATCACCGACGCGCGCAAGCTCGAGGGGGCCCTGGAGGCCAAGGAACAGGCCCTGGCCGACGCCGAACGGCTGAAGCGCGACTTCGTGGCCAACGTCTCCTACGAGCTCAGGACCCCGCTCACCACGATCATCGGCTACTCCGAGCTGCTGGAACGCTCCGGCGACGGCCTGTCCGAACGCGGGCGCGGCTACGCGGGGGCGGTGAAGCAGGCGGCGACGCAGCTCGCGCGCTCCATCGACGACGTGCTCGACATGGCCCAGATCGACGCCGACGAGATGGCGCTGGACCTGGAGGACGTGCGGGTGGCCGAGCTGCTGGCCGCGCAGGCCGAGCGCTGGGCGCCGGAGGCCGAGGCCGCCAGCGTCGCCATCGTCGTGGAATGCCCGCCCGAGGTCGGCCTGATCCGCGGCGACTCGCGCCGCCTGGGCCAGATCCTCAACCACCTGATGGAGAACGCGCTGGGCCAGACCCCGCCCGGCGGGACCGTCACCCTGGGCGCCAAGAAGGGCCTGGGCGAGGTGCAGCTTCGCGTCTCCGACACCGGCCGCGGCATCCCCTTCCACGTCCAGGCGCATATCTTCGACCGCTTCATCGGCCGCGAGCGCGGCGGCCCGGGCCTGGGCCTGGCCCTGGTCAAGGCGCTCACCGAGCTGCACGGCGGCTGGGTGGCGCTGGAGAGCGAGCCGGGCGCGGGCGCCGCGTTCACCTGCCACCTGCCCGAGGAGGCCGTGGGCGCCGCGGCCCAGCCGGAGCTCGGATTGCGGGCCTGATCGTCCTGCCGCCCGAGGGGATTCACCTACCCGTCCCACGGAGGATGAGCTAAGGGCGTCGGCCATGTTCCACGAGATTCCCGACCTCCTGACCGGCGCCGAGATCGAGCAGCTTCGCGAGTTCGCCCGCGCGCTCAACTTCGTCGACGGCCGGGTGACCAATCCGAATTCTCAGGTGAAGAACAACCTGCACGCCGACCTGCAGGACCCGAACCACGCCAAGTCGTCGGAGATCCTGGGGCGCGGCCTGGGGCGCAGCGAGGGTTTCGCCGCCTACGCCTTCCCCAAGCGCATGGCGCCGCCGGTGCTGACCAAGTACCAGCCGGGGATGCATTACGGGGCGCACGCCGACAACGCCTTCCTGCCGCTCGGGCCCCGCCCGCTCCGCGCCGACCTGAGCTGCACGATCTTCCTCACCGACCCCGCCGACTACGACGGCGGCGAGCTGTCGGTCAGCCTGGGGACGCGGGACGTGGACTTCAAGCTGCCGCCCGGCGGCGCGGTGATCTACCCCTCCACGACGATCCATCAGGTCCGCCCCGTGACCCGCGGCGAGCGGCTGTGCGGCATCACCTTCATCGAGAGCGAGATCGTCGACCGCGCGGGCCGCGAGCTGCTGTTCGAACTGAACGAGGTGGTGGCGCAGGAGCGGGAAAACCTGAGCTGGGAGTCCCGCACCCGCCTGAACCACATCTCCGCCTCCCTGCACCGCCAGTGGGGCGACGCGGGTTAGGCTGGAGCCTCATAAATCCTGCGAGGTCTGCTATCGGCCACGACTCCAATGTCCGCCTGCGACCCTCGGCGGACTTTCGACCGGGCGTCGATGAGGCTCGTAGGGAACGAAGCTCAAGCTGAGCCGTTGCACGCGCCAAAGGGGGAGCATGAACGGCCGCCTTGCTCCCGAGCTTCAAGAGGGAGTAGCGCCTTGCCAGCCACGCTCAACGTGATCTTCGGGCCTTGCGCCGCAGGGAAGACCACCTACGCCCACGCCTTGGCCCGCCGCGAGAGCGCGGTCGCCTTCGTCCTCGACGAATGGGGTGCGCGACTGTTCGGCCCCGACCTCCAGGGGCCCATCGAGTTCGCCTGGATGCTGGAGCGCCTCGGCCGCTGCAACGCGCTGATCTGGTCCACCGCCGAGGCCGTGCTTGCCGCCGGAACCTCGGTTGTCCTCGACACCGGCGCTATGCGGCGGGCTGATCGGGAGCGCATCCGCCAGATCGCCGAGGCGAAGAGCTTGTCGCTGCAGTGGCACTTCGTCGACGCGCCGCAGGAGGTCCGCCGTGCCCGCGTCGCCGACCGGAACACCGCCAAGGGCGAGACCTTCGTCATGGAGGTGACGCCGGAGATGTTCGAAATGCTCGAGGCCATTTACGACCCCCCCGCGCCGGCCGAGCTTGAGGGCGCGGTGCTGAGCGCCAGCGATGACGAGACGGCCGCCGCTCCAGCATCGGAGCAGCCTGAAGCGGCGCACTAGCTCAGCGGTGTGCGGCCACTGGTCACGCCGGGCCGTTGCTCGCGTGACTGACGGGGCTGCATTGCCGCGGAGCCGGTCTGCTTTCCACCCCGCCCAGTCATTCAGAATGTCCGCATGCCGCCGCGCGCGGCGCCCGCTCGCATGTCCAGGCTGCCGTCATCGCGATCACTTCATGAGCGCACGACCCAGGCCCCTCAGCCGCAGCGCCAGACCCCGTCGTCGCCGGCCGTGAAGCCGTTGTCGCGGTAGATGTTGCGCACCGGGGCGTTGCGGTCTGTGGGCGTGATGCGCGCCGTGAGCGCGCCCTCGCCCGCGATGATCGCCTGCAGGAGACGGTGCTCAACGCCGATCCCCAGCACCCGGCAGCTCAGCGCCAGGCCGACGATCTCGCCGTCGCGGAGCACCGCGGCGCCCACCAGGCCGTGGTCGGCGAAGCGGTCGCTGACCTGCATGGCGTAGACGGCGCCGCCGTCGCGGCGCAGCAGGGCGTCCAGCTCGGCGGCCGTGAACTTGATCCCCGTGGCGTTGAACTGGGTGGTGCGCTGGAAAAGCTCGACGATCCGCTCCAGCGCCGCGCCCGGCGCCAGCCGCTCGATGCGGCTCTGCACATTCAGCGAGGCGATGAAGTCGCTCTCGCTCACCGCCCCGGCGCGCGCCGCCTGCCGGCCGAGCTGGGCCTTGGCCAGTTCGGTGCGGCCCGCCGCCTCCGAGGTCAGGCGCGGCTGTTGCAGCCGCGGATCGTTCAGCAGCCGACGGCGCAGGCTGAAGGGGTCGTCGCCCCAGACCTCGACCTGCGGCAGCCGCTGGCGCACCCGGTCGCGCTCGACCGGATTGTCGTCGAGGAACAGGAAGGTCTCCGGCGCCAGGCCCAGTTCGTCGGCGATGGAGCGGATGTTCTCGACCTTGTCGCCCCAGTTGATGCGCAGGGTGACGAAGTCGTCGGGCGTCAGCAGGGCGCGCGGATAGCCGGCCGGATAGGTCCACAGCGCGCGGACCGTGGCCTCGTCGTTCTTGCTCACGCAGGCCAAGAGGACGCCCCGGCGCTTGAGCGTCAGCAGCGCCTCGTGCAGACCGAAGTAGAGGCCGATGTAGGAATGGGGATTGTCCTGCGGCGTCCAGGCGAAGGGGCTCCCGGTCTCGGCCAGCACGCCCGGCCACAGGAGGCCGTCGAGGTCGACGACGACGCACTTCTTCGCGTCCAGCCCCAGCACCACGGCCAGGGCGTCGAGATGGGCCCGCGCCGCAACCGCCTCGCGGCCGTAGGGGTCGCCGCCCAGCCAGTCGGCGAGCGGCGCCAGGTCGGGAAACTGGCCATGGACCGGGGCCAGCTCCTCCTCCGCCCGCTGCAGCATCCAGCCCGGCGAGCCCATGTGGGTGAAGCCCGAGAGGCCGTCGTCCAGCAGCCGCTCGGCGCCCGCCGCGCCCAGGGCCGCGGCCAGGTCGACCATGTGCGTGTCGGGGAAGCTCTCCACCAGGGCCGACAGCGCCAGGTTGGCGACCCGGAATCGCCCCCGATGCCCCAGAGGCCCACGGTCGGCGAAGCCCATGGGCTGGACTGTCGGCTCGGGGAGGCCGTCGATCAGGATGGGCGCGGCGGTGTGCCGCCGCAGCCCCTCGATGATCGTCCGCGCCTCGGCGAGGAAGCCCGCGTGCGGCGGGGCCGCGCCATCGGCCGGCTGCGGGTCGGTCAGACTGTGGCGCGAGCGAAGGGCGCCGACCAGGACCGCGTCGTGCCGGTGCTCGCCGGCGAACCGGACGTCGTCCGGGAAGGTCGCGGCGACCCGCAGGTCCAGCCCCCGCGCGGCGGCTTCGCGGCGCAGGAAATCGGCCTCCATGTGCACGTCGCAATCGCCCAGCAGCACAAGGTCGACCCGGGTCTTTCCCCCGCCGAACTCGGCGAGGCCGCGGGCCTGCGCGACCGCCCAGTAGGGGTCCGCGCCCTCCTTCGCCTCGCGCCGGAATTTCTGCAGCAGGGCGTCCGGATCGCGGCCGTGATAGGGGGCGAGCGTGGCCGCGACGTCGGCCAGTTCCTCGTCGGGGCCGTGCTCGGTCAGGAGGCCGCGCTCGACCATGGCGGCGACCACCCCGCCGGGGGGAAGCGGCTCGGGGACCGTCTGCGGCTCGGCGAAGGTCCCGATGAAGGCCGCCACCTCGCCGTTCACCACCAGCCGGGCCTGGCTGATCGCGTCGACGACCAGGAACCGGCCTTCCGCGATCGGGATCATGTGCGCGAAGCGGGAAAGGCGCAGGATCATGGGGAGGGCCTGGGAGCGGGCGGCGCAGGAGGGCTCAAGGCCTACTAGCCGCCGCCCTGCCCGGCGTCGAGCGCCATGTCCGCCTTCGCCTTGCCTCCGCCGCGGACGGATGGGACAAAGCGAATCTGGGGAGCGAAACACATGCAAGACCAAGACACGCGCGCCGCCGCGGGGCGCGCCTTCCGGACCCTCGTCGCCGCCGCGGCGGCGATCTCGATGGCCCTCGGCCCCGCCGCCTTCGGCGCTGCGGCCAAGCCCGCCCAGCGGCCGATCGGCGCCGCGGCGGTGGATGGGCCGCGCCTGCTGGCCGCCGACGCCGAGCCCGGGACCTGGATGGCCTCGGGCCGCACCTATTCCGAACAGCGCTACAGCCCGCTCACCGGCATCAACAAGGCCAACGTCAAGACCCTGGGCCTGGCCTGGTACGGCGACATCGACACCGAGCGCGGCCAGGAATCGACTCCCGTCGTGGTCGACGGCGCGCTTTACATCACCACCGCCTGGTCGAAGGTGAAGGCCTATGACGCCAAGACCGGCGCCAAGCTCTGGGACTACGACCCGAAGGTCGATCCGGCCAACGGGGCGGTGGCCTGCTGCGACGTGGTCAACCGCGGTGTCGCCGCCTGGAAGGGCAAGATCTACCTGGGCGCGCTCGACGGGCGGCTGATCGCGCTGGACGGCAAGACCGGCAAGGTCGCCTGGTCGGTGCAGACCACCGATCCCAAACAGCCCTACACGATCACCCAGGTCCCGCGGATCGTGAAGGGCCTGGTGATCATCGGCAACGCCGGGGCGGAGTACACCTGCCGCGGCTACGTCTCGGCCTATGACGCGGCCACCGGCAAGCTGAAGTGGCGCTTCTACACCGTGCCCGCCGCGCCCGGCGACCCGACCAACACCCCGCAGCTCAAGTCGGCGCTCAAGACCTGGAACGGCGACTTCTGGAAATACGGCGGCGGCGGCACGGCCTGGGACACCATCCTCTACGATCCCAAGACCGACCTGATCTACTTCGGCACCGGCAATGGCTTGAGCTGGAGCCAGGAAATCCGCAGCCCCGGCGGCGGCGACAACCTCTTCGTCTCCTCGGTGATCGCGGTGAAGGCGACCACCGGCCAGTACGCGTGGCACTTCCAGGAGGTGCCCGGCGACGAGTGGGACTACGACGTCACCAACCCGCTGATGACCGCCGACCTGAAGATCGGCGGCAAGCTGCGCCATGTCCTGATGCAGGCCCCGAAGACCGGCTTCTTCTACGTCTGGGACGCCGCGACCGGTAAGCTGATCTCGGCCGAGAAGTTCGCGCCGGCCAACTGGGCCTCGAAGATCGACATCAAGACCGGCCGCCCGGTCGAGAACCCCGATGTCCGCTACACCGACGAGAAGGCCGCCATCGTCCAGCCCGCCCCGCTGGGCGCCCACAACTGGCACCCGATGGCCTACAGCCCGAAGACCGGCCTGGTCTACATCCCGGTCACCGAGAGCTCGACCGGCTTCCAGAGCGCCAAGCCCGGGACCTTCCAGCTCAAGGACCGGGTCTACAACACCGCCACCGTGTCCTTCTCCGACAAGATCACCGAGCTCTACGGCAAGCCCGGCGCCCCGGCCCGCGGCAATATCAGGAGCTACCTGGAGGCCTACGATCCGGTCCGGCAGAAGGAGGTCTGGCGCGCGCCCGACAAGGACTACGGCGCCCACGGCGCGATGGTCACCGCCAGCGACCTGGTGTTCTCCGGCGACTGGAGCGGCAATTTCAACGCCTTCGACGCCCGCACCGGCCAGAAGCTGTGGTCGGCCCCGACCCAGGCCGACGTGGTCGCCGCGCCCTCGACCTACACGATCGGCGGCGAGCAGTATGTCGCCCTGCTGGTGGGCGCCCGCGGCCTGCCGCCCGGCCAGGCGCGCACCAATCCGCTCAGCGCCAACAACTCGCGCCTGCTGGTCTACAAGCTGAACGCCAGCGCCACCCTGCCCCAGACCCCGATCGCCGGCTCCGTCGCCGGCAAGGTGCTCGACCCGCCCCTGCTCACCGGCACCAACGAGCAGGTGATCGACGGCGAGGGCGCCTATGGCCGCTTCTGCTCCGGCTGCCATGGCGCCGGGGGGACGGCCGACAAGTCGATCCCGGACCTGCGCTACTCGCCGTCGCTGAGGAACCTCACCACCTGGAATTCGATCGTCCTGGACGGCGCCCGCGCCGACAAGGGCATGGTCTCGTTCAAGAAGGTGCTGGCCGAGGGCCAGGCCGAGGCGATCTACCACTACATCGTCAGCCAGGCGAACAAGACCAAGGCGGCCCAGGAGGCGTCTTCGAAGAAGTAGGCCCTATTCGGCGGGCTTCTCCGCCGGCTTCGGCGGCGGCGCGCCCGCGTCCAGGTGATCCCAGTTGAGGATCGCGTTGAAGCCCAGGAAATAGGACCCCTGCGTCTGCCAGCGCCAGTAGGGCCTCAGGCCGAACAGCACCATGTGACCCTTGCCGTCGGGCACGTCGACGATCAGCGCCTTGCGCGTGAGCGCGCCGCCGCCCTCCAGCAGGCCGGAGAGCAGGATGCTGTCCGCCTGGGCCGGGAAGGCCATCACGGTGCGCGGCCGCTGGGTGGGCTCCGCGCCGCCCTGCCGCGAAGCCGGCGGGGCGGTGTCGACGGGCGCCGTCGGCTCGTCCGCGGCCTTGGCGGCGTGCTCCGGCGCGGGCCAAGGCGACAGCCGCTCCGGCGTGGCGTTCGGCGTGACGTTCTGGGCGAGCCTACCGCCCGCGCCGCCGCCCTGGCCGCCACCACCGCCGCCGCCGTTCTGGCCGGGGGTCGCCACGGTGATCACCGGGGCGTCGGCGAAATAGATCGGCAGCTCCTTGCCGGCGTAGCCATAGGCGATGGGGCTGGCCTGGTCCGCGAACACCCCACGCATCAGGGCGCCCTTGGTGTAGAGCTCGCCCGGCGCGGAGACCGTGACACCCGCGGCGACGCCGTAGTTGGCCAGCATCTCCACCGTCGAGCCGTCGCCGATCAGCGTCCCGCCGGCCTCGACGAACTTCTTCAGCTCCGCCAGGCCGTCGACGCCCAGGCCGCCGCGGATGTCGTCGGCGGAGTCGAGCACGCCCAGGTTCGGCGTCAGCTCGCTCTTCCTGTAGGGGATCGCGACATCGCCGTTCATCGCCACGCCGACCACCTGGTCGCGCGCGCTCGAGCCGACGGTCGGATAGATGATCACGTCGAACCGCTTCCGAAGGTCGCCGGCGCGCGCCTTGGTGTCGGCGAGGTAGGTGTAGGGCACGCCGTAGTGGTCGAGCGCCGCACGCCACCAGCCCTCGTCCTGCGTCCGCAGCCACGAGTGCAGGTAGCCGATCCGCGGGATCGACAGCGGGTGGGTCTTGACGTCGGGCGCGGCCGCGACCGCCTCGCCCTTCAGGCCCAGCTCGACGGCCGCGTTCTCCACCGCCGCGCGCGGCGCGTTGGGGATGATGAAGGTCCCGGCCGCGTAGCTCTTGCCGCCGGCCTCGAAGGGCTTCTCGGCGGCCAGCATCTTCACGTCCTTGAGCTTGAAGCGGAAGGTGACCAGCTCGTTGTCGCCGGTGTGGTTCACCAGGATCGTCGACCCCGAGCCCGAGATCGCGCCGGCGGGCGCCAGGTCTGCCGTCAACAGCGTCATCGGCTGCCGCAACACCGCCGGATCCTGCACCGCCTTCAGCGTGACGTTGCGCATGTACTGCATCGTCCAGCCGGTGTCGTCATAGGGCCTGGGATTGGCGGCCGGGTAGTTCTGGACGCTGAAATAGAGGTCCGCCAGCGTCCGGTACGGCTGGTCGGCGCGGATCACATAGTCGCCGGCCGCCACCTTGACCCCGCCCGCGGTGAAGGCGGCGTCGGCGGTCGAGACCTCCAGCCCCTGGCGGCGCAGGTCGTTGATCATGTCGACCACGTTGAGCTTCGCGGCCTGGTCGGCCGGGATCACCCAGGCGTTGACCGCGCCGGTCCTGCCGCCGTCGACGGCGTGCTGGCCCTTCACCCAGTAGGTCTCGAGATAGAGCTCGCGGTCCTTCGCCACCCGATCCATCGCGAACAGCAGGGCCGATTCCTGGATGTTGGTGTTGTTGCGCGGCCCCCAGGCGACGGTGGGCAGCGGCGGATTGGGCCGGTACCACTCGCGGCTGGTGACCGTGGGCGGAAGCTTCAGCTCCTTCTGCACGTCGGGGCCGTAGCTCTGCACCTCGTAGAAGCGCCCGAACGAGTTGTGGGTGTTGGCGATCCAGAACAGGTAGTTCGGCACCCAGCCGTCGTAGAAGCCGTAGGTGAAGACGCCGGGCACCTTGCGCTTGGCCATCTCGGTGACCTCGGTCTCCGCCAGCAGCCACCATTCGTCGGTCTGCACCGGATCCAGCGAGGGGTTGTAGGGCCCCGTTCCCGTCGAGACGTAGAGGTACGACTGCGCCTCGTGCAGGTCGTGCACCACCGTCGGATGCCACTCCAGCACGCCCCTGGTGATGTTCTGGGTGAGCTTCAGGTACTGGCCCATGCCGTCGCGGTTGTTGTCGTGCGCGGCGTACTTGCCCCAGTACATCAAGGGCGGCTTCGGCTTGCCGGTCTTCTTGCCGTAATAGTAGGTGTCGACCACCTTCTCGCGGCCGTCCACCTCGACCACCGGGGTGATGAAGGTGATCACGTTGTTGCGGATGTTGCGGACCAGCGGCGTCTCCTCCACCGCCAGGCGGTAGGCCAGCTCGATCAGCATTTCCGGCCCGCCGGTCTCCGGCGAATGGATGCCGCTGGTGATCCAGTAGATCGGCTTGGCGGTCTTGATCGTGGCCTTGGCCTGCTCAGGCGTGGTCTTTCGCGGGTCGCCCAGCGCCGCCAGCGCGGCCTTGTACTTGTCGAGGTCCTTCAGCGTCGCCTCGTCGGCGATGGCGATCACCACCTGGTCGCGGCCTTCCTCGGTGGTCCCCAGCTTCCAGAACTTCACCCGGGGCGATGTCTTGGCCAGCTCCTGGTAGTAGCGCTCGATGTCCTTGGCGTAGGTCAGCTCGCCCGGCGTGCCCGGGATGCGGCCGAAGAACTTCAGCGGCGAGGGCACGGTGTCGGACGCCGGCATGTGGTCCACCAGCTCGGTGGTGAAGCGCGGATCGACCAGGTGCTTCCTGATCAGGGCGGTGTAGGCCTCGTCCTGCTTCTGCGCGGGCTGGGCGTCTTCCGCCGCCGGAGCCTGGCCCACGAACCCGAACGCCGCCAACGCCATCGCGCAGGCGACTGCCTGAATTCCACGCATGTGACTTGCCCCTCAACCGAGCGTGGACTTAGCCCGAAATCCCCGGGGCCGCGCAAGAGCCGCCGGCGCGCCCGCGCGAGGGTCGCCGCCTCGCCGCCAGAAATGCGCACTTGATAACGTGGATATCTGGCGCAAGCTCGGCCGCCTTGCCGATCGGGCGGGCCTTGAAGGGGGCAATCATGCACGAGCTGAAGATGTGGGCGGGCGCCGCCGCCGTTGCGTTGGGGATCTCCGGGGCCTCGGTTGCGGCCGAGGCCACAAGCGCCGCCGCGCCATCGGCGCCCGCCGGCCCCACCGACAAGGCCCAGATTCAAGCCCTCGAGAAGGGCCTGAACGCTGGTCTGATGGCCAGGGATTCCAGGAAGGTGATGTCCTACTACGCCCGCCAGGGCCTCTTCGTGTTCGACGTCACCCCGCCACGCCAGCATGTCGGCTGGGCCGACTACAAGAAGGACTGGGATGACCTGCTCGCCCAGTTCCCGGGCCCGGTGACCAACAAGATCACCGACCTCAGCATCACCGTGGTCGGCGACGTGGCCTATGGGCACAGCATCCAGGACGGACACTTCACCGCCAAGGACGGATCCACCACCGAGCTGGTGGTCCGGGTCAGCGACGTCTATCGCAAGATCGACGGCAAGTGGCTGATCGTCCAGGAGCACGTCTCCGTGCCCGTCGACCTCGCAACCATGAAGCCGGACCCCCTGTCCAAGCCGTAGCGGTCGGGCTCAGCCCCCGGCCCGCCGCTTCCGGCCGCCGTGGAGCTGGCCGAACCGCTGCCGGATCCGCGCGAACCGCGGCAAAAATAGCGACTCCGCGCTCCCCACCCGTCGTCATCCTCCGGTCAGCCGAAGGCTGATCCGGGGGACCCATGATCTCCGTGGCCGGTAAAAGGATTGGGGTGGCGCCGCCGCAGATGATCCGCAGCGATTGAGATCATGGGTCCCCCGGATCGCGTCTTCGCGCGACCGGAGGATGACGAAGATTTTGGGCTAACCGGCAGACTGCGGCTTAAATCTCATGGCGGCCATTCTGCCTTGGGGCCTCGGCTTCTCAAGGACGCGCCAAAGGCGCGCCGCCCCGCAGGACTCATCGACATTCAGGCCGGCGCCTAAGGCTGCCTCCTCCCCTTGTGGGAGGAGGTGGGCCGCGCAGCGGGTCGGAGGTGGGGTTTCTCGGCCTCCCGGCGCAGCTCGAAGCTCAGTCTCGCGCTGAGAGCGGAGCGCGACCCCACCTCCGTCAGCCCTCCGGCTGACACCTCCTCCCACAAGGGGAGGAGGAACGCCAAGCCACGGCCCATCCTCGGAATGAATGTCGATTCAGCCTAGTGCTGGCTCTCCGGCATCCGCACCACCAGCCCGTCCAGCGCGTCGCTCACCTTGATCTGGCAGGACAGGCGCGAGTTGTCCTCGACGTTCTCGGCGAAATCCAGCATCGACTCTTCCATGGCCGACTTCTCGCCGGTCTTGGCGCGCCAGGCTTCGTCCACATAGACGTGGCAGGTGGCGCAGGCGCAGGCCCCGCCGCAATCGGCGTCGATGCCCGGGACGTTGTTCTTCACGGCGCCTTCCATGACGGTGAGGCCGGGCTTCACGTCGATCACGTGCTCGGTCCCGTCATGTTCGATGTAGGTAATCTTCGCCATCTAACCCCTCGATGACCGCACTCTAGGCGGCGACCTCTTTCATGGAAATGGATGGGTCTGCAAGCCTCGCCTTGTCGACCGGACGCCGCGCCAGGATCAACTGCTTGCCCATCATGAATTCCGGCGGCGAGTTGATCGCCTCCACGGATTGCATCAGGTCGCCCTTGAGGTGGAAGACCGCGAACTTGCCTGACGCAGGGTCACCGCGCAGCAGGATCTCGTCCACGTCGAAGGCGTAGCCGGCGATCTGCAGCTTCAGGTCGTACTGGTCCGACCACTGCCAGGGCGTCTCGCCGGGCGGCGGCGGGCGGCCGACGATGGCGCTGGCGGCCTGCTTGGCGCCTTCGAGCGCGTTGGGCACGCTCTCCATGCGGAACATGCGGCCGTAGATCGGCATCGGCCGGTGGGCCACGTCGCCGATGGCGAAGATCGAAGGGTCGGAGGTCCTGGCCTCCAGGTCCACCACCACGCCGCGGGCGACATCCAGGCCGCAGTCCCTGGCCAACTCGTCGTTCGGATGGGCGCCGACGCCCACCACTACGGCGTCGCAAGGCACGGTGCGGCCATCGGCCAGGGTCACGCCGGTCACATGGCCGTCACGGCCCTCGAAGGCCGTGGCCGTGGCGCCCAGTTCGAAGCTGACGCCATGGGCCTCGTGATAGCTCTTGAAGAAGGTCGACAGGGTCGTGCAGGCCACCCGCGCGAGTAGCCGATCCTCGCGCTCCAGCACCACGACCTCGGCGCCCAGCGCGCGGCCGGAGGCGGCCACCTCCAGCCCGATGTAGCCGCCGCCCACCACCGCCAGCCGCCTGCCCGGTCCCACGGTGGCCTTCAGCCGCTCGGCGTCGGCGGCGGTTCGCAGGAACATCACGCCCCTGAGGTCCGCGCCTGGGATCGGCAGCGCGATGGGCCGCGCGCCGGTGGCGATGATCGCGACGTCGTAGGCGAGGGTCGATCCGCCGGAGAGGCTGACGGTCTTGGCGCCGCGGTTGATCGCCACCGCCGTCGTCGAGGCCCGGAAGTCGATATTGTGCTCCGCGTAGAACTCCAGCGGCTTGAGCGCCAGGGAGTCCGCGTCGGCCTCGCCCTTCAACCAGGCCTTGGAGAGCGGCGGCCGCTGGTAGGGCGGAATCGGCTCGGCGCCCACCAGGGTGATCGGCCCCGCGTGCCCGTACTGCCGCAACAGCGCCGCCGCCGTGCCCCCCGCATGGCCAGCCCCCAGGATCACCACATGCCCGCCCGGAGCAGGATTGGCCGCATCGCTCATTCAGCCTCGATGCCCAAAAATGACGCCGGCGTCAACTTGCTCGCCTCTACCCCGGCGCAGCCGAGAGGCAGAGGGTAGGGAGAGGGCGGCTCCGCGTCACCCCACGAACAGCCGATTCAGCCATGACCTGCCGGGAGCGGACAGTGACTGGACCACGGCGCCGCTCGCGAGTCCTGCGCCGCCCCCTCCCCAACCCTCTCCCTCTCGGCTGCGCCGGGGGAGGGAGCGCGTCACGCCCCCGCCTTCCGCTCGGCCACCCACTCGTGGACCCGCATGTCCAGGACCGACAGCGGCAGCGACCCGGAGGCGATGATCATGTCGTTGAAGCCCTTGATGTCGAACTTCGGGCCCAGCGCCTTCTGCGCCTCGGTGCGCAGCGCCAGGATGCGGATCATGCCGATCTTGTAGGCCGTCGCCTGGCCGGGATTGACGATGTAGCGGTGGGTCTCGGCGCGGGCGGTGTCCTCGCTGCGATGGCCGGTGGTCTTCAGGTAGGCGACCGCCTCGTCCTCGGTCCAACCCTTGGCGTGCAGGCCGGTGTCGGTGACCAGGCGCGCGGCGCGGAACAGCTCGCCGTCCAGGCGCATGAAGTCGGACGCCGTGTCCGGATAGACGCCCATCTCCTTGCAGAGCAGCTCGGAATAGAGGCCCCAGCCCTCGTTGAAGGCCGCGTTGCGGGCCCCAAGCCGGAACTTCGGAACGCCCTTCTGGCGCACCCGGATGTCGCCCTGCATGGCGTGGCCGGGAATGCCCTCGTGGCACATCAAGTCCGGCAGGCTGGCGCGCGGCGAGGTCTTGCCCAGCATGTGCAGATAGACCATCCCCGGGCGCTTGCCGTCGGGGCTGGCGCCGTTGGTGTGGGCCGCACCGCCCGGGACCTCGCTGAACGAGGGTTCGCGCACCACCTCGATGCCGTAGATCGGCAGGCTGTTGAACATCGCCGGCAGGTGCGCCCGGTCGTTGGCGATCAGGGCGTTGGAGTAGGCCAGGATCTCGGCGCGGTTGGCGTCCGTGTAGGGCTGCGGCGGATCGAGCCGGGCCAGCTCGGCATAGTAGGCCTCGGCGTCCTTGAACCCGGCGGTCCGGGCGAGTGCGTTCATCTCGCCCTGGATGCGCTTCACCTCGGAGAGGCCCAGGGCGTGGACCTGGTCGGCGGTGAGGTCGGTGCGGGTCTGCAGCTTCAGGGCCGCGGCGTACCAGGCGAGGCCGCCCGGCAGGGTCACCGCGCCCACCTTGCCGGAGGGCGCGTTCGGCTCGTCGGCCTGGACCCAGGCGATCAGCCGCTCATAGCCCGGCTTCATGGAGCCCGTCAGCGCGGCCCGGGTCTCGTCCAGCAGCGCCTGGGCCTGGGCCGGGGTCACCTTGCCGGCGGCGGCCAGCCTGCCGACCTTGGCCTTGGCGTCGGCCCAGAGCGGCGAGTCGGGCCCGGCCTGGTCGAACGGCTGGCCGGAAATCAGCTTGCGGCTCTCGGCGATCACCCGCTCGTACTGGAAGCGCGGCATGCGGACGCCCTCGCCGGCCGCCGCCGCCACGCGCTCGCGCACCTGGTCCATCGCCGGGCCCAGAGCCCGGACGCGGGCGTTGTAGGCGGCCATGTCCAACGCGCTGTCGACGAGGTGGGAGCTGATCAGGAAATTGGGCAGGCCGGAGTGCAGCGCGCCGCCGCCCAGCGCGTAGTCATAGCGGCGGAACTTGTAGGCCAGCTCGGCGCTGTCGAGCTCGTCCAGCCACATGTCGAAGCTGATCTTCGCCTCCAGCGGCAGCTTGTCCCGCTGGAACTGGGCCTTCATCCGCGCCACGCTGCCGCGCCGCCATTCCAGGCGTTTCAGCTCCGCGGCCTCGCTGAGGTCGTTCAGGCGGTCCTGGCCTTCCTTGCGGCCGAGCGAGGTCGCCTGCTGCGGATTGGCCTTCAGCACCTCTTCGTATTCCGCGTCGAGGAAGGCGGTCAGCTTTCCGGCCTCGGCCTGGCTGGGCTGGGCGATGGCCAGGCCGGGTGCGGCCAGCAGCCCCACCGCCGGCGCCGTCCCCAAAGCCAGCACCAGGGCCACGAGCCCGCTTCCGATCGTCCTGCCGCCCATCTTGAACCCCCGACAAATCCAAAAAACCCGCATCTCCCCGGACGCGAAGCGCGAAGGGAGAGGACGCGTTCTAGACCACCCGCTCCACCAGCATCTTCTTCACCTCGGCGATCGCCTTGGCGGGGTTGAGACCCTTCGGGCAGACCTGGGCGCAGTTCATGATCGTGTGGCAGCGGTAGAGCTTGAAGGGGTCCTCCAGCGCGTCCAGCCGCTCGCCGGTGGCCTCGTCGCGGCTGTCGACCAGCCAGCGGTAGGACTGCAACAACGTCGCGGGGCCGAGATACTTGTCCTGGTTCCACCAGTAGCTCGGGCAGGAGGTCGTGCAGCAGGCGCAGAGGATGCACTCGTAGAGCCCGTCCAGCTTCTCGCGGTCCTCCGGCGACTGCAGCCATTCCTTCTGCGGCTCCGGCGTCTCGGTGTGCAGCCAGGGCTCGATGGAGGCGTACTGAGCGTAGAACTGGGTCAGGTCGGGGACCAGGTCCTTGACCACCGGCATGTGCGGCAGGGGGCTGATCTGCACGTCCTTGCCGGGGACCTCGGCCCAGCCGTGGGTGCAGGCCAGCGTGTTGCGCCCGCCGATGTTCATGGCGCAGGAGCCGCAGACGCCCTCGCGGCAGGACCGGCGGAAGGCCAGCGTCGGGTCGATCTCGTTCTTGATATAGATCAGCGCGTCCAGGACCATCGGCCCGCAGGCCTCGACGTCCACGTCATAGGTGTCCCAGCGCGGGTTCTCGACGCCCTCCGGATCGTAGCGGTAGACGCGGAAGGTCTTGGTCTTTTTCGCGCCCTCCGGGGCCGGGTGGTGCTTGCCCTTGGTGACGCGGGAGTTCTTCGGCAGGACGAGTTCGACCATCGGTAGGGTCCCTAAGAAAAGCTGGCCGGGGCGGTCTTCTGCCCGAGGATGATGAAGCCGTGGTGGCCGTCGTGGTTGGTGGAGACCAGGCGGATCTCCTCAATGCCGGCCAGGTTCAGCAGGCGCACGACCCGCGACAGGTCGTAGTCGTACATCAGGATCTGGCCCACCGGCAGTTCGCGCACCCGTTTGCGGCGAAGCTGGCCGGCGATCAGCTTTCGCCAGCCGGTCTCGGCGGGCCACTCGCGGTTCTTGTCGCGCCAGACGATGATCTGCAGGCTGACGACCCCGCCGGGCGACAGCTTCGACAGCAGCTCCTCGATGATCGCCTCGCCCCGGGGCGGCGGGATGTGCTGGAACACGATGAAGCTGTTGATCCAGTCGAAGGGACCGTCCGGGATCCGGTCGGCGTAGGTCACCTTGCTGCCGCGGGCCCGGGCCAGCGCCAGCATGCCCGGAGAGATGTCGACGCCGGTGACCTCGCCGGCGTAGGCGGTCATCGCCTCGGCCAGCCGGCCGACGCCTGAGCCGAAGTCCAGCGCGCGGCCGGACGGATAGGCGCCGGTCATCGCCTTCAGCGCCTCGGCCAGGGTGGCGATGTAGGGCGGGCCCGACTGGTAGAAGCTCTCGATCCCCTCAGGCGTCAGCCGTTCGCTACGGAAGTCCGGGTGGCTGAGCACGGCCCAATAGGGCTCGGTCTCGCCCAGCTCGCGCCAGTCGGCGTCCGTGTCGCGCGCCCGGAGCGCGGATTCGAGTTCAACGCCAGGCATGCATGAACACCCGATTGTGCTTCCAGTAGAGGTCCGGCGCGCGCCAGTGCGGCCGGGTCGACGGATGGCCGGTCATCTCGATGCGCGAGAAGCCGAGGTCGCGGGCCATGCCCTCCAGGCACCGCCGGTTGGGCGCCCAGAAGTTGGTGGGGTCGTTGTTCAGCTCGCGCCCCTGGTAGTAGCGCGCCACCGGCCAGGGCAGGACGTCCAGCGCCGTGGCGGTCTCCACGACCAGCAGCTCGCCGGTCACCGAGGCCGCCCGTTCCAGCGCCGCCAGCGGGTCCTTCACATGGTAGAGCACGCCCAGGAACAGCACCACGTCGTGCGTCCCCACGGTCTCCGGCCCGATCCGCGGCACGTCGATGTCCAGGCTCGCCACCTTGGAGTCCAGGCGGCGGTGGGCGTAGTCGAAGCCGGCCTTCGTGCCCCAGCCCGGCCCCGACCAGCAGAAGTGGTCGGTGGCCAGCACATGGGCCGCTCCGCGCCGCTCGGCCTCGAAGCTGAAGAAGCCGTCCCAGGCGCCGATGTCGAGCACCCGCTTGCCGGCGACGCCGTGCCTGAACACCACCTCGGCCTCGGCGCCGAGCACCGCCGCCGGCTTTTCGCCAGTCGTCGTCTCGCCGCCCGGCAGGCTCAGCGAGTGGAACCAGCCGATGGCCGGGGGTGTCTCCAGACCTGGCTGGGCGGCGTCCATGACCGCCTCAGTACACCCGCGCCTTGGGCGGGATCGGGGCGATGTCGTTGGTCATGGTGTAGTCGTGGACCGGCCGGTAATCGATCTTCACCTTGCCCGTGGCGTCGTCGAACCAGGTGAGCGTGTGCTTCATCCAGGTCTTGTCGTCGCGGTTGGCGAAGTCCTCCCGCGCGTGGGCCCCGCGGCTCTCCTGGCGGTTGTTGGCGCCCACCACCGTCACCACGGCCTGGCCGATCAGGTTGTCGAGCTCCAGGGTCTCCATCAGGTCGGTGTTCCAGATCATGCCGCGGTCGGAGACCGCCAGATCCTTGCGTTTCTTCTGCACCGCCTCCAGGCGCTTCACGCCGCTCACCAGGCTCTCGCCGGTGCGGAACACCGCGGCGTCCTCCTGCATGGACCGCTGCATCTCCAGCCGCAGCGCCGCGGTCGAGGTCTTGCCGCTGGCGTTGCGGAACCGGTCGAACCGCGCCAGGTGGCCGTCGGTCATCGAAGGCCGCAGTTCCGGCTGGGTCGCGCCCGCCTTGATGATGTCCGCCGCGCGCAGCGCCGCCGAACGCCCGAACACCACCAGGTCGATCAGCGAGTTGGAGCCCAGGCGGTTGGCGCCATGCACGGACACGCAGGCCGCCTCGCCCACGGCCATCAGGCCCGGCACTACCTTGTCCGGATCCTTGCCGGCTTTGGTCACTACCTCGGAGTAGAAGTTCGTCGGCACCCCGCCCATGTTATAATGGACGGTCGGGAGCACCGGAATGGGCTCTTTAGTTACGTCAACACCAGCGAATATTCTGGCGCTTTCAGAAATGCCCGGCAGGCGTTCGTGTAATACTTTCGGATCCAAGTGATCGAGGTGCAGGTTGATGTGGTCTTTCTTCGGGCCCACGCCGCGGCCCTCGCGAATCTCGATGGTCATGGCGCGGCTGACCATGTCGCGGGGCGCCAGGTCCTTCACGGAGGGCGCATAGCGCTCCATGAACCGCTCGCCCTCGGAGTTGGTCAGGTAGCCGCCCTCGCCGCGGGCGCCCTCGGTGATCAGGCAGCCGGCGCCGTAGATGCCGGTGGGGTGGAACTGCACGAACTCCATGTCCTGCAGCGGCAGGCCGGCGCGCAACGCCATGCCGCCGCCGTCGCCGGTGCAGGTATGGGCGCTGGTGCAGGAGAAGTAGGCGCGCCCGTACCCCCCCGTCGCCAGGATCACCATCTGCGCCTGAAAGCGGTGCAGGGTCCCGTCGTCCAGCTTCCAGGCGGTGACGCCGCGGCACACGCCCTCGTCCATGATCAGGTCCAGGGCGAAGTACTCGATGAAGAACTCGGTCTTCTTGGCCAGCGCCTGGCCGTACATGGTGTGCAGCATGGCGTGGCCGGTGCGGTCGGCCGCCGCGCAGGTGCGCTGGATCGGCGCCTCGCCGAAGTTGCGGGTCATGCCGCCGAAGGCGCGCTGGTAGATCTTGCCGTCCGGGGTCCGCGAAAAGGGCACGCCCCAGTGCTCGAGTTCGTAGACGGCCGCCGGCGCGTTCCTGACCAGATATTCGATGGCGTCCTGGTCGCCCAGCCAGTCCGACCCCTTGACGGTGTCGTACATGTGCCAGCGCCAGTCGTCCTCGCCCATGTTGCCGAGACTGGCGGAGATGCCGCCTTGCGCCGCGACGGTGTGCGAGCGGGTCGGGAAGACCTTGGAGATGCAGGCCGTCTTCAACCCCGCCGCCGCGCAGCCCAGCGCCGCGCGCAGGCCGGACCCGCCGGCGCCCACGACGACGACGTCATACTTGTGATCGATGAAATTGTAGGTCGCCATGCTGATCTCAGGCGCCTCCCAGCGCGACCTTGAGGATCGAGAAGATCGCCAGCGCGCCGGCCAGGCCGCAGACGAAAAGGTTCAGGACCAGGAGCGCGGTCTTGGTCAGGGTCTTGTGGATGTAGTCTTCGACCACCACCCGCATGCCGGAATGCATGTGCCAGAAGCTGATGGCCAGGGTCAGCACCAGGAGCGTCGCGTTCAGCGGGGCCTGGACCCAGTGGACCGCGAAGCCGTAGTCCCCGGCGGCCAGGCGCAGCACGCCGTAGACCGCCCAGACCACCAGCGGCGCGAGGGCGATGGAGCTGACCCGCTCGGAGACCCAGTGGCCGGCGCCGTGCTTGGCGGAGCCCAGGCCACGGGCGCGGCCGAGCGGAGTGCGATAGCTGACCATCAGAGCGCTCCCGTCATGCCGGCGATGCCCCAGATCGCCAGGCTGGCCGCCGCGGCGAAGGCGAAGACCAGCACCGCGCTGGCGTTGGCGGACTTCACGTCGAGGCCGTGGCCGGTGTCCCAGACCAGGTGCCGGACGCCGTTGGCCAGGTGGTAGAAGACGCAGACCGTCAGGCCGAACATCACCACCTTGCCGGGGATCGAGCCCAGCAGGGCCTTGAACCCGGCGTAGGCGTCGGGCCCTCCCGCCAGGGAGATCGCCCAGGCCGCGGCGATCAGGGCGCCCACATACAGCGCCACGCCGGTCGCCCGGTGCAGGATCGAGGTCCACATGGTGATGTGCCAGCGCCAGAGGGGCGGCGAGCCGAGGCCCCCGGTGACCAGGTGCGGCGAAACCGGCCGCTCTCGCGGCGTGGTGGAGGCTTCCGTCATGGGTGTGATCCGCTCTGATCCCGTGCCAAGGCGAGTTCGCTTTTAAGCGCCGCGCGAGGGGTGTCAACGAAGGCCGCGCACCGGGTCGCGATGACGGGGTTTTCGGCCTTCGACGCCGGGGAGTTCGTCCTTTCGGCGAGGAACGCAGCCATGCGACGATGCCTCGGAATTGTTTCGCCGGGGACGAAGCTTCTGCGATCTCATCTAGCGGGGCAATGCGTCATTGCTGTAGTCTTACTTCGCGAAAGGCGAAGGATGCGCTTCGATCTGACGGACCTGCGATTGTTCTGCGATGTGGCTGACGCGGGCTCGATCACCGCCGGGGCCGAGCGCAGCGCCCTGGCCCTGGCCGCCGCCTCGACGCGCATCCGCGGCATGGAGGAGGCGCTGGGCGCGGCCCTCTTGATCCGCTCGCGCCAGGGCGTCACGCCCACCGAGGCCGGGCGCACCCTGCTGAAGCACGCCCGCGCCATGCTGGCCCAGAGCGCGCAGCTTCGCGAAGACCTCAGCGCCTTTGCCGGCGGCTTCACCGGCGAAGTGCGGCTGCTGGCCAACACCAACGCCCTGACCGAATTCCTGCCCGAGGCGCTCTCGGCCTTCCTCGCCGCCCATCCGCAGGTCAGCGTCGACCTTGAGGAGCGGCTGTCCGACGAGATCGTCGGCCTGGTGGCGGAGGGCGCGGCCGACGTGGGCATCGTCGCCGGCACGGTCGAGGTGGGCGCGCTGGCCACTTACCCGTTCCGCTCCGATCGGTTCGTGGTGGTGACGCCCGCCGACCATGCACTGGCCGGGCGCGGGAGCGTGCGCTTTGCGGAGGTTCTGGACTACGATCTGGTCGGCCTGGACCGGGCGGCGTCCCTGCAGCGCTTCCTGGCCGGCAAGGCGGCGCGCGAGGGGCGGCCGCTGCGGCTTCGCGTCCAACTACGCAGCTTCGACGCTGTCTGCCGGATGGTGGAGTGCGGCGTCGGCGTGGGTGTCGTGCCGGCGACCACCGCGGCGCGGGCGGCCATGACCATGCGCCTGGGCCGCGTCGAGCTCGCGGACGACTGGTCGGCGCGCGAGCTGACCATCGTCGTGCGCGCCGACGCGGAGCTTCGCCCCTACGCCCGCGCCCTGGTGGAGAGCTTGAGGACCCCAGCCTAGAGCCCTGAGTGGACAAGAAGGGCTCCAGACATAGGCGACAACCCTGTTCTTTCCCGGCTGACTTGATCCAAGTCAGCCGGGACAGGGTCTAGGCCTCGGGATAGGGCGAGCCATCCTTGTGCGTGAAGCGGCCGTCGGCGTTGAGGCTCATCATGTCGATGTCGGAGCAGGTGGTGAGGTCGGCGGGCGCGCGCGAGCCGACTTCGAGATAGACCGCCGTCGCGCCCGACCGGTTGATCATGTGATGGCCGTTGCCCGAGCCTTTCGGAAAGGCCGCGCAATCGCCGGCCCGCAGCACCGTCTCGCCAGCGTCTTCGATCAGCGTCAGCTCGCCTTCGAGCACATAGACGAACTCGTCTTCGTGGCTATGCCAGTGGCGCTGGCTCGACCAATTGCCCGGCGGCAGGCGCATGAGATTGACCCCGAAATCCACGAGCCCGCCGGCGTTGCCAAGCCGCTGCCTTACGCGGTCGGCGCAGGGCGCGGCGAAGGGTGGCGGATAGCCGGAGCCTTTGCGCTCCGGCACGGCGGCGACGTCGATCTTGGGCATGGCGGTCTTCCCGGCGAAAGGTGACCGAGCTTAGCGCGGCCCGCCGGGACGGGCCTAGGCGGCGAGCCGGCCGCGCTGGGCGGAGCGCGACAGGGCGGCGACGAAGGCGGAGAACAGCTTCGCCATGGCCGGCTTCTTGTAGGGATAGAGCTCCGCCGGATCCATGGCGTGGACGATCATCGCCACGTCGGCTTCGAACACCACCAGCCGCCCGTCCTGGGTCTCGGCGCAGTCGATGCCGAAGTAGTCGAGGCCGAAGGCGCGGGTCAGGGCCTCGAACGCCGCGGCGTGGCGCGCGGCGAAGCCTTCGTCGAAGGTCTCCATCATCTCGGCCTCGGCGGCGCGGTTGGCCGCCTCGCTCATGTCGGCGTTCAGGTAGTGCACCATCCAGCGGGCGGAGACCGCCATGTGGGAGACGAAGGGCTGGCCGTCGATGAACACCACCCGCAGCTTGCGGTAGAGGCCGTCCGCTCCGGCGTAGTCGAAGAAGTTGGCGATGAAGAAGGCCTGGGCCTCGTGGCCCGCGACATAGGCGGCCAGCTCTGCGGCGCTGTCGACCTTCTCCAGGCCCTTGCCGGCGTGGGAGCCGATCGGGCGCACGATGATCGGATAGCGCAGTTCGGCATGCAGGGCGTCAAGGGCCAGCGCGCCCCCGGCGATGGCGGCCAGGGCCGCACGCTCCACCCGGCGGGTGGGCGGGCAGAGCACCTGCGGATGGCCCTCGAAACGGTCGGCCACGCCATCGCGGCTGAGGGCGGCGATGAGGTCCGGGCGCGCGTTCAGGACCGGCCGGGGCCAGGCGTCGAAGGCGCCCTGCAGCCTGGCGAGCGCCGCCGAGCCGTCGTCGGCCTGACCGATGGCCAGGAAGGCGATGTCATGCTCGGGGACCTGGTCCGGCGTCGGCAGGTCGCCATCGATGTAATAGAGGGTCAGTTCGGCGTCCGAGCCTTCCAGCAGGAAGTCGATCGGCGTGTTGGTCATGAAGTCCCCGGGCGCCATGAAGGCCAGGATCTTCGGCCCCTTCCCGCTGCCGTGCGTCGTGCGGTAGATGCGGCACGCCTCGAGGGCCGAGGCTTGCAGCTCCAGCCCCTTCTCGCGGTCGCCGCGCATGTGCACCAGGATCGACAGGTCCATGAGCGCCCCGACGTCGCCCGGATCGGCGAGGTAGCGCTTGGCCAGCGGGTTCAGGACCTCCGCCAGGCGCACGCCTTCGAAAATGGTGCGGCCCAGGTAGGCCAGGCCGAGGCTCGGGGCGAGCCGTACAGGGGGCGGTTCGGCGGGTCCCACCGAG
>NZ_DATMNA010000120.1:0-7929 GCF_035569475.1 Phenylobacterium sp.
AGGCAGGCGAAGGCGATGGCGACGCCGGCGAACGAGGCCACCGCGGCGCCCTCGCCGGCCGCCGCGAGCACGGCCGAGCGTTTCACCCGCGCGACCGCCGACAGCCCCACCTGGGCGATGGCGAAGGCGAGCGCCAGGATCAGCGCGAAGGACCCGAATTCTGCGATCATGTGCTGGGTCTTCCGCCCGCGTTTACGGGGGAGGTGGCGCGCCCCTCTTGGGGCGTGTCGGAGGGGGCTTCCTTCGCATAGTCCGGCGTCGAGCCGTCGCCGCGCCACTCGCCCTGCGCCTTCAGCGCCTTGGCCAGGTCCGGTGGCATGTACTTCTCGTCGTGCTTGGCCAGCACCTGCTTGGCCTCGAAGACCCCGTCCTGGCGGAACGCGCCCACGGCCACCACGCCCTGGCCCTCGCGGAACAGGTCGGGCAGGTCGCCCTGGAAGCTCACCCGGTCCTGCGCCGTGCGGTCGGCGACCACGAATTCCACGCGCCCGTCGGAATGCTTGGCGACGCTGCCCATGCGCACCAGCCCGCCGAGCTGCACCGAGCGCCCCGGCGGCGGATGGGCCGCGGCAGCCTGGCTGGGCGTGTAGAAGAACGAGATCGAGCCGCGCAGGCCCCACAGCGTCAGGCCCAGCGCCAGGGCCAGCACCGGGGCGATCGCCGCCACCAGGGTCAGGCGCCGCCGCGCCTTCGGGGATTTGGGCAGCCAGCTCATTTCATGGGCTCCGTGGCCGCGGCCTTGCTCAGCGCGTCCAGCACCTCGGCCTTGCCGGCGTAGCGGGCGCGGGCGGACTTCAGCGCCGCGTCGCGTTTTTCGGTGTCGCCGAGCACGGCGTAGGCCTTGACGAGCTGCACCCAGCCGGGCGGGTCGTCGGGGCTCTGCGCCAGCCGCGCGGCGAGGTTGGCCACCATACCGCGCACCGCGGTCATCTGGTCGCCCGAGAGGCCCTGCGGCGCCGCCGGCGGCGGGGGCGCCTGGCCCTCCGCCTGGGCGATGGCGCCCTGCAGGTCGCCGCGCCGCGGGTCGGTCGGCGGCATGTCGGCCAGCAGCGAGCGCCAGTCGGCCAGGCCGGCCGCCTTGTCGCCGGCCTTGATCTTCGCCCGCGCCAGTTGGAAGCGGGCGGCGATGTTGCGGGGGTCCAGGCGGATCGTGTGGGCGAAGGCGTCGATGGCGTCGTCGGTCAGCTCGCCGTTGGCCGTGAACATGAGGGCCTCGCCCAGCATCTCCCAGAGGTCGGCGCGCTGCGGCGCGAGCTGGACGGCGTGTTTCAGGGCCCGCACCGCGCCGGCGGGATTGCTGGAGGCGCCCTCCGCCAGGGCCAGGAAGCGGAAGCCGTCCGGATCGTTGGGCCGCTCCTTGGTGAGCTTGCCCAGCACCGCGGCCATCTCCGGCGGCTGCAGGCTTTCCGGATTGGCCGCCCGCCACTGCGCCAGCCGCGCGGCGAAGGGCTGATCGCCCATGCCCGGCGAGCCGACGGCGAGATAGATGGCCAGCGCCAGCAGCGGCGCGCCCACGGCGACCAGCAGGATCGGCATCCGGCCGGCGCCCGTCGACCAGGCCTCGACCGGCGCGTCGGCGGCGGCCAGCAGGCGCCGTCCGGCCTCGGCCTCTGCCACCCGGCGCTCCTCCGCGCCGATCAGGCCGCGGTCGGCCAGGTCGCCGATCTCGGAGAGCTGGCGGCGATAGAACATCGACGTCGTGTCCGCGGACTGTGCGTGCGCGGCGGCCTGGGCGGCGCGGAACATCAACAGGATGGCCGCCGCGGCGGACAGGGCTCCGGCGGCGACCCAGAAGGCGATCATGCGGCGCGTGTAGCCGAAAGCGCCGGCCAGCGCGAGTGCGTCATCGGCCCTCGGGGCCCGGTGACGGCCAGAGTGCTTCCCACATCGATCCGGACCGACGAGATAGGCTCAGATCCGGATGGCGACCTCGCGCGATCGCGGCTGCTTTCGTTCAGGCCTGTTGGGACGGGGTCTAGATGTCGAGGATGACCGAATTGTCGGGGGGCGCGCAGGCCTTGGCCGCGCGCCGGCGCACCAGTTCGGCGGCCTTTTCGTCGCGGATCAGCGCCACCATGTCCGCCGCGACCGCCAGGAACGCCCCGGCGATGGCGGGCGGGGCGTCGCCCGTGCGGGCGATGTCCAGCACGTCCTCGACATAGTGGTCGATCTGGCCGCCCAGCTTCTCGACCACCTTGGCGTGCATCGCCGAGAAGCCCCCGTAATTGGCGCAGAGCCGGACCTCGTGGGTGAAATTGAGGAGCGTCATGGCTCGGCCCACGGCCTTGGGATCCGGCGACTCGTCCAGCTTCGGGCCGCTCCGGCGGGGTCGGGCGAAGCCGGAGGATTGATTCGGCAGGGCCGCGGCAGCCAGTTTCTCGGCGTCGCGCAGACGGCCCTCGACCAGGTTGGCCAGGGCCTTCTTCTGGCCGACGATCCGCTGGCCCCAGCCATGCTCGCGGTTGAGCTCGATGCAGACCTCCAGCTCGAAGACCTGCTGGGTGATCAGCTCCACCAGGCGTCCGGCCTCGCGCCCGGTTTCGCGGCCGCCGTCCAGGTCCAGCTTGCCGATCGCCTTCAGGGACTCGTCGATCTGCGCCATCACCCGCTCGGGGAAGCCGCCCAGTTCGGAGTCCGCCAGGTAGCGTTCGGTGGGCTTGTCCATGATCGCCGAGATGATCCGCAGCACCATCCATGGGGGATTGAGCTGGGCGGCCAGCATCTCGAAGAAGCGCGGCCCCGCGTCCTCGACGACCGCCACGGCGTCCTTGTAGGCCAGCCGGGCCGGCGCGCTGGTCTCGTCGCCGGCCTGGGCGATCCAGTCGCCGAGCCTTGGCAGGGTTTTTCGCACGATAGGCGCGATGTCGAGGCAGGCGGCGAAGGCCTCGGCCCCGCCCGGCCGCGCACGCTCGCAAAGCTCCGCCGCCGCCTTGAACTCCCGCACCTCGCCGGCGCGGAAGGCCTTGGCCGCGGCGGTCAGGAGGAGGTTGTAGGCCGGGCTCGGGTCCGGCACGCGCTGCTCGCTCGCCTGCGCCGCCGCCACCGCCGCCGAAGCCCTGACCGCCTGGGCCATCTCGGCGGGGGCGGAGGCCTTGAGGCCGCGCCAGGCGAAGCTCAGCGCCTGGGCGGGGAAGGTCAGCTTCTGCTTGTCGCCGCCGTCGCCGACGCACAGGGGGACAAGCGGCTGAAACACGGCGTTGCGCATCAGGCGGTCGACCGCCTCGACCTCGACAAGCTGGCGCACGCTCGCCAGCACGCTGTCGCCGACGCTGTCGGCCAACGCCAGGCGCAGACCGCCCACGATCCGATCAGGCGCCGATTCCACCAGCATCCTGACGATCTCGATCTTCCGGTCGGAGAGGGCGACCATCAATAGCTCCGGTCACGGAACGCGGGTCCGCAAGCCCCTTACCTTGGCCTGCCGCGGGTTAAGGTTGTCCGAAGGGAGATTCAGGCCTCTGCGCGGGGCAGGTCGGCCTCCAGCCGCAGCCCGCCGAGCGGCGAGTCCGACAGGCTCAGCGAGCCGCCGTAGGCCCGCGCCAGCTCGTCGATGATCGACAGGCCAAGCCCCGATCCCGGGGCCGTCTCGTCCAGCCGCGTTCCACGCTGCACCACCTCGGCGCGGCGCTCCGGCGGCAAGCCCGGGCCATCGTCCTCCACCAGCAGGCGGAAGCGCTCGGGGCTCAGTTCGTCGGCCCGGACGCGCACCTTCGAACGGCCCCACTTGCAGGCGTTCTCGATGGCGTTGCCGGCGATCTCCAGCAGGTCCTGGCGCTCGCCCAGGAAGTACAGGTCCTCCTCGGCGTCCCAGTCGATGGCGACGCCCTTGTCGCGGTAGATCCTGTCCAGGGTGCGCGATAGCTCGTCCAGCACCTCGGCGACCGAGGTGCGCTCGCCCTGGCCCTGCGTGCGGGCCGCGGCGCGGGCGCGGCGCAGGTGGTGGTCCACCTGCTTCTGCATGGCCTCGGCCTGGCGCTCGACGACTTCGGCCAGGGGCCCGGGCCGCTGGCGGGCCTCGGTGATCATCACCGAGATCGGAGTCTTCAGCGCGTGCGCCAGGTTGCCCACGTGCGTGCGCTGGCGCTCGACCACCTGCTGATTGTGCTCGACGAGGGCGTTCAGCTCTTGGGCCAGCGGCATCAGTTCGCTTGGATAGGTCTCGGCCAGGCGCGGAGCCTTGCCGCGGCGCACGGCGGCCACCTCGCTGCGCAGCTCGAACAGCGGGCGCAGGCCCACCCGCACCTGGATCACGATGGCCACGATCAGCAGCGCCGCCATCAGGAAGAAAGCGGCCGAGGTGGCGGCGATGAAATTGGAGACGTCGCGGTCGACGGAGCTGCGGTCCTCGGCGGCCAGGAAGATCACCGGCGCCTTGCGGCCGGGCAGGAAGTTCTGCTGCGCCCGGGCCCGCAGCGGCTCATCCTGCGGGCCGCGGGCGGGATAGGCGATCTTGCGGCCGGGATGCGCCTTCAACTGCGCCACCAGGTCCGGCGGGGTCTGCAGGGTGGAATCGAACAGGGAGTGCGACCGCGCGATCGGCCGGATCTTGCCGTCGGCGGTCGGCTCGGCGATCTCCCAGTAGCGGCCCGAATAGGTGCGCAGCGCCCGCTCGTCGGTGAACGGCGGGGCGTACACCTGGCCGTCCTCCACGTCGGAATAGGCCGCCAGGTTGGTGATCAGGTCGGCCAGCGTCTCGTCGACCCGCCGGATCGCCGCGCGCTGGAAGAGCAGGCCCATGACCAGGGCGGTGACCACCAGCGCCCCGATGCTCCAGGTGAGCGCCAGCAGCACCAGCCGTCGGGCCAGCGACGAGGCGCCGAGCGCGGCCGGCAGCCTCACGTCGCGCTCATCCCGCGGGCCCCCGCCCGGCGCATCAGGAGGCCTGCGCCTCGCCGCCGCGTTCCTCTTCGGGGCAGGTCAGGCGGTAGCCCAGCCCGCGGGCGGTCTCGATGCGGTCGGAGCCGATCTTCTTGCGCACCCGGCCGATGAACACCTCGATGGTGTTGGAGTCGCGGTCGAAGTCCTGGTCGTAGAGATGCTCCACCAGTTCGGTGCGGCTGATCACCCGCCCTTGGTGCATCATCATGTAGTGCAGCAGGCGGTACTCCAGCGACGTCAGCCGCAGCGGCTCGCCGTTGACGCTCGCCCGCGCGGCCCGCGGGTCCAGCCTGAGGCCCCCGCACGACAGGTTCGGCGCCGCATGCCCCGCCGAGCGGCGCAGCAGGGCGCGCAACCGCGCCAGCAGCTCCTCGGTGTGGAAGGGCTTGGTCAGGTAGTCGTCGGCGCCGGCGTCGAAGCCCGCCACCTTCTCGCTCCAGGCGCCGCGGGCGGTGAGGATCAGCACGGGCGTGGCCATGTTCTCGCGCCGCCAGCGCTCCAGAACCGAGACCCCGTCCACCTTGGGCAGGCCCAGGTCGAGGATCACCGCGTCATAGGGCTCGGTCTCGCCGAGGAACTGGGCCTCTTCCCCGTCCGGGGCGTGGTCCACCGCATAGCCGGCGTCGGCCAGCGCCAGCTTCAGTTGCCGGCTCAGGTCCGGATCGTCTTCCACGAGCAGGATGCGCATCGCAGAGTCCTTCCTATTGCCCCAGCACCTGGCCGGTCTGGGCGTCCACGGTGAACACCACGATCTGGCCGCTGGGGAACTGCCACTGCACGAGATAGACCGGCTTGCCGCCGGACTGCCCCATGGTCGTATTGAGCTGCTTGCCCTTGTACCGTTGGGCCAGCTCTTTCAGAACGCGCGAAAGCGGCGCCTGGGCGCCGGACGAGGCCTCGGGCGCGCCGGGCCGCTCCTGCGCCGCGGACGCGGTCACGGGCGCGGCGCCCAGCAGCAGGGCGGCGATGAGGAGGAGGCGCATCATGGGATCAGCTTGTGGCCGCCCGGGACTGAACCGGGCCTGAACACCGAGCTTATGGGGCGTTGGAGCGCGGCTGTCACGCCGCGCCTCTAGCTGCGCCGTTTGGGCGTGTAGGGCCGCGCCTTGCGCCACGCCTGCGCGAATGCCTCCAGCTCGGGGTCAGGCTTGTCCGGCAGGAAGACCACCAGACGCGCGAAGAGGTCGCCGCGCACGCCGCGGGCGTCGGCCAGGCCGCGGCCCTTCAGCCGCAGGCGCGCCCCGGTGTTGGAGCCCTGGGGGATGGTCAGGGTCACCGGCCCGTCCGGCGTCGGCGCCTCGGCCTTGCCGCCCAGCACCGCGTCATAGACGGTGATCGGCACGTCCATCACCAGGGCCTCGCCTTCGCGGCGATAGATCGGGTGCGGTGCGATGGTCAGCTCGATGAAAGCGTCGCCGGGACCGGCGCGGCCGGGCGAGCCCTGGCCCTTGAGCCGGAGCGTCTGGCCCTCCTGGGCGCCCTTGGGGATCGAGACGTCGATGGTGCGGCCGTCGGAGAAGGAGATGCGCTTCTTGGCGCCCTTGATGGCGTCCTCCAGGTCGATCTCCAGGCGCGCCCGCACGTCGGAGCCGCGCTGGGAGAAGCCGCCGAAACCGCCGCCCTGGCCGCCCGCCCGTCCGCCGCGCGCCCCGCCGAACATCTCGCCCAGGATGTCGCCCAGGTCGACGCCCTCGAAGCTCGCGCCATGAGCGCCGCCCGGCGGCGGACCCCACGGGCCACCCTGCCCGCCGCCCTGGCCGCGACCGAAGCCGCCCCCGAAGCCGCCGAAGGTCTCGCGCCCGTCGGCGTCGATCTCGCCGGCGTCGAACTTCTTCTTCTTGGCCGCGTCGCCCAGGATGTCGAAGGCTCCGGAGACCTGCTTGAAGCGCTCCTCGGCGGCCTTGTTGTTGGGATTGGTGTCGGGGTGGTTGGCCTTGGCGAGCTTGCGGAACGCCTTGCGGATCTCGTCCGCGCTCGCGGTGCGCGGAACGCCCAGGACCTGATAGGGGTCGCTCGCCAAGTCGGTTCAGCCCTTTTTGGAAGTGCGGTCTCTCTAGAGGCCTAGATTGGTCGGTTCGGTTCCGCGCGCAAGGGCCGATGTGGCGGAAATGTCACATCACCGCCGCCCGCGTTCCGCAGTCAGGTCCGGGGCGGCGAAGTCCAGCGCGTCCTCCGCCTCGGCCAGCACGCTTTCGCTGACCGTCTGGCCGCGCACAGAGACCCCGGCCCGGTGCACGCTCTCCGGGTCGCCGGAGACCAGCGGGTGCCAGTCGGCCAGGTCGCGGCCCTCGTGCAGGCGGCGGTAGGCGCAGGAGAGCGGCATCCAGGCGAGCTGCTCGATATTGCCCGGCGTCAGCTTCACGCAGTCGGGCACATAGGCCTGGCGGTTCGCATAGTCGGTGCAGACGCAGGCGTGGGCGTCGAACAGCTTGCAGTGCACCCGCGTGGGGATGATGCCGCCGTCCTCGTCCTCGAAACGCACCAGGCAGCAGAGGCCGCAGCCGTCGCACAGGCTCTCCCATTCGGGGACCGTCATTTCGCTCAGCGACTTGCGCCGCCAGAAGGGTTCGCCGGCCATGGCGCCTATCTAGGCGCGATCGCGCCCCAATCCCAGCTTGCGCCGAAAGCCAGGGCCGCTATCTGAGGCCCCTCAAATGCGCGCACCCATCCTCGCCCTGAAGGACGTCCGCCTGGCGGACGGTCCGCTGATGCTGTTCGACGGCGTCGACCTGGCTCTCGACGCCCGGGTCCGCGCCTGCCTGGTCGGGCGCAACGGCGCGGGCAAGTCGACCCTGCTGCGCATCCTGGCCGGCCAGGTCGAGCCGGACGGCGGCGAGCGCAACGTCACCACCGGAACCCGCATCGCCTTCGTGCCGCAGGAGCCGGAGATCGTAGGCGACACCCTGCTCGACTACGCCACGGCCGGGGGCGCGCAGGACTACCAGGCGCAGGCGGCGCTCACCGACTTCGGGCTGGATCCCGGGAAGGCGGCTCAGGGCCTGTCCGGGGGCGAGATCCGCCGCACGGCGCTGGCGCGGGCCTTCGCCGAAG
>NZ_DATMNA010000121.1:0-31217 GCF_035569475.1 Phenylobacterium sp.
GGTCGGCCCAGAGGCGGCTGAAGAAGATATGGCCCGCAATCGCGCCGGCCTCCTCGGCGACCAGTTCGAAGATGGCGTCCTCGTCGGCGCGCAGCCGTTCGACCAGCCGCGCCTCGTCGGCCCGCCCGAAGGCGGCGGTCAGGATCTCGGCGATCGCGGCGCGGTCGCCGGGCCTGGCGTAGCGGATCATCGCCTCACCAGACGCCGATCTTCTCCGCCTCGTGGTGGCTGATCGGATGGTGGGCCTTGCGGTGGTCTTCCTCGGCCAGGAAGCGCACCGCCTCCAGCGCGGCCATGCAGCCCATGCCGGCGGCGGTGACCGCCTGGCGGTAGATGTCGTCGGTGACGTCGCCGGCGGCGTAGACCCCCTCGATCGCCGTCGAGGCCGAGCCGGCCTTCACCTTCAGATAGCCCGAGGCGTCCATCTCCAGCTGGCCCTTGAACAGCTCCGAGGCCGGAGCGTGGCCGATGGCGACGAAGACGCCGTCGCAGGGCACGGTCCGCGTCTGGCCGGTCCGCACGTCCTTCAGCCGCACGCCGGTGACGCTCACCGGATCGGCCTGGCCCACCACCTCGTCGATGGCCGCGTTCCAGATCACCTCGATCTTGGGATGGTGGAACAGCCGCTCCTGCAGGATCTTCTCGGCGCGGAACTCGTCGCGGCGATGCACGACGGTGACCTTGGAGGCGAAGTTGGTCAGGAACAGCGCCTCTTCCACCGCGGTGTTGCCCCCGCCCACCACGACCACCTCCTTGCCGCGGTAGAAGAAGCCGTCGCAGGTGGCGCAGGCCGAGACGCCGAAGCCCTGGAAGGTCTGTTCCGAGGCCAGGCCCAGCCACTTGGCCTGGGCGCCGGTGGCGATGATCAGGGTCTCGGCCAGCCACACCTGGCCGCTGTCGGTGGTCAGCCGGAACGGCCGCTTCGACAGGTCGGCGCTCAGCACGATGTCGTTGATCACCTCGGTCCCGACATGCGCGGCCTGGGCCTGCATCTGCTCCATGAGCCAGGGGCCCTGGATCACCTCGGCGAAGCCCGGATAGTTCTCCACGTCGGTGGTGATAGTGAGCTGGCCGCCGGGCTGGATCCCCTGGATCAGCACCGGGTTCAGCAGCGCGCGCGCCGCGTAGACGGCGGCGGTGTAGCCGGCCGGGCCGGAGCCCACGATCAGGCAGCGGACGGCCCTTGCGTTGGAGTCGGGACGGGGTTCGGAACGATCTTCAGCCATGGCCTTTATGTAGGTGCGATTCTGGAGCGCCGCATGCAAGACGAATTGAAGACCGCCGGCGTCATCGGCCTGGTCGGAGCCGCCGTGGGCGCGGGCGTGGCCCTGGGCCTCGGCCTTCGCCTGTTTTCCGCGGTGGCCATGGTGGGCCTGGGCACCGGCGTTGCGCTGGGTCTGGTCGCCGGGAGCCGGCCGAAGGCCGTGGGCGAGTCGCCGCCGCCGTCTTTGCTCTGAAAACCGGCTTAGTTAACGCGCGTTTCAGCCACCAGGCCTAGACTGCCCGGCGATGAGCGCCTCGCCCCATATCGAGATCGCCGGCCGCCGGATCGGCGCGGACCAGCCGCCCTACGTCATCTGCGAGCTGTCGGGCAATCACAACGGCAGCCTGGAGCGCGCGCTCAGCATGATCGATGCGGCCGCCGCCACCGGCTGCGATGCGATCAAGATCCAGACCTACACCGCCGACACCATCACCCTCGACGTGGACCGGCCGGAGTTCAGGATCACCGGCGGCCTGTGGGACGGGCGCAGCCTGCACGAGCTCTACCGCGAGGCCCAGACGCCCTACGAGTGGCACGCCGCCCTTTTCGCCCGCGCCGCCGAGCGCGGCGTGACGCTCTTCTCCAGCCCCTTCGATGAGACCGCCGTCGACCTGCTCGATGGCCTGGGTGCGCCGGCCTACAAGATCGCCTCCTTCGAGGCCGTCGACCTGCCGCTGATCCGCTACGCCGCGGCCAGGGGCAAGCCGCTGATCATCTCCACCGGCATGGCCAACCTGGCCGAGATCGAGGCGGCCCGGACGGCGGCGCTGGAGGGCGGCGCGGCGGGCGTGGTGCTGCTGCACTGTGTCTCCAGCTATCCGGCCGACCTCGCCGACGCCAACGTCCGCACCGTCGCCGACATGGCCCGGCGGTTCGACAGCCCGATCGGCCTCTCCGACCACACCCACGGCTCGGCGGCCTCGGTGGCGGCGATCGCCATGGGCGCCAGCGTCATCGAAAAGCATTTCACCCTGGCCCGTTCCGATGGTGGCCCGGACGCCGCCTTCAGCCTGGAGCCGGTGGAGTTCACGAGCCTGGTGCGCGACTGCAAGGACGCCTGGACGGCGCTCGGCCGCGCCCACTACGACGTGCTGGGCTCGGAGCGCGCCAACCGCCAGTTCCGCCGCTCGCTCTACGTCACCGCCGACGTCAGGGCCGGCGAGCCCCTGACGCGGGCCAACGTCCGCTCGGTGCGGCCCGGCCACGGCCTGCCCCCGGCGCACCTGGACGAGGTGCTGGGCCGACCCGCCGCCCGCGACCTGGCGCGCGGCGAACCGCTCGCCTGGGACATGCTTGGATAGCCAGAAGTTAACCGCGGATTCAGCCAAATCGCGGCCTGATATTTCCCGTTTCCGGGAGATCGTCCGATGAACGCCATGCCGAAGCCCCGCGACCTCGAGCCGTCCCTGGCCGAGGCCGTCGTCGAGGACTTCATCCGCGACGGCGCCCATCTCTTCCACGAGCCGCTGGAGACGCGCGCCTGCGCCGAGCTCCTGGCCCGCATCCGCGCGACGCGCGACTTCGGGGCGAACCTGTTCCTCAGCGAGGCCGAGTTCGACGCCGATCCGCTCTACACCGGCGTCAATCCGCGCCCCGGCCGCAACCTGCTGGAGGGGCTGGAGGACGGCCTGGGCTTCGTCGAACGGGCGCCCCAGATCGTCGAAGGGATCACCGCCCTGCTTGGCCCCGACTACGAGATCCTCAACAAGAAGGTGGTCTGCGGCGTGCCCGCGGCCTCCGTGCCGGAATGGCTCCGCCAGCGCATCCTGGGCAACCCGGTGAACAACCTGGGCGCCTATGTGCGACCGCAATACCGCGACGTGACCTACTTTTACGGCATCGACTTCCACCAGGACCTGATCGACTACAAGGCCCGCGAAGCCGACTTCCTGACCCTCTACGTCTACCTGCACCCGGTGACCCGCGCCGACGCGCCGCTCTACCTCCTGGAGGGCAGTCACAAGCTGGGCGGCTCGGTCTTCCCGCACAACCTGACCCGCATCGGGGACACCGACTGGCTCTACCGCAACGGCGAGCACGGCGAGGTGGTGGCCCGCCAGAAGGTCCTGACCGGCGCTGCCGGCTTCGCCGCCATGTGGCACGCCTGCACCCTGCACGGGACCCAGCCGGACGCCGCCGACCACGAGCGGATCTCGTTGCGCTACCTGGTGGCGCGCCGCCACGGCGGCCCCACCGGCCTCGACGCCGTCAACGCCCGTCTGCAGGGCCCCTTGAGCCTCACCGACACCCGCGCGGACCTCGCCGCCGACGGCTCGGCGGCGATCAAGGCCAACACGGTCAACCGGGCCTGAGGGCGGCTAGCTGGCCTTGTCCAGCCAGCGCTGGAACATGCGCCGGTAGTCGGCCTCCAGGCGGCGCGTGAAGCCCACTTCGTCGCGATAGGGCGAGGCGTCGAACGCCGGCCGGATCGTGGCGCGCAACCGGTCCAGGGCCGCAAAATCCTCGGTCAACGCCAGCGCCTTCTCCACGTAGGCGCTCCAACTGTCGGCCACCAGCTCGTCGAGGCCGCAGGGCAGCAACAGCGGCAGCGGAGTGCGGGCGTAGAAGTCGTCGCCCTTCAGCACGAGCACCGGCGTGCCGTTGGCGATGGCGTCCACCGTGGTGGTGCCGCCCGGAACCGGCGAAGGATCGAGCGCGAGGTCGATGTCGAGGAACTCCCGCGTGTAGTCGGCCCCGGTCGTATGGCCGCGGAACTCCAGCTGGTCGGGCCGCACCCCGTGCATCGCGAACCGCGCCTGGGTCACCCGCTGCAGCACCGGGTCGACGAACAGGCCGTACTTCAGCACCAGCCGGTCGTTCGGTCGGGCCTTCAGGATCGCGCCCCAGGCCGTGACTGTGGCGTCGTTCAGCTTGGCCGGGTTGTTGAACGAGCCGAAGGTGACGTAGCCGTTCTTGAGCGCCGGCGTGGGAACCGGCTCGTGCCGGTCGGGGCCAGGGCGATAGGGCGCCATGATCTCGCCCGTCCGCCAGATCTCCTCGGTGAAATAGGCCTCGGTGCCGGGGACCTCCATCGAGTCGGCGTGCATCACGTAGTCCATGCAGGTCAGGCCCGTGGTCTGCATGAAGTTGATCCAGCCGAGCTGAATCGGCGCGGGCCGCAGGGTGAACATGCGCAGACGGCTGCCCGCGGTGTGGCCCCAGACGTCCACCAGCACGTCGATCCGGTCCCGGCGGATCAGGGCGCAGACCTCCTCGTCGCTCAGGTCGCCGATCCGACGCACGGTGCAGATGTCCGGCAGCGGGCCTTCGGCGGCGGGATCGGGCGAATAGAGGAAGACCTGCACCGCGGCCGGATCGTGCGCCTCGAAGACGGGCACGGTCGAAGGGGCCACCTGGTTCTTCGTGAAGCTCGGGCCGACGTAGCCGATCCTCAGGCGCCGGTCGGCGGTGCGGGAATTGGCGAAGGGCGGCGGCGGCGTGTGCGGCGGCGGCGCATAGAGCTCGCCCCAGCGCCGGCTCTCGGCGGAGACCCGCGCCATCCGGTCCTCGACATAGAACAGCGGGTAGAGCAGGAACTGGTGCACCGACGGGATGGAAAACACCTCGGAAGCGGCGGTGAAGACCTCGATGGACTCGGCGATGCGCCCCTGATGCTGCAGCGACAGGCCGTAGCTCACCATCAGGTTCGGATCGAGGTTGTCGAAATCCAGGGCGCGGCCGAGGCTGTCGCTGGCCGCGGCCATCAGCTTGTGCGCGTAGCAGTTGCGGCCGATCTGGGCGGCGTAGGCTTTGTCGATGCGCAGCCGCGCCACGTCGACGTCGTGGGCCATGAGCTGGACATGGGCGTGCAGGCCGCGGGCGTCGGCGAGGAGGCTCGCCGCCTGGTCGGCGGCCCCCGCCGCGCCGGCGGCGCTGGCCAGCCAGTAGCGCGCCTCGTAGTCGGCAGGCTCCTGTAGGACCCGGGCCTGCAGCCGGGCGATGGCCGCGGCCAGATCTCCGGCCCAAAAGGCCGCGACGCCCGCCGCCAGGTCGTCGGTGTCGCCCTGAAGGGACGTCTGCGCGCTCATGAGTCTCTCCGGGTCATGCGCCGCGACTATCCAGGGGCTCGATTGAGGAGCCGTTAACCATGCCGAACCTGATCGCTCAGCGCCGCCAGGTCGTCGTCGGCGAGACGCTGCAGGATCGAACCGCCGGCCCCGGCCCAGGGGTCGAGGAACACGAGCTCGACGCTCGCGGCGGCGAAGGCGTCCGGGTCGTAGAGCTCGCGTCCGCCCGGCGCGTTCAGATAACGCGTGGCGCCGAGCCGCCGCGCGATCTCCAGGATGCGCTCCTGGCCCCGAAAGCTGGGCGGCACCCCTAGCGATGACGAGCGGACCACGTTCCAGGCGAGTCCCAACTGCGCCGACGCCTGCTCCAGCAGGCCCGCGATATAGTCGACCGGCCGGCCCTCCAGTCGGCGGACCTGGTCCAGCAGCGCGGCGTGCGCTCCGCCGCGCGAAGCTACGGGGAAGGGGCGCAGGCGCTCGGCCATCGCGCCCGCCGCGCCGTCCGCGAACGCCAGGTCGGCGATCAGCACGCCCTGCGGCGCGGGCGTCAGAGGCAGGGTGATCCACTGCTCCTGCCCCTGCGCGTCCATCAGCTTGTTGCGATGGACCCAGCCCCGCCGGGGGAACTGCACGCAGTCGTAGATGACGAACAGGTCGGTCTGGGCGATCAGCCGGAAATAGCCTGCATAGGGCAGGAAGTAGGGCTGCATGATCGCGATGGCCGTCATCGCCGGCGGGACTCAGTCGCCGGTCGCGTCGGGGAATATCCGCGCGATGTCCGCCGCCTTGGGGAAGTCGGGAACCATGAGGTCGGTCCGGTACGAGTATTTGTAGGGCGTCGGGTAGCCGTGCTCGACATAGGTCGGCTCTTCGGCGTTGTTGTAGCGGGTGCTGAAGGCGATCCGCACCAGGCCGTCGCCGGCTTCGCCCGTCCGGTGGACGAGGAACGAGGAGAAGGCGACGACGTCTCCGGGCTGCATCGGCAGCGACAGGTAGCTGTCCTCGGTGATGCGGGGATCGCTGACCGTGGGGGTCATGATGTGTTCGACGGTGTCGAGCAGGCCCATCAGGTGCGATCGGGGGACCACCTGCAGGGGGTGGGAGGCCTCGCTGACCGGCGTGGTGGGCGCCCACAGGACGACCGAATCCAGGCTGCCCTGCATGCTTCGCCAATCCTGGTGCGGCGGGGATTTGTGGTAGCCGCCGGGAATCCGCAGGGCCTCCGACATGATGTGGTTGGACAGCCGGGTGGAGACCACCGGAAAGCCGATTCCCAGGTCGCGGACCAGCGCCAGGATGGCGTCGCCGGCCATCAGCCGGTGCGCCGAGGGCAGCATCTGGGTCATCCGGGCCGTGTTGATGTAGGTCTCGACATCCACGGCCAACAGGCGCGCGGCGTTGGCTTGCCAGGCTTCGCGCGAAGGGCCCCGATCGACCGGCAGGCCCAGGCGGCGGAGCTGCAGGGCGAAGAGCTCGCCCATCTCGGCGTTGATCGCCTCGAGGGCCGCGGGGTCGAGCACGCCGCGGGCGACGACATAGCCATCACGCAGGAAGGCGGCGCGGTCGGCGCGGGCGCGCGTTCCGGCGCCGTGGAGGCGGACAGGCTCGGTCATTCAGGTGTCTCCGGCGCCTGGCGCGGCGCAGATGGCGTAGATGCTGGCGCAGAGGTCCGGATAGAGCCCGCCCAGCTTGAAGCAGCCCTCCAGGTAGTCCTCGCCGATGGCCCCGCTGGCCAGCAGCTTGTCCAACTGGAAGTTGGCGAAAGGCTTGAAGAACACCCCGCCTGTCTCCACCGCGCGCAGGCCCGCCTCATGGACGTGCGCGGCGAGCGCCGGCAGGTCGTAGGTCCGCCGATGGCCATGGTCGAACTCGCCCGGCGTCACGGCGGTGGGGTGCGAGATCAGGCCCATGGCCACGGCGATCTGGCGCGAGGCGGCGTTCGCGTTGGGCACGACCACGAAGAGGCGGCCCGTGGGAGCGAGCCAGGTCCCGATGCGACGCAGCATCTCCACCGGCTCGTCCAGATGTTCCAGGGTGTGGGTCAGGAAGATGGCGTCGAAGGGCTGCGCGGGCTGGAAGTCCTCGAAGCGGCTCAGCACGAAGCTCACCCGCGCCGGCGCGGCGGTCCGCGCGACCGCGATCAAGTCGCTGGAGCCCTCGACCGTCGTCAGGTCCTCGTAGATCGCCGCCAGCCGCTTGGTGAACTCCCCCTCGAAGCAGCCCATTTCCAGCGCGCGGCCGGCGGGCAGCTTCCCTTCGAAGGCGCGCAGCATGTAGCCGTGCATGCGGTAGTCGAAGTCGTAGGCGTACTTTCGCGCCTCGGTGTCGGCGAATTCGCGGTTCAGGTCGCGGGCGGCGGTCATCCCTGGTCGCCCCGGTACATGCGCCGCTCGGGCGGCTGGTACCATTCGTCGAGGTTGGCCGGGACGCGGGCGTTGTAGCCGACGACCTGGCGCGTGTAGGGGCGAAGCTGCGGGCCGGCGTCGTAGCCCAGCGCGCGCGGATAGTCGAACTGCTGCTTGATGAACGGCCGGCAGTACATCGGCGTGACCGACCGGCGGGTGCGGTCGGTCGTGTTGTCGCCGCCGGCGTGCCAGACGTTGGAGTTGAAGACCAGGACGCTGCCGGCCGGCCCCACGGCCCGCTCGGCGCGGGCGTAGAAATCGTCGTCCGCGGGCTTCGCGGCCGCCTTGTGCGAGCCGCTCAGCATGTAGGTCGCGCCGTTGTCGGGCGTGAAGTCGTCCAGCATCACCAGGGTGTTCAGCAACAGCGGCATGTCGCCGGAAAAGGAGCGGATGTCGCGGTGGACGCGCTGGGCGTAGTTGGTCCGGCCGCGGGTGTTGATCGCCCCGCCGTAGGAATTCAGGATATAGCGGCCGCCGAAATAGGCCTCGTAATAGGGATCCAGCGCTTCGCTCTCGTCGAGGTAGTCCAGGAAGCTCGGCCGGATGCCGATCAGGTGGTGGACCGTGCGATCGGCGTCGGTGGCCACGCCGTTCTTCTCCTGGACCGAGCGGCAGACCTCCCAGGCCGCCTCCAGGTCGTCGGCCATCCGCTGCGCCATGGCCGGGCCGACGGCGGCCTCGAAGACCGCCCAGCCGCGTTCGGCCATGCGTTCGTTGAACTCTTCCAGGCTGAGGCTGAGCTTCATGTCAGGGTGACCAGCGACTTGGACGGATAGAACTGGCACTTCTCGATCTTGTAGGGGCGGTCGCGGAAGGCCTCCTTGAACGCGATGGCCTCGCCCGGCGCGCCGGCCCAGGTGAGTTCGTCGAACAGCAGGACGCTGCCCGGCATCATGTGCGGCAGGATCGCCTGTAACGCCGCCGCGGTCGGCTCGTACGGGCCCATGTCGAAGAAGGCGAAGGCCACCAGGGTTTCCGGGTGGTCGGCGAAATACTTGGGCGCGGTTTCGCAGACGTCGCCGGCGATCAGCCGGTGGTTGCCCCGCAGGTGGCCGAAGGCGTTCATCCCCTCGTGAACCTGCAGCAGTTCGCCGAGATAGTCGGGGTAGGTCCGGCCGGTGTCGTAGCCGCCGTGCGTCTCGGTCGACTTGGCCGCCATGCCGGCCTCCTCCGGATAGCCGGAGAAGGTGTCGAAGCCGATGATCGTCCGCTGCTTGTTGAACGGCTCGTGGATGGCGCGCAGGTTCTCCAGCAGCACCAGGTTCTGGCCGCGCCAGGTGCCGAACTCGATGAGCGCGCCCGGGATATGCTGGATGCGCCGATAGACGTCGTGCAGCACCAGGAACTTCACCAGCAGCGAACTGCGGACATAGAGCCCGAGGTTGAACATCAGTTCGTCCGGCGCCAGCGGCGAAGCCTGCATCATCTCGCCCAATCGCGCCCGAAACCCGAAGGCCTCGCCCTGGGCGGTGGTCGCCTCGACGGCCGCTTCGTCGCTCATGCGGGCTCCTCCAGCACGGCCCAGCCGAAGCCGGTGCGGCCAAATCCATTGCCGTTGAAAAACATGACGGTCCGGCCGTCGATCTGGGTCACGAAAGGATAGCAGGTCATGGTGGAGGCCCAGTCGGCCTGGCCGATCGGCAGGCCGCAGGCCTCGTCCATCCGCCGCCAGTCGAGGCCGTCGACGGATTCCGCATAGCCGATCCGGTAGGCGCCCGCGCCGTCGCGGTAGTCCTCGGAGTTCCGAAAGCAGTACCACATGCGATAACGCTCGCCGTCGCGGATCACGGTGGGATGGGAGAAGGCCTCACGGTCGTGCGCCGGCGGGATGCAGAGGCGGTTGGGCCTGTCCCAGCTCACCCCGTCGGCCGACGAGGCGTACTTGATGACATAGACGGGCTCGAACCTGCCCTCGACCTCCACCCAGCGGACGCCGGAGATGTACCACATCCGCCAGAGATCCCCTTCTTTGAGCAGGGAGGGCGTGACGGCGATGTAGGGCTCCAGCGGACTCCGATCGAGGACCGGGCCCTCGTAGAGCCGGCGAAAGCTCGAGCCGTCGTCGTCGCTGACCGCGATGCCGACGGAGTTGCGGTAGGGCACGGTCACCCCGCGGTTCCAGCCGCTGTAGTAGAGCAGAACCCGCCCGTCCTCGCCGCGCACCGGAAAGCTCGGCATGGCGCCGTCATCGTCGAAGGTCCCAGGCGCCCCGAACGGCAGGATCGGCTCCTTGTGGTGGTAGACCACCCGCCCGAGGTCCGCACGGTCCACGTCCAGATAGGTGGTGTAGCTGCGTCCATCGGCGAAGCGGTCGGCGTAGAAGATGCGGACCTTGTCCTCATAGGCCAGGGCGGTCGGCACCTGGGCGTGGGTGCCGGCCCAGTCGTGTTCGGAGGGATCGAAGATTCGCCCCATGATGCGCCAGCCCATCCCCGCGGCCTCAGATCGACCGGAGCCGGTCGCTGGTGACCTTGGCGGCCTGTGTGGCGGGTCCGACGAAGACGGCGTTGTCGGCCGAGGATTGCAGGATCAGGGTTCCGGCGCCGATCACGTTGCGAGCGCCGATGTTGATGTTGTCGCGCAGGGTGGCGTTCACGCCGATGAAGGTTCCGGCCCCGATTTCGCAGTTGCCGGAAATCACGGCGTGGGAGGCGATGAAGCAGTTGTCGCCAATCCGGCTGTGGTGGCCGATGTGGTTGCCCGACCACATGATCACGTTGCGTCCGATGGTCACGAACGGCTGGATGACGTTGTTTTCCATGATGATCGTGTTGGGTTGCATCACCAGCTTCGACCAGGCGCTGGCGCGCGGGCTCAGGTGGCTGGTCAGGGCGTAGCCCTTGCCCTCCGCTTCGGCCACCTTGGCCTCGCGCAGCTTGTTCACGCCCTTGAAGCTGACCGCCACGAACATCTCGTGGGTCTCGGGCGGATAGCGCCGCTCTATGTCCTCGAAGTCGACGACCGGGACGCCCAGCACCTCGTCGGCGGTGCGGAAGGCGGCGTCGACGGTGAAGGCGACGACGGTCCGGCCGCCTTCCTCGGTGAGGTAGTGGTGGATCACCTCCGCGACCTGACCCATTCCGAAGATGACGACGTCCCGCATGGCATGCGCCCTAAGACAACTGGAAGAAGTCTCGCGGGGGCCGGCTACGATAGGGTTAACGGCCGGCAGGATTTCTACAGGGCGTCCCGGAGGGCGGCGGCCACGCGGGCGATCTCATGGTCCTCCATGTCGATGGAGAATGGCAACCCCAGCGTCGAGCCGGCCAGGGCCTCAGTGACCGGCAGGGCTTCGCGCCGGCAACCCGCGAAGGCGCGGCTGGCGTGGCAGCCGCCGCCCCACCACTGGCGGGTGTCGACGCCGTGACGCCGCAGGCGTTCGGCGACCTGATCGGCTGCGCCGCGCGGCAGGCCCACGGTGCAGACGCTGGTGACCCAATCGGAGCCCCAGCCGGGCTGGAACGTGACCTCGGGCAGCCCGATCAGGGCGATCCGCAGGTGCTGGGCCGTACGCATCCACCGCAGGCGGTCGCCCGGCCAGCCGTCGAGCGCCGCCAGGCCCACGGCGGCGGCGTATTCGGAGAGCTTGGCATTGGTGGCGGGAATCAGGCTCTCGCGGCTGCCTTCGAAGCCGAAGGTGGAAAGCTTGCGCACGCCGGCCGCCAGGGCGGCGTCTTCGGTGGCGAGATAGCCGCCCTCGCCAAGGCCCAGCACCTTGGTGGCGTGCAGGCTGACGACGGAGGGCAGGCGCGCGTCGGAAAGGGTGTCGAAACAGGCCGCGGCGTCCACCAGGACCGGCACGCCGGTGCGCTCGCGAAACGCGATCCAGGCGTCCAGGTCCGGCATCGCCCCGAAGGCGCAGACCGGGATCGCCGCGACGATCTCGCCGTTCAGGTTCGGGGCCAGAGCCTCGACCCGCGCCGGGTCGAGCATCCAGGTCGCCGCGTCCACGTCCAGGAACCAGGGCCTCAGCCCCGCCTGGATGACCGCGTGGGCGGTGGCGACGAAGGTCCAGGCGGGCAGCGCCACATAGCCGCCGGGCGCCAGGTCCATGGCCCTCAGGGCGAGCGACAGGGCCTGGGTGGCGTTGGCCACGGTGATCGCCTGTGTCGGCCGCGCGAACCGTGCGGACAGGCGCTGCTCGAGCTCCGTGAGCAGGGGGCCGAAATTGGAATACCAGCGCGCCTCGTCGAGGCGCTGCAGGTAGGGCAGGATCGTCTCGGCCGCGGGCAGGCGCGGGCGCGCCACCGCGATGGGCGCGGCCTGCGGTTGTTGCTGCGGTCGTGCCATGGGAAGCGCCACGCGCCGATCCTCCGGAAAACTCCAGCCGGCACGGCAACATGCTTGCGGTTAACGACGGATTAGGGCGGGCGAAGTCCCCTAACCGCTCCTGGCCGCGATCAGCCTCAGAAAGGTCTCCGCCACCCGTGGCGCGCCCAGGCCGTCGCAGAGTTCGGCGCTGGCGGCGGCCAACTGGCGGCGCAGGCCCGTGTCGGTGGTCAGCCGCCTCAGCGCCCGGTCGAAGCCGGCGTCGAAGGCCGGGTCGCCGGCGTCGAGGGTGAGGGCCGCGTCGCGCTCGGCCAGGGTCCGGGCCGCAGCGCGCTGGTTCTCGGCCAGCACGATCATCAGGGTCGGCAGGCCCAGGGCGCAGCGTTCCCAGGTGGAGGATCCGGCCGCCCCGATGGCGATGTCCGCCTCGGCGGTCAGCCGCGCCATGTGCGGGCTGTCGACGTGCAGGACGATGCGGGTGTCGCGCCGGGCGATCTTGCTCAGGCTGGCGAGGCTGGGCGCCTCGGCGCCCAGGACCACATCGATGCCGACCTCGCTGACCTTGGGCCGCAGGCGCTCGACGACCCGCCCGGTGATCCCGTCGACATCGGTGAGGCCGAGCGAGACCAGCACCCTGCCCACCGGCTCGCCGCGCCAGCCGAGCGCGGTCTCGCGCAGGGCCGCGAACTCGGGCCGCACCGGCGCGTACTGCGGCCCCAGCAGCAGGCGCACGCCCTCGGGCGTCAGGCCGTCATAATCCTCGGCGCGCCGCGCGGGGCCGGAGTCGAGCAGCAGGTCCGCGCCCAGCGGCCGGTCGGCGAGGTCGTCGATCACCAGCACCGGGCGGCCCTGGGCGATGGCCCGATGGTCGTCCTCGGACAGCCCGTAGTGGTCGAAAACCACGGCGTCGAACCGCGCCTCGCGGGCCGCGTGGGCCAGATCGCCGGACGAGGTGGAGGCCGCAGGCGTCCGCGCGGTCTCCGGCGCGAAGGCCGCCAGGATCGCCTCGACCGGCGGCGGGGCGACGAACCGGCAGGCGGCGCCTTGGCCGCTCAGCGCCCCCGCCAGGGTGAGCGAGCGCATGACATGGCCGCCGCCGACCGTCGGACCGGCGTCCGCGACGAACAGGATGCTGGGTCCGCTCATGACCGACGTCTCCCACACGAATCGAGCCCGACACCCTAGGCGCAAACGCAAAGGGCCGCCCCGAAGAGCGGCCCCCGCAAGATCAGGACTTTGTGGCCGTCAGATGAAGTCGGTGGCCAGGACGTCGGTCAGCGACCTGCCGGTCAGGATGATCGCCTCGTCCGCCGAGGTGATGTGGTGGTCGCCGGTGGTGTCCACGAAGATGATGACATTGGCGCCCACCTGGACCGCCGCGTACTTGTCGGTTCCCCCGTGCGCCGAATTGATCTGGGTGTCGGCGGTCGTCATGGCGGCGCTGAAGTTCGAGGCCGTCAGGGTGTCGTTGTGGTAGAAGCCGACCCCGGTGCCGACCGCGCCGCCGCCGCCCGTGAACTGCAGCGAGTCGGTGTTGTTCCAGTCGGTGATCGAGACGATCCCGTTCGCGCCGGCGCTGACCAGCGAGTCCGCCGCGGCGAACTTGAAGGTGTCGCTGCCGCCGCCGCCGCTCAGCACGTCGGCGCCGCCGTGGCCGACGATGATGTCGTCGCCCGCGCCGCCGGTGATGGTGTCGGCGGCGGTGCTGCCGGTGATCGAGTCGGCGCCGTTGCCCCCGTCGATCAGCGAGCCGACCGTGCCGGCGGTGATGGTGTCGTTGCCGTCGCCGCCCTGCACCGCGCCCTGGCCGGTCCAGGTGATGCTGTCGTTGCCGGCGCCGGCCGAGATGACGTCGGTGCCGCTGCCGCCGGTGATGGTGTCGGCCCCCGCGCCGGTGGCGATGCTGTCGTTGCCGGTGACGGTGTGGACGTCGATCTGGTTGCCGCCGCTGCCGCCGGTGATGGTGTCGCCGCCCGTCGTGCCGCTCTCGGTGGCGGTGTTGCTGCCCTCGCCCAGGCTGACGACGTTCACACCGCTGCCGCTCAGGGTGACGGTGTCGTTGCCGCCGCCGGTCACCAGGGTGTCGTGACCCGCGCTCTCGACGAGGGTGTTGTTGCCGGCCCCGGCGTTGATCGAATCGTGGCCGGCGCTGGTGATCGAGTCGTTGCCCGCGCCGGTGGTGATGGTGCTGGTCCCGGCCGCGGTGACGGTGTCGCCGCCGTCGCCCAGCGTGATCAGGCCGGAGCCCGTGACCGTGTTGGCGCCGGCGCCCGCGGTGATGGTGTCCGAACCGCCCCCGGAGATGATCGTGTTGGCGCCGCCGCCGGCGGAGATATTGTCGTCCCCGGCCCCGGTCGTGATGCTGTCCGCGCCCGCACCCGAGGTGATGGTGTCGCCCAGCGCGCCGGTTCCGGTGACGGTGTTGGAGCCGTCGCTGACGTTGATCGTGTCGCCGCCGACGCCGCCGATGACGGAGTCGTTGCCCGTACCCGTGTTGACCACGTCGGATCTGTGCGACGCGCCGAGGGTGATGGTGTTGCCGTCATTGCCGCCGGTGATGGTGTCGGACCCCGCGCCGCTGCCGACGTAGGTGTTCGCGCCCGCACCCAGGTCGACAAGGTTCTTGCCCCCGGCGTCGGTCACCTTGTCCGCCCCGGCGCCCGCCGAGATGGTGTCGTCGCCCGTGCCGCCGGCGATGGTGTCGTCGCCGTTGCCGCCGTCGAGGGAGTCGCCGCCATTGTTGCCGGTGAGCTTGTCGTCGCCATCCTCGCCGGCGAGGGTGTCCGCGCCAGTCGAGCCGGCCGCGTTGATGGTGTCGTCGCCCAGGTTGCCGTCCAGGAAGTCGGCGGCCGAGCCCGTGGTGGCCGAGATGCTGTCGTCGCCCTTGCCGCCCAGGATGGTGTCGGCGTTGGCGCTGCCGATGATGGTGTCGTTGCCGAGGTTGCCCTGGGCGAAGTTGGTGGCCGTCGCCGACTTGCCGGCCGCGGACATGTCGATGCTGTCGTCGCCCTGGCCGCCGAAGATGGTGTTCAGGCCCGTGCTGGCGACGAGCGAGTCATTGCCCTGGTTGCCTTGCAGCAGGTCGTTGCCGCCCGTACCGCCCGACAGGGTGTCGTCGCCGCCGCTGCCGAACAGGGCGTCCGAACCGGCCGTCCCGGTGATGGGCCCGTCGTTGCCGTTCGTGCCGATGAACAGCTCGGAGGAGTCAGGGAAGAGGAAGTGGCCGCTCGCCGCCAGGCCGCGGACCGCCGCGCCGTCGTTGGCGAAGACCACGCTGTTGCCGCCGAAGGACAGGGTGACGCTGGGCGGGCCGTTGAAGGTCAGCGGATTGAACAGCACCGTCGCCTGCGAGGCCGAGCCGGTGCGGAAGATGATCGTGTCCGTCGCATTGTTGAACGCGTCGGCATTCGCCTGCGTCATCTGATCGAAGAAGAAGGTGGCCACGTTGATTTCCCCGACTCAAAAAGTTTGCGCCACCATGCCGCGATGGTGTTGCGAAAGTCTTGCCAACTTGCGGCCTTGTTTACCATCACGCAAGCCGCGCTATCGGGGAGTCAGGCGGACTTTCTCGCGTCGAAACGGTGCAAAAGCTCTCGCGCGGCGCGGTTTGTTTCGTCGAGCGGGGGATAGCGCCAATCGCCGAACCGCCCTTCGAACGGCTGGGCGATTCCGCGCCGTTGCAGGTCCAGGTGAAATCGCCCGAACTTCCCGCCCCCGCCGGCCATGCGCAGGACGTGAACCGGCTTGCCCGTCGCCGCCGCGTCGGTGGCGAGGTTGGTGGAGTCGCCGGTGACCAGGATGGCGTCGGCGGCGGCCAGGAAGGCGAAGTAGGGGTTCTCGCCCTCGCCGTCCCAGATCCAGCCGGGCAGGTCCGCCAGGCCCTGCGTCAGGATCGCGCGGGCCGCGGCAGGGGTGCGTCGGGTGAAGCTGAGCAGCAGCGAGCCGCCGGCCGCGCGCACGGCCCGGGCGACCTCGGCGGCCATGGCCCTGGCGCGCCTCGGCGGCAGGTCGTGGGTCTTGGACTTGCCGCCGACGATCATCGCCACGCGCGGGTGCGGCAGGGCCTCGATCCGCGGCCCGAACCGCGCCAGGTCGCGGCGGAAGCCCTCCGCGTGCAGCCGGTTGGGGGCGCCCACGATCGGCAGGACGTTGTCGCCGGTCAGGCCGTCGTGCGCCGGCGGGACCACCAGGTCCAGGGCGGCCACGGCGCCGCGCGGATCCTGCGTCTGGACCACGAAGGTCTTGCCGCCCGACCAGCGGCGCATGCGGGCGGAGAGCGGCAGGGTGGCGCGCCCGGCGCCGATCCAGATGTCCGGCCATGGCGGCGCGATGGGACGGTCGGCGCTGAGCGCCCAGAGCGGGATGGCCCACCAGGGCAGGCGGCCCAGGCCCCATTTCCAGCCGATCCGCTTGACGGCGATCTCCGCAGAGCGCTCGCGCGCAACAGCCTCCGCCAGGCCCAGCACCTGGGCCTCGATCCCGACGCGCCCGTCCGAGACGGCCCAGATCGTCAGCGGCGAAGCAGACCCCCCGGTCATCAGGCGTGGTTCAGACCCACTCCACCTTGGTGATCTCGTAGGCCTTGACGCCGCCGGGGGTGTTCACCTCGACCACGTCGCCGCTCTCCTTGCCGATCATGGCGCGCGCAATCGGCGAGGTGATCGACACCCGGCCCTTGCGGACGTCGGCCTCGTGCTCGCCGACGATCTGGTAGCGGGCCTTTTCCTCGGTGTCCTCGTCGATCACGCTGACGGTGGCGCCGAACTTCACCTGTTTGCCCGAAAGTTTCGAGACGTCGATCACCTGGGCGCGCGCCATCTTGTCCTCGATCTCGGCGATCTGGCCTTCGATCCAGCCCTGGCGGTCCTTGGCGGCGTGGTATTCCGCGTTCTCCGACAGGTCGCCGTGCGCGCGCGCTTCGCCGATGGCGGCGATTACAGCCGGCCGTTCGACGGTCTTCAAACGCTTCAACTCTTCGTCGAGGGCATGGTAGCCCTCGGCGGTCATCGGGACTTTATCCATGAGGGTGGTGACTCGAGTTCGCCCTAAGTTGGAAGTTCGCAAATGCCGGCCGCGGGCGCAGGCGTCCGGGGGGAAAGAGGATAGAATTGTGCGCCGCAAAACGCAAGGCGACCCGTAGCCGCGCTCCATGAACGCCGCTGCGAGTCGATCCGCGAAGTCTGACGAACCTTTGCGACCTGATCGTGACCCTCGTCGTCACGCCGCGGCCGCCGGCCGGGTCTGGCGCGGATCGTAGAAGAATCGTTCCTCGGCGATGCGCTCGCCCTCCCAGCGCTGCAGGGTAAGCTCCTCCATGACGATCGGCGGGCCTTCGGCGGGCGTGAAGGTGAAGCGCCAGCGGATCACCACCTTGTCCCCGTCGACCAGCAGGTCGGTGACCGGGTCGGTCCGCATGTGGGCGAACCGGGCCATGGTCGCCTTCTCGTCGGCGATCAGCCGCTCCAGCCCGACGCGCGGCGCCTGCTGGTTGTCCTGCATGGTGGCGTGCGGATGGTAGAACTGCTCCAGCGCCTCGACGTAGCGGGCGGCCTCCACAAGGGCGACAAAGGCCTGGACGCGCTCGCGGGTGGGCATTTTGCAGAGGCTCCTGGGGTGGCGGGAGAGGTGGGCGCGCCCTAGCTTAGGCGCAACCCCCTGCGTCGGACGATCTGGAGACCTGAACCCCATGGCGAGGCCCCGCGGCATCACCCTGTACCATTCGCCGGCCAGCCGCGCCTTCACCGCCTACTGGATGCTGGAAGAGCTGGGCCTGCCTTTCAAGGTCAAGACCATCGACATCCGCAAGGGCGAGCAGAAGTCGCCAGCCTATCTGAAGCTCAATCCGGCCGGCAAGGTGCCCACCCTGACCGACGGCGAGGTCGTGGTCAGCGAGAACCCGGCGATCGCCATCTACCTGGCCGACCGCTACGGCTATGGGACCCTCGCGCCTCGGATCGAGGACGCCGACCGCGGCGCCTACCTGAAGTGGATGGTGTTCTCCACCGCCGTGGTCGACCCGGTCGCCACCCTGCACGAGAAGAAGATCGACCTGCCTGGCTTCGACTTCAGCTTCGGCGCCTTCGACGACATGGTCGCGGTGCTGACCGGCGTGCTGAAGGATCGGCGCTACCTGCTGGGCGACCGCTTTTCCGGGGCCGACGTGGTGCTGGGCGGCACGCTGTCGCGCCTGCTCTACCGGAAGGTCCTGCCCGAGGTTCCGACCCTGCTGGACTACAACGACCGCCTCACCGAGCGCGGGGCCTACCACCGCGCCGCCGACGCCACCTGGCCGGGCCAGTTCTACGCCGCCCTGGCGTAGGAAGATCCACGAACCCTTCAGTGCCGCAGGACGATCTTCCCGAAGTGCTGGTTGCGGGCCATCTTGCCCATGGCCTGCTCGACCTGGGCGAAGGCGAAGACCTCGTCGATCGGCATCTTCAGCCGCCCGGCCGCCAGCGGCCCGCCGAGGTCTTCCGAGGCGCGGCGGTTGATCTCCCCGATCTCATCCAGGGTGCGGGTGCGGAAGGTGACGCCCAGGTAGTGGATGCGGCGTAACGCGTGCAGGTCGGCGTTGAATTCGCTGCGCATCCCGCCCAGCCGCCCGACGTTGACGATCCGGCCCTCCAGCTTGGCGGCGCGCATGTTGCCGTTCACCACCCCGCCGGACACCTGGTCGACGATCAGGTCCACGCCGACCCCCTTGGTGAACTCGATCACCTGGTCCACCCAGCCGTCGTCGGCGGAGTCGACCGCGAGGTCCGCCCCGTAGTCGGCCAGCCTGGCGCGCCGCTCGGCGTTGGTGGACGAGCCGATCACCGCGCCTGCGCCCAGCACCTTGGCGATCTGCAGGCCGAGGATGCCGACGCCGGACGACGCGCCCTGGATCATCACCGCCTGGCCTGGCTCGAGCTTGCCGACGGTGACGATGGCGTCGTGCATGGTCCTCAGGCCCACGGGAAAGCAGGCCGCGTCCTCGAAGCCCATGGCGTCAGGGATCGGCAGAACGTGGGCGGCGTGGGCGACGACATACTCGGCGAAGGCGCTGGCGCTGGCGCCCATCACCCGGTCGCCTTCCTTGAACTCGGTCACGCCGGGGCCGACCGCGTCTATGACGCCGGCCCACTCCGAGCCCAGCACGGCGCCGATGCCGCCGCGCGCGCCATGCAGGGCGCCGGTGGCCATGCCCAGGTCGACGCGGTTGAGCCCATTGGCCTCGACCTTGACCGACACCTGCCCCGGCCGCGGCGAGACCTTCGGCGTGTCGCGCATCGCCGGGCCCTGGTCGGTGAGGATATAGGCCTTCATCTTGCGCGCCCCTTCGCGGCGGGCGGCAGCCGCGGTCCATCCGCCGGGGCGGCCACCTGCGCCGTGTTCAGGGTCATCGAGACCAGGTCGTAGTAGCCGCTCAGCGCCACCAGATCGACGACGCCCTGGTCGCCCAGCAGGCTCTGAGCAGCGGCGTAGGTCGAATCGCTGACGCGGTGGGTGCGGCGAAGCTCGGTGACGAAGTCGTAGACCGCGGTCTCGTCGGCGGCCATTCCGGCGGGGCGCCGGCCCCGGGCCAGGTCAGCGGCGATCGCGGGCTTCAGCCCCGCCTTGATCGCCAGGGGATAGTGCGCCGACCATTCGTAGTCGGCGTCCCAGGCGCGCGCGGTGATCAGGATGGCGAACTCGTTCAGCCGCGCCGGCACGCTGGAGTGGAAGCGCAGGTGCTCGCCCACCTGCTGCAGCTTGTCGGCGAGCTCGGGGCTGCGCAGCCAGGCGTTGAACGGCCCGCCGAGGCTCTTGCGGGGGCCGGCCACGATCGCCTCGGCGACCTTGCGCTGGGCCGGCGTCATCTGGTCGGGCGCGAGGGTCGGGAACCGCTCGGCCGCGCCCGCGGCGCCGGCGGCGACGCCCAGTCCCATGGCGGCGGCGAAGACCGGGCCGGTCGCCTTGCCCATGATGCTCGTCTCCTAGTCGCTGAGGCTCATGACGGCCCCGGTCAGTTCGGCCGGTTCCGGCGGTTCGTAGACGCCTTCGATGAAGTCGAACATGTCCGGCGAGACTTCGATAGCGAAGCTTTCGCCGCGCACCACATTGCGGCCCGAGACCCGGGCCCGGCGCACCTCGGCCGGGGCGTCGACGAAGTGCCATTGCAGCGGCAGGTCCGTGGCCTCGGCGATCTGGCGCACCCGCTCGCGGTCGGCCTTTCGCATCAGCCCGATGTCCAGGATCACCGATGTGCCCGCCGCGATGGTTCCGGCCGAGACCGACCAGATCTGCGCCTCGCAGCGGCCGACTCGCTCCAGCATCCATTCATATTGGATCGGCTCGGGCATGTCGGCGCCGAAGAGGCGCGCCATCCAGTCGTCGAGGATGAAGGCCACCGCCTTCTCCCGCCGCGCGAAGGCGTGGGCGTAGGTGGTCTTTCCCGCGCCGCAGGGGCCGAAGATAACGTTCAGGGTCGCCGTCATGGTCCGGTCTGCTAGCGGACCGTGAGCCCGCCGTCGATCACCAGTTCCGCGCCGGTGACATAGCGGCTCTCATCGCTGGCCAGCCACAGCACGCCGTTGGCGATGTCCTGCGGAAGCCCCTTCACGCCGAGCGGCACCGCCATGGCCGACATGGCGTCCAGGTCGGGCGGCGCGTTGGCCCCGGGCGTCTCGGGATTGAGGATGCTCATCCAGATCGGCGTCTCGATGATCCCCGGATGGACCGAGTTCACCCGGATGCCGTCTTTGGCGTTGGCGCACTCCATGGCGACGGCCTTGGTGAACAGCCGCACCCCGCCCTTGGTGGCGCAATAGCCGCCCAGGATCGCCGAGCCCTTCAGCCCGGCGACCGAGGACATGTTGACGATGCTGCCGCCGTCGCCGGAGGCGCGCATCAGCGGGATCGAATGCTTCACGCCCAGGAAGACGCCGTCCAGGTTGACCGCGGTCTGGCGGCGCCAGTCGGCCAGGCTCATCTCGACGACCGACCCGCTGATCGCGATGCCGGCGTTGTTGACCAGGATGTCGAGGCGGCCATGCCGGGCCTTCACCTGGGCGATCACCTCTGCCCAGGCGGCCTCGTCGGTGACGTCGTGATGGAGGTAGGCCGCCCGGCCGCCGGCGGCCTCAATGGCGGCCACGGCGTCGGCGCCCCGTGCATCCTGCACATCGGTGACCACGACCGCCGCGCCTTCCGCGGCCAGGACCTCGGCGCAACCGCGCCCGATGCCGCTCGCCCCGCCGGTGACCAGCGCCACCTTGCCCGCAACGCGCCCCGCCATGTCCGTCCTCCTCTTTTCGTTGAACGGAGGCCTAGCTCAGGGCGCAAACTCCCGCCAGGGGCCTCTCGGCCCATTCTGGACGGTTGGCGGCGCCGACGGCGGCGCCTTCTGCGCCGGCGTCAGCGAGTGTCGAGGGGCCCTCTCACCCGCCCGCGTCGGTTCAACGCGAGTGGGGAGGGCCCTTGGGCCTCAGCGCATCCAGGTCGGCGTCGGGTCGCCGGTGGCGATGGCGTAGACCATGCCGATCGCCAGCACGACGATGGCCGCGACCATCAGCTTTCCGAGGAGACCCTCGAACCGCTCGGCCACGTGCTTGTTCTTGTGATGCCGGACTTCCGGTTGATCAGAGTGCATAGAGCGTCCTTCCCAATCTGCTTGGGGGTTCTTCGCCCCCGCCAGACTGCGGCAGACGCCACGCGGCGTCGTTCCGGCCGGTCTATTCTGGGGCCGCCGGAGCGCGCCCGTACGCCTGCTTCAGCCAGGCTTCTGCGTGGGAATCTGCGCTCATGGCGACTCCGCGTCAAACAATAAGCTTGAGCTTGTTCGTCGAACGTCGGATTCCGGTTCAGGATTTCGGAGTTGCGGTGGACGGGAACGGCGGGCGCGGCTCGTCGTCCTTGACCCCCATTTTGCGCCGCAGGGCGTCGATCGTGGCCTTACCGGCCGCGAAGCTGGTGTCTGGGGGCGGCGGGGCCAGGACGTGGGCGGTCAGGAAGCGGAATCCGTCGCGCAACCGGGGCGACAGCGACTTGCCCAGGTGGTCCGCCCCATGGACCAGCCGGTACTCGTGCGGGATCTGGTGGTCCCACAGCACGCGGTGGAGGAACTCGTTGCCCTCGTCGAGGTGGAACATGTCCAGGTCGCCGGCCTCGATGTAGATCTGCAGGCCGTCGCCCAGGATCGCGGCGCGGTTGTCGATGGCCATGTTGGCGGGGTTGGCCTTCTTCCAGAAGGCGCGGTCGACCGGATCGCCGAAGATCGACTTGAAGAAGGCGTCGTCGCGCTGGAAGCGGTTGCGCATCTTCACGTCCTCGAAGCTGAGCGCCGGCTCGATCCCGGCCTCCAGCGAAGCCAGGCCCCCGAAAATCTCCGGATGGTCGAAGCCCAGCCGCAGGGAGCCCAGGCCGCCCATGGAAATGCCCGTCACCACCGTCTGACGCCGATCGGCCGAGACGCGGTAGCGATGGCGAATGTCGGGGATCAATTCGCTGACGATGTAGGTCTCCCATTTCTGGGAGCCGTCGTGGAAGTCCATGTAGAGCGAACGATGGACGTCCGGCGTCACGACCACCGCCGGCGGCAGGTCGCCCGCGGCCCAGGCCGCCTCGATGGTCGGCCGCATCCGCGCCAGGAAACCGTTGTCGCCGTCCCCGCCGTGCAGCAGCAGGACCAGCGGATAGGCTGAAGGCTTGGCGGCGTCGTAGCCTGGCGGCAGCAGCACCGTGTACTTGGCCGGGGAGGGAACGAGCCGGGTCGCCAGCTCCACGGTCTCGAGTTTGCCCTGCGCTTGGGCCGCCCCCGCCAAAGCCAAGGCGAGCACCGCCGCCAGCCAAGCCCGAACCATCGTCGCCTCCCGCCCTGTTGCGGGAAGGCTATCACGGCGAAAAGGGCCCGCCACGGCGGCGCGCGCCCGTACCGCCCAGCGGAACGCCCTCCTCAGGCGTAGCTTTGCAGCGGCCGCACTTCGAGGGTGTCCTCCACCGTGGCCACGATGGCCTGGGCGGCGGCCAGGGCGCCGGCGGCAGTGGTGTAGTAGGGCGTCTTCATCATGAGCGCCGTGCGCCGCAGCTCGAAGCTGTCGGCCAGAGACTGGCGGCCCTCGGTGGTGTTGAACACCAGTTGCACCTCGCCGTTCTTCATGGCGTCGACGATGTGCGGGCGGCCTTCGAGCACCTTCTTGACGTGCTCCACCTTCAGGCCTTCGCCTTCGAGATAGGTCGCCGTGCCGCCGGTGGCGAGCACCCGGAAGCCCAGGCCCAGCAGCAGCTTCACCGGCTCCAGCACCCACGGCTTGTCCGCGTCCTTCACCGAGACGAACACCGTGCCCTTCTTCGGCAGCACCGTGCCGCCGCCGAGCTGGCTCTTGGCGAAGGCCCGCGCGAAGGCCGGGGCGAGCGTCTCGCCGGGGCGCACCCAGTCCAGGCCCATGACCTCGCCGGTCGAGCGCATCTCCGGGCCCAGCACCGTGTCGACGCCCGGGAAGCGCGCGAAGGGGAAGACCGCCTCCTTCACCGCGATGTGGTCGTAGGGAATCTCCGCCAGGTCGAACTCGGAGAGCAGCTTGCCGGCCATCACCTTGGCCGCGATGGCCGCCAGGGGCCGGCCGATGGTCTTGGCGACGAAGGGCACGGTGCGGCTGGCGCGAGGGTTGACCTCCAGCACGAAGATCCGCGGTTCGGCCGAGTGGGGCTCCTCGATGGCGAACTGCACGTTCATCAGGCCGCGGACCTCCAGGGCCCGGGCCATGGCCTCGGTCTGACGCTTCAGCTCGGCGATGGTCTCCGGCTTCAGCGAGAAGGGCGGCAGGGAGCAGGCCGAGTCGCCCGAGTGCACGCCGGCCTCCTCGATGTGCTCCATGACCCCGGCCACGAACACCGCGCCGGTGGCGTCGCAGAGCGCGTCCACGTCCACCTCGGTCGCGCGGGAGAGGTACTGGTCGATCAGGACGGGGCTGTCGCCCGAGACCTGCACGGCGGTGCGGATGTAGCGATCGAGCTGCTCGTCGTCGCGCACGATCTCCATGGCCCGGCCGCCCAGGACGTAGGAGGGCCGGATCACGACCGGGTAACCCACCTGGTGGGCCCCGGCGAAGGCCTCGTCGCGGGACCGGGCGATGGCGTTGATCGGCTGCGCGATCTTCAGCCGGTGCAGGAGCTGCTGGAACCGCTCGCGGTCTTCGGCCAGGTCGATGGCGTCCGGCGTCGTGCCGAGGATCGGGATGCCCGCGTCCTCCAGAGGCTTGGCGAGCTTCAGCGGCGTCTGGCCGCCGAACTGCACGATCACGCCCAGCAGCGTGCCCTTGGACTGCTCGACGTGGATCAGCTCCAGGACGTCTTCCGCGGTCAGCGGCTCGAAATAGAGCCGGTCCGAGGTGTCGTAGTCGGTGGAGACCGTCTCGGGATTGCAGTTGACCATGATCGACTCCACGCCGATCTCGTCGAGCGCGAAGGCCGCGTGGCAGCAGCAGTAGTCGAACTCGATCCCCTGGCCGATGCGGTTGGGCCCGCCGCCCAGGATGATCGCTTTGGCGCGGTCCGACGGGTCGCTCTCGCAGTCCGGCGCCTGGCCGAGCGCGCCGGTCTCGTAGGTCGAATACATGTAGGGGGTGTCGGCGCGGAACTCCCCGGCGCAGGTGTCGATGCGCTTGAAGACCGGCCGCACGCCGAGCGCGCGGCGCGCATCGCGCACGCGGGTCTCGGTCGTCCCGGTGAGCTGCGCCAGCCGGGCGTCGGAAAAGCCCTGCGCCTTCAGCGCCCGGAAGGTCTGCGCCGTGGTGGGCAGGCCCTCGAAGCGGACCTTGGCTTCCTGGGCCACCAGGGCCTCGATCTGGCGCAGGAACCACGGCTCGTAGGAACAGGCCGCGTGCACGTCCTCCACCGACAGGCCGTGGCGGAAGGCCTGGGCGATGACCCGAAGGCGGTCCGGGGTCGGTTGGCCCAGCGCGCGGACCACGGCGGCGTGGCCCATCTCCGGGTTGGAGGCGTTCTCGATTTCGACCTCGTCCAGGCCGCAAAGGCCGGTTTCCAGTCCGCGCAAGGCCTTCTGCAGGCTCTCGGCGAAGGTGCGCCCGATGGCCATCACCTCGCCGACCGACTTCATCGAGGTGGTCAGGTGCGGCTCCGATCCCGGATACTTCTCGAAGGCGAAGCGCGGGATCTTGGTGACGACGTAGTCGATGGAGGGCTCGAACGAGGCCGGCGTCGCGCCGGTGATGTCGTTCATCAGCTCGTCGAGGGTGTAGCCCACCGCCAGGCGCGCGGCGACCTTGGCGATCGGGAAGCCGGTGGCCTTGGACGCCAGCGCCGAGGAGCGCGACACCCGCGGGTTCATCTCGATGACCACCATGCGGCCGTCGGCCGGGTTCACGGCGAACTGCACGTTGGACCCGCCGGTCTCCACCCCGATTTCGCGCAGCACGGCGATCGAGGCCGCGCGCATCCGCTGGTATTCCTTGTCGGTCAGGGTGAGCGCCGGGGCGACGGTGATCGAGTCGCCGGTGTGCACGCCCATCGGGTCGATGTTCTCGATGGAGCAGACGATAATGCAGTTGTCCGCCTTGTCGCGGACGACCTCCATCTCGTACTCCTTCCAGCCGAGCACGCTCTCCTCGATGAGCACCTCGGTGGTCGGCGACAGGTCCAGGCCGCGCTCGACGATCTCGCGGAACTCGGCGACGTTATAGGCGATGCCGCCGCCGGTGCCGGCGAGCGTGAAGGACGGCCGCACGATGGCCGGCAGGCCCACGAACTCCAGGCCCTCCAGCGCCTCTTCCATGCTGTGGGCGGCCTTGGACTTGGGGCTTTCCAGTCCCAGGTGGTCCATGGCGTCGCGGAATTTCTGCCGGTCCTCGGCCTTGTCGATGACCTCGGCGCGGGCGCCGATCATCTCCACGCCGTACTTGGCCAGGACCCCGGAGGCGTCGAGGGCGAGCGCGGTGTTCAGCGCCGTCTGGCCGCCCATGGTGGGCAGCAGGGCGTCGGGCCGCTCCTTGGCGATGATCTTTTCGACCATCGCGGGCGTGATCGGCTCGATGTAGGTGGCGTCGGCGACGTCCGGATCGGTCATGATCGTCGCCGGGTTGGAATTCACCAGCACGATCCGATAGCCCTCGGCCCGCAGCGCCTTGCAGGCCTGCACGCCGGAATAGTCGAATTCGCACGCCTGTCCGATGACGATCGGCCCCGCGCCGATGATCAGGATGGAGGAGATATCGGTACGTTTGGGCAATCTCGTCTCGCGCGCGAGGGCGCGCGCGGTTCACGCGGCGCCCGACCAAATCTGCAGGTTAAGCCGCCCGTTTAGAGACGGAGTCGGATGCACGCAACCCCGCGCAGAGCGCAGGCAGGATTCAACCACGAACGACACGAAAAGCACGGATGGGCTCCGTCCTGAAAGGCCCGCGCTGCGGGCGCCTTCATATTGAACCCCCAAGATCGCCAAGGACGCCAAGGCTGCAGAGCCATGTCGGCGCCTGCGGCCCGAACCATAGCGTCTTCGCGCCCCCGGGGCCCCCTGGCGTTCTTGGTGATCTTGGGGGTTCAAAAAGGAGAGCCTCCGCTGTCGCGGAGTCTCAAGGCGTGAACCCGTTCGCGGGGTTGGTGTGGTTCGTGGACAAACAAAATGGGCCGGTGCGGACACCGGCCCATGGAAGGCTGCCAACGGAGCTGGCTCAGGCCTGCAGGTTGCCCGCGGCGGACTTGCCGCTGCGCGGATCCTTTTCCAGCTCGTAGGTGATCTTCTGGCCTTCGTTCAGCGAGCGCAGGCCCGCCTTCTCGACCGCGGAGATGTGCACGAACACGTCAGGACCGCCCTCATCCGGTTGGATGAAGCCGAAGCCCTTGGCGCCATTGAACCATTTGACGGTGCCACTAGCCATGTAATTCCAAGTCCCTTGATAGGTTATGGCCGACCGGCGCAAGCATTCACGCCAGCGATCGCAGTTCGAAAGGGGTCGGTAGGCAGGTCCGGCGCTGATGAGATCGAGCGGGGAAAGTCGGCCGAACCGTGACGAATTCGATGAGGCCCAGCCTGTAGGATTTCCCGAAGGGTGGCAAGATCGCGAAAAAGTGCGGCGAAGCTCGAAACCAAACGCCGGCTTAGCCATATAGGATAAAGACGGTCGCGCCTGCGGCGACCGATAGAAAGGCGCGTTCCATGACCCTCGTCGAGAAGATCCCCACGCTCACCGACGCCGAAGTCATCAATCTGTTGGCCAATGCGCGCCGCCTGCAGCAGTCCGGGGATCCGCGCCAGCAGACCGCCGCCGCGGAGCTGTTGCCCGCCCTCGAGGAAGCCGCCGCGCAGCGTCAGGCCGACCGCCTGGCCGCCGCCCAGCTCAAGCGGGCGGCCGCCCGCAAGCCGCGCAGCGTCGCCGCCTGAGCAGGCTTGGCGGTCCTCGCGCCCGCGAGCTTGGGCGTAGAGGGTTGCCCCCGCGGCCTTGAGCGGGCAACGTCGAGTCCCGCCCGCCAGCAGGCAAGCCAGCCTAGCGAGACCTGAGCCCGAACTTGGCCGCCGCGACGACGCCCCAAGATCTTGCCGCCCTGATGACCCGCGTTGCGGCGGGCGAGCGAGCGGCCCTGCGACAACTTTACGAGGCGACCTCCGCGAAGCTTTTCGCCGTCTGCCTACGTATCTTGTCCGACCGCGAGGAATCCGAGGACGTTTTGCAAGAGGTCTATGTAACAGTTTGGCGTCGGGCGGACCGGTTTGACGGGTCTCGCGCGAGCGTCATGACATGGGTCTCGACGATCGCCCGCAACCGGGCGATCGACCGTCTCCGGGCGCGTGGTCCCATGGCCTACGCCGACCAGGTCGAGGATCTCGACATCCCCGACGGCGGCGTCAGCGCCGAGGCCCTGCTGGTCACGGCCGGCGAGGAGGGGCGGTTGAGGGACTGCCTGTCCGAGCTCGACGGCCGAACTGAAAAAGTGATCCGCACGGCCTTCTTCGAGGGCGTAACCTATGAGGCCTTGGCGCGCCGCATGGATACGCCATTGGGTACAGTAAAGAGTTGGGTTCGCCGGGGCCTGGCCAAGCTCAAGGGTTGTCTGTCGCAATGAGCGAAGCTCCCGAACTCTCCGAATCCGAAGCCTTCGCCGCGGAGCACGCCCTGGGCGTGCTGACCTCGGCCGAGCGGCGGCAGGCCGAGGCCCGCATGGCCGCCGAGCCGGCGTTCGCCGCCCTGGTCGAGGATTGGCGGGAACGCCTGACGCCGATGTCCGAGGGCCTCGGCGTCATCTCCCCGCCACAGAACCTGTGGTTGCGCATCGAGCGGTCGCTGGGCGCCAACGACAACGCCCCGATCCAGCGGATGGTGCGCTTCTGGCGCGGCGCCACGGCCGGTTCGCTGACCCTGGCCGCCGCCAGCATCGCCGCGGCGGTGATGCTGGCCAACCGCGCGCCGGTGGTGGTCCAGGGGCCGCCCGCGACCGGCCAGCTTCTGGACGCCAGCCTGGTCAGCCAGTCGGGCGCCCCGGTGCCGCTGTTCGTGGCCGCCTACGATCCCACCCGCAAGGCGCTGATCGTCACCTCCCTGGTCACGCCCAACAACGACCCGGCCCACGTCCACGAGCTGTGGGTGATCCCCGCCGACGGCAAGCCGCGTCCGCTGGGCATCCTCGAGCCCGGCAAGACCAAGGCCATTCCCATGCCGGAAAAGCTGCTCCCGTCGCTCGCCGCCGGCTCGGCGCTCGCCGTCTCCCTCGAACCGCCCGGCGGCTCCCCCAAGATCGACGCCCCCACCGGCCCCATCACCGCCATCGGCAAACTCGCCAAGATCTAGGTCGGTCCTAGCGGGCTATCGTGCAGCATTCGAGCCGTTTTCGAGCGCCGATGGCGCTCCAAACTCGAACCACGAAATACGCGAAAAGCACGAAACAAGCCTGTCTCGTCGGCAGGGAGACCTTCGACGCGCTGATTGGCGGCTTTGGCCTTTCGTGCCCTTCGTGTCTTTCGTGGTTCAACTTCGGCCCACGAACATGTTCTTATATTGTTCCAGTCGCGAGTATCGGCTAGCTTTGAGCATGACCGATATCGAACCGCCGTTGCATCAGACCCTCCTCTATCCGGACGAGGTCTTTCTCGTCCAAGGCGCGGTGTTTGAGGTCTATCGAACAATGGGCGCGGGCTTCTTGGAGGCCGTCTATCAGGAATGCCTATCGGTCGAATTTGCGGAAAGAGACATTCCGTTTTCGGCTTTCCGATCACTGGCGCTCGACTACAAAGGGCGTCGGCTGAAGCAGACGTACACGGCGGATTTCGTCTGCTTTGACAAGATTTTGCTGGAGCTCAAGGCCGCCAGGGACCTTGCGCCGGGGCATCGCGCCCAAACGCTCAACTATCTGCGGGCGACAGGTCTCAGACTTGGGTTGCTTATCAACTTCGGCGCCACGCCGCGGGTGAAGATCGAGCGCTTCGCGCTCTGAATCCAATCCGTGCGATCCGTGGTTCGAAGCCCTACTTTGCCGCGTCCATAAGCCCCGCGAACCTCTCGAAGAGGTAGAGGCTGTCGGTGGGGCCGGGCGAGGCTTCGGGGTGGTGCTGGACGGAGAAGACCGGGCGGTCCTTCAGGGCGATGCCGGCGTTGGTGCCGTCGAACAGCGAGACGTGGGTCTCCACGACCGGTGCGGGCAGGCTGTCGCGGTCGACAGTGAAGCCGTGGTTCATGGAGACGATCTCCACCTTGCCGGTGGTCAGGTCCTTCACCGGATGGTTCGCCCCGTGGTGGCCCTGCTCCATCTTCACGGTCCGTGCGCCCACCGCCAGCGACAGCATCTGGTGGCCCAGGCAGATGCCGAAGATCGGCGTGCCGGCATCCAACAGCCCCTTGATCATCGGCACGGCGTACTCGCCGGTGGCCGCCGGGTCGCCGGGGCCGTTGGAGAGCAGCACCCCGTCGGGCTTGCGCGCCAGGATCTCTTCCGCCGTCGTCGAGGCCGGCACCACGGTCGCCCGCGCGCCGACGCTGGTGAGCGCGCGCAGGATGTTGCGCTTCACGCCGTAGTCGACGACCACCACTTCGTACTTGGGCCTGCCCGGTTTGGCGTAGCCGTCGGGCCAGGACCACAGGCCCTCGTCATAGACGAAGGGCTGCAGGCAGGAGGCGTCCTTGGCCAGGTCCAGGCCTTCCAGGCCGCTCCAGGCCTTGGCATGGGCCACGAGGGCCTCGAGGTCGAACTTGCCGTCGGGCGAATGGGCGATCACCGCATGTGGCATGCCGTGCTCGCGGATCGAGCGGGTCAGGGCGCGGGTGTCGACCCCGGCCAGGCCCACCACGCCGCGCCGCGCCATCCAGCCCGGCAGGTCGGCGTTGGCCCGCCAATTGGCCGGCGCCGTCGGCAGGTCGCGGAAGATCGCGCCCCGCGCCGCCGTCTCGGCCGACCCGGACATCTGCTCCAGGTCCTCCACCGTCGTGCCGGTGTTGCCCCCGTGCGGGAAGGTGAAGGCCACGATCTGGGCCATGTAGGAGGGGTCCGTCAGGATCTCCTGGTAGCCGGTCATGGCGGTGTTGAAGCAGACCTCGCCCACGGCGGATCCCGTCGCGCCGACGCCGTAGCCCTGCAGGACGGTCCCGTCGGCCAGGGCCAGCACGCCGGTGCAACCGGGCAGCAGATCGCGGCTCATGACGAGAGGTTCCTTCTGGCGGGCAAACGGCGGCGTAGGTAGTGAGTCCCGACGGGCGGGTCAATGCGCGCATATCGCACGTCGCGCCGCACCCGATAACCCCAGGAGGGACTATGGTCGACGCCTACATCGATCCCGGCCGCGAGGCCTGGGAGGTCTTCAAGGGCCTGCCCCGGGACCAGCCGATCCACATGCTGAACCTGATCCGCCTGCGCGACCGGGCCGAGTATCCGCCCGGCCATCCCAATCATGGCCAGGATATCTCCGGCCGCGAGGCCTACCGCGAGTACGGCCGCACCATCGCCCCGCACCTGGCGCGGCTGAACAGCCGCCAGGTCTGGGCCGGCGCGCCGCAGGTGATGGTCACCGGCCCCGCCTCCGAGGCCTGGGACCTGGCTTTCATCGTCGAATATCCCGGATCCCAGGCGTTCATCGACATGGTCCGCGACCCCGACTACCGCGCCAATGTCGTGCCGCACCGCACGGCCGCCGTGGCGGATTCCCGGCTGCTGCGCCTCAAGCCCCTCGATCCCGGCGACAAGCTGGGCGACTAGGTTCTGAACCCATAAAGGTTGCGGCTGAGGTCGACGCTTGATTCAAGGCTTCCGAAAGGAGCCTGGGATGGCGCGATACGATCTGAGCGAAGTGGAGTGGCGGCTGATCGAGCCCCTGCT
>NZ_DATMNA010000122.1:0-6252 GCF_035569475.1 Phenylobacterium sp.
GATGCGGCCGCCCGGGAACACCCAGCGGTCGGGCATGAAGCTGTGGCCGGCGTGGCGCTTGCCCATCAGCACGCGGGGCTTGGCGGCGTCGCGGCGGATGATCATCACGGTGGCGGCGTTCTTGGGCCTGACGGCGCGGGCGCCGGGGATCCGGGGCGGGCCCTCCGGTCGTCGGGTCATGATCTCGGCTTCACTCATCGAACGACTGTATGGCGGCCCACGGGGCGGAGGGAAGGGCGCCTTTGCGGAAGCCTAGCGCCGGGGCCCGCCCTTCTTGCGGCCGTTGCGGATGTTCTTCGGCCGCCCGGGCTGGCCCGCGCGCGGCGGGCCCCTGAAGCCGGCCCCGCCGCCGGGCCTGCGCTCGTTGCGGGCTCTCATGCCGAGCCGGGGCCTGGGCGCGGTCGGGTCGGGCGCGGCCGGCTCGCTCAGCATCTCGAACAGCAGGCCGCCGTTGATCGGCGTGGCCTCCACCAGCTTGACTTGCACCCTCATGCCCAGGGGCCAGCGCGCGCCCGTCCGCTCGCCCACCAGGGCGTGGGCGCGGTCGTCGTGGATGAAGTACTCGCCGCCCAACTTGGAGACCGGGACCAGGCCGTCCGCGCCGGTCTCGTCCAGCCGCACGAACAGGCCGAAGCGGGTGACGCCGGTAATCCGGCCCGGGAACTCCGCGCCCACGCGGTCGGCCAGGAAGGCGGCCACATAGCGGTCGGTGGCGTCGCGCTCGGCGGCCATGGCCCGGCGCTCGGCGAAGGTGATGCTCTCGGCGGTGTCCTTCATCTTGGCGATGTCCCGCTCGGCGAGGCCGTCGGCGCCCAGGCCAAGCGCCGAGATCAGGCCCCGGTGCACGATCAGGTCGGCGTAGCGGCGGATCGGCGAGGTGAAGTGGGCGTATTTCGCCAGATTCAGGCCGAAGTGGCCGATGTTCTCGGTGGAATAGATCGCCTGCATCTGGCTGCGCAGGACGACCTCGTTGACGATGTCGCCGTGCTCGGTCTCGCGGGTCTCGTCCAGCAGCTTGTTGAAGCGCGCGGTGGTCGGCGCCTCGCCCTTTGACCAGGCGATGCCCAGCGTCTGGAGGAAATCGACCAGGGCCTGGACCTTCTCCGGGCTCGGGGTGTCGTGGATGCGATAGATCAGCGGGATGCGCTTGGCCTCAAGCGTCTCGGCGGCCGAGACGTTGGCCTGGATCATCATCTCCTCGATCAGTTTGTGGGCTTCGAGGCTGGCGCGCGGGGTGATCGAGGCGACCTCGCCCTCGCGGCTGATGACGATGCGCCGCTCGGCGCTCTCGATGGCCAGGGGCGAGCGGACGTCGCGGCCCTTCTTCAGCACCGCGTAGGCGGCGTAGAGCGGCTGGAGGATCGACTTGGCGATCGGGCGGGTCTTGTCGTCGGGCTGGCCGTCGGCGCAGGCCTGGGCCTGCTCGTAGGAGAGCTTGGCGGCCGAGCGCATCAGGCCGCGGACGAATTTGTGGCTGCGCTTGCGGCCGTCGGCGCCGAACACCATCCGCACCGCCATGCAGGCGCGGTTTTCGCCCTCACGCAGGGAGCAGAGGCCGTTGGACAGCACTTCCGGCAGCATCGGCTCCACACGGTCGGGGAAATAGACGCTGTTGGCCTTCTCGCGGGCCGTCTCGTCGAGGGCCGAGTTCGGGCGCACGTAGGCGGCGACGTCGGCGATGGCCACCCAGACGATCCAGCCGCCGGGGTTCTTGGGGTCGTCGTCGGCCTGCGCATAGACCGCATCGTCGTGGTCGCGGGCGTCGGCCGGGTCGATGGTGATGAAGGGGACGTCGCGCAGGTCCTCGCGGCCGGCGAGCGTCGGAGGCTGGGCGGCTTCCGCCTCGACCTCCGCGGCGGCGCTGAAGCCGGTGGGAATGCCATGGGCGTAGATGGCCAGCAGGGAGGCCGAGCGCGGCTCGTCCTCGCGGCCGATGACCTCCAGCAGCTTGCCGCGCTTGGGGCCGTAGCGGGTCTCCGCCGTGGTCGCCTGGGCGAGCACCAGGTCGCCGTCGCGCAGGCTCTCGGCCTGGGGATCGGTGAGCAACAGGCTTTCCTTGGACCGGCGATCCACCGGCTCCACGCGCACCTCGCGCCGCGCCTTGCGGATCACGCCAAGGATGCGCTGGCCGCCGGCGCCCAGCGCCTTGATCAGCCGCGCCTCGGTCGAGCCGTTCTCCAGCCGGGCGAAGCGGACCAGCAGGCGGTCGCCGACGCCGGGCGCGGGTCCGGCGTCGTCCTTGCGGGCGGGGGCCAGGGGGACCAGCGGGGCGTCCTCGCCCTTGGTCAGCTTGACCATCAGCTCGCCGTCGGCGTTGCGCTCGATGACGTCGACGACGCCGACCTCGGGCAGGGCGCCCACTTCGGCGAAGCCGCGCCGGCCCCTGCGGCCGAGCGCGCCCTCGGCCTCCATGGTTTGTAGGAGTTGGCGGAGCGCGCGGCGCTCCTCGCCCTTCAGCGCGAAGGCCTTGGCGATGGCGGCCTTGTCGGTCTCGCCGCTATCTCGGATGTACTTGAGGAGGGTGTCTCTATCGGGAAGTCCCTTGGGGAATCGGGTGGACTTCGGTTGTCTGGGTTTCGGCATAAGGGGGTGCTTAGCACCTTTCTTGGGTGTCTTCAGAGTTGGGTGAGCGGGGGCGCGAAGCCCGGCGTCAGCGTTCGAATTGGAGGCTGTCCGCATTCGTCGCGGCCCGTCGGGCCAGCGATGCGCAGGGCTCATATAGGCGCTCGGGGTTAAGATTGCACCCCTGGGCGCGGTCAGCCCCCGATCAGGAACGCCGTCATGGCGGGAACGGCGGTGCGGTCCTGGATGATGAACAGGTGGCCGCCGTCGAAGACCTGCAGCCGGGCGCCGGGGATGCGGGCGGCCATCTTCTCCTGGATGGCCGGGAGCGCGATGCCGTCGTAGCGGCCGGCGGCGATCAGGGTCGGGCAGGCGATCTGCGGCAGCCGGTCCCAGGTGTCGTGGGCGGCGCGGGCCGCGAGCTGCCGATGCGCACCCATGGCGTGCCCGGGCTCCTCCGCATAGGGGTCCGCCGCGCCCATGGCGACGAAGAGGGCGTACCGGTCCGGATGCGCCGCGGCCCAGGCGTCATCGCGGCGGGTGTCGCTGATCGGAATCATGTGCCGGGCGCGGGCCTCGCCCTTCAGGTGCTCGATCTCATGGAACGGGAAGGACGCGCCGCCGGCCCCGCCCGGGGACGTGCAGGCCAGCACCAGGCGTTTCACGCGTCGCGGATGCCGGATCGCCAGTTCCTGGGCCACCATGCCGCCGAACGAGACCCCGATCACCAGGGCGTCGTCCCATCCCTGGCCGGCCATCAGGGCCGCAGCGTCGTCGGCGTAGTCGGCCATGGAATAGGGGGTGTCGGGTTTTTCGGTCTGGCCCAGGCCGCGCTGATCGTAGGCCAGCAGGTCGAAAGCCTTGGCCAGCGGCCCGTCGAAGACGTTCGGCTTTATGCGCAGGTCGCCGCCCGTGCCGGAGATGAACAGCAGCGGCGGGCCGGAGCCCGCGCGTTCGAAATAGAGCTCCAATCCGTTGACGGTCGTGAACGGCATCTCAAACTCCGCTCATGCGGGGGTCAGGCCGACGCCGCCTTCTTCACAGCCGGCTTCTTCTTGGCCGCCGCCTTCTTCGCCGGAGCCTTCTTCGCCGCGGTCTTGGGCGCCGCCTTGGCCTTGGCGCCGCGGGCCGGCTTCTTGCCGCCGCCTTTCGCCGCGCGTTCGGCCAGCAACAGGACGGCCTGCTCCAGCGTCACGTTCTGCGGATCGGTGCCGCGGGGCACGTTGGCGTTGGTGGCGCCGTGCTTGATGTAGGGGCCATAGCGGCCGGACAGCACCTTCACCGGCGCGCCGTCCGCCGGGTGGGCGCCCAGGTCCTTCAGCGCCGCGGTCTCGCCGCGCCCGTTGCGGCCGCCGGCGCGCTTTTCGGCCAGCAGGGTGACGGCGCGGTTCAGCCCCACCTCGAACACCTCGTCGGCGCCCGTCAGGTTGGCGTAGGTGCCGGCGTGCAGGACGAAGGGCCCGAAGCGGCCGATGCCGGCCAGGATCGGCTGGCTGTCTTCCGGGTGCAGGCCGACCTCGCGCGGCAGGCGCAGGAGGCGCAGGCCCTTCTCCAGGTCCATGTCCGGCGCCGACCAGCCCTTGGGCAGGCTCGACCGCTTGGGCTTCTCGCCCTCGCCGAGCTGGACGTAGGCGCCGAAGCGGCCGGATTTCAGGAAGACCGTCAGGCCGGTGTCCGGATCGACCCCCAGTTCGCGGTCGCCGGAGGGCGTGTCGCCGTCCTCGGCCTCGGAGATCGGCCGGGTGTAGCGGCATTCCGGATAGTTCGAGCAGCCGACGAAGGGCCCGAACCGGCTGGTCTTCAGGCTGAGCCGGCCGGCGCCGCAGGTCGGGCAGGTGCGCGGATCGGAGCCGTCGGCCTTCGGCGGATAGAGGAAGGTCGCCAGCGCGCCGTCGAGGGAATCCAGCACCTCGCGGGTCGAGACCTTCAGCACTTCCTCGGTCTTCGGATGGAAGTCGGTCCAGAACTCGCGCAGCAGCACCTTCCAGTCGAGCTCGCCGGCCGAGACCAGGTCGAGCTTCTCCTCCAGCGCGGCGGTGAAGTCGTACTCCACGTAGCGGCGGAAGAACTCCTCGAGGAAGATCGTGACGAGGCGTCCCTTGTCCTCGGGAATGAACCGGTTCTTGTCCATCCGCACATAGGCGCGGTCGCGCAGCACCGTCAGGATCGAGGCGTAGGTGGAGGGCCGCCCGATGCCGAGCTCCTCCATCCGCTTGACCAGGCTGGCTTCCGAGAAGCGCGGCGGCGGCTCGGTGAAATGCTGGTCGGCGCGGGCGGCCAGCGTCTTGGCCTGGGCGCCCTGAGTCACCGCGGGCAGCTTTGAGACCGCCTCTTCCTCCGGGTCGTCGCGGCCTTCCTCGTAGACCGCCAGGTAACCGTCGAAGAGAGTCACGTCGCCGGAGGCGCGCAGCGCCGTCTTCCCGTCGCTGGATTCGAGATCGATGGTGGTGCGCTCGATGCGCGCGCTTTCCATCTGCGAGGCGATCATCCGCTTCCAGATCAGCTCATAGAGCCGGCCGAGGTCGGGATCGAGGCGCAGCTTGCCGGGGTTGCGCGCCAGGCTGGTCGGGCGGATCGCCTCGTGGGCCTCCTGGGCGTTCTTGGCCTTGGTGGAATAGAACCGGGGCTTCTCCGGCACATACTCCTTGCCATAGAGCCCGCCGATCACGCCGCGCGCCTCGTCCAGCGCCTCGGGCGCGGTCTGCACGCCGTCGGTCCGCATGTAGGTGATCAGGCCGACGGTCTCGCCGCCGATGTCGACGCCCTCATAGAGCCGCTGGGCGGCCTGCATGGTGCGCTGCGCGTTGAAGCCCAGCTTGCGCGAGGCCTCCTGCTGCAGGGTCGAGGTGGTGAAGGGCGGCGGCGGGGAACGTTTGGCCGGGCGCTTTTCCACCGCCGCGATGGTCAGGGCCGCGGCCTTGACCGCGTCGCGCGCCGCGAAGGCCGCCGCTTCATTGCCCAGGTCGAACTTGGTGAGGCGCTTGCCTTCGTGTTTGGTCAGGCGGGCCAGGAAGGGATCGCCGCCGGCCGAGACGTCGGCCTCGACGGTCCAGTATTCCTGAGTCTTGAACTGCTCGATCTCGATCTCGCGGTCGACCACCAGGCGCAGCGCCACCGACTGCACGCGTCCCGCCGAGCGCGAGCCCGGCAGCTTGCGCCACAGAACCGGCGAGAGCGTGAAGCCCACCAGATAGTCCAGCGCCCGGCGCGCGAGATAGGCGTCGACCAGCTCCATGTCGATGTCGCGCGGGGCCTTCATGGCCTCGGTGACGGCGGTCTTGGTGATGGCGTTGAACACCACCCGCTGCACGACCTGGCCCTTGATGGCTTTCTTCTTCTGCAACACCTCCAGCACGTGCCAGGAGATCGCCTCGCCCTCGCGGTCGGGGTCGGTGGCCAGGATGATCTTGTCCGCGCCCTTGGCGGCCGCGATGATCTCGTTCAGCGGCTTGGTGGAACGCGCGCCCACCTCCCAGGTCATGGCGAAGTCTTCGTCGGGGCGGACCGAGCCGTCCTTCTCCACCAGGTCGCGGACATGGCCGACGCTCGCCAGGACCTTGTAGTCCGAGCCCAGGTACTTGTTGATGGTCTTGGCCTTGGCCGGCGACTCGACGACGAGAACCTTCATGGAAACCGATTTGCTCATTGATCCGGGCGCTGCGGCTTAGCCCGCGGAGCCTTAAAAGCGCG
>NZ_DATMNA010000123.1:0-50400 GCF_035569475.1 Phenylobacterium sp.
CGATGGCGTCGAGGAACACCATGTCCGACTTGTCGAGCAGGGACTGGTGGTTCTCGGTGATCGTGAAGGGCGCGTTGTGCGTCGCGTTCGGCGAGTCGGTCATCACGTGCATCGGGCCGGCCAGGCCCATGTGCACGAACAGCGACGCCGAGCCCGGGCCGCCGTTGTAGCTGAAGGTCACCGGCCGGTTCGGATCCTTCGGACCGTCGGCGGTGTAGGCCACATAGAACATCGAGGCGATCGGCTTGCCGTCGTCGGAGCGCAGGGTCAGCGTGCCCGCCGTGGCGGTGTAGGGGATGGTCTTGCCGTCGATGGTCACCGTGTGGTGCGAGACCTTGGCGACCTCGTTGATCGGGGCGGTGGCGATGTCGCTGTCGCCGATCTTGCGTTCGCTGGCCTGGGCTCCGCGTTCCGTGCGGCGCTCGACCACCGGGCCCGCGTTGTTCGGCGGCTCGTCCGGCGAGACGCGGGCGGCGCGGGCGGAGGCGCTCGGATTGGTCTGCGCGGCCGGCGGCTGCGCAAACGCGACGGTGGCGGAAAGGCCCAGCGCGACCACTGCGGCCGCCGTCTGTCGGATCATACGTGCATCCCCTGACAAGGATTTGAAAGGCGGGGACTGAGGCCGCGCGCCTGGGCGCGCGAAAAGGCCTCGCACGCTTACAGTTCCCAAAATCGCGCGCCTGTGTTGCTGTCGCATTTCGTCCTTGCCTTATTCCAGCACGGCCGCGGGTCCATGGTGACGGCATGACCAGTCCGCGCGCCCCGCTCCTCGCCCTCGCCGCCATCGCCGCCCTGACGCTGGCCGGGGCCGCCCGGGCGGCCGAGCCGGAAGCCGTCGCCACCGCCGCGCCCACAGGGACGGGCGCCCCGTCCAGCGTCGCCGACCAGATCGACAACTACCTGAAGACCTCGCCGGCGCTGGCCCTGCCGAAGGACGCTGCGAGCGGCGTGGTCTCCGGCGACGCGCCGCGCCAGGTGCACGGGGTGGTCGACGTGGCGGTCGGCTCCAACGGCTACCGCAGCGCCTTCGTGGCCAGCGAGATTCCTGTGGGCCAGACCGGAACGGCGACCATCGCGGTGGGCGAGACCCGCTTCAACGCCCGCGGCTGGAACGGCGCGGGCTACCGCGGCGGGCCGAGCACGAGCCAGACCCTGGCCCTGGGCCTTTCCCTGGGGGGCGCGGAGCCCACAGACTGGCGCTGCCGCCAGGCCATGGAAGCCGCCGCCGAAGCGCGGCTGGACGGCGCCGCGCCGGGCGCCTGCCGTTCCCGCCTGCCGCCGCCGGCCCAGTAGCCGCCGCCCGTTTCCGTGCCTATCGTCGCCGGGTTCGAGGGAGGCGGCGATGAGGATCATGGGCAGCGCGACCGCCACGGCGGTCTTCGGTCTCTTCCTGCTGGGCGCGGCCCTGGCGCCGGCGGCCCGGGGCCAGACTCCCGGCCCCGCCGAAGGCGCGGCCAAGGCCGAGGGCGGCAACGGGACCATGGGCCTGTTCACCGGGGCCGGCGGCGACCCGGCCCTGGGCGAAGGCCTCTACAAGCAAAAATGCGCCGGCTGCCATGACAGCCCCTCCGGCCGGACGCCCTCCAAGGCGGCCATCGCCCAGAACACGCCCACCTTCATCGTCTCGGCCCTGGTGGAAGGCGTCATGCGCCCGATGGCGGCGGGCCTTGCGCCTCATGACGTCGCCTCGATCGCGGCCTACCTGTCGGCCCGCAAGGACGGCGGACTGGGCGCAGCGGCCCTGGAGGCGCCGGCTTGCACCGACAGGCCGCCACGCTTCACCCTGGACGGCCCGGCGTGGAACGGCTGGGGCAATGCGGAGACCCAGGGCCGCTTCCAGCCCGACCCCGGCCTGACGGCTGCCGACGCGCCGCGGCTGAAGCTGAAATGGGCCTTCGCCTACGCCGGGACGCGCAACGGCCAGGCGACGGTGGCGGGCGGCCGGGTGTTCGTCACCTCCAGTTCCGGCGCGGTCTATGCGCTGAACGCGCGGACCGGCTGCGCCTACTGGCGCTTCGACGTGCCCGGCGGCTCGCGCAGCAGCATCACGATCGGCAAGCGGCCGGGCGGCGGATATGCGGCTTTCCTCACCGGCTGGACCGAGCGCACCGCCTATGCCCTGGACGCCGAGACCGGCAAGCTGATCTGGAAGCGCCAGGTCGACGGCCAGAGCGAGGTGCAGATGACCGGCTCGCCGGTGCTGCACGCCGGGCGCCTCTACATCCCGGTGTCCTCCGCCGAGGAAGCCATCGCCGTCGACGACAAGTACCAGTGCTGCCGGTTCCGCGGCGCGGTGGTCTGCGTCGACGCGGCCACCGGCAAGGTGCTGTGGGAGACCTTCATGGCGCCCGAGCCCCGGCCGTTCAAAAAGAACGCCAAGGGCGTGCAGATGTACGGGCCGGCAGGCGCCGCGATCTGGGGCGCGCCTACCGTCGATGCGAAGCGCGGCCTGATCTACGTGGCCACCGGCGACAGCTACACCGACATCGACATCGCCAACGCCGAGGCGGTGGTGGCCCTGGACCTGAAGACCGGCGCGGTGCGCTGGGCCAACCAGCTCACCAAGGGCGACAACTACATCATCGGCTGCTACCCGCCGAACCCGCGCGCCAACTGCCCGGCGCCGGTCGGCCCGGACTACGACTTCGGGGCCTCGCCGGTGCTGCACACCCTGGCGGGCGGCAGGCAGCTCATCCTGGTCGGCCAGAAATCGAGCGAGGTCTACGCCCTCGATCCCGACGCCCGAGGCAAGGTCGTCTGGCGCCATCGCCTGAGCGTCGGCGGGCCGCTGGGCGGCGTGGAGTTCGGCCCGGCGGCGGACGGCGAGGCCTTCTACGTCGGCGTCTCCGACATCTTCGTGAAGGACCCCAAGCCCGGCCTTTACGCCTTCCGCATCGCCGACGGCGAGCTCCTCTGGTCGGCGCCGGGACCGAACGTGAGCTGCGCCTGGAAGAACCCTTACTGCACCGCGGCCGTCTCCCAGGCGGTCACCGCCATGCCGGGGATCGTCTTCGCCGGCGCCATGAACGGCCACTTCCGCGCCCATGACAGCCGGACCGGCAAGATCGTCTGGGACGTCGACACCGCCGCGCCGGTCATCACGGTCTCGGGCAAGGAAGCCAGGGGTGGCGTGATCGACGGCGCCGGCCCGACCGTCGCGGGCGGCATGGTCTATGTGACCTCGGGCTACCAGGGCCGCTCGGGCGCGCCCGGCATGGTGCTGATGGCCTTTGCGCCGGAAAAGCCCTGATTCACGGCAGCCGGGACGGGGTCTAGGCGGCGACGCGCGCCGCGGCCATCTGGGTTTCCAGCGCCGTCACCAGCTCGGCCGCGGAGATCGGCTTGCTCAGGTGGCCGTCGGCCCCGGCGGCCTGGCCGGCGTCGACGTGTTCCTTCAGGCAGTTGGCGGAGACCATCAGGATCGGCGCCCGGGGCCGTTCCGTCGCCCGCTCCCATGCGCGGATGCGCCGGGTGGCCTCGAAGCCGTCCATCACCGGCATCTGGATATCCATCAGCACCGCGTCGAAGCCGCCGGTCATCATCGCCGCCAGGCCCTCGGCGCCGTCCTGGGCGGTCGCATGCTCGACCCCGACGCTGGCCAGGATCAGTTCGATGACCTGCCGGTTGACCGCATTGTCGTCGACCACCAGCACCCGATAGCCCGCGTCCGGCGCGAGGGCCTCCGGCGCGCCCGGCGCCTCGGCTTCGGGCGCGGCGGCCGCGGCGCGGGGCGGCAGGTCGAGGGTGAAATCGAACACCGCGCCCTGCCCCGGCGAGCTGTCGCAGGCGAGCGTTCCGCCCATCAGCCGCACATACTGGTCGCAGATGGCCAGGCCCAGGCCCGCGCCGCCATGCTTGCGGGTCTGCGAATTGTCGGCCTGGCGGAAGCGCTGGAACAGGGTCTCGCGCTGGGCGGCGTCGAAGCCGGGGCCGGTGTCGCGGACCGCGAAGCGGACGCGGTTTCCGTCCCGCTCGGCGCTCAGCACCACCTCGCCGGCCTCGGTGAACTTGATCGCGTTGTTGAGCAGATTGCCCAGCACCTGGCGCAGCCGCTGCGGGTCGCAGTCGATGCGCCCCTCGCCCACGTCGATCACCGTGCGGACGGCGAGCCCCTTCTCCGTGGCGGAGGCGGCGAACAGGTCCTTCACCGAGGTGACGAGCGCGTCCAGCTCGACCGGCTCCGGCCGCAGGTCCGCCGCGCCGGCTTCCACGCGGGCCAGGTCCAGCAGGTCGGTGAGCAGGCCGTTCAGCAGCCCGCCCGACTGGCGGATCACGCCGACCAGCCCGCGCTGCTCAGCCGACAGCTTCGTGCGGCTGAGCACGTCGGCGATGCCCAGGACGCCGTTCATGGGCGTGCGGATCTCGTGGCTCATGTTGGCGAGGAATTCGCTCTTGGCGCGGTTGGCGGCCTCGGCGGCGTCGCGGGCCGCGGCCATGGCGGCGGCGCTCTGTTTCTGCTCGGTGATCTCGCTCAGCACCACGACGCCGCCGCCGTCGGCGGTGCGGAAGGAGTCGTGGCGCAGCCAGCGCCCGTCCGGCAGGTGGAACTCAGACCCTCCGCCTTGCTTGCGCTGGGCCAGGGTCTCGACCCAGCCGGCCGAGCCCGGCGTGGCTTCTGAGAACCAGCCCGCCGCGCTGGCCGCCTCGATGTGGCTGCGCCGCGGCGAGCCGAGCTCGACCTCCAGCCCGCAGCCGGCCATCAGCGCCGCGTAGGCGCCGTTCCACACCTGCACCCGATCCGACGCGTCGAAGAACGCCAGGCCGGACGGCACGGCGTTGAGCGCGTGGCGGACATTGTCGAAGGTATTGCGCTGGCCCAGGCGCTCCATGAGCATCAGGCTCATTCCCGCCGCGAGGACCAGGAACGCCAACCCGCCGGTGGCCAGCGCCAGCCCGGTGCGGCCCATCACCTCGACCGGGGGGACCATGACGGAATCGGGCGTCAGGGTCACCGCCGTCATGGCGGTGAAATGCAGGCCGACGATCGCCAGGACGAAGACGCCGGCCGGCGGCGCCCAGGCCCAGCGGCCCTTGACGGCGCCGCGCAGCGAGAAGGCCGCCATGCCGCCGGCCGCGCCGATCAGCAGGGAGGCGGCCACATAGGCCAGGCTCCAGGACATGTGGGCCTGGGTCCGGATGGCGTCGATTCCGGTGTAGTGCATCACCGCGATGCTGGCCCCGGCGAGGGCTCCGGCGACCGGCCCGATGCCCGCGCCGCGTCGCCAGGCGGGCAGGGCGAAGGCCGCGCACATGCCGAGGACGGCCACGAAAAAGGAGGCGACGGTCTCGGTCGGGTCGTAACCGATCCTCAGGCTGGGCTGGTAGGCCAGCATCGCCACGAAGTGGGTCGCCCAGACGCCGGAACCGGCGGCCAGGCCGCTCAGGGACAGCCAGGACCAGCGCAGGGCGCCGGAGGCCGCCATCCCGCGGGCGTGAAAGGCGAAGGCGGTTCCGGACGCGAGCACGCAGATGAGCGCCGCCACCGCCACCAGGCGCAGATCGTGCTGCACGAAGACGCAGGTCAGGACGGCGAACACTTGCAGGCCCTTCGGTAGGGGAACACCCTCCTCTAGCCGGAGCCGGTTAATAGACTCCGCTATCCGTTCCGCCTGCTAGACCTCGTCCCGGCCGACTTGGATCGATTGAACCGGGTCGTCGCCTGTGTCTGGACCCCTTCTTGTCCACCCAGGTTGATTCAACCTCAGTGGGCGGGTCCCTAGGCCGCCATTTGCGCGCTGCCGCGGGTCGCGAGTTCGCAGATCAGGGCGGCGGCGGAGATGGGCTTGGCCATGTGGCTGTCGGCGCCGGCGTCGCGACTGGCGGCGATATGCTCCTCGAGGCAGTTGGCCGAGACGACGATGATCGCCGAGGGCGCGTCGCCGCGGCTGGCCTGCAGGGCGCGGATGCGGCGGGTGGCCTCGAAGCCGTCCATCACCGGCATCTGCAGGTCCATCAGCACAGCATGGTGCGGGCAGGCCTCCATGGCCTCGACCGCCTCCAGCCCGTTCTCCACCGAAACGTGCGCCACGCCGACGCTGTCGAGGATGATCTCGAGGACCTGGCGGTTGATGGCGTTGTCGTCGACGATCAGCACGCTGAAGGCGTCCGGCGGGGTCGCGGGCGCGGCGGTGCGCGGCGCGGCCGCAGGCGCGACGGCGGCAGGGACCGGCGGCTCGACGACGGTGAGGGTCGGCTTTGCCGCGGGCGGCGCGCGATCGAGGTCGGCGGAAGGCCCCTCCTCGACCGTCTCGACGTCGCCCGCATGGGGCGCCGGCGCGGCGGCCTTGCGGCCCGCGCCGCGACGCCGCGGGGCGGCGCGCAGGACGGGGATGTAGAAGCCGAAGGCGACGCTCACCGCGACGACCCAGATGACCACGCCGAGGGCGATCAACGGCATATCCGGCGCGATGTCGGCTAAGGTATACATTGGACCCCCTTCAGACCATTCAGCGCTTCTTGGGCGTTCTGAATGAATAAATAGGTCTTCAAGCTTAATGTTTGGTGGATTTTCAGGTATCCAATACCTCCGTATCTATACGGATGCAAGTATACGTAGAACTACGTAACCCCGATCATCTATCCGCTACGCTAGGCGAACAGGCATGCTCTGCCTCCCGCCGCGCGGGGGCAGGGGCCTCAGGGGGCCGAGGGGACGCCGCCGATCTGGTCGGGCGGATCGGGCCGCTGGCGCGGGGCGAGCTTGAGGCGCGACAGGCTGACGACGGCGGCGAGCGCGGCGAGGCCCGCGGCGGTGGCCAGCGCCGTCTTGGCGGCATGCGTCCCGGCCAGGTGGAAGAAGACCGCGGTGGTCACCGCGCCGGCGGTCTGGCCCAGCAGGCGCGCGGTGGCCAGCGCCCCGCCCGCCGCGCCGGAGCGGTGCATGGGGGCCGCGGTGACCATGGCCCGGTTGTTGGGCGACTGGAAGAAGCCGAACCCCAGGCCGCAGAGCGCCATGCGCCAGGAGATGTCGAGGTCCGAGGCGTGGGCCGGCATGATCGAGAGCGCGAACAGGCCGATGGCGAAGACGCCCAGGCCCGCGCCGCCCAGGGCCCCGGCCCGGTGGCGGTCGGCCAGCCGCCCGGCCAGGGGCGCGGAGATCCCCACCGCCAGCGGCCAAGGGGTCATCAGCAGGCCGGTCTCCACCGCGCTGCGGCCCATCACCGTCTGGAAATAGAAGGGCAGGCCCACATAGGCCATCATCTGGGCGGCGAAGGAGACGATCGACGTCGCGATCGACAGGCCGAAGATCGGGATCCGCAGGAGGTCGAAGGGCACCAGGGGCGCCTCGCGGCGCAGCTCGCGCCAGCTCAGCAGCGCCCCGGCGGCCGCACCGACCGCGAGCTTCGGCAGGCCGGAGGCCAGGCCTTCGCTGGCGACGTTCTCCGCCCCGGTGATCAGGAAGAAGAAGGTGAGCCCGTTGAGCCCCGCCGAGATCCAGTCGAACCGCCGTGGCGACCCCACGGTCACCGGCAGGGCCTTCAGGCCGATGGCGATGGCCGCCACCCCGATCGGCACATTGATGGCGAACAGCCACTCCCAGGAGGCCTTGGCCAGGATCGCGGCGGCCACGGTCGGGCCGAGGGCGGCGGCCATCGAGATCACCAGGGCGTTCAGCCCGATGCCCCGGCCGAGCAGCCGCTTCGGATAGGTGAAGCGCACCAGGGCCGAGTTGATGCTCATGATCCCGCCCGCGCCCAGGCCCTGCAGGACCCGCGCGGCGGTGAGGCTGGGCAGGGTGTGGCTGAGCGCGCAGCCCAGCGACCCCAGGGTGAAGACCGCCAGGCCCACCATGTAGACCCGCCGATAGCCCAGCCGGTCGCCCAGCGCCGCCAGGGGCAGCAGAGTCACGGTGATCGCCAGTTGGTAGGCGTTGACGATCCAGATCGACGAGGCGGCGCTGGCGTGCAGTTCGCCGGCGATGGTCGGCAGGGCCACGTTGGCGATGGCGCCGTCCAGCACCGACATGGTCATGGCCAGCCAGATCGCCGCCACCGACCAGTAGCGGCGCGGGATCGGCAGGCCGTCAGGCGTCCCCACAGCGGCGTGGGCGTCGGTGTCTTCGTCCCCAGGGAGGACAACGGCAACGCGGGGCGTCAGCATCGCAGGTGTGAACCCTCAGGCGCGCGTTTGGCGGCGGCCTCAGGCGCTCGCGGCGGCGCTCGGCCGCGCCTGCACGCGCGCGAACCAGTCGGTGAGCCGGGCGTACTTGGGATCCAGCGGCTGGCCGACCTGGCCGCCGAAATCGACGAAGGCGAACAGCAGGATGTCGGCCAGGGTGAACCGCTCGCCCGCGATCCAGGGCCCCTTGAACTCGCCTTCCAGCCATTGCAGCCCGTCCTGGGCGATCGCCTTCAGCCCCGGCGCGGCGTCCGGCAGGCAGCGCATCCGGTTCTCGAACAGCGGCAGGCCCTCTGCGAAGCGGAAGCCGTTGGCCATCGGCTCGCAGACCTTCAGGTCCACCCGGCGCGTCCACATGCGGGCGGCGGCCCGCTCTTCCGCCGTCGCGCCGATCAGCGGCGGGCTCGGCTGGCGCTCCTCCAGGTACTCGCAGATGGCGGTGATCTCGGTCACGGTCCCGCCGTCGTCCAGTTCCAGCGCCGGCGTCTGCCCGGCCCGGTTAACCTCGGCGTTGTAGGGCGCACGGCGGTTCTCGCCGGCCATCAGGTCGACCTTCACGAAGGGCATCTCCAGCCCTTTCTCGGCCAGGAACATCTTCACGACGCGGGGGTTCGGGCCGATCGAGGTGTGGAGCTTCATGGCGGTTCCTCTGTTGCTGCACATGACCGTTAGGCGGCGCCGCCGGGAGGGTCAACGCCGCCGCTGTTAACCCTTTTTTTACCGGCGGGCGTGGCGTTTCAACGCGATTTGGGGTATAGACGCGCCCCATGGCTGATCGACAGTTCAAACCCGACCTGACGGGATCTGGCGAGACGCTCGAGCACCTCCTCGCCCGTCTCCGCACCAAGCTGCGCCGCCCGACCTATCCACGTCGTGACGGCCCAGACGACTGGGAAAGCTTCGTCACGTCGCGCCGCCCACCGCGCGGCGCCGGCGGAGCTGAAGCGCCGATCCCGCGCGAAAGACCGATCCCCGACGCCTACGCGCCGTTCTGAGGCGCAAGGCCGTCTGGCCTGGGCCCGCCCGTCGCCCAGTCCAGCAGCTCGACGGGATGGACGACGCTCTGGCTGACCGCCGGCGCGATCTGGGCGATGCAGCCGATGTTTCCCGCCGCCACCACGGCCGCACCGGTGCGCGCGATGTTCGCCGCCTTGCGGGCGCGAAGCCGCCCCGCCAGCTCCGGCTGCAGGATGTTGTAGACCCCGGCCGAGCCACAGCAGAGGTGGCCCTCGGCGATCGGCCGCACCTCGTAGCCGGCCTGGGCGAGCAGATCGGCAGGCCCCGCCTTGATTCCCTGGCCGTGCTGCAGCGAGCAGGGGGCATGATAGGCGACGCTGAGCCGGCCCGGCCGGGTCACCGGCGGCAGGCCGACCTCGGCGACGAACTCCAGGATGTCGCGGGCGCGCGCCGCGGCCTCTTTTGCCTGGGGGTCGCCGGCCAGGCGATGGCCATAGGCCTTCAGCGTCGTGCCGCAACCCGCGGCCGTGGTGACGATGGCGTCGAAGGGCCCGGCCCTGGTCCAGGCCGCCACATTGGCCGCCGCGAACCCCGCCGCCTCCTCCGCCCGCCCGAGATGCTCCGAGAGCGCCCCGCAGCAGCCCTCGCCGTCCGCCAGCACCACCTCGAACCCGGCGCGGGCGATCAGCCGGATCGCCGCCGCGCGGATCTGCGGCGCCATGGCCGGCTCGACGCAGCCCTGCAGCAGGAGGACGCGGCCGCGCCGCTCGCCTTCGGGCGGATAGCTGTGCTGGGCGGGCCGGGTCTTGGCCGGCGCCGGCACGAGGCGCAGGAGGGCGGCGAGCGGGGCGAGCCTGAGCGCCTGGAGCACCGGCCCCAGCGGCCGCGCCAGCCGACCGAGCGCCAGGGCCGCGCGCAGGCGTCCCGGCCGAGTCAGCACCGCCGGAATCGCCGCGCGCAGCAGCCGCTCCAGCAACGGCCGGCGGTAGTGGGCCTCGATGTGGGCGCGGCCGTGGTCGATGAGCTGGGCGTAGTCGACGCCTGAGGGGCAGGTGGTCTTGCAGGCCAGGCACGAGAGGCAGCGGTCGACATGCCTCACCGTTTCCGGCGACGGCGCGCCGCCGGCCTCCAGCATGGCCTTGATCAGCTCGATACGGCCCCGCGGCCCGTCGCGCTCGTCGCCCAGCAGGACGTAGGTCGGGCAGGTCGCCGTGCAGAAGCCGCAGTGCACGCACTTGCGGATCTCCGCATGGCTGGCGGCGGTGTCCGGATCGGCGAGCTGGGCCGGGGTGAAGACCGTCTGCATCAGCCACCCATCCGGCCGGGGTTCAGGACGTTTTTCGGATCGAAGGCCGCCTTCACCCGCGCGGTGAGCGCCGCGAGCGCGCCGTCCAGCGGCTCGAACGCCGGCCCTTCGCCGCGGCAGAGGGTGGCGTGGCCGCCCAGGGCGCGGACGGCGGGGCGCGGATCGGCCTGCGACAACAGCCAGACCAGGCCGCCGCCCCAGTCGTAGAGCGCCTCGCCGGGCGCCGCTTCGGCGACCCGCCAGCCGGACGCCGGCGGCACGGAGATGCGCCAGAGCGGGCGCGGGTCCTTCTGGAAGGCCTCGACCTCGCGGACCTGGCGCCAGAAGTCGCCGCTGTGCCCGCCGTCCAACTGCTCCAGGCGGCCGAACCCCTTCAGCGCCCCGACCAGGTGCTCGGCCCGGGCCGCCACCGAGGCCGCGAAGCCCTCCAGGCGCAGCGCCGTCACCGCCATCTCGCCCTTCAGCGGCGCCCGCCCGGCGGCGGCCTGCGGCAGGTGCGCCGCGCCGGAAAGCTCCACCGGCGCGTTCAGCGCCAGGGTCATGGCCTCGCCCGCCCGCCGGTCGTCCAGGCCGAACAGCATGAGGGTCAGCTCCGTCCGCGCCGCCGGCAGCACCTTGATGGTCACCTCGGTCATCACCGCCAGCGTACCCCACGATCCGGCGATCAGCTTGGGCAGGTCGTAGCCGGTGACGTTCTTCACCACCCGGCCGCCGGCCTTGACCAGCTCGCCGCGGCCGGTCACCGCCTGCAGGCCCAGGAAATGGTCGCGCGCCGCGCCCGCCCGGATCCGGCGGGGCCCGGAGAGGTTCGCCGCCAGCGTCCCGCCCAGCGTCGCGCGGCCTTTAGCGCCCAGCAGCCGGCCCAGGTGCGGCGGCTCGAACGGCAGCATCTGGCCGTGGTCTGCGACCAGCTTCTCCAGCGCCGCCAGGGTCACGCCCGGCTGGGCGGTCAGCACCAGTTCCTCCGGCGCATAGTCGACGACCTTGTTGAGGCCCGCGAGGCTCAGCACCAGGTCCGCGGCGGGCGCCGCACCGATCGAGCGCTTGGTCCCGCCGCCCACGATCTCCAGCGTGCGTCCGGTCGCGCCGGCCTCGGCGACCAGCTCGCAGACCGCCTCGGCGGTCTTGGGCGTCTCGGTGGGGGCGGCCAGGTCGGGCATCTAGAACCGCGGCAGCTCGGGGAAGGCCACGGCCCCGCGATGCACGTGCACCCGGCCGAGCTCGGCGCAGCGATGCAGCCGGGGGAACACCTTGCCGGGGTTGAGCAGCAGGTCCGGGTCGAAGGCGCACTTCACCCGCTGTTGGCAGGCCAGGTCGGTCTCGTTGAACATCTCGCCCATCAGGTCGCGCTTCTCGACGCCGACGCCGTGCTCGCCGGTCAGCACGCCGCCCACCTTCACGCAGAGCTTCAGGATGTCGGCGCCGAGCGCCTCGGCGGCCTCGAGCTGGCCCGGCTGGTCGGCGTCGTAGAGGATCAGCGGGTGCAGGTTGCCGTCGCCGGCGTGGAAGACGTTGGCGACTCGCAGGCCGTATTCCAGCGCCATCTCGCTGATGGCGCCCAGCACATAGGGAAGCTGGCCGCGCGGGATGGTGCCGTCCATGCAGTAGTAGTCCGGCGAGATCCGCCCCACCGCCGGGAAGGCCGCCTTGCGCCCGGCCCAGAAGGCCAGCCGCTCGGCCTCGCTGGCCGAGACGCGCACGGTCGTGGCGCCCCTGGCCCTGGCCAGCTCCACCACATGGGCCGACAGCTCCGCGCACTCCGCCTCCGGCCCGTCCAGCTCGACGATCAGCAGGGCCTCGGCGTCCAGCGGATAGCCCGCGTGGACGAAGGCCTCGGCGGCGGCGATGGCCGGGCGGTCCATCATCTCCATGCCGGCCGGGATCACGCCCGCGGCGATCACGTCGCCGACACAGGCGCCGGCCGCCTCCACCGAGGCGAACCCCAGCAGCATCGCCCGCGCCGTCTGCGGCGTCCGCAGCAGCCGCACCGTCACCTCGGTGACCACGCCCAGCAGACCCTCCGAGCCCGTGACCACGCCCAGCAGGTCGTAGCCCGCCGCGTCGAAGCCCTTGCTCCCCAAGCGCACCACCTCGCCGCTCATCAGCACGATCTCGCAGCCCAGGACGTTGTGGGTGGTCAGCCCGTACTTCAGGCAGTGCACCCCGCCGGAGTTCTCCGCGACGTTGCCGCCGATGGTGCAGGCGATCTGGCTGGACGGGTCGGGCGCATAGTAGAAGCCGTCCGCCTCCACCGCGGCGCTGATGGCCAGGTTGGTCACCCCCGGCTGCACCACCGCGCAGCGGTTGGCGAGGTCGACCTCGATCACCCGGTTGAACTTGGACATGCCCAGGACCACGCCGTCGGTGAGCGGCAGGGCGCCGCCGGACAGCGAGGTGCCCGCGCCGCGCGGCACCACCTTGACCCCATTGGCCTGGCACCAGGCCAGGACCGCGGAGACCTGCGCCACGGTCTCCGGCAGCACCACGGCCAGGGGCGTCTGGCGATAGGCCGACAGGCCGTCCGACTGGAACGGGACCAGGCCCGCCGGGTCGCCGATCACGCCCTCGCCGGGGACCAGGCGTTTCAGCGCGCGCACGATCTCGTCCTTGCGGGCGATCAGCGCGGCGTCGGGCGCGGGCATCTTCATGGGCCGCCACGAACCAAACTTCGCGCGCCGGGTCCAGCGTCTAGGCTTCGTGTCAGGCCTCGCGCAGGATCGCCTGCAGGCCGCGCGCCACCGGCTCCAGCACCGCGCCGTCGGTCACTTCGGGCAGGTCGCGGCGGGTGTGGTGCAGCGGGTGGCCGGCGACCAGGCCGACCAGCGGGCGGTAGCCCTGCCGGCGGAAGGCCGCCAGCTCGCCGGGCGCGGTGTGGGTGTCGAGGTCGAGCGGCTTCTGGTAGCCGACCTGGCCCGCGAAGGCCTTGGCGGCGAGCAGCGTGAGCGGCCCGCTGCAGCCCAGGGTGCGGGTGGCCTGCGGCCCGGGCTGGCGGGCGATCTGGCCGTCCTCCAGGGCATAATCGTAGGCCGCGACATTGGCGCCGATCGCCACCCACAGCCGGGTGTCGGCGGGCTTGGGCGCCAGCGTCTGGGTGAAGTGGTGCGCGCCATAGCCGTCGAACTCGTGGCCCGAGGCGGAGACCATGACGAGGTTGTGGTCGGTGGACGCCGCCAGCCAGCGCGCCAGGCCGAGCCAGATGGCGATCCCCGAGCCGCGTTCCCCCGCGCAGTGGAACCAGCCGCTCTTGGGCGTCGAGACGACGATCGGCTTTCCCGGCCGGACGCGGCGGCCGATCACGTTGTGGGCCACACCCATGGCCGTGCGGCCCTCGAGCCGGACGGTGGCGTTGCGGCCCGCCGCGGCGGCGGCCTTCAGCGTCGGGGCGTCGCGGCCCGCGGCCAGCAGCACTGGGATCCGCCAGGGCGGCGCCTTGGGGTTGCGGTTGAGCGCGGCCATCTCGCCGAGCGCGGTCTCTGTGATCGCCACCACGGCCGCGGCGCCGCTATCGACCGCCGCCACGATCTGGGCCGGCGGCGGCGACTCCAGGCCCCCGCCGGCGCCCGGCGCCAGGTCGACCAGCGCGATCTTGCCCGGGCCGCCGGTCAGGGACAGGGGCGCGGTGATCCCGCCGGCCGGCGTGGCGACGGGGGTCCAGTAGGGGAAGCTCTCGAGGCCGCGGCCGCCCAGGGTCAGGTCCGCCCGGGCCAGCTCGAACACCGGATAGTCGAAGGCCTGGCGCTCGACCGCATAGCCCGCGGCCTTCAGGGCGCGCTCCAGCCAGACGGTCGTCGCCGCGTCGCCGGCCGTGCCGGTGCGGTGCTCGCCGAGATCCGAATAGGCCTTCACGTCGGCGTAGAGGGCGGCGCCGGCCAGGGGATCGGGCGCGGCGGCCTGGGCGGTCGTGGCCGGGAGCGCCGCCGCGCCCAGGCCGGCAAGGATCGTCCTCCGTCTGTCGATCTGAAACGCCACGCGACCTCCGCCCTGGACAGGCCAAGCCTCAAGTCCATGGCGGCGAGAGCGCACGATCAACCGTCGAGTCAAGGCATTCCGCCATCCGGAACGGCGGCCGCGGGATCACCGCTTCGCGGTCGACGCCGTCGCCCGGCGCGAGGTGAGGGCGGCCAGCGCCGGGCTGTTCGCCCGGGCTACGGCGCCCGATATCGCGCCCTCGCGGCAGGTCTCGTAGGCGTCCCGGTCATGGGCCGAGACCGCCCGGGCCGCCCCGCCGCAGACCGCGTCGGCCGCGGCCTCGATGCGCTGGAGAAGCCTGCGCGCCCCGGCCGGCGAGGCGAGGTCCAGGTCGGAATAGGGCACGCGGGTGAAGGTCACGCGCTGGCTGGGATCGGAGGAAAAGCCCTCGTGCAGCACAAAGGACTGCGCCGCGGCGGGCGCGACGAGCTCGGCGAGGCAAAGGGCGCCGGCGGCGAAGGCGAGGGGGCGGATGCGGATCATGTTCAGCTCACGGGGTTTGAGGCCTTACCCCATGATACAAATGTACTTCCGATGGAAATACACGTGTATTTTCGTTAATCGAACGCCGCCCGCCTCTTCGTCGGGGACGCCGCCGGAAGTTGGTGGCTCAATTTTTATTGATAAATATCAGCATCTTGAAAATTCCCGTCATCCCGGACGGCCTGCAAAGGCCGAGCCGGGACCCAGGGCGGCCGGACAGCCCATCCCTCCTAGAGCCCATTCCGCGCCCAAGGCCGGCCCAGCCGCCCTCGCCTCACCCGTCGTAGAAGAACGGCGGGTGCAGCCCGATCACCCGCCGCTCGCGCTCCGTCCCGGCGCGGGCGATGGCCTCCGGCGAGAGCTGGTTGCTCTGGGCCGTGGTCAGAATCCGCTGGGCGATATCCCGGCGCCCATAGTGGACCTGCAGGAAGAAGCGGCCGTGGTCGCCGGGCTGCGTGGGCATGCGGCGATGCCAGATGTCGGAGACGAACAGCCCGGCGTCGCCGGCGCGGACGATGAAGGGCCTCACGCCCCGGCCCTCGAACTCCAGGTCGTCGTCCAGGTGACGGCCGGGCGGCGGTGGGCGGCCGGAGAGGTGGCTGCCCGGGATCACGGCGGTGGGGCCGTCCTCGAGGGCGCAGTCCCGCAGATAGATGTGCACGCCGAGCGCAAACACCGGGTGCGGGATCTCGGCGGGCCAGCGCACGCCCTCGGGCAGGGGCACGTGCGGCCCGGCGTCGATGTGCCAGTTCTGGCCGCCGTGCGACCCGGGCTGGCCGGCGGGATTGCGCCAGGCGGTGTTGGCGATGACGTGGCAGTCCTCGCCCAGCAGAGGCTCGATCGTCGACAGCAGCCGGGGATGGGCGACGGCGGCCTGGGCGGCGGCGCTGCGGTTCAGCATGGCGTAGCGGAACATGGCCGCGTCTTCCGGCGGGCGCTGGCCGCGCTCGTCCGGCGGGTCGCGCTCGAAGACCTCGCCGATCTCCCGGCGCAGCGCGGCGACCTGGTCGTCGTCCAGCAGGTTGCGGAGGATCGTATAACCCTCGCGTTCGAGCTGGAGGGTTTCCTCGCTCGCCGGCTCGGTGCGAGGCTCGAGGTAGGGCCGACCGCGTCGGATCATGCCGAGGCTCCTTCCGCCGCCGAGCCTAGACCCTTCCCGCTCCTGGCGGAAACACCTGGGCCGGGACAGGGCCGGGCCTGAGCCCTACTCGCCCTTGAAGGCCGGCGTGCGCTTCTCGTTGAAGCTGGCCACGCCTTCGCGCCGGTCGGCGGTCTTGAACAGGCGGTTGTAGGCCGAAAGCTCCATCTCCATGGCCGCCGCCAGGTCCAGCGAGGCGCCCTCGCGGACCACATGCTTCAGGGCGCGGACCGACAGCGGGGCCTTGGCGGCGATCTCGGCGGCGACGCCGAGCACCGTTTCCATCAGGGCCTCGGGCGCGGTGACGCCGTTGACGACGCCGTAGTCCAGCGCCTGGGCCGCGGTGAACGGCCGCCCGGAGGTCAGGAGCTCGATCGCCCGCCGCTCGCCTGCGCAGCGGCGCAGGAGTTGGGTGCCGCCGAGGCCCGGCATGATGCCCAGGCCCACCTCCGGCAGGCCGAAACGCGCCGTCTCCGAGGCGTAGGCGAAGTCGCAGGCCAGCGTCATCTCGCAGCCGCCGCCCATGGCCGCGCCATTGACCGCGGCGATCACCGGGACCGGCACGGAAAGCTGGGCGCGGACCATGGCCTCGAACACCCGGTGCTGGGCGGCCCAGGCCTCGTCGGTCATGCCGTTGCGTTCCTTCAGGTCGGCGCCGGCCTGGAAGTGGCGGCCCTGGCCGGTGAGGATTACGCAGCGCAGGTCCGTGCGCCCTGCCAGCACCGTCCAGGCCTCGGTCAGTTCCTCGCCCATCAGGGTCGAGAGCGCATTGGCGACCTCGGGCCGGTTGAAGGCGACGACGGCCACGCCGGGCGCAGGTTCGGTGACGAGGATCGTTTCAGGCATATGAAATTCCTTCTCTTCTCCCCGAAGCGGAGCGACAGAGGGAGAGGCCGGGAGGGGGCGGCGCGGCCGAACGCCTGGCCACAGGGGGCAAACCCAGGGCCCTCGACCGGCCGTCGGGGTGCGGGAACGGCCGAGCCGCCCTCTCCCGGCCTCTCCCTCTCCGCTTCGCGGGGGGCGAGGAGTGGCGGGCGCCTTCCATCAGAAGGACTTAGGCAGGTCGAGCACGTGGGTGGCCACGTGGGAGAGGATGAGGTTCGTGGAGATCGGCGCCACCTGGTAGAGGCGGGTTTCGCGGAACTTGCGTTCGATGTCGTACTCCTCGGCGAAGCCGAAGCCGCCGTGGGTCTGGACGCACATGTCGGCGGCGTACCAGGAGGCCTCCGACGCGGCCAGCTTGGCCATGTTGGCCTCGGTCCCGCAGGGCTGGCCGGCCTCGAACAGGGCCGCGGCGCGGTCGACCATGTGCGACGCGGCGGTCATCTGCACGTAGGCCCGCGCGATCGGGAACTGCACGCCCTGGTTCTCGCCGATCGGCCGGCCGAACACTTGGCGTTCCTTGGCGTAGGCGCTGGCCCGATCGATAAAGAACTTGGCGTCGCCGATGCACTCGGACGCGATCAGGATCCGCTCGGCGTTCATGCCGGAGAGGATGTAGCGGAAGCCCTGGCCCTCCTCGCCGATCAGATTGGCCACCGGCACGCGCAGGTCCTCGAAGAACAGCTCCGTCGTGGCGTGGTTGATCATCGTCCGCACCGGGCGGATGGTCAGGCCGTTCCCCACCGCCTCGCGCATGTCGACCAGCAGCACGCTCATCCCGTCCGAGGGCTTGGCGGCGTCGGCGCGCGCGGTGGTGCGGCAGAGCAGCACCATCAGGTCGGAGTGCTCGGCCCTGGAGATCCACAGCTTCTTGCCGCTGACGACGTAGTGGTCGCCCTCGCGCCGGGCGAAGGTGGCGATGCGGGTGGTGTCGGTGCCGGCGTCCGGCTCGGTGACGCCGAAGGCCTGCAGTCGCAGTTCCCCCGAGGCGACCTTGGGCAGGTACATCTGTTTCTGGGCCGGGCTGCCGTGCGCCAGCAGGGTGCCCATGGTGTACATCTGGGCGTGGCAGGCGCCGCCGTTGCAGCCGGCCCGGTGGATCTCTTCCAGCACAGCCGCCCCGGCCGCGAGGCCCAGGCCCGAGCCGCCGTATTCTTCCGGGATCAGCACCGACAGGAAACCCGCCTCGGTCAGGGCGGTGACGAACTCCGTCGGGTACTGCCGCTCCCGGTCCAGCGCCCGCCAGTAGGCGCCCGGAAACCGCGCGCAAAGCCTGCGCACCGCCTCGCGGATTTCGGGGAAGATCTGGGTGGTGTCGTTGAGCACAGGGCATCTCTGGCGCCTGCCCCCCAAAGTGTCATCCCGGAAAGCGCGCAGCGCTGTCCGGGACCCATAGGCTCCGAGATACCGGAAAGAGCGCAGCGTCGACGCCGCGCGCAACCGGCCGACGCGGAGTCTATGGGTCCCGGTCTTCGCGTTCCGCGAAACCGGGATGACAGCGGAAGGGAAGGCGGTAGGGTCCGCCCCACGGGAAGGGAGGACGCGCGGTGACAGACCTCAGCTATGTGCATGGCGCGGACGCGCGGCCCCTGCTCGGCCTGACGATCAGCCAGGCCTTCGACGCGACCTGCACGGCGCACCCCGATGTCCCCGCCCTGATCTCGCGGCATCAGAAGATCCGCTGGACCTACGCCGAAATGGGCGAGCGGGTCGACGCGCTGGCCGCGGGCCTGCTGGCGCTCGGCCTCGAGCCCGGCGACCGGGTCGGCGTCTGGGCGCCCAATTGCGCGGAATGGGCCCTGACCCAGTTCGCCACCGCCAAGGCCGGCCTGATCCTGGTCACCATCAACCCGGCCTACCGCCTGAGCGAGGCCGAGTACGCGCTGAACAAGGTGGGCTGCAAGGCGCTGGTCACCGCCGTCGCCCACAAGACCAGCGAATACCTGCACATGCTCCGCGAGCTGGCGCCGGAGCTCTCCTCCAGCCGGCCCGGCGCCCTGCAGGCCGCCCGCCTGCCGACCCTGCGCTGGGTCATCACGCTCGGCGAACAGGAGCACGCGGGCTGCCTCGCCTTCCACCAGGCCTGCGACGCCGGCACGCCCGCCGACGCGGCGCGGCTGAAGGAGATCGGAGCGGGGCTGCAGTTCGACCAGCCGATCAACATCCAGTTCACCTCGGGCACCACGGGCTTTCCGAAAGGCGCGACGCTCAGCCACCACAACATCCTCAACAACGGCTACTTCGTCGGCGAGGCGATCCGTCTTCAGGTGGGCGAGCGGCTGTGCATCCCCGTGCCGCTTTACCACTGCTTCGGCATGGTGATGGGCAACCTGGGCTGCGTCACCCACGCCGCGACCATGGTCTATCCCGCCGAGGGGTTCGATCCGCTGGCGACGCTGGAGGCGGTGGAGGCGGAGGCCTGCGCCGGGCTCTACGGCGTGCCGACCATGTTCATCGCCATGCTAGGCCACGAGGCCTTCGGCCGCTTCGACCTCTCGTCCCTGCGCACCGGGATCATGGCCGGCTCGCCCTGCCCCATCGAGGTGATGAAGCAGGTGATCGAGCGGATGCACATGCCGCAGGTGACCATCGCCTACGGCATGACCGAGACCTCGCCGGTCAGCTTCCAGTCGGGCGCCGAGGACAGCCTGGAAGTCCGCGTCTCCACCGTCGGGCGCATCCACCCGCACGTGGAGGTCAAGATCGTCGACGCCCAGGGCCGCATCGTCCCGCGCGGCGAGACCGGCGAACTCTGCACCCGCGGCTATTCGGTGATGCTGGGCTACTGGGACGATCCGGAGCGCACGGCCGAGGCCCTCGACGCGGCCGGCTGGATGCACACCGGCGACCTGGCGACCCTCGACGCCGAGGGCTGCGGCAACATCGTCGGGCGGATCAAGGACATGGTCATCCGCGGCGGGGAGAACGTCTATCCGCGCGAGATCGAGGAATATCTCTACCGCCACCCGGCGATCGCCGATGTGCAGGTGATCGGCGTGCCCGACAAAAAGTACGGCGAGGAACTCTGCGCCTGGATCGTGCTGAAGCCGGGCGAGACCCTGACCTCCGAGGCTGTCCGCGACTTCTGCCAGGGCCAGATCGCCCACTACAAGATTCCACGGCACGTCAAATTCGTGGAAGGCTTTCCCACGACGGTCACCGGCAAGGTGCAAAAGTTCGCCATGCGCGAGGCGATGATTGCGGAACTGGGCCTCGTGCTGGAAAAGACCGCATGAGAAAATTGACGAGCGCCGTCGACACCGGCTCCAAGGCCTTCGCCGCCAACGCCAAGCTCAACCGGGCGCTCGCCGCCGAGCTGCACAAGCGCGCCGCCCATGCCGCCCTGGGCGGGCCCGCCGAGAGCCGCAAGCGCCATGAGGGCCGCGGCAAGCTCCTGCCCCGCGACCGGGTGATGCGCCTGCTCGACGCCGGCGCGCCCTTCCTGGAGGTGGGCCAGCTCGCCGCCAACGGCCTCTACGGCGACGAGGCCCCGGGCGCGGGCCTGATCACCGGCATCGGCCGGGTCTCCGGGCGCGAGTGCATGATCGTCGCCAACGACGCCACGGTGAAGGGCGGCGCCTACTATCCGATCACCGTGAAGAAGCATCTCCGCGCCCAGGAGATCGCCCTGCAGAACCGCCTGCCTTGCGTCTACCTGGTCGACTCGGGCGGGGCGAACCTGCCGCACCAGGCTGAGGTCTTCCCCGACCGCGAGCACTTCGGGCGCATCTTCTTCAACCAGGCGCGGATGAGCGCCGAGAACATCCCGCAGATCGCCTGCGTGATGGGCTCCTGCACCGCGGGCGGGGCCTACGTTCCCGCCATGAGCGACGAGACCATCATCGTGCGCGGCCAGGGGACGATCTTCCTGGGCGGCCCGCCGTTGGTGAAGGCCGCCACCGGCGAGGTGATCTCGGCGGAAGAACTGGGCGGCGCCGACACCCACGGCCGCCGCTCCGGCGTGGTCGACTATGTGGCCGCCGACGACGAGGACGCCATCGCCATGGTGCGCACCATCGTGGCCCATCTGAACATCACCAAGCGCGTGGACATGGACGTGGCCGAGCCGCGGCCCCCGGCCTTCGACCCGGAGGAGCTCTACGGCATCGTGCCCTCGGACGTGCGCGCGCCCTATGACGTCCACGAAGTCATCGCCCGCATCGTCGACGACTCGGCCTTCGACGAGTTCAAGGCGCTCTACGGCACGACCCTGGTCTGCGGCTTCGCGCGCATCTGGGGCTACCCGGTGGCGATCCTGGCCAACAACGGGGTGCTGTTCTCCGAGAGCGCGCTGAAGGGCGCCCACTTCATCGAGCTCGCCTGCAAGCGCAAGATCCCGCTCGTCTTCCTGCAGAACATCTCGGGCTTCATGGTCGGCGGCAAGTACGAGGCCGGCGGCATCGCCAAGGACGGCGCCAAGCTGGTGACCGCCGTCGCCAGCGCAGAAGTCCCGAAGTTCACCGTCCTGATCGGCGGCTCGTTCGGGGCGGGCAACTACGGCATGTGCGGCCGCGCCTTCTCGCCCCGCTTCCTGTGGACCTGGCCCAACAGCCGCATCAGCGTCATGGGCGGCGAGCAGGCCGCAAGCGTCTTGGCCACCGTCCACCGCGACGCGGCCAAGTGGACGCCGGAAGAGGAGGAAGCCTTCAAGGCCCCGATCCGCCAGACCTACGAGGACGAGGGCAACCCCTACTTCGCCACCGCGCGCCTGTGGGACGACGGGATCATCGACCCGGCCCAGACCCGCGACGTGCTGGGCCTCTCCATCTCCGCCTCGCTCAACGCCCCCATTCCGGAGACGCGCTTCGGCGTGTTCAGGATGTAGCCATGGCCACCGGCGACAATCTCCTCGAAGCGGTCACCGCCGACACCATCGCCCACGAGGGCGCGCGCGCCGCAAAGCACAGCCTGGCGATCGGCACGCCCTGCCCCAACTGCCGCACCGCCATCGCCGGACCCTGGTGCTACGCCTGCGGCCAGCGGGCGGAGAAGTTCAACCGCTCCATCTGGCGCCTGGCCGGCGAGGCCTTCGAGGCCCTGGTCGAACTGGACGGCCGCATCTGGCAGACCTTCCCGCGCCTGATCATCCGGCCCGGACGCTTGACCCGGGACTATCTGGACGGCCACCGCGCCGTGCAGGTGCCGCCGTTCCGCATCTTCCTGATCGTCCTGCTGCTGGTCTTCTTCGCCGCCTCCATCGATGTTTCGCGCGGCCATCGGAACTTCCGGCTCGTGCCACCGAACAGCCCGGAGGCGGCGAACATCATGTCGCCGGAGATCCAGAAGCGAATGAACGTGCAGGTCGGCGACGCCAAGGCCTCGGCCTGGCTGAAGGAACGGCTGCTGTTCTCGCTGAACCACCAGGACGCCTTCTTCCGCTCGATGGCGGAGTGGTCGCAGCGGTTCGCCTTCCTGATGCTGCCGATCGCGGCCCTGATCCTCACGGTGCTGTTCGTCTTCAAGAAGGGGGTCTACGTCTTCGACCACCTGATTTTCACCATGCATTCCCTGTCTTTCCAGGGCCTTCTGCTGAGCGCGGTGTTCCTGCTGGGCGCGTTCGGCCAGGACTGGGGCGGCTGGGTGCTGATGGCCTCGCCGGTCCACCTGTTCGTGCATATGCGCGGAACCTACGGGATCAGCACGTTCGGGACCCTGATTCGCATGGGCCTGTTGTTCTTCGGCTCCTCCATCGCCTTTGGCCTGCTGATCGGCGGGCTGGTGGTTGTCGGCCTCGCCACCGCGCACTGAGGGCGGAAAAGCCATGTTCAAATCCGTCCTGGTCGCCAACCGCGGCGAGATCGCCCGCCGCGTCTTCGCCACCGCCCGACGCATGGGCCTGGAGACCATCGCCGTCTATTCCGAAGCCGATGCGGGCGCCGCCCATGTGGCCGACGCCGACCGCGCCGTGCCGATCGGCCCGGCGGCGGCGCGCGAAAGCTACCTGGTTCCGGAGAAGATCATCGCCGCGGCCAGGGCCACGGGCGCCGAGGCCATCCATCCCGGCTACGGCTTCCTCTCGGAAAACGCCGACTTCGCCGACGCGGTGACGGCCGCCGGCCTGATCTGGATCGGCCCGCCGAGCTCGGCGATCCGCGCCATGGGCCTGAAGGACGCCGCCAAGGCGCTGATGGCCAAGGCCGGGGTGCCGGTGACCCCGGGCTACCTGGGCGAGGACCAGGCCGAGGCCGCGCTGGCCAAGGAGGCCGCGCGCATCGGCTACCCCGTGCTGATCAAGGCGGTGGCCGGCGGCGGCGGCAAGGGCATGCGCCGGGTGGACGCGGCGACGGAGTTCGAGGCCGCGCTGGGCGCCGCCCGCCGCGAGGCCAAGGCCGCCTTCGGCGACGACCGCGTCCTCCTGGAGACCTACGTCACCCGCCCGCGCCACATCGAGGTTCAGGTGTTCGGCGACGCCCAGGGCGACGTCGTCCACCTCTACGAGCGCGACTGCTCCCTGCAGCGCCGCCACCAGAAGGTGATCGAGGAAGCGCCCGCTCCGGGCATGGACGCCGCGACCCGCGAGGCGGTCACCTCGGCCGCGGTGAAGGCCGCCAAGGCCGTCAGCTATGTGGGCGCGGGCACCGTGGAGTTCATCGCCGACGCTTCGGCCGGCCTGCGCCCCGACCGCATCTGGTTCATGGAGATGAACACCCGCCTGCAGGTGGAGCACCCGGTCACCGAGATGGTCACCGGCCTCGACCTGGTCGAGTGGCAGTTCCGCGTCGCGGCCGGCGAGCCCCTGCCGCTGAAGCAGGCGGAGATCGGCCTGGCCGGCCATGCGGTTGAAGCCCGCCTCTACGCCGAAAGCCCGGCCACCGGCTTCCTGCCCTCGACGGGAGTGCTGGAGCACTTCCAGCTTCCGCCCGACGTGCGCGCCGACGCCGGCGTCGAGGAGGGCGGCGAGGTCACCCCCTTCTACGACCCGATGATCGCCAAGCTGATCGCCCACGCCGGGACCCGCGAGCAGGCGCTCAGCGAACTGGCCGGGGCCTGCGACGCCGTCGAGGTCTGGCCGGTGAAGACCAACGCCGGCTTCCTCGCGCGCTGCCTTGAACAGCCGGACTTCATCGCCGGCGACGTCGACACCGGCTTCATCGAGCGCAACCTCGCCGAGCTGACGGCCGCGCCCGAGCCCTCGCCCGCCGCCCTGGCCGCCGCCGCCGAGGCCGCCATGGTGGTCGACGAGACCCAGGCGCCCGATGCCTCGCCCTGGCGCGACCTCGTGGGCTTCCGGCTGAACGCGCCGCCGCAGACCCGCGTGCGCCTCTTCCTGCACGGCAAGCCGGTGATGGCCGAGGCTTCGGAGATCGGCGCCGGCCGCTCGGTGCTGCTCACCGACGAGGACGAGATCGTGGTCTTCGAGGCGGGCGAGGCCTTCGTCTTCGCCGGCCACCCACCCACGGCCGACGAGGCCGGCGCGGCCGCCGACGGCCAGATCCGCTCGCCCATGCCCGGCAAGGTCACCGGCCTCTCCGTCAAGGCCGGCGACACGGTGACCAAGGGCCAGGGCCTGCTCACCCTCGAAGCCATGAAGATGGAACACGCCCTGACCGCCCCCTTCGACGGGACGGTGGAGGAGGTCTCGGTCCAACTCGGCGCGCAGGTCAGCGAGGGCGCGGTGCTGGCGAAGCTGTCGCCCGCTTAGTTGTCCACGAACCACACGAACGCGCGCTTCCCCGAGGCTCCGCGGCAGCGGAGGCTCAGAGCCCTTCCCACTCAGGTTGAATCAACCTGAGTGGACCAGAAGGGCTCCAGATATAGGCGACGACCCTGTTCTTTCCCGGCTGACTTGATCCAAGTCAGCCGGGACAGGGTCTAGTCGATTCAACCACCAAGAACACCAAGATCGCCAAGGAGTCCGACGTTGCCCAGGGTTTGAAAATGGACCGCCCGTTGCGTGGGCCTCTTATTCCCGCCGCAGCAGCGCCACCGTACCCTGGCCGCCGTCGGCGCAGATGCTGACGACGCCCCACGACCCCGTCGGCATGGCGTAGAGCTCCTTGATCCCCTGGCTCAGGATCCTCGCGCCGGTGGCGCCGAACGGGTGGCCGATCGCGGTCGAACCGCCGTGCGGGTTCAGGCGATCCATGGGGAACTTGCCGAGCTTGGCGGTGACCTTGGCCTTGTCCTTCAGGAACGCCGGATCCTGGATCGCCTTGATATGGGTCGCCACCTGGGCGGTGAAGGCCTCGTGCAGTTCCCAGAGCGCCACGTCGCCCAGGGTCAGGCCGTTGCGGGCCAGAAGCCGCGGGATCGAATAGGCCGGCGCCATCAAGAGGTACTCGTCGAACAGGTTGATGGCGTTGACCTCATAGTCCACCAGCCGCACCCGCGGAACGTCCGGCGGCAGGCGTTCCAGCCCCTTGGCCGTGGCGACCCACATGGCCGCCGCCCCGTCGGTGAGCGGGCTGGAATTGCCGGCGGTGAGCGTGCCCGTCCCGCTGGTGCGGTCGAAGGCGGGCTTGAGCTTGCCGAGCGCCTCCAGGCTGGTGTCCGGCCGGATCAGGGTGTCGCGGCCGACCTCCTCCAGGCGCAGCACCAGGTCGTCGAAGAAGCCGCTGGCCCAGCCGGCGGCGGCGCGCTTGTGGCTGGCCAGCGCCAGCTCGTCCTGCTCGGCGCGGCTGATGTTCCAGCCCTTGGCCATCTCCTCGGTATGCTCGCCCATCGACTTGCCGGTCGCCCGGTTCTTGATCTGCGGGATGAACAGGCGGACGTCGCTGAGCCGGGTCCCGCGCAGCGCGGCCCAGCGCCCGGCCAGGTCGCGCGCCTCCATGAACCGGCGCAGGTCGTCGGAGAGCGGCGGCGACAGGCCGATCTGGATGCGGCTCATGGCCTCCGCCCCGCCCACCAGGGCCAGGCTGCGGCCCGCGCCGTCGTCCAGCATGCCGGCGGCCTGGAAGGCGCCCATCATGCTGGTGGAGCAGGCCATCACCGTCGACGAGGCCGGGATCGACGGATCGCCGCCCGCCGAGATCAGCGCCTCGCGGCCCAGGTTGCTCATGGTGAGGTTCGGGATCACCGCCCCCCAGTTCATCAGGTCGGGCCGGCCGCCTTTCGCCAGCATGGCCTTGACCACCGGGACCGAAAGATCGAGCGCGTCCTTCTTCGCCAGCGGGCCGCCGGCCTTGGCGAAAGGCGTCCGCACGCCCGCCGCCAGCCAGACGCCGGGTTTGCCGCCGCTTTGGGGTTTCGTCGCCGCTCTGGCCATGTTGCGCTCCCGATTTCGCCCTAAAGATGGGCGCGACGGCGCCGCTTAGGAAGCCACCACGCCTTCGTCATGAAGCCTGGCGATCTCGCCCGACGACATCCTCAGCACCTCAGCCAGCACCTCGTCCGTATGCTGCCCCAGGCGGGGCGCCGGGGCGACCGGGCCGCGCGGGTCCTGCGGGATCGTCGCCATGGCGCCGGGCGCGGGATAGGTCAGGCCGCTGGGGTGGCGGATCGCCTGGAACACCGGATTGTCCTTGTAGAGCCGCGGGTCGTCCAGCGCCGCCTCCAGCGGCTGGTAGGCTCCCCAGGTGACGCCGCCGGCGTCGAAGGCCGGCGCCAGGTCCGCCGCCGTGCGCTGGGCGAACGCCTGCTCGAACAGGGGATAGAGCCGCGCCCGGTGCGTGAAGCGCAGGCCCTCGTCGGCCGCGAACGAGACGCCCAGCTCAAATTCCAGGACCGCGACCGCGGCGCTCAGGCCCAGGGCTTCCAGGGCCTTCGACCACTGCTTGGGCGTGATCGCCAGCAGCATCAGGGTCTGGCCGTCGCGGGTTCGGAAGTCGCGGCCGAAGGCGCCGAAGATGTCGTTGCCCATCCGCGGCCGCTGATGGCCGGCGAGCGCCGTCTCGGCGGTGAAGCCCAGGTTGGCCATGGTCGCCGCGCCGATGTCGGAGAGCGGGCAGCGGATCTCGCGGCCCACGCCGCTGCGCATCCGCGCCAGCAGGGCCGAGACCAGGGAAAAGGCGCAGTAGGCCCCGGTCAAAAGGTCCCAGGCGGCCAGCACGTGGTTCACCGGCCGCGGATCGTCCGCCGGCCCGGTCATCTGCGGCAGGCCGAGCGCGGCGTTGATCGTATAGTCCATCCCCTGGGAGCCGTCGGCCCAGCCCATGACGCGCACGCAGACCAGATCCTCGCGCATCGCCTTCAGGGTTTCGTAGGACAGGAACCCGTCCGCCGGGAAATTGGTGACGAAGAGGCCGGCGTCCTGGCCCGGCGCAGTCGCCAGCCGCTGGGCGATCTCGCGGCCGGCGGGCCGGGTCAGGTCCAGGGCCACCGACTTCTTGCCCTTGTTCAGCCCCTCCCAGTAGAGGCTCGACCCGTTCTGCGCGAGCGGCCAGCGCCGGAAATCCGGCCCGCCGCCGATGGCGTCGAAGCGGATCACCTCGGCCCCCATCTGCGCCAGGTAGAGCCCGCAGGTCGGCGCGGCCACGAAGGCCGACCCCTCCACCACGCGCAGGCCTTTCAGGAGGTCGTACATCCGTTCTCCTTCCCTCCCTTAATGGGGAGGGACAGCTCGCCCCTAGGCGAGCAAGGTGGGGAAGTGTGGGCCACACTGAATCGTCGGGGCATGATCCTGACTTCCCCACCCTGACCGCTTCGCGGTCTATCCCTCCCGATTAAGGGAGGGAAGGTCAGGAAATCAGCTCCCCGACCTCCTTCACCTCTTCCGGCGTCAGCGCCCAGGCCGCGGTCGCCGCATTGGTCTTCACCTGCTCCGGCGTCGTCGCCCCGGCGATCACCGAGGACACCACCTCGTGGCCGAGCAGCCAGGCGAAGGCCAGTTCCAGCAGGGTGTGGCCGCGCTCGGCCGCCCAGGCCTCCAGCTTCTCGACCTTGTCGAAGTTCCTGTCGCTCATGGCAGCCTGGCCGCGGGCGCCCCAGGCGGCTAGGCGCGAGCCTTCCGGCGCCGCCTCGCCGCGCCGGTACTTGCCGCTGAGCAGGCCGGACGCCAGCGGGAAGAACGGCAGGAAGCCCAGGCCGAAATGCTCGCAGGCCGGCAAGACCTCGAACTCCACCTTCCGCTCCAGCAGAGAATAGAGGTTCTGGGCCGAGACGAAGCGGGTGGCCCCGGCGGCGGTCCAGTCGGCGTCGGCGATCTGCCAGCCGGTGAAGTTGGAATTGCCGATGTAGCGGACCTTGCCCTGCGTCACGAGGTCGTCCAGCGCGCGCAGGGTCTCCTCGATCGGGGTGTCGGGGTCGGGCTGGTGGAACTGGTAGAGGTCGATCCAGTCGGTGCGCAGGCGCGTCAGGCTGTCTTCCACCGCGCGCATGATCCAGCGCCGCGAGCCGCCCTTCCGGGACTCGTCGTCGCCGATCCGCATGCCGAACTTGGTCGCCAGCACGATGTCGCCGCGCCGCTTGCCGAGCGCCTTGCCCAGGAATTCCTCGGACTTGGTCCCTCCGTAGATGTCGGCGGTGTCGAAGAAGGTGATCCCGGCGTCCAGGGCCGCGTCGACCACGCCCTGGGTGGCCTTCTCGTCGATGCGCATCCCGAAATTGTTGCAGCCCAATCCGACCTCGCTGACCTTCAGGCCCGAGGTTCCCAATCGGCGCAGCTTCATCGTTGTTCTCCGCAGGATTCCGCAAGGTTTGAGGCGTCCGCCTGCGGCTCTTCCGCGCGGCGCGCAGGGACCCTAGCGGCATCGTTCCCCTAGGCAAGGGCGATCGGAAGGCTCCCCGCCATGGTCAAGCTTCTTCACGCTTCATCATGCTTGACGCCCTATTCACTAGGTTTGTTCGGGATATCGCAAGCCTCGGCTCACTAAGGTCACGAACTCAAACGGTTTTTTGGCGGACGGATTTCCCCATGCGCGTCGTCACCATCGTCAGCCTCGGAGGCTGCGCCCTTTTCGGCCTCGCCGCCCTCGTCGTGGCGAAGACCATGATCCCCAATCCTGCGACCGCGAAGATCATCGCAGCCCCGGTCGCGGGCGTGCCGGTGGTGGTGGCCAAGGGCCCCCTGAAGTTCGGCGACAAGCTGGACGCCACCAAGATCGAGGTCCTCAACATTCCCTCCAACGCCGTGCCCGAGGGCGCGTTCACCACCACCGCCCAGGTGCTGGCCCAGGACGGCGGCGGGCCGCCGGTGGCGTTGACGCCGATCGCGGCGCGCGAGCCCCTGCTGCCGGCCAAGCTCTCCGGCCCCGGCGCGCGGGCCTCGATCGCCGCGGAGATCCGCGACGGCTTCCGCGCCTACACCATCAAGGTCACCGACGTGACCGGCGTGGGCGGCCATGCCCTGCCCGGCGACCGGGTGGACGTGGTGCTGATGCGCGATACCTCCGCCGATTCCTCCAAGCACGCATACGTCTCCGAGGTGGTGATCCAGGATGTGCGCGTCCTGGGCGTCGACCTGAACGCCGACCTGGCCTCCAACAAGCCGGCCACCCCCAACACCGCGACCCTCGAGGTCAGCGTGCCCGACGCCCAGAAGCTGGCGGTGGCCGGCGACCTGGGCAAGCTGTCGCTGGCGCTGCGCCGCACCGGCTCGACCGAGGTCGCCCAGACTTCGCCGATGCGCGGCGCGAGCTTCGTGGGCGGCGGCGAGGCGCGCCCGATCCGCGCCTCGGTTCGCCGGCGCCCCTCCTCGGGGCCGGCCCCGATGGGCTCTCCGCTGATCATGATCGTCGAGGGCGACGGCCAGAGCGAGCACAAGTCGTCGCACAAGGACCGCGCGCCCAAGGCGCCGCCCGCCGCCCCGCCCGCGCCCACTTCGCTGGGACCCGACAACTCCAAGGCGGCGGTTTCCGTCGCCTCGGCCGGGCACATCTCGTGACCCTTCCCGCTTCGCGCTTTCCGGAGTTCCAGACCATGCCGCGCCAACTGGCCGCCGCAGCGGCCGCCGCCCTCACCCTGTTGAGCGTCGGGGCCGTCGCCCAGCCGGCCCACGCCGACGCCATGATGAGCGAGCAGGCGCCGAGCCGCGTCATCACCGTGCCGAAGGACAAGTCGCTGTCCTTCCGCCTGGACGAGCCGGCGACCAAGATCGTCGTGGCCCAGCCGGACATCGCCGAGGTGGTCGCCACCACCGACCGCAGCTTCTACGTCCGCGGCCTCGACGTGGGCTCCACGAACCTGCTGGTCTACGGCCCGGGCGGGCGGCTGATGCAGGTCATCGACGTGCGCGTCGGTGTCGACGCCCTGTCGCTGGAACGCGACCTGGCTCAGGCCCTGCCGAACGAGCACATCAAGGTCCAGACCCTGGGCGAGGGCGTGCTGCTCACCGGCGACGTCTCCAGCCCCGGCGTCGCGCTCCGCGCCAAGGCCATCGCCGACAAGCTCGCGCCCGACGGCGTGACGTCCATGCTGCGCTCGGCCGGCTCCCAGGTGGTGCTTGAGGTCCGCATCCTGGAGGCTACCCGCCTGGCGTCGCAGGACATCGGCCTGGGCGCCACGATCAGCAACAACTCCGTCAACTTCAGCTTCGGCACCGGCCTGATCTCCAACTCACCGCCCGCCGGCGTGCTGAGCTTCTCGGGCCACTCGGGCCACACCACCATCGACGCCACCCTGCAGGCGCTCGAGTCCAAGGGCATGATCCGCACCCTGGCCCGCCCGAACCTGGTGGCGCTGTCCGGCGAAAAGGCGAGCTTCCTGGCAGGCGGCGAATTCCCGTTCCCGGTGCCGGCCGGCGTCGGCCAGATCAGCATCGAATTCCGCCAATACGGCGTGAGGCTCGAATTCACCCCCACCATCCAGGACGACGGCAAGATCAGGCTGCTGGTCGCGCCGGAGGTGAGCGCCCTCGATCCCACCAACACCGTGAGGGTCGACAACGTCACCGTGCCGGCGCTGACCGTTCGGCGGGCCAACACCACCGTCGAGCTTCGCGACGGCGAGTCCCTGGCGATCGGCGGCCTCTTCCAGCACACCGCCCAGACCGACATCAAGCAGATCCCGGGCCTGGGGGAGATCCCGATCCTGTCGGCCCTGTTCCGCTCGACGCGCTACCAGCGCAACGAGACCGAGCTGCTGATCATCGTCACGCCGCGGGTCGTCACCCAGGACGACGTCAACAGCGCCAAGGACCGCAACCTGCCGGGCGCCGAGCCGAAGATGCCGGCCTTCCTGCTGAACGGCGCCGCGCTCGACAAGCCGATGGCTCACGACCTGCGTGGCCCGATCGAGGCTCCGGCTCCGGCCCCTCCTGCCGCCGCCGCCGCACCCGCGGCCGACCAGGCCCTTCGCGGCCCGATCGCCCCCGCCATCCCGACGGCCGCGCCGGCCGCCGCCGCCACGGTTCCCGCCTCCGGAAAGTAAGCGTATCCAAGATGAGTTCACAGTCCCTCAGCGGCAAGCGCGTCCTCACCCTCGGCCCGGACCTCGCCGGACTGGCCGCGGGGCCGTTGGCGGGCGCGCGGATCGAGGCCGCGGGCCTTGAGCGGCTGATCGGGGTCAGCGCCGTCGACGCGGACCTGGTCCTGATCGACGCCGACGCCTGGAGCCCGCCGGCGCTTGCGGCCGCCGTGCAGGCCCTGTCGCTTTGCGCCGCCCCGCCGCCGGTCCTGCTGGTGGGCTCCCACCTGCCGACCGCCGTGGTGCGCGGGCTGCTGCGGCTGGACCGCTCCGACGTGCTCGACGCGCCCTATGCGCCCGAGGTGCTGGGCGCGGTGATCGCCACCCTGCTGGAGGCGCCGGCCCCGGCCGCCCAACCCGCCGCGCCGCCGCACGCCGTCGAGGTCGCCCGCTGCTGGGCGGTGGTCGGCGCGGTCGGCGGCTCCGGCGCCACCACCATCGCCATCGAGATCGCCACCCAGCTCTGCGCGCGCCAGGTCAAGGACAAGAGCGTCTGCCTGATCGACCTGAACCTGGCCGACGGCTCGGCCGCGGCCTATCTGGGCGCCCACCCGACGCTGCGCCTCGCCGACCTGGGCATGGCGGCCGAGAAGCTCGACGCGGCCATGCTGCAGGCGTTCGTCACCCCGGTGACCAGCCAGCTCGACCTGCTGGCCGCCCCGCGCGACCCCGACGCCTTCGACGCCGCCCCGCGCGAGGCGATCCTGCGGATGCTGGAGATCGCCTGCGAGAGCTACGACTGGGTGATCCTCGACATGCCGCGCCATCGCCGGTCCTGGACGCTCGAGGCCCTGGGCGGCTGCGACGAGATGCTGGTGGTGTCCGAGCTCACCGTGCCCGCCCTGCTGGCCGCCCGCTCCCTCTCCGACGAGATCGAGCGCGACCTGGGCTCGGGCCAGAAGCCGAAGATCGTCCTGAACCGCCTGGCCAGCCGCATGTTCGGCCCCGCGCCCTCCATGACCGAGGCCGAGAAGGCTCTGCAGCGCAAGGCCGAGGCCGGGATCAGCTCCGACTGGGAGGCCGCCGCGGCCTCCGTCAATCTGGGCGGCCCCATCGCCACCCACCGGCCCAAGTCGAAGATCGTCAAGGATATCCAGACCATGGTCGAACGCCTCGCCGCCCACGCCGCGCGCGGCGGCGTGAAGGCCGCCTGATGGGCCGCTTCAGCCTGCCCGGCGCGCGCCCGGCGACGCCGCCGCCCGCCCCAGCCGCCGCCGCGCCCGCCCCGGCCCCGGCCCCGCCGGTCAGCGCCTTGCCGACGCTCGCCTCGCCGCCTCCGCCGCCGATGCCGCCCAAGCACGTGCCGGCGGCCAAGGGCTCGCCGCCGTCGCAGCTCGACATCCGCCTGCGCCTGCACGCGCGCCTGATCGAGGAGCTCGACCTCGCCAAGCTCGACAAGCTCGACGAGAAGGACATGCGGCGCGAGGTCTTGAGCCTGGTCGCCGACTTCGCCCGCGACGAGCGCATGGCGCTGAACACCGCCGATCTGCAGGAGCTCGGCGCCTCGATCTACGACGAGATGGTGGGCCTCGGCCCCCTTGAGCCCCTGCTCAAGGACGAGAGCATCAACGACATCCTGATCAACGGCCCGTTCCAGGTCTATGTCGAGCGGCGCGGCGAGCTGGAGCTGACGGCGGTCCGCTTCCGCGACAACGACCACCTGCTGCGCATCGTCAACCGCATCGTCGCCGGCGTCGGCCGCCGGATCGACGAGAGCCAGCCGATGGTCGACGCGCGCCTGCAGGACGGCAGCCGCGTCAATGCCGCCATCGCGCCCATCGCCATCGACGGCGCGGCGGTCTCGATCCGGAAGTTCTCCAAGAAGCCGCTGACGCTTGAGCGGCTGGTGGAGTTCAACGCCATGCCCATGGCGGTCGCCGACTTCATCCACGGGGCGGTGAAGAGCCGTGTCTCGACCGTGATCTCCGGCGGCACGGGCTCGGGCAAGACGACGCTGCTCAACGCCCTGTCGGCGGCGATCAGCCACGGCGAGCGCCTGATCACCATCGAGGACGCCGCCGAACTGCAACTGCAGCAGCCGCACGTCGTGCGCCTGGAAACCCGCCCGCCGAACATCGAGGGCAAGGGCGAGATCCGTCAGCGGGAGCTGGTCAAGAACGCCCTGCGGATGCGTCCCGACCGGGTGATCCTGGGCGAGGTCCGGGCCGACGAGGCCTTCGACATGCTGCAGGCCATGAACACCGGCCACGAAGGCTCCATGGCCACCATCCACGCCAACAACCCGCGCGAGGCGATCGGCCGCCTTGAGCAGATGATCGCCATGGGCGGTCTCGCCATCAGCCCCGACGCCATGCGCCAGCAGATCGCCTCGGCCATCGGCCTGATCATCCAGGTGATGCGGCTGTCGGACGGCAAGCGGAAGATCACCCACGTCACAGAGATCACCGGCATGGAGGGGCAAGTGGTGCAGATGCAGGACATCTTCACCTTCAATCGCACCCACACCGACCCGGACGGCACGGTGCACGGCGAGTTCCGCGCCACCGGGCTGCGGCCCCGCTGCATCGACGAGATGAACCGCCGGGGCATCCCCTACGACCTCTCCAACTTCGACCCCACCCGCGCGCTCGGGGTGTGCTGAGGCGACGCCCATGAAATTCGACAGCCACCTCGTTTTCCTGATCCTGGTCTTCGCCGCGGTGTTCACCGCCGGCCAGGCGGTGATCGGCCTGGTCTCGGTCGCCACCCAGAAGCGCAAGGTCAACAAGCGCCTGAAGGTCGCCGAGAAGATCGAAGGGGTCTCGGCCCTGGTCATGGAGCTGCGCAAGCAGCGCGGCCTGAACGCCGACGGCGAGCGCGGCAAGCGCCTGCGCTGGCTCTCCAACCTGATCGTCGCCTCCGGCCTGCCCTACACCCCCAAGAAGTGGGGCATCTACGCGATCCTGGCCGGCCTGGTGGGCGGCATGGCCGCGGCCATCGGCCTGAAGAACCCGATGCTGTTCCCCGTCGGCTTCCTGGTCCTGGGGGTCGGCGGGCCGCTCTTCTATCTGAAGCAGGTGGTGGCCAAGCGGGCCAAGGCGTTGGGCTTCCAGCTTCCGCAAGCGCTGGAGATCATCGTCCGCTCGCTCGAGGCCGGCCACCCGGTGCCGACCGCCATCAACCTGGTGGGCCGCGAGATGTCCGACCCGATCGGCTCGGAGTTCGGCATGGCCTCCGACGAGATCGCCTATGGCGCCACCATGGAGCAGGCGGTCGCGCGGATGGCCGAGCGCTGCCAGCACCCGGACGTCGACCTCTTCGCCGCCACCGTGCGCCTGCAGGAGCGCACCGGCGGCAACCTGACCGGCCTCCTGAAGCTCAACGCCTCGACCGTGCGTGAGCGCCACAAGATGCGCCTGAAGATCCACGCCGCCTCGTCCGAGGGCCGCGCCTCGGCGATGATCCTGACCTCCGCGCCGTTCGTCGCCATGGGCTTCATCATGATCTCCTCGCCGCACTTCTACGGCGACGTGATCAACGAGCCGATGGTCAAGTGGGGCCTGTCGGGGCTGGGCGTCTGGATGTTCATCGGCAACATGGTCATGCGCCGCATGATCGACCTTCGGCTCTAGATCCGGACCGACGCCATGCAGCTTCAGAACCTCATCACCATCGTGGGCGCGATCTTCGTCATGGGGGGCCTGGGCGGGGTCGCCTGGCTGGCGGCGGGCGAGCTGCGCCTGCGCGCCATCCGCCGCGGCCGCCTGGCTCCCGCCGGCGGACCGCAGGCCGACTCGCGCCGCGCCCGCGATCCGAACGGCGGCATCGGCGGGCAGTTCATGGGCCAGATCCGCCGGCTCGGCCAGCAGAGCGCGGTGCGCGACCCGGCCAAGCTGTCGGTGCTGCGCTCGCGGCTGATGCAGGCGGGTTTCTACAATCGCGAGGCGCCGGTGATCTACCTGGGCGTCCGGGCGGCGTCGCTGGCCGTCGCCACCCTGGGCGTGATCCTGATCCTGCCGCTGATCGCCGGCGGCAAGGCCGCCCTGCTCGGCGTTGTTGTCGCCGGCGTGCTCGCCGGCGCCGCGATGATGGGGCCCGACCGGGTTCTCAACATGCGCCGCAGCAAGCGCGAGCGGGAATATTCGGACGGCTTCCCCGACCTGCTCGACCTGCTGGTCGCCTCCGTCGAGGCGGGCCTCAGCCTGGACGCGGCCGTCACGCGGGTGACCGAGGAACTGGCGCGGCGCTATCCGAACCTGACGGTCCACCTGCGTTTCCTGGTGCTGGAGCTGCGCGCCGGCAAGTCACGCAAGGACGCCTGGGCGGCCTTCGCCGACCGACTGGGCATCGACGACGCGCGCCAGCTCGCCACCATGCTGCGTCAGGCCGAGGAGATGGGCACCAGCCTCGGCGAGACCCTGACCGTCTTCTCGCAGGACATGCGCTCCAAGCGCATGCTGCGGGCCGAGGAAAAGGCGCTCGCGCTGTCGGCCAAGCTGACCGTGCCCTTGATCCTCTTCATCTTCCCATGCCTGCTGGGCGCCCTGATGCTGCCGGCCGCCGCGCGCCTGGTGCACGTCTTCAGCCACCACTAAAATCTTCCCGTCCCGCTTCGCGGGAAAGGAAGGTCACACCCCGTACGGCCGGTAGGGTCCCGCGATCAGTTGTTCGAAGACGCCCAGTCCCTGCTGGGCGGTCTCGCCGGGCGCCTCGAAGGTGGCCGTGGCGATGGCCTGGATGTGCCAGTTCTCCGGCGCGCCCATGTCGACGGCGCCAAGGTCGATATCCTCGCGGCCCACCGCCAGCTCGCCCTTCAGCCCGCCGTGGCGCCACTCCCCGCCGTAGCCGATGCCGCGCATCAGGAAGACGCCCTTGGGCTCCAGCCGAACCGAGGCCTCGCCCTGCGCCAGCGGGATCTTCAGCGTTCCGCCAAGGGCATGGCGCGTGCCGGCCTTCAGGGTCACGTCCTCCATCCGCGGGCTGTCGCTATGCCAGCCGCCCTCGGGCCCCGCGCCGTCCGGCAGGATCACCGCGCGGGTGTTCCAGGGCTTTCCCTCCGTGTCGGCGTTGACGTGGAAGAAGACGCTGCGGTCGGCGAAATTGAGCGGCGTCCACTGCCAGAAGAAGCCGGCGACGCCGCCGCCCGGCGTCGGCTGCGGGTCGGCCGCGCCGACCGGGCGGATCCCCCAGGAGCGGTCGCGGGTGCCGGTCCAGCCGGCGGCGCAGACCCGCCGCTCGCCGTCGACCTCGGTCCAGCCGCTCATCCGCACGTTCTGGGTCAGCCGGGTGTAGTCCATGAACATCCTGGGGCCGCTGCGGCGGGTGAAGCGCGGCTCCTCGATCGGGAAGGCGCGGCCTTCGAAGGTGAGCTCGCAGGCCAGGCCCTCGGCCCTCTCCAGCGTCACCTTCAGGGTCTGCAGCGGCTCGATCACCTCGATCCGGATCGGCCCGACCTCGAGCGCCATCCGCTCCATCCCCAGGATCCGCGAGGCGTGCAGGCAGCGCTGCACCCCGTCGCGGATGATCGAGACGTGGGCGTCGGCGACGTTCAGGGCCGGATAGACCCCGAAGGCCACCGCCACGAAGTCCGCGCCGTCCGGCGAATAGCCGTTGAAGAAGTAGCGGTCGTAGAAATTGCGGTCCGAGCCCGCATAGGCGATCGGCTCCGGCGTCTGGTGGATCGGGAAATCGTCGCCCTTGGTCAGCATGATGCGCCTCCTGCCCGATCCCTACACCCGTTGACGTTCGGTCACGCTTGCCGCGCCCCGCGGCAGGCGTATCAATCGTGCACGACAGCTATGATACATCCTAGCTCATAAGGGAGAGTCCGATGAGCGTGATGACCGCCGCCGACCATCGCATCCCGAACGACCAGGCCGCGCTCCTGGTCACGCCCGGCGCCTATGCCGACGGCCGCATCCACGAAACCTACCGCTGGCTGCGCAAGAACGAGCCGCTGGGGATGGCCACGGTCGAGGGCGTCGACCCCTTCTGGGTGGTCACCCGCCACGCGGACATCCTGGAGATCAGCCGCCAGAACGACCTGTTCCACAACGGCGACCGCGCGCCGACCCTCGTCAGTCAGGCCGCCGACAAGAAGGTCCGCGAAATGATGGGCGGCAGCCCGCACCTGTTGCGCACCCTGATCCACATGGACGCGCCGGACCATCCCAAGTACCGCGCCCTGACCCAGGGCTGGTTCATGCCGCAGAACCTGCGCCGGCTCGAGGATCAGATCCGGGTGATCGCCAGGGCCGCAGTCGAGAAGATGGCGGCCAAGGTCGGCCCCGACGGCGTCGGCCGCTGCGACTTCGTCCAGGAGGTCGCCCTGCATTTTCCGCTGCACGTGATCATGAGCATCATGGGCGTGCCGCCGGAGGACGAACCCCGGATGCTGAAGCTCACGCAGGAGCTGTTCGGCGCCGCCGATCCCGAACTGGCCCGCGACGCCGACACGCCGGTCGCCGAGCGCGACTTCGATTTCAGCGTGGTCATCGACTTCTCGAACTACTTCCGGACCCTGTCGGAGGCCAAGCGGGCGGCGCCCACCGACGACCTCGCCAGCCTGATCGCCAATTCCCGGATCGACGGCCAGCCGATCTCGGACCTGGAGGCGATGAGCTACTACATCATCGTCGCCACCGCCGGGCACGACACCACCTCCTCCTCCACCGCCGGGGCCATGTGGGCGCTGGCCGAGAACCCGGCCGAACTGGCCAAGGTGAAGAAGGATCTCTCTCTGATCCCCGCCCTGGTGGACGAGAGCATCCGCTGGACCACTCCGGTGAAGACCTTCATGCGCACGGCCACCGAGGACGTCCGCTTCGCCGATCGCGACATCAAGAAGGGCGACTGGCTGATGCTCTGCTACGCCTCCGGCAACCGCGACGAGGCGGTGTTCGAGGACCCCGGCCAGTTCCACGCCGACCGCAAGCCCAACAAGCACCTGGCGTTCGGCTATGGCGCGCACCTGTGCCTGGGCCAGCACCTGGCCAAGATGGAGATGCGAATCCTCTGGGAGGAACTCCTGCCGCGGCTCTCCGAGCTGGAGCTGGACGGCGTCCCGGCCATGAGCGAGGCGGTCTTCGTCAACGGCCCCAAGCGCCTGCCGGTCCGCTTCCGGATGGCCTGACAGCTTGGCGGGCCATCCCCTAGAGCCGCGGCTGGCGGCCTATATCGCGGGCCGGCTTCCGGACGCCGCCGACGTGACGGTGAGCGGACTGGAACGCATTTCTGGCGGCGCCTCGCGAGAGACCTACCGGTTCCGCGCGCGCTGGCGGCAGGGTGACGAGGTGGTGGCGCGCCGGCTGATCCTGCGGCGCGATCCCCCGGCCAGCCTGATCGACACCGAGCGGCGGGTGGAGTTCGCGGCCTACCAGGCGTTCCACGGCTCGGCGGTGCCGGTGCCGGCCATGCTCTGGCTGGAGGAGGCCGACGGTCCCCTCGACCATCCGTTCTTCATCGCCGAGGAGATTTCCGGCTTCCAGGCCTCGCCGCAGCTGATGTTCGCCGGCGGCTACGACGCGGTCCTGCCGCGTCTGGCGGAGCGGAAATGGACGATCCTGGGCGAGATCGCCCGCGCCGACCCGGAGGCGCTGGGCCTGACGCAGGTGATGACGCCAGTCGCTCCCGACGCCTGCTGGCGGAAGGAGCTCGACCACTGGGAGGCGATCCTGGACTCGGACGAGGCCGAGCCGCAGCCGATCGCCCGGGCCGCGATCCGCTGGCTCGGGCGCAACCCGCCGCCGCCGGCCCAGAAGCTCAGCGTCGTGCACGGCGACTATCGCACCGGCAACTTCCTTTACGACGAGGCCGGCGAGATCCACGGGGTGCTGGACTGGGAGATGGCCCACCTGGGGGACCCCCTCGAGGACCTGGCCTGGGGGTTCAACCCGGTCTGGCAGTTCGGCCGCGGCCTGGCCGGCGGCCTCGCGTCCCAGGACGAGGCGATCGCCATCTGGGAGCGGGCGAGCGGCCTGGTCGCCGATCCGGTGGCGCTGCACTGGTGGATCCTGTTCAACTGCGTGAAGGGCCAGGGAATCTGGGTAGGCTCGGCGCGGGCGTTCATCGACGGGGGCAACACCGATCCGATCATGGTCTACGCCGCCTGGTGGCTGCTGAACGCCCAGGACCGGGCCATCGCCAAGGTGATGGGCCGGCTATGACGCCGCAGGTCCCCTCCGTCCTGGCCGAGATGGCCCAGCTCCTGGTGCGCAATTCCGCCCCGGACGTCGCGCCGGGCGAGCGGGCCAACGCCCTGACGCTGGCGGCCGCCGTCCTGGGCGTCGCCGCCGAGGTCTGGGACGCGGCGGCCGAGAACCTCGTCCAGGAAAACCGCGCGCTCGCGGCCCTGCTGGATGACGCCGCCGGCGAGGCCAGCCTCAGGCTCTCGGCCCTGCGCGCCGAGAACGCGCGCCTGCGCAGCCTGCTGATCGCGGCGCACGCCGCCGCTGAGGAGGCCGGCGACACGGCCCGCGAGGAGGCCATCTGGGCGGAGCTGATCGCCTCGACCGAGCGGCGCAAGCTGTCGATCTCGCCGTCCTGACCATGGCCTCGCAGAAGGACATCGCCAACCGCATCCCGATCACCGGCGCCCTGATGCTGGCGACGCTGATGAACACGCTGGACCAGACCATCGCCAACGTCGCCCTGCCGCACATCCAGGGCAGCGTCTCGGCCTCGGCTGACCAGATCGTCTGGGTGCTGACCAGCTACATCATCGCCACCGCGATCATGACCCCGCTCTCCGGTTGGCTGTCCCAGAAGATCGGCCGCAAGACCATGTTCCTGGCCTCCATCGCCGGCTTCACCGCCGCCTCGGTGCTGTGCGGCGTCGCCACCTCCCTGCCCGAGATCGTCGCCTTCCGGCTGATCCAGGGCATCGCCGGCGCCTCGCTGATCCCGCTCTCGCAGACGGTGATGCTGGACATCTATCCGCAGCGGCTGATCCCGCGGGTGATGAGCATCTGGAGCGCCGCGGTGATCCTGGGCCCCATCATCGGCCCCACCCTGGGCGGCTGGCTGACCGAGGAGCTGTCCTGGCGCTGGGTGTTCTACATCAACGTGCCCATCGGCATCCTGGCCTTCCTGGGTATCTGGACCTTCATGGACCGCGACGACGGCGGGCGGCAGCGGCCGTTCGACTTCCTGGGCTTCGGCGCCCTGGTGCTGTTCATCGGGGGCTTCCAGATGGTGGTCGACCGCGGGCCCAGCCAGGACTGGTTCGACGCCAAGGAAATCTGGATCGAATCGGCGATCTGCGCGGTGGGCCTCTATGTCTTCGTGGTCCAGACGATCACCGCCAAGAACCCCTTCTTCCACCGGGACCTCGCCAAGGACGGCAACTTCGTCGGCACCACCCTGTTCGGCATGGTCGTGGGGGTGCTGCTGTTCTCCACCAGCGCGCTCCTGCCCCTGATGATGCAGAACCTGCTCGGCTATTCGGCCCTGCAGAGCGGGGTGGCGTCCATGACCCGCGGCGTCGGCTCGCTGATCGCCTTCCTGGCCGTGCCGACCCTGGTCGCCCGGTTCGGGCCGCGGCAGGTGCTGCTGGTGGGCATCGTGCTCTCCAGCGTCGCCCTGTGGCAGATGGGCCAGTTCGACCTCTCCATGACCGCTGGGCCGATCGAGGTCGCGGGCTTCATCCAGGGCCTGGGCACCGGCCTGCTGTTCGCCCCGCTCAACACCCTGGCCTATGCCAAGCTTGCGCCGATCCACCGCACCGAGGGCACCATCGTCGCCACCATGGCCCGCAGCCTGGGCTCCAGCGCCGGCATCTCGCTGCTGCAGGCCATGCTGATCCGCGACGCCGCCGTGGCCCATTCGCGGCTGGCCGAGCATGTGACGGTGACCGATCCGGTGCTGCGCTGGACGCTGCCGCGGATCTTCGACCTGCAGTCGACGCCGGGGCTCGTGGCGCTCAATGGCGAGGTGACGCGCCAGGGGACGATGATCAGCTATGACGCCCTGTTCGGCGCCATGGCCGTGGGAACCCTTTTCCTCGCGCCGGTGCTGCTGTTCCTCAAGCCGCCCCCCGCCGCCCCGCCGATGTCGGCGCACGACGCAGCGGTCGAGTAGCTTTCGGGGCGACCGCGATCACCGCGGGCGCACCGGCTGCAGGAAGGTCCGCGTCTCCTCCAGGATGAATTTCCGCTCCTGGGCGAACTTCAGATTGGCGAGCGAGGCGGCGTCGGATCTCAGCCGCCCGCGGTAGGTCTCATAGGAGGCCAGGCAGTCGAAGCCGATCATCGCCAGCCCAACATTGTTGGTCCCCTCGTGCGGCAGGAAATAGCCCAGCAGGTCGCCGCCCAGGGCCGGGATGATGGTCAGCCACTTTCGGGCGTATTCCTCGAAGTCGTCCTTCTTGTAGGGATCGATCACATAGCGGATGCAGCAGGTGATGCTCATGGGGGGCCTCCTCGGTTGAGGTCCCTCTCCTAGCGCCCCGCGCCCGGCTCATGCTTCGATCTGTGACGAAGCTTCCGGGCTGGCCAGGCGTAGACGCTTCGCCTAAGCTCGAAGCATGAAAGTCGGACCCGACATCGCCTCCATCGGGGCCCTGCTGGGCGATCCCGCCCGGGCCAATATGCTGACGGCGCTCTTGGCCGGCCAGGCGCTGACCGCCGGCGAGCTGGCCCGCGAGGCGGGCGTCACCGCCCAGACGGCGAGTTCGCACCTGTCGCGGCTGGAGGCCGGCGGCCTGCTCACCCAGAGGAAGCAGGGCCGCCACCGCTACTACGCGCTCTCCGGCGAGGACGTGGCGGGCGTGCTGGAGGCGTTGATGGGCCTGGCCGCGCGCACCGGCCACACCCGCGTGCGCACCGGGCCCAAGGAGCCGGCGCTGCGCCGCGCGCGGGTCTGCTACGACCACTTGGCGGGCGAGCTGGCCGTGGGCATGCTGGAGAGCCTGAAGGCCCGCGGCCTGATCGGCGAGGCCGACGAAGCCCTGACGCTCACCGCCGCCGGCGAGACCTTCATGGCCGCCCTCGGCCTCGACCTGCCGGCGCTGACCGTCTCGCGCCGACCGCTTTGCAAGGGCTGCCTCGACTGGAGCGTGCGGCGCACCCACCTGGCCGGCGCGCTGGGCGCGGCCTTGCTCGACCGCTTCTACGGCCTGGGCTGGGCGGTCCGCGAGCCGGGCACGCGTCTGGTCCGCTTCACGCCGCGCGGCCTGGAAGCCTTCCGCGAGATCTTCGGCGTGACGCCGGAGGAGCCCGAAGCCCAAGCCATGGCGTGACATTCGCCGTCCGCTCGGCTTTGCTGGCGCCGCCGCCGTTTTTGGCGGCCGAAGCGCCAAGCCATTTTCGATAGGGACGGATTTCACATGCCACCACGGATGTTGCCTGAGCCCACGCCGGAGACCCGGCATTTCTGGGAGGGCTGCAAGGCCGGCGAGCTTCGCCTGCAACGCTGCACCGACTGCGACGGCGGAAGCTATTTCCCGCCGCGGCCCTTCTGCCCGAAGTGCGGCAGCCGCAGGGTCGAGACCTACAGGGCCAGCGGCGAGGGCGTGCTCTGGTCCTACGTCATCAACATGCGCCCGCGCCCCGACATGGGGACCGAGCCCTACGCCATCGCGGTGGTGAAGCTGGCCGAGGGCCCGCAGATGATGACCAACATCGTGGGCTGTCCGCAGACGCCCGAGGCGCTGCAACTCGACATGCCGCTGAAGGTCACCTTCGCCGCCCAGAACGACGACATCTCGCTCCCCTTCTTCGAACCGGCGGGAGCGTAAGATCATGAAGCGCAAATCCATTGCAGTCGTCGGCGCCGCCGAAACAACCCAGATGGGCAAGATCCCGGACGTCTCGGTGATCGGCCTGCATGCCGACGCGGCGCTGAACGCCCTGGCCGACTGCGGCCTGAAGCCCAGCGACATCGACGGCGTCGCCACCGCCGGCATCAGCCCCGTGGACCTCGCCCACTACATGGGCATCACCCCCACCTACGCGGACGGCACGTCCGTCGGCGGCTGCTCCTTCATGCTGCACGTGCGCCATGCCGCCGCGGCGATCAACGAGGGGCTCTGCAACACCGTCCTGATCACCCACGGCGAGAGTGGCCGTTCGCGGGTCGGCGCCGGCGGCTTCGCCCGCGCGGCCTCCAGCCTCGCCGGCCAGTTCGAGATGCCCTTCGGCCCCATGGGCCCGCCGACCATGTTCACCGTTCCCGTGCTCCGCTACCTGAAGGCCCGCGGCTACACGGTCGAAGACCTGGCCATGGTGGCGGTGATCCAGCGGGAGTGGGCGGCGAAGAACCCGCGCGCCAGCTTCAAGGACCCGATCACCGTCGCCGACGTGCTGGGCTCGGACATGATCGCCTGGCCCTTCACCAAGCTGATGTGCTGTCTGGTCACCGATGGCGGCGGCGCGCTGATCCTGACCAGCGCCGAGCGGGCCAAGGACTTCCCGCAAAAGCCGGTTTACATCCTGGGAACCGGCGAGAGCGTCGAGACCCCGATGGTCAGCCAGATGGAGGACTTCACCTCGTCGAAGGCCTTCCGCGTCTCGGGCAAGAAGGCGTTCGAAGAATCGGGGATCACCCACGCCGACGTTGACCACCTGATGATCTACGACGCCTTCGCCCACCTGCCGCTCTACGGCCTGGAGGACCTGGGCTTCTGCAGGCCGGGCGAGGCGGCGGGCTTCATCAACGGCCGCAACACCGCGCCCGGGGGAAAGTTGCCGCTCAACACCAACGGCGGCGGCCTCTCCTACATGCACTCGGGCATGTACGGCATGTACGCCCTGCAGGAGAGCGTGCGGCAGATGCGCGGGATCGCCCCGGCCCAGGTCCCCGGCGCCAGGATCAGCATCGCCCACGGCGTCGGCGGCATGTTCGCCGCGTCGGGCACCATCGTGTTCTCCAACGAGGCGCCCTGAGCGCGGCGCGGTCCCAGCGCCCCCTCCACCACTTCGTGGTCCCCTCCCCCGTTTTTCACGGGGGAGCTTCCGGGCGCCAAAAACCGCGCCCGCTCGCGGGGGAGGGGGACCCGAAGGGTGGAGAGGGCGGCGCAGAATTCGCAGCAGCCACTCCAGGTCCAGTCATGACCCATGGAAGGCGGGCCCTCGCCCCATCCCAGGCGGATCACGTCCTCAGGAGCCGCCCTCTCCCTGCCCTCTCCCTCTCGGCTTCGCCGGGGGAGAGGAGGGGGCGTCCTAGGCGACCTCGGCGGCTTGCGCCCCGGCTGACGGCTGGGCGGCGATGGCGTTCAGGATGCTCTCGATCAGCGCCTGGGCGTGGATCGGCTTGGACAGGTGCAGGTCGGCGCCGGCGTCGTGGCTGGCGCGGATGTGGTCGTCCAGCGCATTGGCGGTCAGCATGATCACCGGCGTGCGCGCCGCGCCGGTCTCGCGCTCCCATTCGCGCAGCAGGGCGGTGGCCGACAGGCCGTCGAGCTCCGGCATCTGCATGTCCATCAGCACCACGTCGAAGCGTTCGGTCTTCAGCAGTTCGAGCGCCAGGCGCCCGTTCTCGACGATCGTCGGGATGACACCCACCGACTCCAGGATCAGCTCCACGACCTTCTGGTTGGTGGGATGGTCCTCGGCCACCAGGACCCGGCAGCCGACGATGTCCAGCTCCGGCCCCGCCTCCGCGCCCTCGACGCTCTCGCCGTCGGCGAGGCGTTCCAGCGGGACGTAGACCGAGAAGACCGACCCCTGCCCCGGGGTCGACTGCACCACGATGCGGCCGCCCATCAACTCGACCAGCGAGCGGCTGATCGCCAGGCCGAGCCCAGTGCCGCCGAAGCGGCGGCGGATCGAGGCGTCGGCCTGCTCGAAGCGGCGGAACAGGCGCGCGCCGGTCTCCTCGTCGAAGCCGATGCCGCTGTCGCTCACCTGGAAGCGCACCTCGTCGCCGAAGGCGATCACCTCCAGCACGACCTCGCCGGCCTCGGTGAACTTCACCGCATTGGACAGCAGGTTCGAAAGCACCTGCGTCAGGCGCACGGTGTCCCCGGCGTAGTGGCCGACGGCGTCCGCCGTCACGGCCCAGCGGAAGTCCAGGCCCTTGCCCAGGGCCGAGGCGCGGTGCAGCTCGGCGATGTGCCCGACCAGCCGCTCCATGCTGAAGTCGTCGCGCGCCAGGGTGATCTCGCCGGCCTCGATCTTGGAGAAGTCCAGGATGTCGGTCAGCACCCGCTCCAGCAGGCGGCCCGACGCCACGATCAGCTCGGCCAGTTCGCGGCCCTTGGGCGTCGACTGCTGGCCGGCCAGGGTCTCGGAAATGGCGATCACCCCGTTCAGGGGGGTGCGCAGCTCATGGCTCATATTGGCCAGGAAGCGGGACTTCTCGGTGTTGGCGCGCTCAAGCTGCGCCGTGCGCTCGCTGACGCGGTCCTCCAGCGAGGCCAGCACGGCCTCGGTCTTCTCGCGTTCGGTGCGCAGCGAGATGGCCAGCACGCCGATCTCGTCCTTGCGGCGCTCCACGTCGCTGACGTCTACGCGCTCGTCCGCGCCGGGTTCGCAAGAGGCGGCCAGCCGCTCCACCGGGCGCACGATGCTCGAGCGGGCCAACAGCACCACCGCCAAGGCCTGGATCGCCGAGGCGATGCCGCCGATCAGCAGCACCCAGGAGGCCGAACTCAGGGCCGAGGCCATGACATTGGCCTTGGGATAGGTCAGCAGGAGGTACCAGTTGGGCCCGCTCAGCCGGCCGAAGGCCACGATCTGGCGGCCGTCGCGGCTTTCGATCACGCCGTTGTCCTGGCCGGTCGTGGCGGCGCGGGCGACGATGTCGGTGAGGGCGAACTTCTTCTCATAGGCCGCCAGCGTCTTCTCCGGCGAGCGCGTCTGGTCGGTGAACCCGGGGTAGGCGATCAACTCGCCCTTGGAGGTCACGATCATCGGCGAGGCGCCCGAGGGCGTGTTCTTCAGCGCGCTCAGGAAGAAGTGGGTCAACTCCATGGAGGAGCCGAAGGCGCCGACGTAGCGGCCGTTCACATAGGCGGGCGTCAGGCAGGCGGTGGAAAGGCGCTTGCCGACCGTGTCCTGCACCAGCCGCTGCAGATTGGTGCAGCGGGTCGCGCGGCTCGGATCGAATTGCGGCAGGGTGAGCCGGGCCATCTCCTCCTTGGCGACGGAGAAGTCGGCGGGCGCCTCGTGGCGGTAGTACATCAGGCGGTCGGCCCGGTCGGGGGCGTACATCACCAGCCGCGCTGGATCGGGCGTGAAGAAATAGAGGGTGTCGTAGTCGCGCCGCGCGGCCTGGCCGAAGTCGGACACCAGCCGGAACGCCGCCACCAGGGCGCGCATCTCTTGCGGCGAGGCGGTCTTCGGCGACGTCAGCAGCGCGCCCAGGCCATAGGTGTAGTCGCCGTTGTCGAGCACCCCATCGAAATACTTGTCGCGGCTGCGGCGCGTGCCGTCGGCTTGCAGCGGGAAATAGGCGTCGGCCAGCTTGGCCACCTCGGCGTCGCTGAGCTTGTCCATCCGCCGTTGCAGCTCTTCGCCGGCGGCCTGGTGCAGGGTCGACAGGTTGGAGAACTGCCGGTCCACATTGGAGCTGCGCTCCCGGACATAGTCCGTGAGGTAGCCGATCTGGCGGTTCGAGAGTTCGCGCTCGAACACGACAAAGGCGCCGAAGGTGCCGAGCACCGTCATGATCAGCGACATCAGGCCGACGCTGATCAGGAACCGACGCGAAAGCGATTTCATTGACTTATGTCGACTCCGCTCAAGTCGCGGAACGTAGCTATCGAATGTTAGGGGCAGGTTTACGCGGCAGGGTCCGTCGCCAGGGGAGGCGGCGCGTCCGCCTGGGGCCCTACCTGTCGAACTTGGTCGCGAGCACGATCGAGGAGTTGGTCCGCTCCACGCCGCGCAGGGCGCCGATCTCGTCGATCAGGGCATCCATCTCGCCGACATTGGGGGCCGCGACGGTGGCGATCATGTCGGACGGGCCGCTCACCGACTGCAGGCGGCGCACGCCCGGCATGCGCTTCAGCTCCGCGGTTACGGCGGAGGCCTGTTTGGGCTCGACCGTCAGCATCACGAAGGCGTGGATCATCGCCGCCTCTCGCGCCTCCGACAGCTTCACCGCATAGCCGGCGATCACCCCGCTCCGCTCCAGCCGCGCCAGGCGGCTCTGCACCGTTGTGCGCGACAGGCCGAGCGCCCGGGCCAGTTCGGCGACCGGCGCGCGGGCGTTTTCGCGCAGGCGGGCCAGAAGGTGCTCGTCCAGGTCGTCCATCGTCGATTCGCCGAATGCTGTGATCTATCTGCCCAGAATTACTCAAAATATCGCCGAGATGCGAATTGAATCCGGCGCCGGTGGGAATCATCCTGATGGGCGACACACCCGAGGGAGCCCACATGCGCCAGATCGCCGTTATCGGAGCCGGCAAGATCGGTTCGACCATCGCCGCCCTGCTGGCCGGTTGCGGCGACTATGACGTCCTCCTGATCGACGCCAACCCTGCGGCCCTGGAAGGTCATCCGGCCGCCGTCCGCACCCGCACCTTGGCGATCGAGGATCCCCAGGCCCTGCGGCCGGCGCTCGCCGGCGCCTTCGCCGTGCTCAACGCCGCGCCCTACCACCTCACCACCGTGGTCGCCGAAGCCGCCAAGGCGGCGGGCGCGCACTACCTCGACCTCACCGAGGACGTGGCCGCGAGCCGCGTGGTCCGCGACCTGGCCAAGGGGGCCAGGACCGCGTTCATCCCGCAATGCGGCCTCGCGCCGGGGTTCATCACCATCGCGGCCTGGGACCTGGCGCAGCACTTCGACGAGCTGCACGACGTGCGCCTGCGGGTCGGCGCCCTGCCGCGCTATCCGTCCAATGCGCTCAACTACAACCTCACCTGGTCGACCGACGGGGTGATCAACGAATATTGCGAGCCCTGCGAGGCCATCGTCGGCGGCCGGCTGCGCGAGGTCCCGGCGCTGGAGGAATGCGAGGAGTTCTCCCTCGACGGCGTGACCTACGAGGCCTTCAACACCTCCGGAGGCCTCGGCACCCTGTGCCAGACCCTCGACGGAAGGGTGCGCAACCTCAACTACCGCACCATCCGCTATCCGGGGCATGCGGCGATCATGAAGGCGCTGCTGAACGACCTCGGCCTGCGCAACCGCCGCCCGCTGCTGAAGGACATCCTGGAAAACGCCGTGCCGGCAACCCTGCAGGACGTGGTCATCGTCTTCGTCACCGTCAGTGGGCTGAAGGACGGCCGCCTGATGCAGGAGACCTACGTCAACAAGGTCTACGCCCAGGCCGTCGGCGGCAAGATGACCAGCGCCATCCAGATCACCACCGCCGGCGCGATCTGCGCGGTGCTCGACCTGCTGGCCTCCGGCAAGCTGCCGCAGGCGGGCTTCATCCGTCAGGAGGACATCGCGCTGGCCCATGTCCTGGGCAACCGCTTCGGGCGGTTCTACGCTGGCGACGAGGCCGACCTCCAGCCCGCCCTCCGCGCCGCCGAGTAGACGACATGACCCTGCAGACCCCCATCGGCTCGGCCCGCGCCGAGGCCGCCGACGTCTTGGCCCGCCTGGGCGTGGCCGAGGCCTTGTGGACCGGCGGCGACCGCCCCGTCCGCTCGCCGGTCACCGGCGAGATCGTCGCCGAGGTCCACGACACCACGCCGGACGCCGTCGCCGGGACGGTCGAAGCCGCCCACGCCGCCTTCCTGGCCTGGCGCGCCACACCGGCCCCGCGCCGGGGCGAGCTGGTGCGCCTGTTGGGCGAGGAGTTGCGCGCCGCCAAGCCCGACCTCGCCCGCCTGGTCACCCTGGAGGCCGGCAAGATCGTCTCCGAGGCCGCCGGCGAGGTGCAGGAGATGATCGACATCTGCGACTACGCCGTGGGCCTGTCGCGCCAGCTCTTCGGCCTGACGCTCGCCACCGAGCGGCCGCAGCACCGGATGATGGAGACTTGGCATCCGCTGGGCGTCGTCGGCGTGATCAGCGCCTTCAACTTCCCCGTCGCGGTGTGGTCGTGGAACGCGGCCCTTGCGCTGGTCTGCGGCGATCCCGTGGTCTGGAAGCCTTCGGAGAAGACGCCCCTGACCGCGCTCGCGGTCCAGGCGCTGTTCGAGCGCGCGGCGGCGAAATTCGGCGACGCGCCGGCGGGCCTCTCCGCGGTGATCGTCGGCGGCCGCGAGGTCGGCGAGGCCCTGGTCGACCACCCGAAGGTCCCGCTGGTTTCCGCCACCGGCTCGACGGCCATGGGCCGCGCCGTGGCGCCCCGGCTGGCCGGCCGCTTCGCCCGGGCCCTGTTGGAGCTCGGCGGCAACAACGCCGCCATCGTCGCGCCCACCGCAGACCTCGACCTCACCCTGCGCGGCGTGGCCTTCGCGGCCATGGGCACCGCCGGCCAGCGCTGCACGACGCTGCGGCGGTTGTTCGTGCACGATAGCCTCTACGACGCCTTCGTCCCGCGCCTGAAGGCCGCCTACGGCTCCGTGCCGGTGGGCGATCCGCGCAAGGCGGGCGTGCTGGTCGGCCCGCTGATCGACGCCGCCGCCTTCGAGGGCCTCGAGCGGGCGCTAGCCGACGCGCGGGCCGCCGGCGGCCAGGTCGCCGGCGGCGAGCGGGTCGAGGCCGGCGGGCCGGACGCCGTCTACGTCCGCCCGGCCCTGGTGGAGATGCCCCTGCTTGCTGAAGGGGGCCAGGCGCAGGTCGTCCGCCGGGAGACCTTCGCCCCGATCCTCTATGTGATGCGGTATACGGACATCGCCGACGCCATTCGCCTCCAGAACGACGTGCCCCAGGGCCTGTCGTCCTCGATCTTCACCAACGACGTGCGCGAAGCCGAGCTCTTCACCTCGGTGAACGGCTCCGACTGCGGCATCGCCAACGTCAACATCGGCCCCTCGGGCGCCGAGATCGGCGGCGCGTTCGGCGGCGAGAAGGAGACCGGCGGCGGTCGCGAGGCCGGCTCCGATTCCTGGAAGGCCTACATGCGCCGAGCCACCAACACCGTGAACTACGGCGCGACGCTGCCCCTGGCGCAGGGGGTCAAGTTCGACGTGTGATCCAAGCTGCTCCTCGAGGGAGCTGATAGCGGGCGCAATCAGCCAAAGCCCTGGTTGCGCTCCTCGTCGGCGAGGAAGGCCAGCAGGTCCTTCAGCGGCATGGGCTTGGCGATCAGATAGCCCTGGGCCAGGTCGCAGCCCATGGCCGCCAGCAGCGAATAGCAGTCGTTGGTCTCGACGCCCTCGGCGGTGACCTTCAGGCCCAGGCTGTGGGCCAGGTCTATGGTGGAGCGGACGATCAGGGCGTCACGCTGGCTCTCGGTGACGCCTTCCACGAGGGACTTGTCGATCTTCAGCTCCTGACCGCGGATCCGCTTCAGATAGGCCAGCGACGACAGGCCGGTGCCGAAA
>NZ_DATMNA010000124.1:0-6090 GCF_035569475.1 Phenylobacterium sp.
GTGGGAGGAGGTGTCAGCCGGAGGGCTGACGGAGGTGGGGTCGCGCTCCGCTCTCGGCGCGAGACTGAGCTTCGAGCTGCGCCGGGAGGCCGAGAAACCCCACCTCCGACCCGCTGCGCGGCCCACCTCCTCCCACAAGGGAGGAGGCAGCCTTCCGCGCCGGCCTGAATGTCGATTGGTCCTAGGGCGCCATTTCCTTGGGCGGCTGTTCGCCGAGCGGCAGGTCGCCGGCGAAGAGGGCGTCGAGGCGCGTGCGGGTCGCGCGCTCGAACTCCTGCTTGGAGGCCGAGCGGCTGCGGGACAGCGACAGCTCCTTGACGATCGCCTCCTTGATCCGGCCCACCGCCGCTTCTTCAAGGACGCCGGCCCGGACCAGTTCGGAGGTGAGCTTCAGCAACCCGACCGCCGTGGCGTGGGCCCGCAAACCCACGAGGTTCACGCTGTCGTGGAGTCTTTCTTCTTCCAGTTCGTCCATCGGCCGTTTCCCACTGGGACGGCCTCTGCCGCCTCTTATCGAGGCATGGTGGCGCGATCGGGCGCGCATGGGAAGCGGTTGGGCCGAGCCGCGCGCGCAACGCGATGTCGCAGTCAGATCTAGGCGCTCACCAGGTCCCGTTCGCCCAGCTTCTCCCAGCGGCCCCAGAGCGCCTTCTCCTCGGCCTTGGCGGGGCCGACCGAGGCGTCCTTGACGTGGCCGTAGCCGCGGATCTTCTGCGGGATCGCCGCGATCCGCGCCGCGGTCTCCAGCCGCTCCGGCGTGAGGCCGGCGGTGAGCTTGCGGAGCCCCGCCTCGTAGTCGGCGATCAGGCCGCGCTCCATCTTCCGCTCGGCGGTGTAGCCGAAGATGTCCAGCGCCGTGCCGCGCAGGCCCTTCATCCTGGCCATCGCCGGGAAGGCCGCGTCCAGCATCCAGCCGCCGAAGGCGATCTTCTTCGGCCGCCCGTCGGGTCCCTTGCGCGCGATCAGCGGCGGGGCCAGCCAGACCTTGGCCTTGCCGCCCTTGAAGGTGCCGTTCCGGTAGGCCTGGAAGCGGCCGTCCGAATAGAGCCGGGCCACCTCGTACTCGTCCTTGTAGGCCATCAGCTTGTAGAGGTTCACGGCGACGGCGCGGGTCAGCGCCTCTGAGCCCAGCGGGGCCTCCGCAGCGCGGACCGCCGCCACCTGGTCGGCGTAGCGCCGGGCGTAGGCGGCGCTCTGATAGGCGGTCAGCTCCTTCACGCGATGGGCGATCAGCTCGTCCAGCGCCATGGTCTCGGGCGTCGGCACGTCGTCCTCGCGCTTGCCGCGGGCCGCCGGATCGTGGGCGGCCTTGCGGCCCAGCTCGAAGGCCTGCAGGTTCGCCTCGGCGTCGACGCCGTTCAGCCGGATGGCGCGGTAGAGCGCGCGGCTGGAGATCGGGATCACGCCCTTCTGCCAGGCGAAGCCCAGCATGACCATGTTGGCGTAGATGGCGTCGCCCAGGTTCTCCACCGCCAGGTTCTGGGCCGGCATGGCGTCGTAGGACTTCACTGCCGCGGTGAGCCTGCGACCCTGCTCCTCGGCGTCGAAGCGGACGTCGCGGTCGGTGACGAAATCCGCCGTCGGCGCGAAGTCGGCGTTGCCGACAGCCACCGTCCGGTCCTTGGCGTAGAGCGCCAGCGCATCGGCCCCGGCCGCCGACAGCAGGTCGCAGGCGATCAGCACGTGGGCCGAGGCCGCGGGGACCCGGCCGCCGACCACGGTGTCCTCGACCTCGCCGATACGGACGTGGCTGAACACCGCGCCGCCCTTCTGCGCGAGGCCCGTCATGTCGACCACCGACGAGGCGCGGCCGTCCACGTGGGCGGCCATGGCCAGGATCGAGGCGACGGTGGTCACGCCCGTGCCGCCGACGCCCGTGAAGACGATGTTCTTCACGCCCTCGAGCGGCTCGAACGCGGGCAGCGGGGTGGAGTCGGCGGTCAGCGCCGGCATGGCCTCGCGGTGCGGGTTCTCCGCGCCTTCCAGGGTGATGAAGGACGGGCAGAAGCCTTCCAGGCAGGTGTAGTCCTGGTTGCAGGACGACTGGTTGATCTTCCGCTTGCGGCCGAACTCGGTGTTGAGCGGCTCGACCGAGACGCAGTTGGAGGTCTTGGAGCAGTCGCCGCAGCCTTCGCAGACCAGCGGGTTGATCATCACCCGCTGCGGGGCGGCCTGCATCTTGCCGCGCTTGCGACGGCGGCGCTTCTCGGTGGCGCAGACCTGGTCGTAGAGCAGGACGGTGACACCGGGCGTCTCCCGTAGCTGCTCCTGGATCTTCATCAGCTCGGAGCGCGGATGCACCTCGACGCCGGGCGCGAGGTCCGTGGCGTGCTGGTACTTCTCCGGCTCGGCGGCGACGATGACGATCTTCTGCACGCCCTCGGCGTGGAGCTGGCGGGTGATCTGGGCGGGCGTGAAGCCGCTCTCCGCCGCCTGGCCGCCGGTCATGGCGACGGCGTCGTTGAACAGGAGCTTGTAGGTCATCGACGACTTGGCCGCGACCGCGGCGCGCACCGCCAGCGAGCCCGAGTGGTTGTAGGTGCCGTCCCCCAGGTTGACGAAGACATGGCTCTCGGTGGTGAAGGGCGAGGCTCCGACCCAGGACAGGCCCTCGCCGCCCATGTGGCTGTTCAGGTCCGTCGAGGGGTCGTTGAAGCTGGCCATGTAGTGGCAGCCGATCCCGGCCAGGGCGCGGGAGCCCTCCGGCACGCGGGTCGAGGAATTGTGCGGGCAGCCCGAGCAGAAGAACGGCTTGCGCTGCTGGTCGGCGCTCAGCGTCACGGCGGCCATCGAGGCGGCGGACACCCGGGCGAGGTAGTCGTGCACCCGCTCCATGTGCGGTCCCGGCGGCAGGCGGTCGGCGATGGCCAGCGCCACCTCCGCCACCGAGAGCGAGCCGATCTCCGACAGCAGCGGATGGCCGTGCTCGTCCACCTTGCCGACGATCTTCGGCCGGGCGTGGGCGGGCAGCTCGTAGAGCGCGGCGCGGGCCTGCGTCTCGATCAGCGGGCGCTTGTGCTCGACGACCATCATGGTCTCGAGGCCGGCGGCGAAGGCGCGGATGCCCTGCGGCTCCAGCGGCCAGGGCATGCCGACCTTGTAGATGGCGACGCCCAGGTCCGCGGCCTCGGCGTGGGAAATGCCCATGGCCGCCAGGGCCTCGATCACGTCCTTGTAGGCCTGGCCCTGGCAGACGATGCCGAGCCGCGGCCGCGACGAGCCCAGCATCACCCGGTCGATCCGGTTGGCGCGGGCGAAGGCCAGCGCGGCGGGGATCTTCTGGGTCCGCAGCCGGCGCTCCTTGTCGAGCGGCTGGTCCTTGAGGCGAATGCCCAGGCCGCCGGCCGGAATGCGGACGTTCTCCGGCAGGACGAATTTGTGCCGGTCCAGGTCCACGTCGATGGTGACGCCCGAGTCCATGGTGTCGGCCAGCGCGATCAGCCCGACCCACAGGCCCGAGTAGCGCGACATGGCGTAGCCCAGGAGGCCGTAGTCCAGCACCTCCTGCACGTCGGCCGGCGACAGCACCGGCATCTCGAAGTCCTGGAAGGCGTATTCCGACTGCGACGGCAGCGTCGAGGACTTGCAGTTGTGGTCGTCGCCGGCCACCGCCAGGACGCCGCCCTTGGGGAAGGTTCCGGCGAAATTGGCGTGCTTGAAGGCGTCGCCGGTGCGGTCGACGCCGGGCGCCTTGCCGTACCACATGCCGAACACGCCATCGAACTTGGCGGTCTCGGGGAACAGGTTGGCCTGCTGGCTGCCCCAGACGGCGGTGGCGGCGAGATCCTCGTTGAGGCCTTCCTTGAAGACGACATTGGCCTGCGCCAGGAATTTCTCGGCGCGGTGCGCCTGCTGGTCGAGGCCGCCGAGCGGGGAACCGCGATAGCCGGAGACGAATCCGGCGGTGTTCAGACCCGCCGCCTGGTCCAGCCGGTGCTGATCGATCAGCACGCGCAGCAGCGCCTGGACGCCGGTGATGAAGACGCGGCCCTCCGTGAGGAGAAATTTGTCGTCGAGCGTCACTTCCGTGTGCCGCATCGCAATTTCTTTCCTTCTGGGCCTCGCTCGCGCATTAGAATGATCATATAAGATCGCGGCAATTGCTTACCAAAAGCGTGCCCCCGCCTTGCGGTTCCGGGGCACGAACAGGGCGCCCAAAGGGCAAAGTCGGGAGGAAAACTTGTCGGAGACCTTGGACTCGGTCGATGCTAAGATTCTGGACCTTATCCAGCACGACGCGGCCCTTTCGGTGGCCGAGATCGCGGATCGGGTCGGATTGTCCTCCAGCCCCTGCTGGCGGCGCATCAAGCGACTGGAAGACGCCGGCGTCATCCAGCGGCGCGTGACCATCCTCGATCGCGACCTCCTGGGCCTGGGCTTCGAGGTCTATTGCACCGTCAAGCTCTCCCTGCCGACCAAGGAGAACCTGGACGCCTTCGAGCAGGCGATCACCAAGCTCCCCGAGGTGGTGCAGTGCGCCACGGTCACCGGCTCGGCCGACTACGAGCTGCGCATCGTCACCCGCGACATGCACGCCTTCGACGACTTCCTGCGCGACAAGATCCTGTCACTGGGCCTGGTCTCCAACATCGAGAGCCGGATCGTCATCCGCTCGGTGAAGAACACCACCGCAGCCCCCCTCGGACTGGTCAGCCCCTATATAAGCGCGCAAGGCTGAGCCCTTCGCTTTAGCCACGCGGAGGCGATCATGATCGAGTTCGTCATCGACCAGCGGCGCAGGGATCTCGGCGGCTTCGAGGTCGGCCGGCTCCTGCCGCATCACGGGGGCAAGATGGTCGGCCCCTTCATCTTCTTCGACCATATGGGCCCGGTGGAGTTCGAAGCCGGCTTCCCGCGCAACGTCGACGTCCGGCCGCATCCGCACATCGGGCTCTCAACCGTCACCTATCTGTTCGAGGGCGAGATCACCCACCGCGACAGCGTGGGCTCGGTCCAGGAGATCCATCCCGGCGAGGTCAACTGGATGACCGCCGGCAAGGGGATCACCCATTCGGAGCGCTTCGAGCACCTGCGCCAGACCGGCGGGCGGATGCACGGCATCCAGGCCTGGGTCGCCCTGCCGCTGGAGGCGGAGGAGACCGACCCGGGCTTCTTCCACCATGGGGCCGACGACCTGCCCACCTATGAGGGCGGCGGCCTATGGGCCCGGCTGGTGGCCGGCAAGGCCTTCGGGGCGGAAGCCAAGGTGAAGACGCACTCGCCGATGTTCTACGTCCACTGGCGGCTGGACGCCGGGGCGACGGCGCAGCTGCCGGCCGAGTATCCCGAGCGCGCGGCCTACGTCGCCCAAGGGATCATCGAGGTGGACGGCCGCGAGTTCCACGACGGCCAGATGCTGGTCTTCGCGCCCGGCCAGCCGGTGCTGGTCAAGGCCGTGACCCCGGCCATCGTGATGCTGCTGGGCGGCGAGCCGGTGGGTCCGCGGCTCATCGAATGGAACTTCGTCGCCTCCTCCAAGGAACGCCTCGAGCAGGCCAAGGCCGACTGGCGCGCCGGCCGCATGAAGCTGCCCGACGCCGACGACAAGGAATTCATCCCGCTGCCAGGCGACCCCCCGCCGCCCGCCAACCCGATGTCCTGAAGCCGAGCGCTCCCCAAAGTTATGACCGTCAGCGTCTTCGACCTGTTCAAGCTCGGGATCGGGCCATCCAGCTCGCACACCATGGGCCCGATGACGGCGGCCGGCCGGTTCCTGGGCCGCTTGCGCGCCGCCGGCCTGCTGGCGAAGATTGCGCGGGTGGAGACCACGCTCTACGCCTCCCTGGCGCTGACCGGCCGCGGGCACGCCACCGATCGGGCGGTGATCCTGGGCCTGGCCGGCTTCGAACCTCGGCGCCTGGATCCCGACGAGGCCGACCGCACGGTGGCGGCCGTCCGCGAGGCCCATCGCCTGACCTTGGGCGGCGAGCAGGAGATCAATTTCGACGAAGCCCGCGACCTGCGCTGGGAAGGCCGCACGCGGCTGCCGCAGCACCCCAACGCCCTGAAGTTCGAGGCGCTGGACGCCGAGGGCAAGACGCTGGCGGAACGCACCTATTTCTCGATCGGCGGCGGCTTTGTCCGCGACGA
>NZ_DATMNA010000125.1:0-23624 GCF_035569475.1 Phenylobacterium sp.
GATCTGGGGCAAGACCAACACCCCGGTCCTGGCCGGCGACTGGCAGACCTTCAACAAGCTCTACGGGACCACCAACAACCCCTGGGACCAGGCCCTGACCTGCGGTGGCTCTTCCGGCGGGGCGGCGACGGCGCTGGCGGCCGGCGTCACGGCCCTGGAGATCGGCTCTGACATCGGCGGCTCCCTGCGCGTGCCGGCCAGCTTCTGCGGCGTCTACAGCCACAAGCCGACCTGGGGCCTGGTCGGCCAGCGTGGCCAGGTGCCGCCCACGCCCGGCTCCTGGAGCGAGCGCGACCTGAACGTGGTCGGCCCGATGGCGCGCTCGGCCCGCGACCTGCGCCTCCTGCTGTCGGTGATCGAGGGCGGGCCGCTGGCCGCCCGGGCGCCGGCCGCCGACCTGGAGGCCGCGAAGATCGCGCTCTGGCTGGACGAGCCCAGTTTCCCGCTGGACCCGCAGGTGCGCGCCGCCCTCGAAAGCTTCGCCGCCGAGCTGACGGCCGCGGGGGCCGAGGTGACGCCGATCGCCTCGCCGGTGCACATGCCGACCCTGATGAGCGCCTATCGGACCCTGCTGGGCGCCATCATCGGCGAGGACATGCCGGACGGCGCCATCCGCGCCATGTCCCGGATGCGGGGGCTCGCGCGCTGGCAGGTCGCCCGCGGCGCCGGCGCGGGGTCCGCGGCGGCCATGACGCTGGCCTATACCGCCACCCACCGCGAGTGGCTGGCCGCCGACGCCGTGCGCAACCGCCTGCGCCACGAGATCGGCGAGGTCTTCGGCCGCTTCGATGCGATCCTGGCGCCGATCGCCCCGGTGACGGCCTTTCCGCACGACCACCGGCCCTTCGCGCGCCGCCGCCTGACCGCGTCGGACGGCGGCGAAATTCCCTACGCCGCGATGCTCGACTGGATTTCGCTGGCCACCGCCCTGCACCTGCCGGCCACCGCGATCCCGGTGGGGCCGTCCGCCGCGGGCCTGCCGGTGGGCGCCCAACTGATCGGGCCGCTGTACGGCGACGGCAAGACCCTGGCGCTGGCCCAGGCCATCGACGAGAACATCCGCGGCTTCGCCCCGCCGCCGATCTAGGGCGGGACAGCTCCTCGGTCCCCATGACCGTCATGGCCCGGCTTGTCCGGGCCACCCATGAGCTCCGCATCTATGGGTTCGACGGGGCGGCGCCGCCGCGCTTTCGCGGGCGCGATCAGGTGTTCATGGGTCGCCCGGACAAGCCGGGCGATGACGGACAGAGAGAGATATATCCTAGGGCTTGGCCGGCGGCGGGTTCTGCTTCGTCCAGAGCGCGTCCACCGCGGGCTGCAGGTCGCCGCCGACGCCGCGGCGGACGAGGGACAGGCCCTCCATCTCCACCTTGTCGGACCGCAGCACCCTCGGATGGGTCGAATAGCCGATCAGGTAGATCGCCTGGTCGGTCTTGGGCTGGCCGTCCTCGATGAAGCTGGTGGCGATGCCGACCGGCAGGCGGCCCTGATGGCGCTTGTCGTCGCGGACGTGCAGGGCCTTGGCCAGGCCGGCCTCGAACCAGCCGGCCTCAATGCGCGGGTTGCCGGTGGTCTGCACCGCGTCGCCGCGGATCTCGGCGGGGAAGGTGACCGCCTGGGTCTGGATCACCTGCTCGGAATGCACCGTAGCCAGGCGCAGGCGGTCGCCGCCGCTTTCCGGCGTCCCGGTCATCAGGAAGGCCAGCTTCAGCGCCCCGGCCTTGGCCTCGGCCTGCTTCTCCCGCGCCTCGGCGGCGCGCTCGCGGTCGGTCTGGGCGCGCTCGCGGTGGGTGTCCCAATAGCCGAGCGCGGCGATCACCACCGCGGTGATCCCCACCAACTCCGCCAGGCTCAGCCAGCGGAGCGGCAGGCGCTTCCTGCGGGGGCCGCCTTCGCTCATCGGCCGGTGGAACCGAACCCGCCGGCCCCGCGGACCGTCTCGTCCAGGCTCTCGACCTCGGCCCAGGCGGCCTGGACCACGGGGGCGATCACCAGTTGGGCGATGCGTTCGCCGCGGCGGATCACGAAGTCCTCCTCGCCCAGGTTGATCAGGATCACCTTCACCTCGCCACGGTAGTCGGCGTCGATGGTGCCCGGGGTGTTGAGGCAGGTCACGCCATGCTTGGACGCCAGGCCCGAGCGCGGCCGAACCTGGCCCTCGAACCCCGGCGGAAGCGCGAAGGCGAGGCCCGTCGGGACCGGGAACCGCGAGCCCGGCCGCAGCACCAGGGGCTCGTCGTCCGGCACGGCGGCGCGCAGGTCCATGCCGGCGGCCTGGGCGGTCTCGTAGGCGGGCAGCGGCAGGCCTTCGGCGTGCGGAAAGCGGGTGATCGGAACGGTCGGGTTCACTTGAACTCTCTCAACGAAATTCGGCGGCGATGCGCTCGGCCAGTTTGCGCGCCACCGCGCCCTTGGCCATCCGCTCCCATCGCTCGATTCCGCCGCCGGTGACGAGGGCCACGGCGTTGTCGTCGCCGCCCATGGTCCCGGCCACGCTGACGTCGTTGGCCACGATCCAGTCGCAACCCTTCCGGGCCAGCTTGGCCTTGGCGTGGGCCTCCAGGTCGTGGGTCTCGGCGGCGAAGCCCACCACCAGCCTCGGGCGGCGGGTATTCTTCGACAGGGCGGCAAGTATGTCGGGGTTCTCCACCAGAGCGATGGGCGCGGGGGCGGCGGCGTCCTTCTTGAGCTTCCGGCCGCCGGTCTCGGCCGGGCGCCAGTCGGCGACGGCGGCCACGCAGACGGCGATGTCGGCCGGAAGCGCAGCCTCGCAGGCGGCCAGCATGTCGCGGGCGCTTTCCACATCCACGCGGACGACGCCCGCGGGCGCCGGCAGGGCGGTGGGGCCGCTCACCAGGGTCACCTCGGCGCCCAGGGCGGCCAGGGCGCCGGCGATGGCGTAGCCCTGCTTGCCCGACGAGCGGTTGGTCAGCATCCGCACCGGGTCGATGGCCTCCACCGTCGGGCCGGCGGTCACCACGGCCCGCTTGCCGGCGAGCGGGCGCCCGCCCGGGCCGAGCGCGGCCATGATCGCCTCGAAGATCGCCGCCGGCTCCGCCATGCGGCCCGGCCCGAACTCGCCGCAGGCCATGGCGCCCTCGTCCGGTCCCACGAAGCTCACGCCATCCGCTGTCAGGGCCGCGAGGTTTCGCTGGGTCGCCGCGTGCAGCCACATCCGCACGTTCATCGCCGGCGCCATCAGCACCGGCTTGTCGGTGGCGAGCAGGGTGGTCGACGCCAGGTCGTTGGCCAGCCCCTGAGCCGCCTTGGCCATCAGGTCGGCGGTGGCCGGCGCCACCACCACCAGGTCGGCGGAGCGCGACAGCTCGATGTGACCCATCTCCGCTTCGTCGGTCAGGGAAAAGAGCTCGGAATAGACCTTGTCCTCGGCCAGCGCCGAGAGCGACAGGGGGGTGACGAAGTGGGCGCCGGCAGCGGTGAGGATCGGTCGCACCCCGACGCCGGCCTTGCGCAGCAGGCGTGTGAGCTCAAGGGCCTTATAGGCCGCGATCCCGCCGCCGACGATCAGGAGAATCCGCTTCTGGTCCAAGGCGTGCAGCCCCTCGTCGACGCGCGTCCGCCTTAAGGCAAATGGGGCCCAACGACAAATCCCGCAAATTTGGACTCGACAACCGTTGATAGTTGTTCTTTCTTTGTTCCAAGCTCTGCTGTTTGGGAGAAGGAAGATGGCTGGGTTGAGGACGATGGGCGCAAGGGCGGGGCTGTCCCTGGCGCTGGGAATTTCGGCGCTGGCTCTGCTGAGCGCCTGCGACAACGGCCCCTCGGCGGTGAGCCGGAAGGCCGCCGCGCCGGAGGTGGCCTCGGCCGGCGCGCCGGACCGGTCCTACGGGTCCGACCGGCGTGGCGGCTATGACAACGGCGCGCCGCAGGTCGACCACCGCAAGGACGAGGTGGCCAAGGCCGACGACGGCAAACCCATGTGGGCGGCCAGCAAGCGGTTCTCGGCGGAGGAAGGGGCCCAACGCCAGTTCGAGCGCGACGGGGCGGCCTTCGACGCCAAGACCCTCGATCAGTTCGTCAAGAAGGCCCACGCCTTCGTGGGACACCCGCCGAAGGGCACCCTGACGCTGACGCGCAAGAACGGCGACATCCTCTACTACGACCCCAAGGGCAACGTCTTCGCGGTGGCCAGCAAGGACGGCGCGCCGAGAACCATGTTCAAGCCGGACGACGGCATGGCCTATTGGCAGAAGCAGAAGGACCGCGAGGAGCATAGCCAGGCCGCCTCGCGCCGGTCGAAGTACGCGGACACCGCGGAGTGACGGACCATAAGGCGGTCGTGGCGGACCCCAGACACATCCAGCGTTCGGGCCAGATCGACTGGTCCAGGGTCCGCCGCCGCCGCCATCCGTACAATCCGGCCTCGGAGATGCGGATGGTCCCCCTCGGCGATCCGGCAGGGATGAGCCAGCTCGGCGTCCATATGATCCGCATCCCGCCGGGCAAGGAGAGCTTCATCCCCCACGCCCACTCGGTGTCGGAGGAGTTCGTCTTCATCGTCGAGGGCGTGGGAGAAATGATGCTGGACGGCGTCGGCCACCCGGTGGGGCCGGGCGACTTCGTGGGCTTCCCCATCGACGGGGTGGTCCATTCCCTGAAGTCGAAAGGCCCGGGCGACCTCGTCTACCTCACAGCAGGCCGCCGCGATCCGCTGGAGATCGCCGACATGCCGACCATCGGCAAGACCACGGTCTTCCGGAACGGCAAGATGGAGCTGTTCGACGTGGAGGGCGCGGAACGGCTGACCGGTGAAGAATGGATGGCGCGGACGACGATCGAGTGAACGCGGAGAAGATGCTCCCCTGGCCGCGCTTCGCGCTGGGGAGGATCTGTCAGCCCAGGTACATCGCCGCCAGGAACGCCGCGCCGGCGACCAGCGCGCCGGCCGCGAACCACAGCAGCGCCGAGCCGCCTGAACGTGTCTCGCGCACCTCGACGGTCGTCGCGCCCGCGGCCGGCAGGGTCTCGGCCAGCCGCGCGATGTTGCGCAGCGCCGCCATCGCCTCGTCGGCGAAGCGCTTGATCCGGGCGGCCGGCGACAGCTCGCGGGCGATCCAGCGGCGCACCACCGGGTCGGCGGCGGACCAGATGTTGTGGTCCGGCAGGATGCGCCGCGCCACGCCCTCCACCGTCATCATGGTCTTCTGCAGCAGCACCAGCTCGGGCCGAAGGCGCATCTCGTAGAGGGCGGTGATCTCGAAGAGCTGCAGCAGCACCCGGCTCATGGGCACCTCGCTGGCCGGGCGGCCGAACACCGCCTCGCCCACGGCCCTCAGCGCCTGGGCGAAGGCCTCGACGCTGTGATGGGCCGGCACGTAGCCCGCGTCGAAATGGGTGCGCGCCACCGCCTCGTAGTCGCGGTTGAGGAACCCCCAGAGGATCTCCGCCAGGTAGCGGCGCTCGGCCGGGCCGATCCGGCCGATGATACCGAAGTCCACCGCCGTCAGGGCGGCAGGCGCCGCAGCGAACAGGTTGCCCTCGTGCAGGTCGGCGTGGAACACGCCGTGGTCCAGGGCCTGGGACAGGAAGGCCCGGATCAGGTTGTCGGCCATGGCCTGGCGGTCGAGCCCGGGCTGGGTCAGGGCGGCCTCGTCGGAGAGCGGCCAGCCGCGCGCCCATTCCATGGTCAGCACCCGCTTGCCGACGCCCTCCCAGACGATCGGCGGGGCGGCCATGTAGCCGTCCTTGGCCATCACCTCGCGCAGCTCGTCCGCCCCGGCGGCTTCCAGCCGCAGGTCCAGCTCCAGGGTCACGGCGCGGATCACCGTCTCGGCGAAGGCGATGGGCTCCAGCCTGCGCGCCGGCGGGATCCAGCGGTCGATCAGCCGGGCGGCAAGCATCAGGCTCTCGGCGTCGGCGGCCACCCGCCGCTCGATCCCCGGCCGCAGCACCTTCACCGCGACCTTGCGGCCGTCCAGCAGCCTTGCCTCGTGCGCCTGGGCGAGCGAGGCCGCCGCGATCGGCTCGCCGAACTCCGCGTAGAGGCTCTCCACGGTGCGCCCCAGCGCCTTCTCGACCTCGGCTCGGGCAAGCGCGGTGGGAAAGGGCGGCAGCCGGTCCTTCAGCCGCGACAGGTCCTCGGCGAACTCACGCCCGAAGAAGTCGCCCCGCGTCGACAGCACCTGGCCGAGCTTGATCGCCACCGGCCCCGTGCCCTCCAAGGCCCTCGCCAGCCGCTCGCCCGGCCGCCCCTGGCGCGCGCCGGGGCCGGCGAACAGCCGAAGCGTGCGGCCGATGAAGGCCACCGACGGCAGGTAGGCGTCATCCAGCTCGCGCGGCAGGAGGGCGTCGTTGCGCACCAGCGCCCAGACCGCGGCGGTCATGCGGCCGAACGCCCCGATCTTACTCAAAGGGGGCCGCGCCCATGCCGCTAGATCGCCCGACCGGTGTGCAGCGCCGCCACCCCGCCGGTGAAGTTGGTGAACTCGACCCGGGCGAACCCCGCCTCGCCGATCATGGCGGCGAACCGGCGCTGGTCCGGGAACCGGCGGATGCTTTCCACCAGGTACTGGTAGGCGTCCCGGTCGCCGCCGAACCGCGCGCCGATCTCCGGGATCACCTTGAAGGAATAGGCGTCATAGGCCTTCTGCAGGGCCTCGGTGACCGGCCGGGAGAATTCCAGGCAGAGGAAGCGCCCGCCCGGCTTCAGCACCCGCCGCGCCTCGCGCAGGGCCGCTGGGATGTCGGTGACGTTGCGGATGCCGAAGGCGATCACATAGGCCTCGGCGCTGGCGTCGGGCAGAGGCAGGCGTTGCGCATCGCCCACGGCCCAGGCGATCTCCGGCTCGCTTCCCTTCTCGCGGCCGGCGGCCACCATCTCGGCGTTGTAGTCGATGACGAAGATCCGGGCGTCCTCGCCGCCGCGGCGGAGCTGGACGCGGCGGGCCATCGTCGCGAAGCGCCGCGCCATGTCGCCGGTGCCCCCGGCGCAGTCGACGATCGTCTCGCCCGGCTGGGGGTTCAGCCGCGCCGCCACGGCGTCCTTCCACAGCCGGTGGACGCCCCCGCTCATCAGGTCGTTCATCAGGTCGTAGCGGCGCGCCACGCGGTCGAAGACGCCCCGCACGAGGCCGGGCTTTTCGCTCGCGTCCACGTCGCGGAAGCCGAAGGTGGCGGCGGGTCCGGTCATGGGTTGCCTCTTAGCCCCCCGGCTGCGGGGCTCCAAGGCCCCAATACGCGAGGGGTTGGCGCGCGCCGCCCGCCATGCCAAGCCAGACGCATGCCCGAACTTCCCGAGGTCGAGACGGTGCGCGGCGGCCTGGCTCCCGTGCTGGAGGGCCATCGGCTGGCCCGCGTCGAGGCCCGCCGGCCCGACCTGCGCTTCCCCCTGCCGCCCAACTTCGTCCAGGTGCTCACCGGGTCGACGGTGACCCGCCTGGCGCGGCGGGCGAAGTACCTGCTCGCCAGCCTCGACCGGGAGGACACCCTGGTCATGCACCTGGGCATGAGCGGCCGCTTCGAGATCGCCCAGCCGCGGCATGAGGGGCCTGAAGGCGTGGAGCGGCCCGGCGAGTTCCACTACGCCCCGGACCCGGACCCCAAGCACGCCCACATCGTCTTCACGACCGAAGCCGGCGCCAGGATCACCTATTACGACCCGCGCCGGTTCGGCTACATGGCCCTGGTCAATTCGGCGACCCTGCACCTGCATCCGTGGTTTGCGGGCCTGGGCCCCGAGCCGCTCTCCGAGGATTTCAGCCCCGAGCGCCTGCGCGGCGCCTTCAAGGGTCGCAAACAGGGGCCCAAGACCCTCCTGTTGGACCAGCGGATCGTGGCCGGGCTGGGCAACATCTATGTCTGCGAGGCGCTGAACCGCGCGCGCATCTCGCCCTTCAAGGCGGCCGGCGGGATTTCCCGACCGCGGCTCGACGCGCTGGTGGCCGAGATCCGCGCGGTGCTGATCGAGGCGATCGCCGCGGGCGGCTCGACCTTGCGGGACTTCGCCCAGACGGACGGGGCGCTCGGCTATTTCCAGCATCGCTTCCGGGTCTACGACCGCGAGGGCGAGCCCTGCTTCAACGATCCTTGCGACGGCGTCATCGCGCGGAAGGTCCAGGCCGGGCGCTCGACCTTCTATTGCCCCGTTTGCCAGAAATGATCCGCGCCATGAGCCGCCTCCGTCGCGCCCTGGCCGGGTTCGCCCTGGCCCTCACCTTTGCGGGAACCGCCGCCGCGGCCCCGCCGGTCTGGGTGGTGAAGGACAAGGACAGCGAGATCGTGCTGTTCGGCTCGATCCACGTCCTGCCGGCCAACCTGGACTGGGAGCCGCCGGCCCTCGAGCGCGCGCTGAAGAACGCCGACGACATCTGGTTCGAGCTGCCCATCGACCCGCAGAGCGAGGCCAACACGGCGATGCTGGCCCAGCAACTGGGCGTCCTGCCGCCGGACGGCTCGCTCTTCAAGCTGTTGCCGCCCGAGGACGCCGCGCTGATGAGCCAGGTGGCGGCGACCTATCAGGTCTCGCCGGCGCTGCTGGACCGGCTGAAGCCGTGGCTGGCGGAGATCGCCCTGGCCGGCGGCGCCTACCGCAAGGTCGGGGCCGACGCCACCACCGGGGTGGAGAAGATCATCTCGGCCATGGCCCCGCAGGCCAGGCGCCAGGCCTTCGAAACGCCCGCCGAGCAGATCGGCATGCTCTCCGGCGGCTCCAGCGACGAGCAGCTCGCCTCCTTGCGGGAGACCCTGCACGAGATGGCCGACAAGCCCGACGAATATGCAGTGCTGGTGAAGGCCTGGATCGACGGCGACATGGCGACCCTCGACGCCGAGGCGCTCGCCCCCCTGCGCAAGGCTTCGCCCGACCTCTTCAAGCGCCTGGTCACCGACCGCAACGCCCGCTGGACGCAGGTGCTGGACGCCCGGATGAAGGGCCACGGCAAGACGGTTGTGGTGGTGGGCGTCGGCCACCTGATCGGCCCCGAGGGCGTGCCCGCCCGCCTGCGGGCCCTTGGCTATTCGGTCACGGGGCCGTAAGGCCGCTGGGCCAGCCAAGGAGCCCGCCCGTGAGCACTTACGAAACCCTGATCGTCGAAGCCCCGCAGGCGGGCGTGAGCCTGATCCGGCTGAACCGGCCGCAGGCGCTGAATGCGCTCAACAGCCAGTTGCTCAGCGAGCTTTCCGCCGCCCTGGACATCGCCGAGGGCGATGACGGCGTGCGCTGCGTGGTGCTCACCGGCTCGGACCGCGCCTTCGCCGCCGGCGCCGACATCAAGGAGATGTCGGACAAGTCCTACGCCCAGATGTTCGCCGCCGACTTCTTCGGCCCGGCCGCCCGGAGGATCGAGGGCTTCCGCAAGCCGATCGTCGCGGCCGTGGCCGGCTATGCCCTCGGCGGCGGCTGCGAACTGGCCATGCTCTGCGACTTCATCATCGCCGCCGAGACCGCCAAGTTCGGCCAGCCGGAGATCAACCTGGGCGTCATGCCCGGCATCGGCGGCACCCAGCGCCTGCCCCGCGCGGTGGGCAAGGCCAAGGCCATGGACATGGTGCTCACCGCCCGGATGATGGACGCCGCCGAGGCCGAGCGCGCGGGCCTGGTCTCCCGCGTGGTCCCCGCCGACAAGCTGCTGGAGGAAGCCCTGGCCGCCGCCGGCAAGATCGCCGCCCAGTCGCCGCTCGCGGTCGCCATGAACAAGGAGCTGGTCAACGCCGCCTTCGAGACGACCCTGTCCACCGGCGTGGCCATGGAACGGCGCCTGTTCCACTCGCTCTTCGCCTTCGAGGACCAGAAGGAAGGCATGGCCGCCTTCGTCGAGAAGCGGCCGGCGAAGTTCACGGGGAAGTAGGGGCGCGGCCGTGGGGTCGAAATGGCCGCACGGAATCCCCGCGACCTACGTTGACCCGCCCTCGATCCTCCCGTATATCCGCGCCTCCAATTTTCACCGCCCGGCCCGCCGGGCGCGTTCGCATGAGAAGCTCCTAAATGGCCAATACGCCCGGCTCCAAGAAGGCGGTCCGCAAGATCGCCCGCCGCACCGAAGTCAACACCGCCCGCCGCTCGCGCGTGCGCACCTTCCTGCGCAAGTTCGACGAGGCCCTGACCTCGGGCGACGCCGCCGCGGCCAAGGACGCCTTCGTCAAGGCCCAGTCGGAGCTGATGCGCGCCGTCACCAAGGGCGTCGTTCACAAGAACACCGGTTCGCGCAAGGTCTCGCGCCTGGCCGCCCAGCTCCGGAAGATGTCGGCGGCCTGACCCGGCCGGCGGGGACGAAACCCCGCCTTTCCCATCGGAATTCGACCTGCCAAACGGCGCCCCCGCGGGCGCCGTTTTCGCGTTTAGGGCCTGCGTCCCGGGTGCGACACATGCGGCGAATCTGCTCAGCGCACGGACCGCTGTTCTGCGTTTTCCTAGGGCGGAAAAGGGCTCCGTGCGAGTCAACGAAAATATCCGTCGACGCGCCGAAGAATCACCGTTGACCGGCCTCGGCCCCCCATTAGTGTCTGCCTCCTTACAGGCGTCTTCGATCTGATCCCGGATCAAAACGGGGCGCCGGCGGAGTGCATGCGCTCGCCGGATAAGAGCCTGTTTGTGTTGAGAAATAGGTGCGGTCGCTGCGTGGGGCTTCGACCGTGAGGCGGGCAGACGGGAAAAACAGAGATGATGAGCGGGGGGGTTGCGGGAGCTATGGCGAGCGCACCGGCCGGGGTCGTGTGGACAAAGACCTGCGTGGTCTTGAAGCGCGAACTGGGCGAGGCGACGTTCGGCTCCTGGCTGGGACAAGCGGCGCTGCGCGAGACCGGGGACGACGTGTGCCTGGTGGCCGCCACCGGGGTGGCGCGGGACTGGATCGCCCGCCATGCCTGGCGCCGTATCGGAGAGCTGTGGGCCCAGAACGATCCGCTGGGCCGCAGGCTCGACCTGAAATCGCGCATGGAGTTCGATTTCGACGCCCCGGCGAACGCCGCGGCGGCGGCTCCGGCGGCCCAGGCGGTCGAGGCTTCGACCGCGCCCGAAGTTTTCGAGGTCGAGGCTGAAGCTGCGCCCGCCGCGGCCCGCCACGGCCGCCTGCTGGGCCTGCAGGACCGGTTCGCCTTCGACAGCTTCGTCGCGGGCCCTTCCAACGAATTCGCCTTCGCCGTGGCGCGCCGCGTCGCGGCCTGGTCGGACGGCCACTTCAACCCGGTGGTCTTCCACGGGCCCTACGGCTTCGGCAAGACCCACCTGCTGAACGCGCTCGCCTGGGAGGCCATGCGCAATGAGCCGACCAAGCGGGTGGTCTATCTGACCGCCGAGCGGTTCACCTCGACCTTCGTCAAGGCGCTGCAGGACAGGCAGACCGCGGCGTTCAAAGACGAGCTGCGCAACGCCGACCTGCTGCTGATCGACGACGTGCATTTCGTGGCCGGCAAGACCTCCACCCAGGAGGAACTGTTCCACACCCTGATCGCGCTGGTCGAAGACGGCCGCCGCGTGGTGATGACCGCCGACCGTTCGCCGACCGAGATCTCGGAGATGGAGCCGCGGCTGCGGTCCCACCTGCAGGCGGGCCTGGTCTGCGGCATCGAGCCGGCCGACCGGGCGCTGCGCCTGGGCATCCTGGAGCGCAAGCTGCAGACGCTCGCCCAGCAGGGCCGCTTCCTGCCGTCCGCCAAGCCCGAGGTCATGCAGTTCCTGGCCGACCGCTTCACCGACAGCGTCCGCGAGCTGGAGGGCGCCCTGAACACTCTCGTCGCCCGCGTCGGCGGCGAAGTGGCGCGGCTGACCCTGGACGAGGCCCAGACGATCCTGCGCCCGCACCTGTCGTGCAACGAGCGCAAGGTCACGGTGGACCAGATCCAGAAGGTCGTCTCCGAGCACTATGGCCTCAAACAGGCCGACCTGATCTCCGAACGCCGCGCCCGCGCGGTGGCGCGGCCCCGCCAGGTGGCCATGTGGCTGGCCAAGCAGATCACCACCCGGTCCCTGCCCGACATCGGCCGCCGTTTCGGCGGGCGCGACCACACCACGGTGCTGCACGCCGTGCGCCGCATCGAAGGCCTGAAGGCCGAGGACCCGGCCATCGCCCGCGACGTGGACGTGCTGTTGCGGAAGCTGCGGGGCTAAAGGGCCGAAATGCTGTAGGGTGGGCCGTCGCGCAATCGCGGCGTCCCACCTGAAAAGCCGCCCATGTCCGCGAGAGACCTCAAGGGCTCCGGCCTGACCGATCGCCTGTCCGCCGCCGCCGACGCCAAGGCGGCCCTGCTGGCGAAGCTGAAGCCCAAACCCACCGTCACCGACCCGCTGTTCGAACAGCGCGCGGCCCTGCGCGAGGCCGAGCTCAAGGCCGAGCTCAACGAGGTGCGCACCGCCCGCGCCGACGAAAAAGAAGCGGCCCGCAAGGCCGCCGCCGACGCCCTGGCCGCCGACCACGCCACCATCGCCGCCGCCGCGGAGGCGGCGCTCGCCGAGAAGCGCGGCGCCCGCAAGGAGCGCAAGCAGCTCACCAAGGCCGAGGCGCAGACCAAGCGCGACGCCCGCTACGCGGCGCGCAAGGCGCGTTAGCCGGCGGCTGCGGGTAGGTTCAGAATTTCTCATCTGTGGCTGGCCCCATAGGGCCTTGTGACCGCCCCTGGGCGGGCCACTTACATCGGGGCGCCGCCTGGACGCCGACGGGAGATTTTCTGATGACCCAAGCTCACACGCGCGGCGCGGCCCTGGTGACCGGCGCCTCCGCCGGCATCGGCGCGACCTACGCCGACCGTCTGGCAAGGCGCGGCCATGACCTCATCCTCGTCGCCCGCGACGCCGCGCGACTGGAGGACCTCGCCACCCGCCTTCGCGCCGAGACCGGCGTCAGGGTCGAGGTCTTCCGCGCCGACCTGACCGATCCCGCCGACCTGACACGCCTTGAGGACCGCATCGCCCGCGACGCCGCCCTCGACCTGGTGGTCAACAACGCCGGCGCGGCCCTGTTCGGGGGCTTCCTGGAGCACGGGCCCGAGCAGATCGAAAACCTGATCCGGCTCAACGTCGTGGCTGTGGCCCGCCTGGCCAACGCCGCGGCCAAGGCCTTCAACGCCCGCGGCCGCGGGACCCTGATCAACGTCGGCTCGGTGGTGGGCCTGCTGCCGGAGTACCGCAGCGTGGTCTACGGCGCGACCAAGGCCTTCGTGCTCTATCTGACGCAAGGGTTGAACGAGGAGATCGGCGGCGCCGGCGTCACCTTTCAGGCCGTCCTGCCCGGCGCCACGCGCACCGAGATCTGGGAGCGCTCCGGCCGCGACCCGTCAACGCTCGATCCGGATCGAACCATGGATGTGGACGAGCTTGTCGACGCGGCCCTGGCGGGCCTCGACAAGGGCGAGCTGGTGACCATCCCCTCCTTGCCCGACCCTGCCGACTGGGACGCCTTCCAGGCCGCGCGGCTGAAGCTGGCGCCGAACCTGTCGAAGGCGCATCCCGCCGCGCGGTATGGGGTCCGGGCGGCTGTCGAGGCGTAGGCATCGCCTCTCGCCCGAGCGCAGCGAAGAGAGGGAGAGGATCGAGGAGAGGGCGGCGCCGCGCTGAACCCTGCTCGACGGTCCAGCCATGACCCGGGAGCGGCGCCGCCGCAAACCCCGATGAACCGTCGGACCGGCTTCAAGATCCAGCCGCCCTTTCCTCGATCCTCTCCCTCTCCGCTTCGCGGGGGGAGAGGAGGCAATGAAAAGGGCGGCTGCATCGCTGCAGCCGCCCTCGTCATGTCTGCCGTGGATCGGAGCCCTTAGGCGTCCGCGCCTTCCGGCTGTTCCTGCTTGGACGACAGGTCCTCGCCGGTTTCCTGGTCGACGATCTTCATCGACAGGCGGGTCTTGCCGCGGTCGTCGAAGCCCAGGAGCTTCACCTTCACGGACTGGCCTTCCGACAGGACGTCGGAGACCTTGTTGACGCGCTCGTTGGCGATCTGGCTGACGTGCACCAGGCCGTCCTTGGCGCCGAAGAAGTTCACGAAGGCGCCGAAGTCGACGATCTTCACCACCTTTCCGGTGTAGATCTGGCCGACTTCCGGTTCGGAGGCGATCGACTTGATCCACTCCTTGGCCGCCTCGATCTTCGACTGCTCGGCGGCCGCGATCTTGATCGTGCCGTCTTCGCCGATGTCGATCTTGGCGCCGGTTTCGGCGGTGATCTCGCGGATCACCTTGCCGCCCGAGCCGATCACTTCGCGGATCTTGTCCACCGGGATCTTGATGGTCTCGATCTTCGGCGCGTATTCGCCCAGCTCGTGGCGCGGAGCCTCCATGGCCTTGGCCATCTCGCCCAGGATGTGCTCGCGGCCGCCCTTAGCCTGGGCGAGCGCCTGCTTCATGATCGCCTCGGTGATGCCGGGGATCTTGATGTCCATCTGCAGCGAGGTGATGCCGTCGGAGGTCCCGGCCACCTTGAAGTCCATGTCGCCGAGGTGGTCCTCGTCGCCCAGGATGTCGGAGAGCACGGCGAAGCCGTCCTTTTCCAGGATCAGGCCCATGGCGATGCCGGAGACCGGCTTCTTGAGGGGCACGCCCGCGTCCATCAGGGCCAGCGAGGAGCCGCAGACCGAGGCCATGGACGAGGAGCCGTTGGACTCGAAGATCTCCGAGACCAGGCGGATCGTGTAGGGGAATTCCTCGACGCTCGGCAGCATCGGGCGGATCGCCCGCCACGCCAGCTTGCCGTGGCCGACTTCGCGGCGGCCCGGCGCGCCCATGCGCCCCGTTTCCCCGACCGAGAAGGGCGGGAAATTGTAGTGCAGCATGAACTTCTCATAGTACTTGCCCTCAAGGGCGTCGATGAGCTGCTCGTCGTCGCCGGTGCCGAGCGTGGCCACGACCAGGGCCTGGGTCTCGCCGCGGGTGAACAGGGCCGAACCGTGGGCGCGGGACAGGACGCCCACTTCCGAGACGATCTGGCGGACCTGGTCGACCTTGCGGCCGTCGATGCGGACGCCGGTGTCCAGGATGTTGCGGCGGACGACGTCGGCTTCCAGCTCCTTGAACACCGCGCCCAGCTTGTCGGGGGCGATGCCGGCCGGGTTCTCGTCGGACTTGCCGAACTTGTCGGTGGCCTTGGCCTTGGCCGCGGCGACCGCGTCCTGGCGCTCCAGCTTGGCGGGGATCTTGAAGGCGGCGGCGAGGTCCTTGCCGACGGCCTTCTTCATCTCCGCCTTGATGGCGTCGGTGTCGTCGGGCTGGAAGTCGAAGGGCTCCTTGGCGGAGTGCTCGGCCAGCTCGATGATCGCGTCGATGACCGGCTGCATGCCGGCGTGGGCGAACATCACCCCCTTCAGCACTTCGTCTTCGCTCATCTCCTGGATTTCGGACTCGACCATCATGACCGCGTCCGAGGTGCCGGCGACCACCAGGTCCATCCGGCTGTCCTTCATCTCGTCCAGCGTCGGGTTGAGGACGTACTCACCGTTCACGTAGCCGACGCGGGCGCCGGCGATCGGGCCCATGAAGGGCGCGCCGGACAGCACCAGGGCGGCCGAGGCGGCCACCAGGGCCACGATGTCCGGATCGTTTTCCAGGTCGTGGGCCAGCACGGTGCAGACCACCTGCACCTCGTTCTTGAAGCCCTTGACGAACAGCGGGCGGATCGGACGGTCGATCAGGCGGCTGGTCAGGGTTTCCTTCTGGGAGGGCGCAGCCTCCCGGCGGGGGAAGGAGCCCGGGATCTTGCCCGCGGCGTAGAACTTCTCCTGGTAGTTCACGGTCAGGGGGAAGAAGTCCTGGCCGGGCTTGGCGCTCTTGGCGAAGACCGCGGTGGCCAGCACCATGGTCTCGCCGTAGGTGGCCAGGACGGAACCGTCGGCTTGACGGGCCATGCGACCGGTTTCGAGCGTCAGCGTCTTGCCGCCCCACTCGATAGTCTTGCGTTTGATATTGAACATTTTCGCTTCTTTCTATCCCGCGGGCGTATTCCCGGCGGGGGCGGACAGGGATCGGGCTTCCGAAATCCTCTCCAAATGAACAGGCGATGAGGACTTCGTGTCAGCCCTCGGCGTGTGCGGCGGTCCCGAACTGAAATGGGATCGCCAGTGCCGCATTGGGGTCCCCCGGCCTGTTGCGGAGGAGCGGCGGTCTTAACTCCCGCTCGTCCCGGCGAAAGCCGGATCCCTGCGGGCGGTCGGGCTGCGTCAGCCTCTGCGGACCCCGGCTTTCGCCGGGGCCGGCGGTGGCTAGCGGCGCAGGCCGAGGGTCTCGATCAGCTTCTGATAGCGGTCCGCATCGGACTTCTTCAGGTGGTCAAGGAGCGACCGGCGGGCGGAGACCAGCTTGAGCAGGCCCCGGCGCGAGTGGTTGTCCTTCTTGTGCGTCTTGAAGTGTTCGGTGAGGTTCGAAATCCGTTCGGACATGATCGCCACCTGGACTTCGGCGCTGCCCGTGTCCGCTTCGCCGCGGGCATGGGACTTGATCACTTCAGCCTTGCGTTCGGCCGTAATCGACATCGGTCAATCTCCGCTCTTGTCGAGATGAAAGACCCGCGAGGGTTCGAGCCGGCCCGCGCGCATCTCGCAGAGTGCGACGACCATCCCGCCCGCCATGGCTGAAACGGTGCGCGAGCCGGGCTTGAGCCTGGCTTTGACCGATTCCACCTGTCGGGGAACGAGAACGATCGACCGTCCCTGCTTCAGCCGGAAAGCGTCTTCGGCGGTCACGGCCAGCTCCGGGATGTCGTCCAGGGCGGTCTCGACCGGAAGCAATAGCTCCGACTGGCGGGCCTTATGCCCTAAATCCTCAAGGAATTCCAGCGTCACCGCAGATTGTTCGGTGAACCCCCCGACGCGCGTGCGGCGCAGGTCGCTGACGTGCCCGCAGGCGCCCAGCATTTCGGCCAGGTCGCGGGCGATGGCGCGGACATAGGTGCCCTTGCCGCATTCGATCTCCAGGGTGACGTGATCGGCGTCGGGCGCCTCGGCGACGCGGGCGGAATGGATGGTCACGATGCGGGCCGCCAGCTCCACCGTCTCCCCGGCGCGCGCCAGGTCGTAGGCCCGCTCGCCGTCCACCTTGATCGCCGAATAGGCCGGCGGGACCTGGCTGATCTCGCCCACGAAGCGGGGCAGGACGGCCTCGACCTGCGCCACCGACGGCCGGACATCGGACTGCGCCGTCACCTCGCCCTCGCGGTCGTAGGTGGCCGTGGTGCGGCCCCAGGCGATGGTGAAGCGGTAGGCCTTGTCGGCGTCCACCAGGTAGGGAACCGTCTTGGTCGCCTCGCCCAGCGCGATCGGCAGGATGCCGGTGGCCAGCGGATCCAGCGTGCCGGCGTGGCCGGCCTTCTGGGCGTTGAACGCCCGGCGCACGCGGCTCACCGCATGGGTCGAGGTCAGGTCGTAGGGCTTGTCGAGGCAGATCCAGCCGTTGACCGCGTCGCCCTTGCGGCGGCGGGCCATCAGTCTTCGTCCTTCCAGCCGCCGGAAGGCTCGCCCGGCTTCAGGTCCTGGGCGACGCGGGGGTCGTCGAAGAGCCGGTTCATGCGCGCGGCCGCGTCGAAGGTGTCGTCGTGAAGGAACTTCAGCGCCGGGGTGAATTTCATGTCGATGGCGTGGCCCAGGCGGCCGCGCAGGAACTTGTGGTGGCGGTTCAGCGCCTTGACCACCACCGCGGCCTGTTCGCCGCCGCCCAGGGGCTCGACGAAGACCGTGGCGTTGCGCAGGTCCGGGCTCATGCGGACCTCGGTCAAGGTGATGGAGACGCCGGCGATGTCGGGGTCAGTGATCTCCTGCTCGCGCAGGATCTCCACCAGGGCGTGGCGCATCAGCTCGCCGGCCCGCAACTGGCGCTGCGAGGGGCCGGAAGGCGCATGGGGGGCTTGGCGTTTCATGGCAGGGCTCGCGTCGAACCTGGGGCGCGGATCGGACGCGCCGACGCAGGGAAGGCGGGCTTCTAGTCGCGCGAGCCCCGCGTGTCCAGCGAGAGCCCTTCCCCTTCAGGTCGGATCAGACTTGGGGGGAACGAGAAGGGCTCCAGATATAGCCGAGGGGCCCGTTTGGTCCCGGCTGACTCGATTCAGGTCGGCTGCGACGGGCTCTGGGCGGCTCGGGCCCGCAACATGCGGGTGAAGGCGTCGCGGATCGGGGGCACGTAGCGATGCTTGGCCGGCGAGGTCTCCGCCGCCTCGTCCAGGTGGATCAGGACGCAAGGGTTGGCCTCGAACAGCAGCAGGCGGCCGTCGGCCGTCAGGCTGCAGTCGATGCCGCCATAGTCGAGGTCGAGGCGGCGGCCGACCTCGTCGACCGCGGCGGCCGCCTGCGGACCGAACACCCCTCGCCAGTCGGCCAGGAACCGTTCTTCCTCGGCGAGCTTCCAGTCGGACTTCGCCATCTCCGCGCGCCAATAGTGCAGCAGCCAGTCCTCGCCGATGGCGAGGTGGAAGGGATAGGGACGCCGGTCGACGAAGACCAGGCGGTACTTGCGCCAGTAGCCGTCGGGCGAGCGGAAGTCGTGGAACGGCGTCAGGAACAGGCGCTCGGCCGGTCCGCGCGCCAGGTACGCCTGCTTTTCGGCCTCGCTGGAAAGCCGCACGAGGTTTTCGCCGCCATGGTCCCCGGCGGGCCGGACCAGGACCGGGGCCTCGATCGTCAAGGCCTCCAGATCGGCCGGCGCCAGGGCGCGGACCGGCGGCGTCACCATCCCCGGAATGTCGCCGAACAGGCCCGCGGCCTGGGCGCGGCCGGTGCGGGGAATGCCCTGCGGCGGATTGAGCACGGGCTTTCCCAAGGCCGCGCAGAAGGCGGCGGCCGCGGCCAACTGGCCATCGTCGCGGTCCGCGTCGCCGAGCGTGTTGAAGATCACGCCGGCCTCGGCCAGGGAGCCGGGGTCGATCTGGCCCAGCGGCGCGTCCGGCTGGTCCGGCGACAGCAGGGCCAGGGTGAGCGTCGTGAAGCATGCCGGGTCCACGAGGTAGCGGGTCGGCAGGTGGCCGGCCCCGACGGCGCACAGGACGACGACGGTCTCGAGGGCGGCCTCGCTCGCGTTTCGCCGCTGCACGCCGAAGCGGCGGGCCAGGCCGTTGCGGATCTGGCGGGCCTCCTCGTGGCGTTTCGACCGGTCCAGGGTGACGGCCAGCTCCTCGAGCGTCCCGGCCTCGTCATGGCCCGCCGCGAGATAGGCCCGGGCCGCCGCCTCCGCCTCCGGCAGCCGCTCGACCCGGGCCGCGGCCTTGGACAGGGCGTTCAGGAGGATGGCGGCGGCGGCCCCCAGAGTCGGGTCAGGGTTCGCCAGCGCGTTCAGCAATTCGTCGACGGCCTCGTCGAACCGTCCGCAATCGACCAGCACCAGGCCGCGATTGCCGCGCGCCACCTGGAACGCGGCGTCGAGCCGCATGGCCTCGTCCAGCGCCGCCAGCGCCTCCTCGCGGCGGCCAAGCCGGTGCAGCGAGACGCCGAGTTCGTTGTGGATCGGCGCGAAGGCCGGGGCCCGCCGGGCCGCGCGCCGGAACAGCGGCGCGGCCGCCTCGTCGTCGCCCTGGCGCGCCCAAAGCCGGCCCAGGGCCAGCAGGGCCGTGGCCTCGTTGGGGCGCAGGGAGAGGTGGCGGTAGGCCATGGCCTCGGCCGCCTCGTGGTCGTCGCCGTCCGCCAGGATCAGCGCCAGCATGCCCACGGCTTCGGGATGGTCGGGCCAGCGCGCGAGGATCTCCCGATAGGCGGCCTCGGCCTGGGCGAGGCGTCCCGCGGCGTGATCCGCGACGGCTGCGCGCATCGGCCCGGCGGCCTCAGCCAGTGGGGGTCGGGGTTCGCCCGAGCCTATCCCGGTCAGGAGCATTTCCCGTCATCGCGCCTTTCGGCGACGAACGGATTTCCGTAGCGATGTTCGATATGTCGCTGTTTGGCGAGATTGAAACACGCCCGGCCCGCCGCCCCGGCGGCCGGGAATAAACCGGCGCGCGCCGCGGTCTGGTGTTGGCGCAGGCGCGGCCCACTTGGGGGCGACCGGCCCGCGCCGGAGCCGCCATGGACGCCCTGGTCTCCCCTCCGCCGCAGACGGCCGCGCGAGCCGCGGCGCGGACCCGCTTTGACCACGTCAGCCAGGGCCTGCACTGGCTGAGCGTCCTGATGATCGCCGCCTTGTTCGCCAGCGCCTGGTCGCTCGGCCTGGCGCAGGACGGCGGCGCGGCGGCCCAGCGCCTGACGCTCCATCGCTCGGTAGGCGCCGGCCTGTGGATCATGGCCCTGGCCCGGCTGGCGTGGCGCCTGAGGTTCGCCGTGCGCCCTCCCCTGCCCGCGGATATGCCGCGGCCGCAGAAGGCCGCCGCAGCGGCCAGCGAGGCGGCGCTCTATGTCCTGATGCTGGTCCAGCCGCTGACCGGCCTGGCGCAGAGCCTGGCGCGCGGAAAGCCCTTCCAGCTCTTCGTCTTCCAGGCGCCGCGGGTGATGGCCCGTCACAAGGCGCTGACCGGCGCCTTCCACAACATCCATGAGGTCGGCGGCTGGCTGCTGCTCGGCCTCATCGGCCTGCACGTCGCCGCCGCCCTGTTTCACGGCCTGGCGCGGCGCGACGGGGTGCTTTCGTCCATGTGGCCCTGGCCGGCCCGCAAGACTTAGGGGCCGCCTGCCGATCCGTTCGCCAGAGCGCCGCCCGCCCCGTCGCGGCGCCCAGGCGAGAGGGGGCGCCGCTGGCTGGCGCCCCCTCAACCCTTCCGAACCCGCACGACGGCCGGCCCCTGGGAATAAAGCCCACGGCTCGACGGTCTTTCCAGACGACCTGTCCCAAAGGAGCTGACGATGACCCCCGAAGAGAGCCACGACGACACGCCCGGCGACCGCCGGGGCTTCCTGAAATGCATGGCCTGGGCCGGGACCGGGGCGCTGTTCACCGTCAGCGGCGGGCTCGCCAGCTCGATCGGGCTCGACCGGGCCGTGGCCGCGGCCGCCCAGGCGCCTGGGCATGCGGCGGGCGACTTCACCTTCCTGCAGATCAGCGACAGCCACGTGGGCTTCGCCAAGCCCGCGAACCCCGACGCGGCGGCCACCTACCGGGAGGCGGTCGCCAAGATCGTCGCCCTGCCGGTCAAGCCGGACTTCATCATCCACACCGGCGACATCACCCAGCTTTCGAAGGACCAGGAGTTCGACGACGCCGAGCAGATCATCCGCGAAGCCGGCCTCACCGTGTTCCACGTCCCGGGCGAGCACGACATGCTCGACGAAGGCGCCGGCAAGGCCTACCTCGACCGCTTCGGCAAGGGGACGCAAGGCGCGGGCTGGTACAGCTTCGACCACAAGGGCGTGCACTTCGTGGCCCTGATCAATGTGGTCAACCTGAAGGCCGGCGGCATGGGCAACCTGGGCCCCGACCAGCTCGAGTGGCTGGAGAAGGACCTGGCCCGGCGGCCGTCGTCGCAGCCGATCGTGGTCTTCGCCCACATCCCGCTCTGGACGGTCTACGCCGACTGGGGCTGGGGCACGGACGACGCGGCCCAGGCGCTGTCCTACCTCAGGCGCTTCGGCTCGGTGACCGTGCTGAACGGCCACATCCACCAGATCACCCAGAAGGTGGAGGGCAATATCGCCTTCCACACGGCCCGCTCCACGGCCTTCCCGCAGCCGGTGGGCGGCCAGGCCCCCTCGCCCGGGCCGCTGAAGGTGCCCACCGAACAACTGCATTCCATGCTGGGGATCACCACCGCGACCCTGGTGCGCGGCCACGCCCCCATCGCCCTGGTCGACCAGACCCTGGCGACCTGAACCCACTTCAAGAACGGACCTACTCCCATGCCCAAGACCTTCAAGGCGGGCGCCCTGGCGCTTGCGCTCGGCCTCGCGACCCTGACCGGCGTCGGCGCCGCGCGCCCGGCCTTCGCGGCCCAGCCGGCGGCGACGGCCGGCCCCAGCGTCACGATCGACAACTTCGTCTTCGGGCCCCAGGCCCTGACGATCGCCGTCGGGACCACCGTCACCTGGATCAACCAGGACGACATCCCCCACACCGTCGTCGCCGCCGACAAGAGCTTCAAGTCCCGCGTGCTCGACACCGACGAGCGGTTCTCCTTCACCTTCACCAGGGCCGGAGAGTACGGTTACTTCTGCTCGCTCCACCCGCACATGACGGGCAAGGTGATCGTCACGGCGGGCTGAGGCGGGGCAGGGCGATAGACGATGGACGTGCGAAAGCCGTTCTTCCGGCCGCACCTGGCGTTCAGCCGCGGAACGCCCGGCGGGCGGCGTGCGTCCGACGCCCGAACCGCCGAGCGCGACCAGACCCGCCGGTTCCGCGAGCTGGTGCTGCCCCACCTCGACGCGGCCTACAACTTCGCCCGCTACCTGAGCCGCGACGCGACCGCCGCCGAGGATATCGTGCAGGAAGCCTTCCTGCGCGCCTTCAAGGCCTTCCCGGCCTGGCGCGGCGGGCCGCCCAAGGCCTGGCTGTTCGCCATCGTGCGCAACTGCTTCCTCAACTGGGCCGCCGGGCGCAGCGGGACCGGCAAGCTCCTGGTCGAGGAGGGGGCGCTGAGCGAGGTCCAGGCCCAGGCGCTGGCCAATGTGGCCGATCCCGGCCAGGACACGCCGGAGGCGGCGCTGATCCGCCGGCGCGAGGCCGAGACCCTGCGCGCCGTGATCGAAAACCTGCCCGAGCCCTTCCGCGAGACCCTGGTCCTGCGGGAGCTGGAAGAGCTGAGCTACAAGGAGATCGCCGCCTTGACCGCCGTCCCCATCGGCACCGTGATGTCGCGCCTGGCCCGGGCGCGACAGATGCTGTGCGACATGCTGCAGCCGGAGGGGGCTGCGGCCCGGCGGGAGATCCAGCGATGAGCGCCTGCCCTGACAAGGCCATGCAGCTCCAGGGCCTGCTGGACGGCGAGCTGGACGCCGTCAACGCCGCGGCCTGCGAGGCGCACCTGAAGACCTGCGAGGGCTGCGAGGCCGAGTATCGGCGGCTGGAGGCCCTGCGCGAGAGCCTGGCGACGCCGGGCGTGGCGCACCGCGCGCCCGAGCGGCTGCGCGGCAAGGTCGAGGCCATGCTGGGCGCTGAGGCCGCCACGCCGGAACCGCCGGCCGCGCCCTCGATGCGGCGGACCTCGCCCTGGGCCGCGAGCGGCATGGCCGGCCTGCTGGCGGCGACGCTGGCGGTGATGATCGTGCTGCCGCAGGTGGGTGACGGCGAGGTCGCACGGCAACTGGTCGCCAGCCACGTGCGGTCGTTGCTGGCCAATCACATCACCGACGTGGCCACCTCCGACCAGCACGTCGTGCGGCCCTGGTTCAACGGCAAGGTCGACATCGCCCCGCCGGTCCCCGACCTCAGCGCCCAGGGCTTCCCCCTGGTCGGCGGGCGTCTGGATTACATCGACGGCCGCGTCGCGCCGGCCATCGTCTATCGCCGCCGGCTGCACACGGTGAACCTCTTCGTCTGGTCGGCCCAGGGGCGGCTGTTCAACGCCGCGCGCACCATCCGCCGCGACGGCTATACCTTGGTGGAGTGGACCGCCGGCGGGCTGCGGTACGCCGCGGTTTCGGACATCGAGCCGGCCGACCTGCTGCGGTTCAAGGCGGCCTACCAGGCCCACTCCCCGGATCCCTCGCACTAGGTCGTGGACTCATAAGCTCTGAGCCAGAGTCGAGTTGAGGCGAGGAGCACGGCGGCAAGGAAGTTCCTGGCGAGCTTGTCGAAGCGCGTGGCGACACGGCGGAAGTGCTTGAGTTTGCAGAAGTAGCGCTCGACGA
>NZ_DATMNA010000126.1:0-31546 GCF_035569475.1 Phenylobacterium sp.
GTGGGAGGAGGTGTCAGCCGGAGGGCTGACGGAGGTGGGGTCGCGCTCCGCTCTCGGCGCGAGACTGAGCTTCGAGCTGCGCCGGGAGGCCGAGAAACCCCACCTCCGACCCGCTGCGCGGCCCACCTCCTCCCACAAGGGGAGGAGGCAGCCTTAGGCGCCGGCCTGAATGTCGATTGGTCCTAGGGCCCTTCCCACTTACAGGGTCTAGGCGCCCGAAAAGATCGCGAGACGCTCAGGCCTTGTTCCGGCCGATGTTGGGCGGCAGGCTGAGGCCATGCGCCTCGCCGCCCCGATCCTCGCCGCCGCCGTTCTGACCAGCGCCGCCGCCGTGGCCGTCGCCGCCCCGCCCGCCGTGGCGCCCGGCCCGCCGCCGCCGCCGGCCACGGTTTCGCCCCTGACCGTCTTCCCCAGGACCGAGGCGCCGAAGCTGGTCAAGTCCTATCCGGCGGCCGGCCAGGCGATCGCGCCGGGCATCCTGGTCCTCAGCGTGACCTTCGACCAGCCGATGCTGAAGTCCGGCTTCGACCTGGCGGCGGCCACGGGCGCCGAGCCGCTGCCGTGCCTCAAGACCCCGCGCCTGCTGGACGACAACAGGACCTTCGTCCTGCTGTGCACCGCCGAGCCGGGGAAGACCTACAGCCTGGCGCTCAACGCCGCGCCCCAGGGGGGCTTTCAGAACCAGTCGGAGCACCGCGCCAACCCCGCCGCCTTGAGCTTCACCACCACCACCGACCTCAACGGCCCGCGCGACATCCATGAGGCCATGAAGGCGACCGGCCTGCGCGACATCGACATGCCGATCCAGGACACGCCCAACCGCCGCGGCGACAAGCCCAGTTCCTAGGATCGGCCAAAGCGGCTCCCGCTCAGGCCTGCTGGGCCGCGCGGATCAGGGCCAGCGGGTTGGGCGTCGGCTCGGCCACCTTCGTCAGGGTGTTGACGTCGCGGTGCCGGAAGGGCTCGGTCCGGCCGCGCACCATCAGGGTGGTGTCGGAAACATAGGACCAGCCGCCGTCCGGATTGAAGGTCACCGTCAGCTCGTAGGCGTCGGTGCGGAAGGCGTATTCGAGGAAGGCGGTCGAGGCGATGCCGTGCTCGGTCGAGCCGCGCCTGGCGCTGACCGAAAGGCTCCCGTCGGGCCGCGCGGCGCCGCCGGCCAGCAGCGCCTGGCCGCGCGGGATCGTCAGGCTCTGCAGGATCAGCCCGGTGGCCCGGTCCCAGAGCCAGTAGCCGACCTGGTCGTGGAAGGCGATGTCCTCCTCGGGGGTGTTGACGTGCACGTGGTAGCGCAGGCCGTAGAACAGCTGCGGTCCGTTGGCCTGCGGGTCGATCGGCTGCATCTCGATGCGTTCGAGGTAGACCCGCCGCTCCGGCCCGTCGGCCTTGGGGTTGAGGTCGACGCCCTTCCTGCCCTCCCAGACGCCGGCCAGCCGGGTCAGGGGCCCGAGGTTCGCCAGGGTGTCGGGGTCGACGTCTTCCGGCTCGGTGAAGATATCGTCGGGGAAGGGATTCACGGTCGCGCGCTCCAGGGCTCTATGTTTGCGGAACCTCGTGACGGACAGGTCCACGGTCAAGCCCGGACCGCCGCGGCGGCGCGTCGCGGCCCTGATCGCGGGTTTGTGATGCGTGGGGTTCATCTGGCGGGGGCCTCGGCGGCGACTTACATGAAGATCGTGATGGAGATTCTCTAGCTATGACTCGTCTTCGGACCCGTATCGCCGCCGCGCTGGGCATGGCGCTGGCGGTCGCCATGCTCGCCGCCGCGCCGGCCGACGCCCGCCGGGGCGGCAGTTTCGGCAGCCGCGGCTCGCGGACCTATTCGGCGCCGAGCTCGACCGCCACGTCGCCCGGCTATGTGGCGCCGGTGCAGCGCTCGATGACCTCGCCCTCGGCCGCGCCCGGCGGGGCCTTCGCGCCTCGGCCCGGCATGCCCGGCTACAGCGGCTATCAGCCGGGCTACGGATACGGCGGCCCCTTCGGACGCAGCCCGTTCGGCGGCTTCATGGGCGGCCTGGTGGCCGGCGGCCTGATCGGCGGCCTGCTGGGCCACGGCTTCGGCGGCGGTTGGGGCGGCGGCGGCTGGGGCGGCGGTGGCGGCGGCCTGCTGACCATCGTGATCCAGCTCCTGGTGCTGTTCCTGATCGTCACGCTGGCGATGCGCTTCTTCCGCCGGCGCAGCGCCGGCTATTCGCCCTTCGAGGCGCCCGCCTATGACGGCGGCCCGCAGCCCTTCGCAACCCCCGGCCCAGGCTTCGGCGGCGGCCCCTTCGGCGGGACAGGGTTCGGCGGCGGCCCGGCCGCCCAGCCCTACGTGCCCACGACCGGCCCGGCCTGGGAGATCCCGATCACCGCCCAGGACCAGGCGACGTTCGAGAGCCTCCTGAAGGAGATCCAGGACGCCTTCGGGCGCGAGGATTACGCGGGCCTGCGCGAACGCTGCACGCCGGAGGTGATGTCGTACCTCTCCGAGGAGCTCAGCGAGAACGCCACCCATGGGCGCCGGAACGAGGTCACCGGCACGCGCCTGCTGCAGGCCGACGTCGGCGAGGCCTGGCGGGAGAACGACGTGGAATACGCCACCGCCGCCATGCGCTACGAGAGCATCGACCTGATGCGCGACCGCGCGTCCGGCGCGGTGCTGAGCGGCGATCCGAACACGCCCAGCCAGACCACCGAGCTCTGGACCTTCGCGCGCCAGGTCGGCGGCCCCTGGAAGCTCTCGGCGATCCAGGACGCCAAGGCCTAGCGGCTAGTCGTCGGCCCCGGGCGGCGCGAAGGATCGCGGCGCGGGCGCGGCTGTCGCGGCGAGGGGAAAGGTCAGGGTGAAGCGGGCGCCGCCGTCGTTTTCCGCGGTCAGGCGTCCGTTGAGCTGCCGCACGATGGCCTGGACGATGGTCATCCCCAGCCCGCCGGGCGCAGGACCGGTCGCGGTGGCGGCGGCCAGGGGCCTCGGTAGCCCGCGGCCCTCGTCGGCCACGACCACCTTCAGACGGCCGCCCTCACGGCGGCAGGCGATGTGCAGCGGGCCCCGCTCGCCCCAGGGATAGGCGTGCTTGGCGGCGTTCATGGCGAGCTCGTTGATGGCGATGGCGAGCTGTTGCGCCAGCTCCCCCGGCGCGGTCACGGCTTCGGCCTCGATCTCGCAGTTCAGCCCGGTGCTTTCGCCGATCAGGGCGCCGAGCTCCACCAGGAAGACCTCGAGGTCGACGCCGCTGGCGTGACGCCGCGCGGCGAGGAAGCGGTGCATCTGGCCGACCGCCGACAGCCGGTCCGCCGTCGCGATCAGGGCTCCGCGCGCCTCGGGGTCGCGCACCCGCATGTGTTCGAAGATCAGGAAGTCCGCCGCCAACTGGAGGCTGTTGGCCAGCCGGTGATCGAGTTCGCGCCGCTCGGCGTCGCGCGACTCGTCGTCGGCGCGGGGAACCCTGGGCCGCGGGCTCGCATGGGCTCGGGCAGGATCGATGGTGTGGGGTCGCGCCGGGTCCGTCACGGCAAGTCTCCGATCTAGGGCGCCCCCCTCGACCGAGGCGACCATCAAACGGCGGAATCTATGTAGGAGCCGTGAACGACCATGGTTGACCTTAGGTAAGGCCCGCCTGTCGGCTAGATCGGGTCGTCGATCGACTTCGCCAACGGCGTGAACAGCTTCGGCCCGGCCTCGGTCATCCGCCAGCAATCCTCCAGGCGGACGCCGAACTCGCCGGGGATGTAGATGCCCGGCTCGTCGGAGAAGCACATGCCCGGCTCCAACGGCGTCGCGTCGGCGTGCACCAGGTACGGCGGCTCGTGGCCGTCGAGGCCGATGCCGTGGCCGGTGCGGTGCGACAGGCCCGGCAGCTTGTAGCCGGGGCCCCAGCCTTCCTTCTCGTAGTAGGCGCGCACGGCGTCGTCGATGGTCCCCACGGCGACGCCGGGTCTGGCCGTCGCCAGCGCGATCTCCTGGCCGCGCTTGACCGTGTCCCAGACCTTGCGCTGTTTCGGCGTTGGCTGGCCCATCACCCAGGTGCGGGAGATGTCGGACTGGTAGCCGTGCACCGTGCAGCCGACGTCCATCAGGATCACCGAGCCTTCGTGCAGGGTCTGCGGCTGTTTCGAGCCGTGCGGATAGGCGCTGGCCTCGTTGATCAGCACCAGGGCGAACTCCGGCGACCCGCCCAGCGCCACGGTGGCGGCGTTCATCAGCGCGCCGATATCGCCCGGGCTCATGCCGGGATGGGCGTTGGCGTGGACGTGGCGCAGGGCGGCCAGGGTTACGTCGTTGGCGGTCTGCATCAGCGCCAGCTCGGCGGGCGACTTGATCAGCCGGCAGGCGCGCACCAGGGCCGTGCCCGACACGACGCTCAAGGCCGGCGCGGCGGCGCGCACGCCGTCGACGATGTAGAGCCGCGTGGTGTCCTCGAAGGCGATCTTGCCGGCCCCGGCGCCTCGGTCGCGCAACGCCCCGGCCAGGGCGGCGAACGGGCTCTCGTGCTCGTTCCAGGGCCGCACGTCGGCGGGGACGGCCAGGGTCTCGCGGACCGAGGGCTCCTCGAAGGCCGGGGTCACCAGCACTGTCTCGCCCCTGGCTGGGATCACCGCCGCGGTGGTCCGCTCGGAGCGGCGCCACTGGACGCCGGTGAAGTATTCCAGGCTGGACCCCGACTCCAGGATCATGGCGCCCACGCCCTGCTGGGACATCAGCCGCTGCAGCTTGCCGATCCGCGCCAGCCGCTCGGCGCGGTCGATGGGCCTCGCGGCCCCGGTCATGGACGTCAGGCCCGCGGGCGCGGCGGCCCGGGCCAGGCGGGGCGCAAGGCCGGCGGCCGCCACGGCGGCGGTGGCGGCGGTCAGGAACGCGCGGCGGCGCATGGGCGGCATCCTCTAGGGTTTGCGGTCGGCCTGCTGGACCGGCGGCCCGGCCGGCGCCGTGACGTTCAGGGTCTTCAGGGCGTCGTCGATGGGAATGAAGAAGTTGAGGCCGATCGGGGCTCCGTTGATCGTCTGGCCCGAGGCGGTGAGGCCGATCACCTGGCCGGTCTCGTCGAGCAGCGGCCCGCCGGAAGAGCCGTGGTTCACCATCACGTCGCTCTGGATGTAGGCGAGCCCCTGTTGATTGCGCAGGGCCGAGACGATCCCCTTGCTCATGGTGTTCTGGAACTGGGCGCCGAGCGGCGAGCCGATGGCGAACACCGTCTCGCCCTGCTGCGCCGTGGTGTGCCGCAGGCCGAGCGCGGCGCGGCCGCCGGGCGGGGCCTTCAGCAGGGCCACGTCGCGGCGCGGGTCGCTGCGCAGCACCTCGGCCACGGTCTCCGTCCCGTCCGACCACTTCAGGCGCACGATCTTTGCGGCGCCCACGACGTGGTGGTTGGTGATCAGGTAGCCGTCGTCGGAGATCAGGAAGCCGCTGCCGGACCCTTCGTTGGAAAACACCACGGCCACCGAGGCCGAGGCCTGGGCGATGCCGGGCTTGGGCTTGGCCGCGACCAGGGTCAGGGCGCCCAGGCTCGCCGGCGCGGGAAAGCCCGATGACGGCCCCGCGGCCGGGGCGGTCACCGCCCGGCGGAAGTCGCCCGAGGCGATCAGGCGGCGGACATCGTCGCGGAACGCCTCGTTGATCAGTTGCTCCGGATCGCCCTGGATTCCCTTGGAGGGCGCGGTGTAGCCGCCGGTGATGTCGAGGGCGACGACCACCTTCTGCTGGGTCACGGAATAGACCTCCCAATGGGCGGTCATGACCACGGCGCCTTCCCATCGGCCGCTGGAGAGGATCAGGCCGCAGCTCTTGCAGAACCGCCCCTGCATGTCGGTGATCTTCGCCGCGGCCAGCAGTTCGGGCAGCGGCGGGGCGTCGGTGGCGAACAGGCCGTTGGCGCTGGCCTTGCCGCTGGCCCGCTTCAGCTCCTCATCGAAGATCTGCGCGAAGAGCGCCGGATTGATCGCCTTCTGGCCGTCCTGCCAACTGATCAGGCGATCGTCCGCCAGCGAGTCCTTGTTGCGCAGGAAGGCCCAGGGCTCGGGCTTCAGTTGCACCACCATGCGGGTGAACTTCACGGTCCGCGCATCGCTGGGCAGGGAGACGGGCGCGATCGACGGCGCGGCCTGCAGGTTCTTCAGCCTGCCCTCGTCCACCGCGTGCGCGGCGCCGGCCGAAACGGCCAGCGCGAACGCCGCGGCGACTGTCAGCGATATCCACTGCCGCATGCGCCATCCCCAAGCCGCACAGACTATCAGACCCCGGAAGTGAGGAAAGCGTGAGCGGCGGTCAGCCGGCCACGGTCAGCGCCAGCGCCTTCAAGGCGTCGTCGATGGGGATGAAGAAGTTGAGGCCGACCGATGAGCCGTTCTCCTGACGCCCCGACACCGTCAGGCCGATCACTTGGCCCTTCTCGTCGAGCAACGGGCCGCCGGACGAGCCGTGGTTCACCATCACATCGCTCTGGATGTAGCTTAGGCCTTGGACCTCGCGCGTCGCCGACACGATTCCTCGGGACATAGTGTTCTGGAATTGATCGTCCAACGGCGTGCCTATGGCGAAGACGCCCTCGCCTTGTCTTGCCGGCCCTGACCGTAAACCAAGGGAGGGCCGGCCATCGGCAACAGTCTTCACCAAAGCAACGTCACGACGAGGGTCACTACGCACCACCTCGCCTAGGCTCTCCTTCCCGTCGTGCCACTTGAGCTTCACATATTTCGAGGCGCCCACGACATGATGGTTCGTGAGGAGATACCCGTCATCCGAGATCAGGAAGCCGCTGCCGGAACCCTCTGCCGAAAACACCACAGCGACGGAACGGGAGGCTTCCCCGACTGGAGGCCGCAGCTTCGACGGCAGCAATCTCGTCGGCCCGACCAACGCTGAACTACCGATGGTCTTCCCGACTGGTGTTGTGATAGCCCCCCTAAAATCTTCCGACGCGATCAATCGGCGCACGTTGTCGCGAAAAGCCTCGTTTATCAGGCGATCTGGTTCGCCGTCCAAGCCCGGCTTTCCCTGATTAAATCCACCCGCGGTTTCGATCGTGGCGATCACTTTCCGCTCCAGGCTCGAATAAACCTCCCAGCGGGCTTCCATCACCACCGCGCCCGTCCAACGATCTGCCGTGCCCCAACCGCAATATTTGCAAAAGCGCCCTTCCATTTTTGTGATCTTCACGCCCAGTTGAAGATCAGCGCTGCCCGGGTTTGAAAAGACGCTGTCCGGATTCCCGTTGTCGCTAGCGCCCGACCGCCGAAGCTCTTCGTCGAAGATCGTGGAAAGGGTGGAAGTCTTTACGACCTGCTGGCCCTCTTGCCAGCTTACAAGGCGCTCAGAAGGCGGATAGGCAACCCCGCCCTCCCCATGAACATCTACGACTATAAAGGCCCAGGGTTCGGGCTTGAGTTGCACGACGACGCGCGCAAGGCGAACCGCTTGTGTCGGCTTCCCTGCCAAAGGTGTCCCGATTTCTGCCGGGGCGGGCGCCACTAGCTTCTTCAGTGTTCTTTCGTCCGTGGCATGGGCGGTACCGGCCGCCAACGCCAGGCCCAGAGCGAGCAATGTCCAAGGTCGCATGTGTTCTCCCCCTACAACCTGGGCGATATCAAACCGCGTTTGGATTGAAAGATCGTGGACGCCCGCTAGCCCTCCCCCCAAACCGCCAACTCATTCCCGCTCGGATCGGTGAAGTGGAACCGCCGCCCGCCCGGGAAGCTGAAGATCGGCCGCACGATGGTCCCGCCGGCGGCGGTCACCTTGGCCGCCATGGCTTCAAGGTCGTGGGCGTAGAGGACCACCAGGGGCGTCTTCACGGCGTCGGCGGGGTCGGCGTTGAAGCCGCCGTCCAGGCCCTCGTTCATCGCCGCATAGGTCGGCCCATAATCGGTGAAGTTCCAGCCGAAGGCGCTGGCGTAGAAGGCCTTAGTGGCGGGCAGGTCGCCCGCCGGCATCTCCACATAGTCGATCTTGCCGTCTTCGCGCATGGCCCCGTCGCTCCTGAATGTTCACAATTTGTTCCAGGATAAGTCGCGGTTCGGCGGGAGTCGAGTCGGTTTGGGGGTGGCGAGGCGGGCAGGGGCTCCCCAGCTTGGCGTCCAGGCAACCCAAGGAGGCTTCAGAATGATCCGCAAGGCGAACGCGGTGTGGCGCGGCACGGGCCGCGACGGGGCCGGCGACCTGACGACGGCGTCCGGCGTGCTGAACGGCACGGCCTACAGCTACAGGACCCGCTTCGAGGAGGAGCCGGGGACCAACCCCGAGGAGCTGCTGGCCGCCGCCCACGCGGGCTGTTTCACCATGGCGCTGGCCTTCGCCCTGCAGCAGGCGGGCCTCACGCCGCTGGAGCTTGCGACCGAGGCGGCGGTCTCGCTCGACCCGGCCGACGGCGGCGGCTTCAGGATCAGCAAGTCGGCGCTCACCCTGCGCGCCAGGGTCCCCGGCCTGGACGAGGCGAAGTTCCAGGAGCTGGCCAAGGCCGCCGAGCAGAACTGCCCAGTGTCCAAGGTGCTGAACGCCGAGATCACCCTGGATGCGACGCTGGAATCCTAGCCCGCCAACAGGATCGCGCCGAGCGAGATCAGGCCGGCGCAGACCGCGCGCCGCGCCGTGAACCGCTCCTTCAGGAACAGCGCCGCCAGGACCGCGGCGAACAGGATCGAGGTCTCCCGCAGGCCGGAGACCTTGGCCATCTGCGCGCCGGCCATGGCCCAGACGACGACGCCGTAGGCGACGATGGAGATCAGCCCGCCGCCCACCGCCTTGGCCGCCTCGCGGTCGAGGCCCACGGCCGGCCAGCGGCGGCGCAGGGCGAAATAGACAAAGGGCATGGGCGCGGCCTGGGCCAGCGACATCCAGGCGAAATAGGCGACCGGATGGCCCGACAGCCGCACGCCCATGCCGTCGCAGACCATATAGGCGGCGATGAACCCGCCGCTGGCCAGCGCCAGCAGGGTGGCGTGCAGGTGCAACCGCTGGCGCCCCATGCTGAGGCCGACGATGCCGCCGGAGACCAGGGCGAGACCGCCCAGGGCGACCGGCGACAGCCGCTCGCCGGCGAACACCGCCGCGCCCACCGCCACCAGCAGCGGCGCCGCGCCGCGGGCGATCGGATAGACCTGCCCGAGCTCGCCCTTCTCATAGGCCCAGACCAGGAAGACGCAGTAGCCGACCTGCAACAGGCCCGAGCCCAGCGCGTAGGGCCAGCTCGCCATGGCCGGGACCGGCAGGAAGCCCACGGCGATCGCCGCCGTCAGGCCCGACACCAGGCTCATCACCGTGATCGACCACAGCCGGTCGGCGCCCGAGCGCAGCAGGACGTTCCAGGTGGCGTGCAGCAGGGCCGAGCCCAGCACCAGGGCCACGACCAGGGGCGCGACCCCGCTCACGCCTCGTAGCCCGACGGCAGGGCCCAGACCGAGGTCTTCTTGACCGCCATGTCCTCCAGTTCGCGGGTGGTCGGCACCTGGTATTCCGCCAGCTTCTCAAGGCCCGCGCGCGGGAAGTAGCTGCGGCCGGGATCGCCGATCAGCACCACGGCGCCCCGCGTGCGGGCCGCCGCCAGCCAGGCCAGGACCCGCTCGGCCAACGGCTTTTCGTAGCAGATGTCGCCCGCCAGGATCACCTCGGCCCAGGCCGGCGCCGGGGCCTCCAGCAGGTCGCAGTCGGTGAAGGCGCAGGTGACGCCGTTGGCGCGGGCGTTCAACGCCACGGCGGCCTCGCAATAGGCGTCGATGTCGGCGCAGAGCACGTCGCGGGCGCCGGCCTTCATGGCGGCGATCCCCACCATCCCGGAGCCGGCCGCGAAGTCGATCACCCGCTTCCCGGCGACGATCTTGGGATTGTCGATCAGGTAGCGCGCCAGCGCCTGGCCGCCCGCCCAGGCGAAGGCCCAGAACGGCGGCGGCAGGCCGATCTCCTCCAGCGCCTCCTCGGTGAGCTTCCAGATCGGGGTGATCTCGTCGGCCAGGTGCAGCTCGATCTCCGCCACGTGGGGCGGCCGCTGCAGGCGCGTGTTGGCGGCGATGAAGTCGCGGCGGCCTAGCGGGGTGGCGGGGATCATGCCGCTTCGTCGGCGGCCCTGGCCCGTGGGTCAAGGCCGCGGAGGCCGAAGGCGAACCATCCGCCGCCGCCGCGATGCGCCATTCGGCGGCCCGCGGCGGAGGACGGTCGGCTCAGCTAGCAGGGAAGCCAGTCATACCGGTTGAGGTCAGGGTTCCAGGACCAGTTTCCGCAGGCCGCGGGCGTCGCAGCCGCTGCCGGCGGGGCGGGCTCATAGGCATAGTCGGGATAGTAGCCGTAGGGCGGATAGTCGTCGTACCAGGGGCCTACCGCGCCGAGCGCGAGGCCGAGGCCCAGGCCGCCGACGAAGGGATAGCCGCCGTAGTGGCCGCCATGCCAGCCGCCATCGTGCCAGCCGCCGCCATGGAAGCCGCCGCCGTCGTGGAATCCGCCCCCGTGGAATCCCCCTCCGCCGTGGAAGCCTCCGCCGCCATGGCCGCCGCCGTGTTGCGCGGCCGCGGCGAGCGGAACCGCAAGCAGGGAGGCGCCCGCCAAGGCGCCGAGAAGGGGTTTGAGGATGGGTTTCAAAATGACCTCCATTTTCCAGAGGCCGAGGGTCACTATGGCCAACGGTCGAACGGGCCCGCATTGCAGCGGACGTCCTCAGACATAGGCGCCCGTAGCTCGGCCGCCATATAAGAAACGTGATATATTTGAGGTGATTGGGTGGCGGTTCCAGGGCGCGGCGGCGGACGGCCGCTCGGCAAGGGCGAGAGCCCGATGAAAACCTCGAGGGCGGGGCCCAAGCCCCCGAAGGCCTCGGCCGTGCAAGCCCAGGGCGCCTGCGTCTGCGGTGCGGTGCGGGTCGAGATCGACGTGCCGGCGGTCTGGGCCTGGCACGACCACTCCGCCCGCAGCCGCCACGCCCAGGGCTGCGCCTACGCCACCTATGTGGGAAGCTGGAAGAGCCGCTTCCGGATCCTTGCGGGCGAGGAGCACCTCACCCGGTTCGAGGACGCCGAGGCCGGGACCGCGCGCAGCTTCTGCGTCCGCTGCGGCACGCCCATGCTCTACGAACGCGCCCGCTCGCCGAAGATCGTGAACCTTCCCCGCGCGATCTTCTCCGAACGCACCGGCCGCGAGCCGCGCTACCACATGAACCTCGCCGAGCAGGCCGACTGGACCTGGGTCGGCGAACCGCTCACCCCCTTGAAGGGCTATCCCGGCGTGATGCGCGAGCGCCCGCGGAAAAAAGCCCGGGCCGCGCCCCTGGACGCGATGTTCGAGCCGTAGCCGGCTTGCCTTGCCAAGCCCCGGAACCGGCGCGATCCTTGGTGTCGCAGGCGACGTTGACGGGCCCTGTGCGCCCGCCCTCCGGCGCAATGGAGACCAGCCATGCTCAAGGACCTTCCCGCCCAGACGCGGTGGGGCGCAGAGCCGCCGGATGTCATCGCCCCCCTGATCCTCGATCTCCTGCAGTGGCTCGCCGCCGGCCCCCGGACCTATGCCGAGGTCATGGAGAGCTGGCGCACCTCGTGCCCGCGACTGACGGTCTGGGAGGACGCGGTTGACGGCGGCTATGTCGTCCGCCGCCGCGCGGGTCCGGGCCACCTCCTGGTCGAGGCGACCCCGCGAGGCCGGGACCTCCTGGTCGCCGCCGGACGGGCCTAGCTCGACCCCGCCGCCCGGAGGCGGCGGGGCGCTGGCGAGCCGGGGCGACGGCCGCCTAGCGGCGGTCCCAGTCGCGGCGATCGTAGCGGTCGTGGCTGCGATAGCCGCGGTCGTCGCGTTCGCGATAGGCCCTGTAGCCGTAGACGGGCGCGCGATAGCCATAGCCGTAGCTGTAGGACGGCTCGTAGCCGTAGTTGCGGTAGCCGCGGTCTTCGGCGCGCCAGCGGTGGGTGTCGTAGCGCCCGGCGTCCTCGCGGTGGCGGCCGTAGTCCTGGGCCATGGCGGCGGCCGGGGCCAGCAGGGTGGCGGCGGTCGCGGCCGCCAAGAGAATCGCTTTCATCGACATGGTCTGTCTCCTGGGTGCGGCGCGTCCCGGGGCGGAACGTCGTCGGATCGAGGCTGACCCTATCGGCGGCCGGCTGAACGGCGCGGGGACGGACGGTTGTCCGCGGTTCAGGCGTCTGAGAGGTTTGTTCGACGCTGGAACGCGCCCGCAGTTGTCAAAGCCTGCCCCCGCGGCCTAGCTTGCCCGCTCATTTTTCCGGGGGATGACCACTGTGTTGAGGAAAGTCTTGTTGGCGGGCGCGGCCCTTTCGCTGAGCGCCGGCATCGCCGTGGCCCAACCGCCGTCGCCCGGCCAGCCGGCCGCCGCCCAGCAGGCGGCCGCCCGGAAGCCGGACGCCAACACCGCTGAGCCCAACACCGGGGTCCTGTTCAAGCCGGAACGGGCGGACAGCGAGGGCGTGGTCACCGTCGAGGGCCAGACCATCCCCTACCACGCCGTGGCCGGAACCATCGTCGTCCACCCGCGCGGCTGGGACGACGCGGCCCGCCGCGAGGCCGGCCCGACGCCGGGTTCCGACCTGGGCGCGGGGGCCAATCCGCAGGCCGAGGCCTCGATGTTCTACACGGCCTATTTCAAGAAGGGCGCGCCGAGCGCCGACCGGCCGATCACCTTCATCTACAACGGCGGCCCCGGCTCCTCGACCATGTGGCTGCACATGGGCGCCTGGGGACCCAAGCGGATCGTCACCGTCGACAACGGCCAGCACACCCCGGCCGCGCCCTATACGGTGATCAACAACGCCTATTCGCTGATGGACGTCAGCGACATGGTGTTCATCGACGCGCCCGGCGCGGGCTTCAGCCGCATCGCCGGCAAGGACAAGGAAAAGGCCTTCTGGGGCGTCGACCAGGACGGCTACGCCTTCGACCAGTTCATCCTGGCCTTCCTGTCGCAATACGGCCGCTGGAACAGCCCGAAGTACCTGTTCGGCGAAAGCTATGGCACGCCGCGCTCGGCGGTGCTGATCAACGACCTGGAGACCGGCGAGAGCGTCGACTTCAACGGCGTGATCCTGCTGTCGCAGATCCTCAACTTCGCGCTCAGCGTCGACGGCGCGGAGAACAATCCGGGCAGCGACCAGGCCTATATCACCGCGCTCCCGACCTATGCGGCGTCCGCCTGGGCCCGCAACATGGTCCCCAACAAGCCCGCCGACATCGAGACCTTCCTGAAGGAGGTCGAGGCCTTCGCCACCGGGGACTACGCGCTCGCGCTGCAACAGGGCTCGGAGCTTCCGGCCGCCCGCAAGCGCGAGATCGCCGAACGCTACGCCCGCTACACCGGCCTGCCGGCGGCCTACGTCCTGCGCGCCGACCTGCGGATCACCGGCGGCGAGTTCGAGAAGGAGTTGCAGGTCGACCAGGGCCTGACCACCGGGCGCCTCGACACCCGCTTCTCCGGCCCGGACATGGACCCGCTGAGCAAGGAGGCGAGCTACGACCCGCAGTCCGCGGCGCTGAGCTCGGCCTACGTCACCGCCTTCAACGACTACGCCCGCAAGACCCTGGGCTACGGCGAGGGCAAGATCTTCAAGCCGTCGATCAACACCTTCCGCTTCTGGGACAACAACCACGTGCCGCCGGGCCGTGGCGGCGGCTCGCCGCGCGCCATGCTGAACGTGATGCCCGACCTGGCCTCGGCCATGAAGTACAACCCCGGCCTGAAGGTGCTGCTGCTGGGCGGCTACTACGACCTGGCGACGCCCTTCTACGAGGGCTGGTATGAGATGCACCACCTGCCGATGCCGGACGCGCTGCAGTCCAACATCAGCTACCACTACTACCAGTCCGGCCACATGGTGTACGCCAACGAGGCCTCGCTGAAGGCCATGCACGACGACGTCGCGGCCTTCATCACCAAGACGGACAACGTGCGCGGCGGGTCGGCGAAGTAGCGACGCTCACCGCACCGCCTCGCCATCCTCCGGTCAGCCGCAGGCTGATCCGGGGGACTAGGCCGCCGTCAGGCCTCGGCGCGCCAGGGTTCGGGGGTCGCCAGCGTCTCGTAGAAGTAGGACACCGGCACCTCCAGCGCCTGGGCGATGCCCCAGAGCTGGGCGGCCGAAACGCTGCACAGGCCGCTCTCGTACTTGTGCACCTGCTGGAAGGTCACGCCGCAGGCGGCGGCCAGATCCTGCAGGGTCAAGTCCATCATTCTGCGGCGCAGGCGGATGGCGCGGCCCAGGCGTTCCTGGATGTAGCGGGTGAGCGGGGGGGTGATCGGAGCGGGCCGCAGGCGGGGCGTCGCGGGGTCGTTGGCGGCCTGCAGGTCCGGCGCCGGCGCCGAAAGGCTGTGTTGTGCTTCCATGCGCCCAGTGTCGGGCGTCTTCGCTACGACGTGGAGTTGCAGCGCAGCGCGGCGCGATGCACGAAGTTGCAAGCCGGACGCATGCTTTCGATTCCACCGTTCGTCAAAACTGCTATGTGTCCATCTGAGCAGTGTCAACATGAGGGGCTTGAGCGATGAGCGGCGGTGAGACGGTGCTGGTGACCGGCGGGTCCGGCTACATCGGCGGATGGTGCGTGGCGAGCCTGCTGCAGCGCGGCTACGTCGTGCGCACGACGGTCCGCGACCTTGCCAAGGAGGCCGCCGTGCGGGCCTCCCTGGCCAAGCTGGTCGATCCGGGCAACCGCCTCAGCTTCCACGCCGCCAACCTCACCTCCGACGACGGCTGGGACGCCGCCGTCGAGGGCTGCGACTACGTGCTCCATGTCGCCTCGCCGCTGGGGGTCTCCGACCCCAAGGACCCCAACGACCTGATCGTCCCGGCCCGCGAGGGCGCCAAGCGCGCCATCGCCGCAGCCGTCAAGGCCAAGGTCAAGCGCGTGGTGATGACCTCCTCGGTGGCGGCGACCAACCGCGGCGAACTGGGTTCCGACTGGACCGCGGACGAAACCGTCTGGACCGATCCGGCGATGCCGAAGCTCAGCGTCTACGCCAAGTCCAAGACTCTGGCGGAGCGGGCGGCCTGGGACCTGATCCACACCTCCAGCGGCCACACGACGCTGGCCACGGTCAATCCCGCCCTGGTGCTGGGGCCGGTGACCAGCGACGACTTTTCGGAATCCGTCCAGGTGGTCGAGCGCCTGCTTTCCGGCCGCGTGCCCGGCCTGCCGCGCCTGGGCTTCAACGTGGTCGATGTGCGCGACGTGGCCGACCTGCACATCCGCGCCATGACCGACGAGAAGGCCGCCGGCGAGCGCTTCATCGCGGCGGGAAACTACGCCTGGATGGCGGACATCGCCGAACTCCTGCGCGCCCGGCTCGGCGCCGGCGCGGCCAAGGTCCCGACCCGCAAGGTGCCGGACTTCGTGATCCGCCTGGCCGGCCTGTTCGACAAGGACCTCGGCTCGGTGACGCCGGGCCTGGGCCACAGGCATGACTTCTCGCACGACAAGGCCGAGCGCATCCTGGGCTGGAAGCCCCGGCCGCTGGAGGAGACCATCCTTGACTGCGCCAACAGCCTGATCGCCACCGGCGCGGTGTGACCCCGTGGCGCGGCTCGCCAAGGATCCGGGTTCGGTCCTGGCGCGGCTGCGCAGCGCCTGCCTGGCCCTTCCGGAAACCGGCGAGCGGATCAGCCATGGCTCGCCCGCCTTCGACGTGGCCGGCAGGATGTTCTGCTACTTCTGGCACGACCATCACGGCGACGGGCTGACGGCGGCCTGTGTGAAGACCACCGGCCGCGACGAGCAGGACCTGCTGATCGAGGCCGATCCGGAACTCTATTCCTGGCTGCCCTATCTGGGGCCGTCGGGCTGGATCGGCCTCTGCCTCGCCGACCCCGACCTCGATTGGGCCCACGTCGAGGCCCGGCTTCTGAGCAGTTGGCGGCTAGCCGCGCCGAAGCGGCTGCTGGCGCTCTGAGTTCAGCGGCGCCGCAGCGCCCCCTCCGCCACTTCGTGGTTCCCCTTCCCCGGTTCACGGGTGAGGTCTTGAGTCTGCGCGCCCCAAACCTCCCTCGCTGGCGGGGGAGGGAGACCCAAAGGGTGGAGGGCGCTGGGCTCGCGCCACCGCCGGGACTGCGCCATAGTCGCCGCTTCAGCTTTGCGGGGAGTGGGACATGCGGACATTTGGCGCGCTGGTTTTGGCGGCGGCGTTGGCGATCGGCGGGAGCGCGCAGGCGCAGTCCCCGCCACGGCGCCAGCCGCAGGAGGCCAACGGCTACACCCGCTACGAGCTCCTGGCGCCCGGGTCGGGCAAGTTCCGCATCATCTACGACATCACCGCCGTGCGCCCAGGGGTGACCGCCTTCTTCAACCCGATCCGCAAGGGCTCCGTCGCCTCCGACGAAAGCGTCACGGACCTCGCCACCGGCCAGCCGCTGAAGTTCGCCCAGGTCTCCGGCGAGTCCGCCAAGACCACCGGCCTGCCGGAGGCCGATGCGAAGTCGGACTACATCCGCGTGGAGCTGGCCCATCCGGTCCCGGCGGACGGCGGCGAGGCGCGCATCCTGATCGAGAAGACCTATGAGGACGCCAAGAGCTACTATGTGGACGGCGCAGACCTGGTCTTCGACCGCGGCCTGGGCATCAAGAAGAACGCCGTGGTGCTGCCCAAGGGCTATGTGCTGGTGAGCTGCAACTATCCGTCCCAGGTGGCCCAGGAGGCCGACGGGCGCCTGCGCGTCAGCTTCTACAACATCACCCCCGGCGAGGCGCCGCTGAAGCTGCGCGCCGCACCGGGCGTCCTGTCGGCGGCGCCCACCAGCGTGAAGGGCAAGTTCGGCGAGCGGGCCAAGCAGACCCGCGACGTGGTCTACTTCCTGCAGCCGCCGGAGACCCACGCCTTCGACCTCTACCACGACTACACCGAGGAAAAGGCCGGCGTGAGCCGCTACATCAATGTGGTCCGCACCGGCTCGGTCGCCACCAACCCCAGCGCCAGGAACCTCGACACCGGCGAGGCCATCGCCGCCGTCCACCTGAAGGGCGACGAGATCACCAAGGCCGGCATCGAAGACCCGCAGATCGGCAAGGTCACGCCGCAGAGCGAGGTCGTGGTGTTCAACTTCAAGCCGCTGAAGGCCGGCCAGTCGATCCGCCTGCGGATGAGCGAGACCTACACCGACCCCGGCCGCTACAGGCTGGTGGGCGACGAACTGGTGTTCGACCGCACCTTCGGCCGCGCCGAGAACGCCGTGGTCCTGCCCAAGGGCTGGATGCTGACCAATTCCAGCTTCCCCGTGGTGGTCAGCCGCACCGAGGACGGCCGCATCCGCCTCGACTTCAACAACCCCCGCCCCGACGAGGTCGAGGCCCTGTTCACCGCGAAGAAGGTCGCGCCTTAGCGGATCGCATCGCCTTTCCCCGCCCTTCTCCCACAAGGGGAGAAGGGTTCCGTGGGGGCCAGCCGATGCTAAGCTGAATGCCGATTCAGCCTAGTCCACCCACAACCCTCTTTCCCTGTGCCAGTCCTCCAGCGACTGCTCGGGATAGAGGTCGAACAGCGCGTCGCCGGGATCCTGGTTCAGCACGACCCAGCTCGGCTTGTACTTGAGCATCAGGTGGACCTTCGACGGCGGGACCGGGAGATCCGAATCGATCGCCGACGCGAAGGGGTGGACCAGGTCCGGCCACTCCGGCGAGAACAGCCACAGCGCCGTGGCGCAGCGCGAGCAGAAATTGCGCTCGCCGGTCGAGACCTCGCACCGGCCCGCGTCCTCGTCGCGGATCTCGGCGCGGAAGACGCGGACGGCCTTGCCGGGATCCTCGATCTTCAGCGTCTTCGCGTCGGCGCCCAGGTTGATCGCATAGCCGCCTCCGCCGGCGGTCTTGCGGCAGATCGCGCAATAGCAGCGCTGGTAGGGCTGCGGCGTATGGCTCTCCACCGCGAAATGCACGGCGCCGCAGCGGCAGGAGCCTTCGAGGGTCATGGGCATGAGGCGTCTCCTGACGGGAACAAACGCCGAACCGGCGGATCGGGGCTTACGCCGCCCTGGCGCTCGCGGTCCTGAGCACGCTCACATAGCCGCGCGCCGTCAGCATCCCGTCCATAACGCCCTTGGCCTTCAACAGGCGGTGGGCGCGCGGCAGGTTGTAGCAGGGCACGTGCATGAACATGTGGTGCTCGCAATGGTAGTTCACATAGTAGGGCGCGATCACCGCCCGCTCGAGCCAGTTGGCCCGCGTGGTGCGCGCGTGGCGCAGCGGGTCCGGCTCGTCCTTGGCCACGCAGGCGTGCTCGGCGATGTTGCGCAGGCGGGTGATCATCGGCAGCCAGGTGGCCTGCGGGACCAGCCACAGCACCGGCCACACCCACCAGGCGCCGAGCGGCGCGGTCACCGCCACGGTCACCGCCATCCCGGTCAGGAACCGGCGGCGCGCATAGGCCGCGTCCCTGAGGATCGGCCAGAGCGGCTCGCCCGGCTTGCGGTTGGCGATGCGTTTGACGAGGCCCGACCAGCGCTGCTTCCAATAGGTCTGGCCGGTCAGGTCGCGGACGATCTTGCGGCGCAGCGACGTGGCCGTGATCGGGAAGGGCGCCGAGAGCACGAGGTCCGGGTCCTCGGCCTGCTGGGCGTATTTGTGATGCGCCAGGTGGTAGTTCCGGTAGTCGATCAGGCCGCCGGTTGTCAGGTGGTTGCCCACCCAGTCGTTGACCTTCAGGTTCGGGTGCAGGGCCGCATGCGCCGCGTCGTGCATCAGGATCGCGAGGCCAAGCTGGCGTCCGCCGATGATCGCGATGGCCAGCGGGATGGCTGCGAGCTTCCACCATCCGGGCGCGGCGACCGCCAGGGCCATGGCCAGCCCGATCACGATCCAGGCGTGCGCCAGCAGCGCCAGTCCCTTCCAGCGCGAACGGCGCGCCAGCGGCGCCCACTCCTGGGGCGCGAAATAGCTCTTCGGATCGACGCGGGCGGCAACGGCCATGGCGCGATTGTACGCGATCCGCGCCCGCAGGGGGAACATCCTAGATGGGCAGGGGGAAGCGCGTTCCGGTGAGGATGGCGAGGACCAGGATCAGGCCGGCCCAGGCGTTGGACTTGAAAAGCCGCAGGGCCCGCGGCCCGTCTTCGAGGCGCACCCGCCGCGCCTGGGAGCAGAGCTGCACCCCATAGGCGATCAGGCCCAGGTAGAAGATCGGCCCCAGCCCGGCCGCCGCGCCCATGCCGAGCAGGATCGCCAGGCTGGTCAGGTAGAAGGCCAGGATGGCGAGTGGGGCGTTGGCGCCCAGCCGTCGCGCCGAGGACTTCACCCCGGCCAGCGCATCGTCCTCCAGGTCCTGGATCGCGTAGATGGTGTCATAGCCCAGGGTCCAGAACACGCCCGAGGCGTAGAGCAGGATCGCCGGCCACTTGAGCGCGCTGTCGTCCATCGCCCGCATCAGGAACCGCCAGTTGCCGGTCTCGATCACATAGGGCTCCATGCCGCGCCAGAACTGTGGCCCGGCGCCGGTGGCCGCGGCGAAGCCCAGCAGGGCGCCCCAGTTGAAGGTCAGGCCCAGCCAGGCCTGCGGCCACCAGGTGATCCGCTTCATGAACGGATAGGCCGCCACCAGCGCCAGCGACGCCGCCCCCAGCACCACGGCCGTCGGCGGCAGGGTGAGCAGGATGGCCAGCGAGGCCAGGCAGCAGGCGATCACGAAGGCCCAGGCCTGCCTGACGCTGATCTGGCCCGCCGGGATCGGGCGCATCGCCGTGCGCGCCACCTTGGCGTCGATGTCGCGGTCGACGATGTCGTTGTAGGCGCAGCCGGCCGCGCGCATCAGCGCCGCGCCGAGCGCCACCAGCCCCATCAGTCCCAGGTTCGGCAGCCGGTGCTCCATGGCGTCGGCCAGCGCGATCCCCTGCCAGCCCGGCAGCATCAGCAGCCAGATCCCCACCGGCCGGTCGAACCGCCCGATCTTCAGCCACGGCCTCAGGCCCGCCGGCGCGAACCGGTCGACCCAGTTGCGGGGCTGGGCGTCTGGGAGGTGGGAGGCGGTGGTCACAGACCTTCTCTAGTGCGCCCGCAGCGCCCCCTCCACCACGTTGTGGTCCCCCTCCCCCGCCAGCGGGGGAGGTTTTTGGAAATCGTCGACGTCAATAGCTCACCCGTGAAACGGGGGAGGGGGACCGCGAAGCGGTGAGGGGGCGTCGGGCCGGGTGTGGCCTCTCCGCCACCACGCGAACAAAGCCGAACCGCGTTCGTCCGTCGCCTTGACGCTCCCTGGGGTCGGGCCTAGCTTTCCCGTCCTCAGCCACGCGAAGGGAGGGTCAAGATGAAGCTTTTCATGTCCGCCACTCCCCAACTGTGCGCTGGGCCGCCGCCGCGCTTCTAACTCAACCGGACGACTTCGTCTGAGGGCCTGATCGGCCCCGGTTTCGAAGTCACTCCGTGCGCCCGTGGCCCTCCGGGGTTCCCCGCAAGCCCCGCTCCGCCCAAGACCTTTCAATCGCGCCCGCCCGCCGCCGTCCGTGCAGGACATTCGCGGCCCGCCCGGCGCCTGAGATCCCGAGTTTCCGAGATGACCGACCACTACGAGGACACCGAAGACCAGAAGGAAAGGGTGCTGAAGAACAGCCAGGTGCTGGGCTTCATCGCGCGGTTCTGGCTGCGCCGTCCCTGGCTGCTCACCGGCACGGTGACCTTCGTGGTCGCCGCCATCGCCTTCGACCTGGCCACCCCCTGGGCGTCCGGCCGGCTGGTGGACGCGGTGACCCACGGCCCGGGGAACTCGGGGGGCGCCTGGCGCGCCTGGGCGGTGTTCGTGGGCGTCTATTTCGCCTTCTCGATGATCCGCAACCTTTCCATGCGGTTCTGGATCCCGCTGGCCAGCGCCAACATGAAGGAGATGACCGACGAGGGCTTCAAGAAGGTCCAGTCGTTCAGCGCCGACTGGCACGCCGACACCTTCGCCGGCGCCACGGTGCGGCGCCTCAGCCGCGCGATGTGGGGCTATGACTCGGTCTCCGACGCGGCCCTGGTCTTCCTGGGCCCGGCGATCATCGTGCTCGTCGGCCTGTGCGGGATGATGGCCTGGCGCTGGCCGATGGTGGGCCTGTTCTCCACCGTCATGGTGACGCTCTACATCGTCTCCAACGTGGTCACGACCAACCTCTATGCGCGGCCGATGAACCTGCGCTCGGTGGCGCTCGACAGCCGGATCGGCGGGGCGCTGGCCGATTCGATCTCGTCGAACCCCACGGTGAAGAGCTTCGGGGCCGAGGCCCGGGAGGAGGCCCGCATCGCCGGCGTCACCGACCTCTGGCGGCGGGCGGCGAACCGGACCTGGAACCGGTTCACCGACATCTGGCTCTTCCACTCGGTCCTGTTGGTGGCGCTGCAGGCCGGGCTGACCGGCCTTCTGCTGCGCCTGTGGGCGCGGGGACAGGCGACGCCGGGCGACGTGGCCTTCGTGATCACCGCCTTCATGCTGATGACCGGCTACCTCCGGAACATCGGCGACAACATCCGCATGACTCAGAAGGGCCTGGACGACGCCGAGGACGTGGCCCGCTACGCGACCATGGCGCCGCAGGTGGTCGATGCGGCCGGCGCCAGGCCGTTCCGCGCCGACCTGGGCGAGATCGTCTTCGACCGGGTGACCTTCCGCTACAAGTCCGCCGCCACGCCTCTCTACGACAACTTCACCCTGCGCATCGCGCCGGGTGAGCGGGTGGCCCTGGTCGGGCCCACGGGCGCCGGCAAGTCCACCTTCGTGAAGCTGATCCAGCGGCTCTACGACGTGGACTCAGGGCAGATCCTGGTGGACGGGCAGGACATCGCCGCTGTCAGCCAGGGGTCCTTGCGCCGCGCCATCGCCGTGGTGCCGCAGGACCCCGCGCTGTTCCACCGGACGCTCTCCGAGAACATCGCCTACGCCCGGCCCGACGCCACCCAGGACGAGGTCGAGCTCGCCGCCCGGCGGGCGCGGGCCCACGACTTCATCCTGCGCCTGCCGCAGGGCTACCGCACCCTGGTGGGCGAGCGCGGGGTGAAGCTGTCGGGCGGCGAGCGCCAGCGGGTGGCGATCGCGCGGGCCTTCCTGGCCGACGCCCCGATCCTGGTGCTGGACGAAGCCACCTCGTCGCTGGACGTGGAGACCGAGCGCCAGGTGCAGGCGGCCATGGAGGAACTGATGGTCGGCCGCACCACCATCGTCATCGCCCACCGCCTGTCGACCATCCGCGGCGCCGACCGGATCCTGGTCTTCGAGGACGGGCGCATCGTCGAGGAAGGCAAGCACGCCGACCTGGTGAAGAGGGGCGGCGCCTACGCGCGGCTGCATGCGGTGACGGAGGGCTGGGCGTAAGGCCGCCATCTCGCCCCCTCCGTCTCGTTGCTACGCGCCGATCCACCTCCCCCGCACTCTTCGGTGCAAGGGAGGAGCGGACCAGATCGCTCCTCCCCGGCGAAGCGGGGGAGGTGGCGGCGAAGCCGACGGAGGGGGTGCGGTGGATCAGCCTATAGCATCGCTCAGCGCCCCGGCCAGATCGCCCTTTCGCTCCACGCGCACGCCGCTCAACCCCAGCCAGCCGGCCATCAGCTTCAGCTCCTGGGCGAGGCGCACCGGCGTGGCGTCGCCGGCCCAGGGTTCGGCGTGGCTGGCCTGGACGATCAGGACGCCGGCCTTGCGGTCGGACTTCAGGTCGACGCGGGCGGTGAGCGCGTCGCCCTCCAGGAACGGCAGGACGTAGTAGCCGTGCGTGCGCTTGTGCGCCGGGGTGTAGATCTCGATGCGGAAGCGCACGCCGAACATCCGCTCGGTGCGCTCGCGGTACCAGATCAGGTTGTCGAAGGGTGAGAGCAGGGCCTGGGCGTCCACCCGGCGCGGGCGCCTGGCGGCGGGATCCATAAAGGCCGGTTCGCGCCAGCCCTTCACCGTCACCGGGACCAGCTCGCCCGCCTCGACAAGCTCGGCGGTGCGCGCCTTGGCGTCGGCGACCGGCATGCGGAAATAGTCGCGCAGGTCGAAGGCCGTGCCCACGCCCATGGCGCGGACGGCGATCCGCAGCAGCTCGCGCTGCGCCTCTTCGCGGCTGGGCGTCGGCGCCTGGACGATGGCCCGGGGCAGCACCTTTTCCGGCAGGCCGTAGACCCGCTCGAAGGTCCCGCGCCGCGTGGCGGTGGTGAGCTCGCCGGTCCAGAACAGGCATTCCACCGCCCGCTTGGCCTCGCTCCAGCCCCACCAGCCGCCTTCGCCCTTCTGGCCCATCTCCAGCTCCGAGGCCGCCAGCGGACCGCGCGCGGCGATCTCCTCCAGCACCCGGTCGACGAAGTCGCGCCGTTCGCGCAGGAAACGGGCGACGCCCTTCCAGACGCCGGCTCCGTCATGGGCGTCCTGCATCCGCCAGCGGAACAGCGGCTGGTTCGCGAGCGGCACGAGCGAGGCCTCGTGCGCCCAGTATTCGAACAGCGGCCGCTTCCGGCCCCAGGCCACCTCCTCCAGCATCTCCCGCGGATAGGCGCCCAGCCGGGCGAAGGCCGGCAGGTAGTGGGTGCGGCTGACCACGTTGACGCTGTCGATCTGCACCACGCCCAGCCGCTCGATCAGCTTGACCAACTGGCGCTTGGCGACCGGACCCTCGGGCCTGGGCGTGGCGAACCCCTGGGCGGCCAGGGCGATGCGGCGCGCCTCGCCGGCGGTCAGCCTGTCCCTAGACATCTAGCATGGGGGGCATGGAAGCTTTGGGGTGCATGGCCGCGGCGGTCCCTGGAGGAATCGTTGCGCCAGCCTAGCCAGCGAACAAAGAAAGAACAACAAAGTGTTTACGAATGGTTAACAGCTTAACCATTCCCGCCTTGGGACACGGAACAAACCCGGATTCAGGCGTGATCTAACACTGGTTTTGGAAGGTAGTCGGCTTCGAGCCGTTTGACCTCGTCGTCGCTCAGGGCGACGTCCAGGGCGGACACCGCCTCATCGATATGGCCAAGCTTGCTGGCGCCGATGATCGGGGCCGTCACGGCCTTGTTGCGCAGCACCCAGGCGAGCGCGATCTGCATGTTGGAGAGGCCGCGTTCCTTGGCGATCTCGCTCACCGCATCGACCACCTTGCGGTCGGCGTCGGTGTAGTAGAGGCGGGGGCTGAACTCGTCGGTGCGCGCTCGCTCGGTGTTGCCTTCCCTGGGCGCGGCGCGGCCGCCGGCCAGGTAGCCGCGGGCCAGCGGCGACCAGGGGATGACCCCGATCCCTTCCGCGCGGCAGAGCGGCAGCATTTCGCGCTCCTCCTCCCGGTAGACGAGGTTCAACTGCGGCTGCATGGAGACGAAGCGCGCCCAGCCGTGCCGCTCGCTGGCGGCCAGCATGCGGGCGAACTGCCAAGCGTACATGGACGAGGCGCCGATATAGCGGGCTTTGCCGGCCTTCACGACGTCGTTGAGCGCCTCCAGCGTCTCCTCGATGGGGACGTCGTAGTCGAAGCGGTGGATCTGGTAGAGGTCGACGTAGTCCATGCCGAGCCGCGCCAGGCTGGCGTCGATCTGGGCCATGATCGACTTGCGGGAGAGGCCCTTTTCGTTCGGTCCCTTGCCCATCGGCCCGTTGACCTTGGTGGCGACCACGATCTCCTCGCGCCTGGCGAACTCGCGCAGCCAGTGGCCGGTGACCTCCTCGCTGGCCCCGATCGAATAGACGTTGGCGGTGTCGAAGAAGGTGATCCCCTTCTCGACGGCGGCCTTGAAGAAGGGCTTCGACTGCTCCTGGTCGAGCACCCAGGAGCGCCACGTGGGCGAGCCGTAGGTCATGCACCCCAGGCACAGGCGCGAGACCTTGAGCCCGGTGTTTCCAAGGCGAACCTGATCCATGGCGATCCTCCTTTAGCGTTCCAGCCGCCCGTCGGTCAGGGCGGCGACCTCGAACTCGAAGACCACCTTGGGGTCGGGCTTGTCGACGCTCTTGGCGACCGCCTTGGGGGCCAGCACCTTCAGCAGGTAGCGGATGGTGTTCAGCCGGGCGTTCTTCTTGTGGTCGGTGCGCACGATGATCCAGGGCGCCTCAGGGGTATGGGTGCGGGTCAGCATCTGGTCGCGCGCCTCGGTGTAGGCGTCCCATTTCTGCTGGGCGACGTCGTCGAGGGCGCTGACCTTCAGGGCCTTCAGGGGGTCGGTCTTGCGGGCCTTCAGCCGCTGGGCCTGCTCCTTGCGGGAGATGTCGAGCCACAGCTTGACGACCTTCAGCCCGCTGGCGATCACCATCGCCTCGAACACCGGCGCATCGCGCAGGAAGGCCTCATGCTCCTCCGGCGTGCAGAAGCCCATCACCGGCTCGACGCCGCCGCGGTTGTACCAGGAGCGGTTGAGCAGGGTCAGTTCGCCAGCCGCCGGCAGGTGGGTCACATAGCGCTGGAAATACCACTGGCTGTGTTCGCGCTCGGTGGGCTTGGGCAGGGCCACGGCGCGGGTGTTGCGCACCGACAGATGCTCGGTGATCCGCTTGATCGCCCCGTCCTTACCGGCGGCGTCGCGCCCCTCGAAGATCACCAGGGCCTTCTCGCCCCCCGCTATGGCGGCCTGCTGGTAGCGCACCAGGGCCGCCTGCAGGGTTTCCAGCTCGCGGGTGTAGTCGTCGTCTTTGGACATGCCTTGACCCTAGTCCCGATGAAGCCCCGGGGGCTACAACGGCCGCGATGATCCGCCTGTTCATTCCCCACGACCTGGCCGCCGGCGCCGAACTGGCGCTCGACCATGCCCAGAGTCACTACCTGGCCTCGGTGATGCGCCAGGACGTAGGCGCCCAGGTGGCGCTGTTCAACGGCCGCGACGGGGAGTGGCTGAGCGTCGTCACCGCGGTGACCCGGCGCGCCGTGGCCCTGCGCGCGCAGAGCCGGTCGCGGCCGCAGACGATGGGGCCGGACCTCGATCTCATCGTCGCCGTGGTCAAGCGCGGGCGGGTGGAGACCATCGTCGAGAAGGCCGCCGAGCTGGGCGCGCGCCGTGTGCGCCTGGCCCTGACCGAACGCACCAACGCCGACCGCGCCCGCGTCGAGCGGCTGACGGCCATCGCCACCGAAGCGGCGGAACAGACCGGCCGCCTGGATGTCCCCGCGGTGCTGGAGCCGGTGAAGCTTTCAAAGCTCATCGACGGCTGGGACGCGGGCCGCAGACTCCTCTTCTGCGACGAGGCCGGAGACGCATCGCCGATCCTGGAGGCGCTCTCCCCGCAAGCGGGAGGGGAGCCTTGGGCGATCCTGATCGGGCCCGAAGGCGGGTTCTCGCCCGCCGAGCGCGAGCGGCTCCGGGGGCTGCCCTACGCCGTCCCGGCCTCGCTGGGCCCGCGCATCCTGCGGGCCGACACGGCCGCGATCAGCGCGCTGACGCTCTGGCAGGCCGCGCTCGGCGACTGGGCCTCCCCGACGCGGCTTGGCGGCGCCCCTTGAGCTTGCGCCGATTGCGCCCACCTATTCCGTCAACGTAAAGAGCACCGCCGCACAATGCGGTCCCGGTTGGGATGGGGAAGACTCAATGGCCGATACCGCCACGGACGATCGTCCCCTGACGTTCGATGACCTGGTCGCCTGGTTCGAGCGGGGCGCCAAGCCCAAGGACCAGTGGCGGGTGGGCGCCGAGCACGAGAAGTTCGTCTTCCGCCTGGGGAGCCATGAGCCCGTCCCGTACGAGCCCGATGGCATCAAGGCCCTGCTCGACGGCCTGACGCGCTTCGGCTGGAAGCCGGTGCTGGAGGCCGGCCATGTGATCGCCCTGGAACGCGGCAAGGCCAACGTCAGCCTGGAGCCCGGCGGCCAGTTCGAACTCTCCGGCGCGCCGCTGGAGACCATCCACGACATCTGCGAGGAGACCGGCGGCCACCTGCAGGAGGTGAAGATCGTCGCCGACGAGCTGGGCCTGGGCTTCCTGGGCCTGGGCTTCACGCCCATCTGGCGGCGCGACCAGGTCCCGGTCATGCCCAAGGGCCGCTACAAGATCATGCGCGAGTACATGCCCAAGGTCGGCGGCCTGGGCCTGGACATGATGTTCCGCACCTGCACCGTGCAGGCCAACCTCGACTTCGGCTCCGAGGCCGACATGGTGGCCAAGTTCCGCACCAGCCTGGCCCTGCAGCCGGTGTGCACGGCGCTGTTCGCCAATTCGCCGTTCGTCGAAGGCAAGCCCTCGGGCTTCGTCTCGGCCCGGGCCAACGTCTGGACCGACACCGACCCCGATCGCACCGGCATGCTGGATTTCGTCTTCAAGGACGGTTTCGGCTTCGAGACCTATGCCAGCTACGCCCTGGACGTGCCGATGTACTTCGCCAAGCGCGGCGACCGCTACATCGACCTGGCCGGCCGCTCGTTCCGCGACTTCATGGACGGCAAACTAGCCGAACTGCCCGGCGAGAAGCCCTCCATCAAGGACTGGGCCGACCACACCACCACCATCTTCCCCGAGGTGCGGCTGAAGCAGTACCTGGAGATGCGCGGCGCCGACTCCGGCCCGTGGAGCCGGCTCTGCGCCCTGCCGGCGCTGTGGACCGGGATCTTCTACGACAGCGCCGCCCTGGCCGCGGCCTGGGACCTCTGCAAGCACTGGAAGATCGAGGACCACGAGCGTTTGCGTGCGGATGTCGCCCGCGTGGGCCTGAAGGCCGAGATCGCCGGGCGCACCGTGCAGGACGTGGCCAAGGACATGCTCGCCGTCGCCCGCGAAGGCCTGAAGCGCCGCAACCGCCTCTCCGGCGGCCTCGTCGACGAAAGCGGCTACCTGGCCGAACTCGACGAGATCGCGGCCAGCGGGATCACCCCGGCCGAACGCCTGCTGGAACTCTACAACGGCCCCTGGCAGGGCGACGCCGGCAAGGTGTTCGAGAGCTTCGCGTACTGAAGTCATCCCTCCTCTTTAGGGGAGGGAAAGGCCGCGCAGCGGCCAGGGTGGGGAAGTTGCGTTCAAACGGGCGCGCCTGAGCGCTGGCCCGCGCACCCCCACCCCTCCCGAGCTTCGCTCGGTCCACCCTCCCCTAAAGAGGAGGGATACAGATCACCGCAATCCCCCGTCATCCGGCGTCGAGACGTTGGCCGGCCAGGGCTCGCGCTGCGGCGCGCCTGCGCCGCTGTCGGTGTGCTGCACGGCGTCGTCGACGGTGATGGCGTAGTCCTCGTCGGCGCGGGCCGTGGCCTCGGGCCGGTAGTGGGGGTTCACCGCCTCGTCGGCGACCTCATAGACCTCGATCTTGTCGGGATAGAAGGCCAGGCGGCCCTCGATCCCCTCCATGGCCGGGAAGGGCTGCTCGTAGGTCCAGACGGCGTTCTCGGCGAACCGGCCGTCCATCAGCACCGTGAAATAGCTGGCGTCGCCCTTGTAGGGGCAGTGGGTGCCGCGGGCGGTGCGGCTCATGTAGCCCATCTCCACGTCGACGCGGGGGAAGTAGACCACGGCAGGGTAGTCGGCTTCGCGCAGGATGATCGCGTCGTCGGTGTCGGCGATCACGTGGCCGGCGTAGCGGGCGCGCCAGCGGTTCGTCGCCTTCTCCAGGGTGATCGGGTGGTCGGGGCCGGGCGTCTTCATGGCAGGTCTCCTTCAGCGGGCGTAACGCGGAGCCCCGGCCCAGGCTCCCCGCGTGATCGTCTGCCCCTAGATGGGGTTTGGCCTTGCTTGTGCTGAGGGGGTCTAAGTGATTTTCTGCCGCTTAATCATGACGGCGCGCAGCTTTGGGGGCCGCGCGCCTCCCCCAAGAGAGGCAAGAGCCGCCACATGGACATCGTCATCGTGGCCGGGATCGTCGTCGCGGCGGCCACGGCCATTCCCGTCGTCCTGCAGCTTCGCCAGCACCCGCGGGGCCTGCGGATCCTGTTCTTCGCCGAGATGTGGGAGCGGTTCTCCTACTACGGGATGCGCGGCCTGCTGATCTTCTACCTGACGCAGCACTTCCTGTTCGACGACAAGACCGCCGCCGGCTCCTACGGGGCCTACACCTCGCTGGTCTATCTGCTGCCGGTGATCGGCGGCTTCCTGGCCGACCGCTTCCTGGGCGCGCGCAAGGCGGTGGCCTTCGGGGCGCTGCTGCTGGTCGCCGGCCACTTCACCATGGCGCTGGAAGGCGAGCCCGCGACCCAGGTGCTGACCACCCACGGCGCGGCCTACAATTTCCAGGTCACCGGCCGGGCCGACGCGCGCCAGGTGAAGCTCCTGGTCGATCGCCAAGCCTACGCCTATTCCGCCGCCGCGGACGGGGGCCTGGACATCAAGGGCCTGCCGGCTTCGGCGCCGCTGCCGGCCCACCTGGCCAAGGGCGACTACCAGATCTCGGTCGCCCGCCAGGCGCCGCTGTTCAAGAACATCCTCTTCCTGGCGCTGGCCCTGATCATCATGGGGGTCGGCTTCCTGAAGGCGAACATCGCCGCCATGGTCGGCCAGCTCTACCCGCAGGGCGATCCGCGCCGCGACCCGGGGTTCACCCTCTACTATTACGGCATCAACCTGGGCTCGTTCCTGGCCTCGATCGCCTGCGGCTGGCTGGGCCAGACTATCGGCTGGTGGGCCGGCTTCGGCGCGGCCGGGATCGGCATGGCGCTCGGCTGGATCGTCTTCGTGCTCGGCAAGCCGATGCTCGAAGGCAAGGGCGAGCCGCCGGACCCGGCAGCTCTGGCCAAGCCCATCGCCGGGCCGCTCAACACCGAGTGGCTGATCTATATCGCGGGCCTGGCGGGCGTGGCCGCGGTCTGGGTGGTGGTGCAGAGCTTCGCCATCGTGAGCGGCCTGCTGGGCGTCGGCGCGATCGCCGTGCTGGGCTACCTGATCTGGTACATGACTGCGAAGGCCGACAAGGTCGAACGCGAGCGCCTGCTGCTGGCCATCGTCCTGATCCTCGCCTCGGTGGTGTTCTGGGCGCTCTACGAACAGGGCGGTTCGTCGCTGAACCTCTTCGCCGAGCGCAACGTCAACCTGCATCTCTACGGCGATCAGAGCATGAAGCCGGCCCAGGCCCAGTCCTTCCAGTCCGGCTGGATCCTGATCCTGGCGCCGGTGATGGCCGCGCTCTGGACCTTCCTCGGCCGCTTCGGACGCGATCCGAACCCGGTCGCCAAGTTCGGCGCCGGCCTGCTGCTGATCGGGGCCAGCTACTATGTGCTGATCTTCGGCGCGCAGTTCGCAGGCGCCGACTTCAAGAGCCCGCTGATCTTCCTGGCGGGGGCCTATCTGATGCAGACGACGGGGGAGATGTGCGTCTCGCCGGTCGGCCTGTCGCAGATGACCAAGCTCGCCCCGCCGCTGCTGATCTCGACCCTGATGGCGACCTGGTATCTGGGCACCGCCGGCGCGCAGTTCGTGGCCGCCAAGATCGCCCAGCTCACCGCGTCGGACACCATCGGCGGCCAGGTCCTCGACGCCGGCAAGGCGCTGGCCACCTACAGCCACGTCTTCGGCGTGATCGGCCTCTGGGGCCTGGGCGCAGGCCTGCTGATGATCGTCCTCTCGCCGTGGCTCAAGCGCTGGGCCCACGGCGCCAGCGACACGAAGTAGGGGCGGGGAGGATCTAGCTCCCGAAGGTCTTCCGCAGGCGGATGTAGATCACCCGGCCAGGGTGCACCGAGGTCTGCTCGACCAGCGCCAGGGGGAACCGGTCGCGCGGCCCGTTCCAGCTCTCGAAGGTGTGCTTGAACCCGCGGGCGGTGACGTTGTCGAGCTCGATCCGCCAGCTCAGCTTGGGGTTCGGCTTCCACTCCGCGAACGGGGTGACATAGGTCTGCAGCTTGTCGATCTGGATCGCATTGAAGCGGTAATAGCGGCGCTGCCAGCCGCCATAGGCGTCGACGCCGTAGAGGAACCGGCCGACCGACTGGCTGTAGTGGGCCTCCCAGTCGGCGGGGTGCTCGCCGCTGATCCCCCGCTTGCGGCCGGTGGTGGGGTCGGTCACCTGCGACCAGCGGCGGGTGTATTCGCCACGGATCACCGCCCCCTTCAGGCCCAGCTTGTCCAGCGGCAGGGTCAGGTTGACCAGGGCGTCGTTCTCGCTGCCGTCGCCGATGTTGGCCGGGGCGTCGAAGACGCTGCCGTCCGGCGCGCGCACCGGGGCGCGGTCGATGGCGTCGGTGATCTGCAGGTGGCGCAGGGTCAGGACCAGGCCGCCGCCGCCCCAGAAGTGGCGTTCGTAGGCGATCTCGCTGGCCCAGTCCTGCTGCGGGACCAGGTTGGGGTTGCCGGCGGTGACCACGCCCGCGGTCAGGGTGGTGGAGGCCACGAAGGCGGTGAAGTCGAGCTGGCCCACCTCCCGCTCGTAGCGGAAGCGGATCTGGTCGTCGGCGTCCGGCGCCCAGGTCACCGCCAGCCGCGGCTTGGTGTAGTACAGGGTCTTCGACAGGTTCACGTCGCCGCTGGACGAGATCTGCGAGCCCTCCTCGCGCACGGCGCCCTCGACGGTCAGCGTCGAGAACGGCCGCCAGACCGTCTTGCCGAACACCTCGCCGCGCTTTTCGTCCACCTGGACGTCCGCCGCCGGCAGCTTGGTGAACACGCCGTTGTCCGAGAACAGGATGTGGTTCTCGAGGCTATTGTAGGCGCCCTCCGCGCCGGCCTCCCAGGACAGGCGCGGCTTTTGCTGGAACTTCACCACGCCGCGCAGGATGGTCTCGGAGGTGGTGGTGTCCTGACGGAAGACCTGGGCGTCGGTCGGGGTGTCGAAGGCGTCGGCGTACTTCTCGTGCTTGTCCTGGCGCA
>NZ_DATMNA010000127.1:0-17503 GCF_035569475.1 Phenylobacterium sp.
GGCCAACGGCGACCTGTCGAAGAAGATCACCGTGGACGTGCGCGGCGAGATCCTGGAGCTGAAGAACACCATCAACACCATGGTGGACCAGCTCAACTCCTTCTCCTCCGAAGTGACCCGCGTGGCCCGCGAGGTGGGCACCGAAGGCAAGCTCGGCGGCCAGGCCCAGGTGAAGGGCGTGGGCGGCACATGGAAGGAGCTGACCGACAACGTGAACTTCATGGCCGCCAACCTGACCGGCCAGGTGCGGAACATCGCCGAGGTGACCACCGCCGTGGCCATGGGCGACCTGTCGAAGAAGATCACCGTGGACGTGCGCGGCGAGATCCTGGAGCTGAAGAACACCATCAACACCATGGTGGACCAGCTCAACTCCTTCTCCTCCGAAGTGACCCGCGTGGCGCGTGAGGTGGGTACGGAGGGAAAGCTCGGCGGTCAGGCGCAGGTGCGCGGCGTGGCCGGCACCTGGAAGGAGCTGACCGACAACGTGAACCTGATGGCCGGCAACCTGACCGGCCAGGTCCGGAACATCGCCGACGTGACCACCGCCGTGGCCAAGGGCGACCTCTCCAAGAAGATCACCGTGGACGTGCGCGGCGAGATCCTGGAGCTGAAGTCGACGATCAACACCATGGTGGACCAGCTCAACGGCTTCGCCTCGGAAGTGACCCGCGTGGCCCGCGAAGTGGGCACGGAGGGAAAGCTCGGCGGCCAGGCGCAGGTGCCCGGCGTCGCCGGCACCTGGAAGGACCTCACCGACAACGTGAACATGATGGCCGCCAACCTGACCGGTCAGGTGCGGAACATCGCCGACGTGGTGACCGCGGTGGCCGAGGGCGACCTGAAGCGCAAGCTGACGCTGGACGCCAAGGGCGAGATCGCCAGCCTGGCCGACACCATCAACGGCATGATCGAGACCCTCGCCACCTTCGCCGACCAGGTGACCAACGTGGCGCGCGAAGTGGGCATCGAGGGCAAGCTGGGCGGCCAGGCCCGGGTGCCTGGCGCCGCCGGCCTCTGGCGCGACCTCACCGACAACGTGAACGAGCTGGCCGCCAACCTGACCACCCAGGTGCGCGCCATCGCCGAGGTGTCCACCGCCGTGACCCAGGGCGACCTGACGCGGTCGATCACCGTCGAGGCCTCCGGCGAGGTGGAGGAGCTGAAGAACAACATCAACGAGATGATCCGCAACCTGAAGGATCAGACGCTGAAGAACACCGAGCAGGACTGGCTGAAGACCAACCTCGCCCGGTTCACGCGCATGCTGCAGGGCGAGCGCGACCTGTCGACGGTGTCCAACCTGGTGCTGTCGGAACTGGCGCCGCTGATCAACGCCCAGCACGCGGTCTTCTATGTGTCGGACCTGGATGCCGAGGGCCAGGAGGTGCTGAACCTGGCGGCCACCTACGCCTTCAACAACCGCAAGCACCTGGCGAACTCGTTCAAGCTGCGCGAGGGCCTGATCGGCCAGTGCGCCTACGAGAAGTCGCGGATCCTGCTGACCAACGTCCCGGCCGACTACGTGCAGATCTCCTCAGGCCTGGGCGAGGCCTCGCCGCAGAACATCATCGTGCTCCCCGCCCTCTTCGAAGGCGACGTGAAGGCCGTGATCGAACTGGCGACCATCGGCGACTTCAACGAGACGCAGCAGGCCTTCCTCGACCAGCTCATGGAATCCATCGGCATCGTGCTGTCGACCATCGCCGCCAACATGCGCACCGAGGGCCTGCTCAAGCAGTCCCAGCTCCTGACCTCCGAGCTGCAGGCCCAGCAGGAGGAGCTCACCAAGACCAACGACCGTCTGGAGCAACAGGCCGCGTCGCTGCGTCAGTCCGAGGAGCTGCTGCGCACCAAGCAGGAGGAGCTGCAGCAGACCAACGCCGAGCTTGAGGAAAAGGCCCAGCTACTCTCCGAGCAGAACACCCAGGTGGAAGGCAAGAACCGCGAGGTCGAACAGGCCAAGCTGGCGCTTGAGGACAAGGCCGAGCAGCTCGCCGTCACCTCCAAGTACAAGTCCGAGTTCCTGGCCAACATGAGCCACGAACTGCGCACCCCGCTGAACTCGCTGCTTATCCTGTCGAAACTGCTGGCCGACAACGGCCAGGGCAATCTCTCCGACAAGCAGGTCGAGTTCGCGCGCAACATCCACGACGCGGGCACCGACCTGCTGGGCCTGATCAACGACGTCCTGGACGTGGCGAAGATCGAGTCCGGCACCGTCACCCTGGACATCGGCGAGATGTCCTTCGCCAGCCTGCGCGACCAGGTCGACCGGACCTTCTCCCAGGTGGCCGCGGACCGGAAGCTCGACTTCGTCATCCAGCTCGACCAGGCCCTGCCACGCTCGATGTACACCGACGACAAGCGCCTGCAGCAGATCATCAAGAACCTGTTGTCCAACGCCTTCAAGTTCACCGAGAGCGGCTTCGTCAAACTCGAGGTCACCCGGGTCCGCAGCGGTTGGAACCCGGACAACGACCACCTGAACACCGCCGGCCAGGTGCTGGCCTTCAGCGTCCAGGACTCCGGCATCGGCATCCCCGAGGACAAGCAGCGGATCATCTTCGAGGCCTTTCAGCAGGCCGACGGCACCACCAGCCGCAAGTACGGCGGCACCGGCCTGGGCCTGTCGATCAGCCGCGAGATCACCCGCGTGCTCGGCGGCGAGCTCCGGGTCGAAAGCCGGCCCGGCGAGGGCTCGACCTTCACCCTCTTCCTGCCGCTCAACTTCAGCCCGCAGGCCCAGGTCCCATCGGCCGGCCGCATCCTGCCGATCACCTCGCGGTTCAGCCCGCCGGATGACGCCCTTGAAGCGGTCGCCGACGACCGCGACGGGATCGAGCCCGGCGACGCCAAGGTGCTGATCGTCGAGGACGATCCGCGGTTCGCCGCCATCCTGCTGTCCCTGGTCCGCGAGGGCGGCTTCAAGGGGGTGGTCACCGGCGAAGGCGCGGCGGCGGCGGCGCTGGCGCGGCGGTTCGCGCCCGACGCCATCATGCTGGACATCGGCCTGCCGGACATGGACGGCTTGGCGCTGCTCGACCTCTTGAAGCGCACCCCGGAGACGCGGCACATCCCGGTGCACGTGATCTCCGCCGACGACCAGCGCGGGCTCGGGTTCGCCATCGGCGCCTTCGGCTTCACGCACAAGCCGGTGGACCGCGAGGGCGTGGTCTCGACCCTCGAGGAGGTGAAGAGCTTCGTCGCCAAGAGCGATCGCCGGGTGGTCCTGGTCGGAGGCGAGGGCGACGCGGCCGAGACCCTACGCCAGTGCTTCGAGGGCCTTGAGGTCACCGATGACCTGGCCGGGGCGCTGTCGCGGCCCGAGCCGGAGCGCGCCGAGGCCCTGGTCGTCGAGGTCGCGGAGATGCCGACCGCCAAACTGATCGATACCCTCAAGAAGGGCGACCAGCGGCCCGCGGTGGTCGTCTATGCGCCCGACGATCTGGCGCCTGACGACGAACGGCGTCTGAGGCTCGGGGTGTTCGGCGGGCTGGTTCGCCTCGCGCGCAACCCCGATCAACTGATCGAGCAGACCAGCCAGCTCCTGCACCAGCCGTTCGACGCCCTGTCGGAACCCACCAAGGTCAAGCTCGCCCAGAGCCGCGCCGTGGATCCGATCCTGGCGGGCCGCAAGGTGCTGGTGATCGACGACGATATCCGCAACATCTTCTCCCTGGCCAGCGCCCTGGAGGACTACGCGGTGGAGTTCGTCTACGCCGAAAGCGGCCGCGGCGGGATGGAGCTGCTGGACGCGACGCCCGACGTCGACGTCGTGCTGGTGGACATCATGATGCCGGACATGGACGGCTACGAGACCATCCGCGAGATCCGCTCGCGGCCGCAGTTCGCCGAACTGCCGGTGGTCGCGGTCACCGCCAAGGCGATGAAAGGCGACCGCCAGAAGTGCATCCAGGCCGGCGCATCGGACTATGTCTCCAAGCCCGTCGACATCGACCACCTGGTGTCGGTCCTGCGGGTCTCGGTTCAGAAATCGGACGCCAGGCGCCTGGCGACCGAACCGGTCACCTCCCGGATCCCGCAGGTGGTTTGACGATGGCCGGAACCCCGGACCACTTGCATCAAGAGCGGGGGGTCCATCCGGAACCCCCGGACCTGACCCTGCCGCTGCGCGCCAAGGTGCTGATCGTCGACGATGACGAGCGCAACGCCTTTGCCGCGGTGCAGGCGCTCGAGGGCCTGGGGCACGAGCTGGTCGTGGCCCCCTCGGGCGACGAGGCGCTGCGGCGCCTGCTGCACGACGACTTCGCGGTGATCCTGCTGGACCTGCACATGCCCGGCATGGACGGCTACGAGACCGCGGCCCTGATCCGCAGCCGCAAGCGCACCAGCCGGACACCGATCGTCTTCCTCACCGCCATCTTCCGCGACGAGGCCCACATCTTCAAAGCCTACTCCGCCGGCGCGGTGGACATGGTGTTCAAGCCGGTGGACCCCTTCATCCTGCGCTCGAAGGTCTCGGTGCTGGTCGACATCCATCTGCGCACCGAGGAGGCCAAGCGGCTGGCCGCCCACCGCCAGTGGCTGCTGGAGGAAAACGCCCGCATCCACGCCTCCAAGCTCCACGCCGAGCGGGCGCTGCGCCGCTCGGAGGCCCACCAGCAGGCGATCCTGCAGTCCCTGCCGATCGTCTTCCATGCGCGCACGGCCGAGCCGCCCTTCGCCCCCATCTTCGTCAGCGACGGCGTCGAGGCGATCACCGGCTTTGCGCCGGAGCGCTTCGTGAACGATCCCGGCTTCGGCTCCTCGCGCATCCACCCGGACGACCTCGCCCGTGTGGTGGAGACGGTCTCTGCGGCCACCCGCACCGGCGTCTACGCCTGCGAGTTCCGCTGGCTCTGCGCGGACGGGAGCTACCGCTGGCTGACCGACCAGGGCGTCCTCGCGCCGGGCGACAGCGAGGGCGAGCGGCAGATCTTCGGGGTGATCATGGATTCCACCGAGCGGCACTCGCTGGAGGAGCGGCTGGCCCAGGCGCACAAGATGGAAGCGGTCGGCCAGTTGACCGGCGGCGTGGCGCACGACTTCAACAACCTGCTGACCGTGGTGCTCGGCAACATCGACATCATGGCGCGGCGCCCCGAGGAGGACGTCAAGCGGGCCCAGAGGATCGACGCGATCCGCCAGGCGGCCGAGCGCGGCCGCGACCTGACCCGCCAACTGCTGGCCTTTTCGCGCAAGCAGAACCTCTGCCCGGTCACGGTCGACGTGCGCCGCCTGATCGAGGAGTTCGCGCCCCTCCTCCGGCAGGCGGTGGGCGAGGCGGTGACGGTGCAGCTCGACCTCGGCGACGTCGCCCTGCATGCCCACATCGACGTGCCCCAGATGGAGGCCGCCCTGCTCAACCTGGCGGTCAACGCGCGCGACGCCATGCCCGACGGCGGGACCCTGACGATCTCCACGACCCTGACGGCCGAACCCGACCCCAGCGGCGTGCCCGCCGGCTCGATCTGCCTGGCCGTCGAGGACACCGGGGTCGGGATGAGCCCGGAACTCTGCGAGCGGGTGTTCGAGCCGTTCTTCACCACCAAGGAGATCGGGCGCGGCTCGGGCCTCGGGCTCTCGCAGGTCTATGGCTTCGTGCGCCAGTCGGAGGGCCATGTCCGCATTTCGAGCGTCGTCGGCTCGGGCTCGCGCTTCGAACTCCTCCTGCCCACCTCCTCCGAGCCGGTCGAGGCGCTGGCGCCCAAAGCGGCCTACGAAGATATGGTCGGGGGCCGGGAGCGGATCCTGGTCGCCGAAGACGATCCCGCCGTGCTGAAGCTCACCTCCGACCTGCTCGAAGGCCTGGGCTATCAGGTGGTCAGCGCGACGACCGCGGCCGAGGCGATGGACGTGCTTCGCGGCGACCCCAAGATCGACCTGCTGTTCTCGGACGTGGTCATGCCCGGCGGAACCAGCGGCATTGCGCTGGCCCAGGCCGCCCGGGCCGAGCGGCCGGAGCTCAAGATCCTGCTGACCTCGGGCTTCGTCGGCGACAAGGGCCTGCTGGGCGGCACGGAGCACACCATCCTGGACAAGCCCTACGAGGCCCCGGTCCTGGCCGCGGCCTTGCGGGACCTTCTGGATCCGCCGCGGCGCCCGTCGCCGCGCCGCCGCGCCGCCCGCGCCCGCCAGACGGCCTGACGGACCTAAGCCTCCAGTTCGATGTCCCAGTAGAGGTAGTCGAGCCAGCTTTCGTGCAGGTGGTGCGGCGGGAACCTGCGGCCGTGCTGCTGCAGCTCGAAGGCCGAGGGGCGGTGCGGCGTGTGCAGGGGATGCATGTGCGCCTCGCGCGGGGTGCGCCCGCCCTTGGTGAGGTTGCACCGCGCGCAGGCGGTGACGATGTTTTCCCAGGTCGTGCGCCCGCCCCGCGAGCGGGGGATCACGTGGTCGAAGGTCAGGTCCTCGCCGGCCCGGCAGTACTGGCAGGTGAAGGCGTCGCGCAGGAACAGGTTGAACCGGGTGAAGGCCGGCGGCCGGTCCTGGGTCACGTACTGCTTCAGCGACACGACGCTGGGCAGCTTCATCTCGAACGACGGCGAGTGCACCATCTGGTCGTAGGTGGAGACCACGTCGACGCGGTCGAGGAAGACCGCCTTGATGACGTCCTGCCAGGGCCAGAGCGAGAGCGGATAGTAGCTGAGCGGCCGGAAGTCGGCGTTGAGCACGAGGGCGGGCCAGCCGGACGGCGGGCGGCTAAGCACCTGCATGGGCGACCTCCGCCAGATGAGCCAAGCAGAGGCGGCCGGAGCGCGGGTGGCGCGGAGCGCCTAGATGGTACGCGGGTGAACTGAAGACGAAGACCCCTGTTCGCGCGGCTTGCAGCGGCGACGGGCCAGGTCAGGAAGCCCAGGCTGTCCCGCTATCGGGACTCTTATAGGAAAGATTCGGAGACATCTCCATGACGGAGAAAGAGCCGTAGCCTCGCCCTGGCTCATTGTCGGAGGGGGCGAGGCTTATCGGCGTCGCATCTGGAGCTAGGCGACGGCGGCGAAGGTGGCGCCGGCGATGGTCAGGCCCATGGCCACGATCGCGAAGGAAATCACGGCGTCCAGGACGCGGTTGAGACGGATCGACATGAGGTAGTCCTTTCTTGGGTTGGCCCCGGTCGCCCGGTGGCCCGTGTCCGATGTGGACGATGCTTAGATAGCACTTATCTGAACATTGCCTAGATGTCTTTTTGTGCAGTGCAGCTATGCATAAATGCATGGAACAAGGGGCGATCCGGGAGGGGCCGGCGAGAAAGGCCCCTCGCAGGCGCCCGCCGTGGACTCGCCCCAGGGGCGCGAAGGCTGGACACGGAGGCGCTCAGGCCTTTGAGTTGGAACCCGAAGCGGGCGCCGGCGCTTAATATCTGAGCAGCGTCAAGATAGCACATCTAAGCGGCGTCCAGATATCTTTACGGCGCATAGATTGAGACATAAGGTGGGAGGCGATGAGAGAATCCCTAGCTGCCGAGGCCCGGCCCTATCACCACGGCGACCTGCGCCGCGCCCTCATCGACGCCGCCAGCCGGCTGCTGGAGGCCGAAGGGCCGAGCGCGCTGTCGCTCCGCGCGGTCGCCCGTGAGGCCGGGGTCAGTCCGGCGGCGCCCTACCATCACTTCAAGGACAAGGGCGAACTTCTGGAAGCCGTGGCCCACGAGGGCTGGGAACTGCTGGACGCCGCCCTCGCCAAGGCCAAGGCCGAGGCGCCCTCGCCCCAGGATGCGATCAACGGCCTGGGCGTGGCCTATGTCTGCTTCGCCCGCGAGAACCCGGCGCTCTACCGGGTGATGTACGACACCGCCCGCGACCGCGAGGACCTGCCCGACCAGATGCAGGACGACAAGGACGGCGCCTACTGCAAGGTGCGCGACACCCTGGTCGAGGCCGGCGCCGACCCCGAGGACACCGTCGACATCGAACTGGCCACCACCGCCGCCTGGTGCTCGGCCCATGGCCTGGCCGAGATGGCCGGCTTCAAGCAATTCCAGCACCTGAAGGACGCCTGCGGCGGGGAAGTGCCGTTCCTGCGCGCGATCTTCCAGCACATGGGTCTGGTCCCGAGGCGCAGCGCGGACTAGACCCCGGCGGGCGTCATGTCCGCCTTCGTCACCCGCTTCGCCCCCTCGCCCACCGGCTTTCTGCACCGGGGCCACGCCTTTTCCGCCCTCACCGCCTTCGAGGCCGCCCGCGCCGCCGCCGGCCGCTTCATCCTGCGGATCGAGGACATCGACGCCACCCGCCGCCGCCCGGACTATGAGGCGGCGATCCCCGAGGACCTGGCCTGGCTGGGGCTTGCCTGGGAGACCCCGGTCCGCCGCCAGTCCGACCACATGGCCGACTACGGCGCGGCCTTGCGCGACCTCTCCGAACGGGGCCTGACCTACCGCTGCTTCCGCACCCGGCGCGAGGTGGCCGAGGCCATCGAGAGCGCCCCGCACGGGGCCATGGAGGCCTTCCGCGGCGCGCCCTTGCCGCCCGACGAGGAAGCCCGGCGCGTGGCGGCCGGCGAGCCCTATGCCTGGCGCCTCTCGCTGGACGCCGCGGCGCGGGCCCTGGGCGGCTTCGGCGGCCTGGCCTTCGTCGAAGAGGGCGAAGGCCCGCAGGGCGAGCGCGGTGAGATCCCGGCCCGGCCGGAGCTCGGCGGCGACGTGGTCCTGGCCCGCAAGGACGTGGGCGTCGCCTACCACCTGGCCGTGGTGGCCGACGACGCCCTCCAGGGGATCACCCACGTGATCCGCGGCCACGACCTCTTCGAGGCGGCCCATGTGCAGCGCCTGCTGCAGGCGCTGCTGGCCCTGCCCACGCCGGCCTACCGCCACCACCGGCTGCTGACCGGCCCCGACGGCAAGCGCTTCGCCAAGCGCGACGGCGCGCAGACGCTGCGCGAACTGCGCGCTTCGGGTATGACGCCGGACGCGCTGCGGGGGGAGTTGGGGTTTTGAGCGAGGCGGTGATGCAGCCCACGGAGGCGCCGCGCTGGCAGGCGGTGGCCATGCTGGTGTTCGGCGCCTGCGTGATCGGCTTTTCCGGCGTCCTGGTGCGCCTGACCGGGACGGGGCCGGCGGCGGCGGGCTTCTGGCGGCTGACCTGCGCGCTTCCGCTGCTGGCGATCATGACCCGGCGGATGTCCGGGCCGCTGGGCAGGCCGACGCCGATCGCGCTCCTGGCCGGGCTCACCTTCGCCCTGGACCTGGGCTTCTGGCACTACGGGATCAAATACACCTCGGTGGGCGCCTCGACGGTGCTGTCCAACCTGACGCCGGTGGTGGTGACGGCCTTCGCCTGGGTGTTCCTCAAGCAGCGGCCACGCGCCCTGTTCCTGCTGGCCATGGCGGTCGCGGTGGGCGGCGCCTGGATGATGGGGGCCGGCCGGGGCGGCGGGACGCCCGTGCTCAACGCCCCGCTTGGCAACTTCTTCTCCCTGACCACGGCGTTCTGGTACGCGCTGTACTTCCTGACCATCAGCGAGGGCCGCAAGACCCAGGCCGCCAGCCGGCTGATGTTCTGGTCCGGGGTGGCCGGCGCGCCGCTGCTCCTGGTCGCGGCCCTGCTGCTGCGCGAGCAGATCCTGCCCACCACGCTGGCGGGCCTCGCCGCCTGCCTGGGCCTGGGCCTGGTCCACACCGCCGGCCAGGGCTCCATCGCCTGGGCCATGGGCCGGCTGCCGACCTCGCTGGCGTCGGTGGTGGTGCTGGTGCAGCCCGTGGTGGCGACCTACGCGGGCTTCCTGCTGTTCGGCGAGGCGCTGGGGCCGCTACAGACGGCGGGCGCGGCCGTCGCGCTGGGCGGCGTCGTCCTGGCGCAGTGGGCGGCGCGACCGAGGCCGGCGCCCTCCGCCTAACTCGAGACGGCGCCCATCACGCCCAGAATGTAGACCGCCACCACGACGGACGACGCGCCGGCGATCCACCACATAACGTCCTTCATCGCCTCCAAGCCTCGCTCTCCCTGACGTCCCGTGCGCCCGAAACGGCGCACTCGAGCCTCAGGTTCCCTGGCCGGGCAATCCCCATGCCAGACGCGCCGTCTCGATCCTCGCGAGCTTGGCGTGGAAGGCGGACCAGTCGTCGCCCTCGGCGATCGGCGCCCACAGGGTCTCGATCTGGTCGTAGAGCAGCTCCTCCGGCTCGGGACGCGCGAAATAGGGGTCGGCGAGGCGCTCCGGACGCTCCGGCGCGAAGTCCGCCAGGAGACCGCGGAAGGCGACAAATCCGTCCCGGCCGTAGAGGTCCGCCCGGGGACCGGACAGCGCCCGAACCTCGTCGCCGCAGAACCAGTCGAAGAAGAACGGCTCCCAGCGCAGCCGCTCGCCGCCCTCGGCGAAGGCGCCGAACGCCGCCTGGACCAGGGCCGCATCCTCGTCCGCGCCGCGCCGCCGGACGCCGAGGCGGGCCAGCATGGCGGCGGTCAGCTCGTCGCGATAGGCGGACCCGAAGCCGTTCAGCGCCGCCACCAGGCCCGCGCTGTCGGTGACCAGACTCAGCGCGCCGGCGAGTTGCTGCAGGTTCCAGAACACCGCTTCCGGCTGGCGGCCGAAGCTGTAGAGCCCGGCGTGGTCGAAATAGGCGGCGGTGAAGTTCGGATCGTTGTGCGGCAGGAACCGGTAGGGCCCGTAGTCGAAGCTCTCGCCGGTGACGTTCATGTTGTCGGTGTTGAGCACGCCGTGCACGAAGCCCGCCGCCATCCAGCGCGCGGTCAGCCGCGCGGCGTGGGCGACGATCGCGTGCAGCATGGCGAGTGGCCGGTCGTTCGCCCCCTCCAGCTCCGGATAGTAGTTTTCGACCACATGGTCGACCAGGGCGGTGATCCGGTCCGGCCGCTCGAAGAAGGCGTGGCGTTGGAAGCTGCCGAAGCGGACGTGGCTCCAGGACAGACGCACCAGCACCGCCGAGCGCGTCGGGCTGGGCTCGTCGCCGCGCTCCAGCCCCTCGCCGGTCTCGATCAGCGAGAACGAGCGCGAGGTGGGAACCCCCAGCGCCTCCAGCATGGCGGTGGCCAGCACTTCGCGCACGCCGCCCTTCAGCGTCAGCCGCCCGTCGCCCGACCGCGACCAGGGCGTCCGCCCGGAGCCCTTGGTCCCCAGGTCCAGCAGCCGGTCGGTTCCGGCCTCCCGCATCTGGGCGAAGGTGAACCCGCGCCCGTCGCCGAGCTCGGGGTTGTAAACCCGGAACTGGTGGCCGTGGTAGCGCTGCGCCAGCGGCGGATCGATGTTCCCAGGCAAGGCCTCGAAGCGGCCGAAGTGGGCGATCCACTCCTCGTCGGTCAGCGCATCCAGCCCCACCATGGCCGCCGCCCGGTCGTTTCGGAACCGCAGGATCGTCTCCGGAAACGCCTCCGCCCGCACCGGATCGGCGAACTCAGGCCCCAGCTCCGGGTAGCGCGGGTCGGGGCGATAGGCGGGCGAGACCGGCATCCGTCGCAGATGGACGCTTTGGCCACGCGCGACAAGCCACCCCTCGATCAGCCGATCCGGATGCCCATGCCGCCGTCCACCGGCAGGATGGCGCCGGAGATGAACTTGGCTTCGTCCGACGCCAGGAACAGGGCCGCGTAGGCGGTGTCCCAGCCCGCGCCCATCTTGCCGCCCAGGGGCACCCGCGCGTCGCGCTCGGCGCGGACTTCCGAGGTGGGCTTGCCGGTCGCCGCGGCGATGCCGCTCACCGCCATGGGGGTGTCCATGTAGCCCATCATGATGGCGTTGCAGCGCACCCCGTAGCGGGCGTTCGACTGGGCCACGCTGGTGGTCAGGCGGTTCACGCCCGCCTTGGAGACCTCGTAGGCGAGCTGGATGCCGCCGGCCCGCGCCGCCAGCGAGGAGATGTTGACGATCGCGCCCCCGCCCTGGTCGCGCAGGGTCGGTAGCGCCGCCTTGATGGTCAGCCACATGCCCTTCAGGTTCACCGCGATGATCCGGTCGAAGGCCGCCTCCTCCAGCCGGTGGGCCGGCGCGTCGCCGCCGCCGATGCCGACATTGTTGACCAGGATGTCGAGGCGGCCGTAGCGGGCCTTGGCCTCGTCCACGATCCGGGCGCAGTCGGCGGCCTTGACCACGTCGGCGGCCAGCGACGAGGCGACGTTCCCCTCCTCGGCGATCAGGGCGACGGTCTCCTCCGCCCGCTCGACCACCCGGTCGACGCAGAGCACGCTGGCGCCTTCGCGGGCGAACAGGATCGCCATGGCCCGGCCGTTGCCCACGGTCTCGCCCGGCGTCTGGCCGGCGCCCACGACCACCGCGATCTTGCCCTCGAGACGGCCGGTCATCGTCAGAACCCCTTCAGGTCGGGATCGAGGGTCTGGCCTTCGTCGAGCTGCACCCCGAAGGTGTTCAGCATCATCGAGACCTGGGTGTACTGGCCGGCGGTGAAGACCACGTCCATCCGCTGTTTGTCGGTGAAGTGCGCGCCGAGTTCGGCCCAGGTGGCGTCGCCGATGAACTGGTCGGCGTGCAGTTCGTCCGTGGCCTTGAGCAGGGCCGCGTCGGCGGCGCTCCAGCCCGCGCCTGCGCCCTGCTTGATCCGCTCGATCTCGTCCGCCGTGAGGCCTTCGCGCAGGCCGATCCGGTGGTGCTGGGTCCACTCGTAGCCGGACCTGCAGAGGAAGCCGGTCCGCAGGATCACGATCTCCCGTTCGCGCGGCGGCAGGTCGTTGCGACGCGACAGGACATAGCCGCCCCAGGCGTTGAACCGGCTCAACGCCTTGGGCGCGCGGGCCAGCGTGCGGAAGATGTTGAGCACCGGCCCGGGCCGGAAATCCTTCAGCGCCTCTTCCTGCTCGGGGGTCAGCTCGGCGTCGCTGAGCGGCGCGAACCGGGGCTTGGTCAGTCGCATGGAAGTCCCTCCGTCGCCGCCTGGGCGCGCCGCGTCCGGATACCTTAGCCGCGGGCGCGCGGCCATGCTAACCGAAGCCATGGCCAAGCGGATCACGCTCGATTTCCTGAAGACCGAAAGCGCCTCGGGCCTGGTCCTGGCGATCGCGGCGCTGGGCGCCATCGCGCTCGCCAACTCGCCCTGGGCGCACGTCTATTTCGGCTTCATCGGCGAGCCCTTCACCGTCCAGCTCGGCGCCTTCACCGAGACCCTGCCGGTCATCGACTGGGTGAAGGAAGGCCTGATGGCGGTCTTCTTCTTCGTGGTGGGGCTGGAGATCAAATACGAGATCGTCCGCGGTGAGCTGGCCAATCCGCGTCGGCTCGCCCTGCCGGTGCTGGCCGCGCTCGGCGGCATGCTGGGCCCGGCGCTGATCTACCTCGCCATCAACATGGGCCAGCCGCCGTTCCTCGAAGGCGCGGCGCCCAAGGGGTGGCCCGTGCCGGTGGCCACCGACATCGCCTTCGCCATCGCCGCGCTTGCGGTCGCGGGGCCGAAGCTGCCGCCCAACCTGCGGGTCTTCCTGCTGACGCTCGCCATCGTCGACGACCTGGGCGCTGTGGGCCTGATCGGCCTGTTGTTCACCGAGCACTTCCGCGTCCTGGAGTTGGCGGGCGCGCTGGTGGCGCTGACCGGCATGGGCCTGCTCGGCCGCTGGCGGCGCGCGCCCTACCTGATCTACGCGGTGGGTTTCGTGGTGGTCTGGGGCTTCACCCTGAAATCGGGGATCTCCACCTCCCTGGCCGGGGTGGCGGCCGCCGCCACCATTCCGCTGGAGCCGCGCAAGCCCGGCCGGCCCGGGGTGCTGGAGGACTTCATGGAGGGGCTGCACCCCTATGTGGCCTTCCTGATCCTGCCGCTCTTCGCCTTCTGCGCGGCGGGCTTCACCTTCCGCGGCCTGGGCCTCTCCGACCTCTTCGGGCCGATCGCGGTGGGCGTCGCCGCGGGCCTCTTCCTCGGCAAGCAGCTCGGCGTCTTCGGGGCCGCAGCCCTGGTGATCGGGCTGAAGCTCGCGCGCCGGCCCACCGGGGCCAAATGGATCGAACTCTACGGCCTGTCCCTGCTCTGCGGCATCGGCTTCACCATGAGCCTGTTCATCGGCCAGCTCGCCTTCCCGTCAACCGACATCGCCGCCGAGGCCCAGGTGCGGATCGGCGTGGTCGCGGGCTCCCTCCTCTCGACCGTGGCCGGCATGGCGGTCCTCGCCTGGGCCCAGCAGCGGCGCGCGGGGCAGGAGGACTGAGCCCTCAAGTGTCATCCCGGAAAGCGCGAAGCGCTTGTCCGGGACCCATAGACACAGGGTTCAGCGGAACAGGGCGCAGCAGCGCCGGAACACAGCGCAATCGGCGACGCTGGCGTCTATGGGTCCCGGTCTTTCGCGTGCCGCGAAAACCGGGATGACAGCGGTGGCTAGCTGAGCGCCGCCTTCAGCGCCGCCGCGGTCTCCGCCGCCGCTGTCGCCACGGCCGGCGAGACGTCGTGCATGATGTAGAAGTCGTGCACCAGCGTGGGGTGTTCCACGTGGGTCGCCGCCACGCCCGAAGCCTTCAGCCGCTCGGCAAAGTCGCGGCCCTCGTCCTTCAGCGGGTCGAAGCCGGCGGTGACCACCAGGGCGGGCGCGGCGCCCTTCAGGTCGCGGCGCCCCAGCATGGCGCGGTGGGCGTGGGGATGGCCGACGGCGGCCAGCAGCTTCTCGAACCAGTCCAGCGAGGCCCGCGTCAGCACCGGCCCATCGAGCGCCTTGCGGGACGCCGTCTCCGCCTCCGGCCAGATGCCCGGATAGAGCAGGAGCTGGAAGGCGATCTGCCGCTCCGGGTCGTCCTTCAGGTCCAGCGCCACCGAGGCCGCCAGGTTGCCGCCGGCGCTGTCGCCGCCCACGGCGATGCGGCGCGGGTCGACGCCCAGGTCCGAGGCGTTGTCGAAGGCCCACTTGGTCGCCGCCAGGGCGTCGTCGTGGCCGGCCGGGAACGGATGCTCGGGCGCCAGCCGATAGTCCACCGCCAGCACCCGACAGGCGCCGCCCTTGGCCAGCCTTCGGCAATGACCGTCATGGGTCTCCAGGTCGCCGATCACGAAGCCGCCGCCGTGGAAATAGACCAGCAGGCCCGACGGATCGCCGAGCCCCGCCGGCCGGTAGAGCCGCGCCGGGATGGTCTGCGCCACCGTCAGGTCGCGGGTCTCCACGTCCCTGGGCGCGTTCTGGTCCTGCGCCTGGCGCTGCAGGCGGTAGCCCGCCCGCACCATCTCCGGCGGCAGGGCGTCCAGCGGCGGCATAGGCTGGGCCTTCAGGGCCTCCGCCTGCGCGTCGAGCATGGCGGCGAAGTCGGCGTCGAGGACGGACATCAAGACCTCCTATCCCTCCTCTTCAGGGGAGGGCGGACGAGGCGAAGCCTCGGACGGGTGGGGGGTGTGCGGGCCAAGCTCGGTCTTGCGAGCTTGAGCGCGACTTCCCCACCCTGGCCGCTGGCGCGGCCTGTCCCTCCCCTAAAGAGGAGGGATGGGCGCCAGTGTTACTCCGCGGCCTGCTTCGGCGTGTAGCCGAGGATGGCCTTGGTCTCGAGGAACTCGTGGAAGGCGAAGTCGCCCCACTCGCGCCCGTTGCCGCTCATCTTGAAACCGCCGAAGGGCGCGGTCATGTCCGAGGCGCCGTTGATCGACACCTGGCCGGCGCGCAGCTTGCGGGCGACCGAACGGGCCTTCTCGATATCGGCGCCGTTCACATAGCCGGCCAGGCCGTACTCGGTGTCGTTGCCGATCTCGATGGCCTGGTCGACGCTCTCGTAGCCGAGGATCGACAGGACGGGCCCGAAGATCTCTTCCTTGGCGATGGTCATGTCGTTGGTGACGTTGGCGAACACCGTCGGCTTCACGAACCAGCCCTTCTCCAGGCCTTCCGGACGGTCGGGGCCGCCGGTGACCAGGGTGGCGCCTTCCTCGATGCCCTTCTTGATCAGGCCCTGGATCTTGTCCCACTGAACCTTGGAGACCACCGGCCCCATGGTGGCGTTGCCGTTGGGGTCGCCGACGGTGACCTGCTCGGCGGCTTCCTTGGCCGCGGCGATCGCCTCGCCCATGCGCTTGGACGGCACGAGCATGCGGGTCGGCGCGTTACAGGACTGGCCGGTGTTGGTCATCATGTGGCCGACGCCGCGGGCCACCGACTTGGGCAGCAGGTCGTCGTCGAGCACGATGTTCGGGCTCTTGCCGCCCAGTTCCTGGTGGACGCGCTTGACGGTCGGGGCCGCGGCCTTGGCGACCTCGATGCCGGCCCGCGTCGAGCCGGTGAAGGACACCATGTCCACGTCCGGATGGCTGGAGAGCGCCGCGCCCACGGTCGGACCGTCGCCGTGCACCAGGTTGAACACGCCCTTGGGCACGCCCGCCGCATGCATGATCTCGGCGAAGATCTGGCCCGAGAACGGGGCCACTTCCGAGGGCTTCAGCACCATGGTGCAGCCCGTGGCGATGGCCGGGGCCACCTTGCAGGCGATCTGGTTCAGCGGCCAGTTCCAGGGGGTGATGAAGCTGCAGACGCCGATCGGCTCCTTGACGATCATCGTGGCGCCGCGGTCTTCCTCGAATTTGAAATCCTTCAGGATGCCGGCGGCGGTGGCCAGGTGCCCCATGCCCGCCGGGACCTGCGCGCGCTGCGCCAGCGAGGCGGGCGCGCCCATCTCCTCAGTCACCGCGGTGGCCAGGTCGCCGAAGCGCTTCTGGTACTCGGCCAGGATCCGGCCCAGAACTTCCAGGCGTTCCTCGCGGCTGGTCTGCGACCACGACGGGAAGGCCTTGCGCGCGGCCTTCACGGCCTTGTCCACGTCGGCCGCCGAGCCGAGGGCGATCTTGCCGACGATCTGTTCGGTGGCCGGGTTCTCGACGTCCAGCGTCTTCGTTTCGACGGGATCGACCCATTCGCCATCGATGTAGAACTTGAGGTACTCGCGCATTGACGTCCTCCGGGATCGCTATGTTTGGCGGATCGCTAGATAGGCCCGCGCCTGTCCGGCTTCACCCCTTATCTTAGTGATCGGCGGTAAGTGGGGAAGACAGATTCCCTAAAAAGGCGAGGCCTCCGGCGGATCGGCGGCGCCCCGGCGCGGGACAAGCGCTTGCGGCGGCGGCGGCGCGCCGATAAAGCCCGGACACCCCAGTTTGGAGCGCCCCATGGAAGGCATCTACGTCATCATCGCTTTCATCGCCGTGATCGCGATCCTCAACCGCGTCGAATTCGGCCGGTTCGACTGAGCTTTCTGACCTCCCATGGCTGAGCGCGGAGCGGCCCTTGTCACCGGCGGCGCGCGGCGGATCGGCCGCGCCCTGGTCGGCGCCGCCGCCGACGCCGGCTACGACGTGGCCATCCACGTCCGCGCGGTGGACGACGAGGCCGAGGCCGCCGCCGCGGAGGTCCGCGCCAGGGGCCGCAAGGCCGCCATCCTCACCTGCGACCTGCGCAAGGAATCCACCACCGTGGCCCTCGTGGGCGAGGCCGAGACCGAGCTCGGGCCGGTCACCCTGCTGGTCAACTCCGCCAGCGTCTTCGAGGAAGACGCCTTCGCCGACATGAACCGCGCCTCCTGGGACGCGCACATGGAGACCAACCTGCGCGCGCCGCTGATGCTGGCCCAGGTCTTCGCCCGGCGACTG